>CAYVNP010000011.1:0-35712 GCA_964452905.1 uncultured Bacteroidales bacterium
TAGGTGGCACACTTTCATCCGGAATGGGTGGCACAGTATAGTCCGGAATAGTCACATTATTATCAGTATATGAAGTTGAAGTTGTATTTCCTAAAAAAGTACTACTTCTATAAACATCATAGCTTGTTGCATTACTTGCACTATTCCAAGTAACAACTACTTTATCACAATAAGTACCATCAGAAGCATCCACCCCAGAAGGAGTGGAAGGTGTAATTGCTACAGTAACATTCCAAATATGCCTTTCTATAAATTTCCAATTATTATCATAAACAACAGCTTCAATTTTACAATTCGAATTTACTGTAAAAGTCTGATCTGGATCATTAGCTAATACTCCTGACCAATCATTATATGGTTCGCCTGTATAACCTCCATCTAAATACCATTCTGTATTTTTATTAGCAGTTATTTTATCAACTTCAAAATTATGCTTGCTTCCTTCACTTACACAAGTTATTGTTGGTTCTGTTCTTGTGCTTCCGTATGTTGAATAATGCTTTGTTTGAGCATCTAACTGATAAATAAAGCAAATTAGCAACATCCCAAAAATAAAAATGATTTTGTTTTTTTTACTAAAAAGTAGTAGAATTAATTTCATATTTTTTAATTTTTATTCGCCACACCAGCTCCAAAAGCAGCGTTAATAAAATAAAAAAGCGTGGAACTGCAACCTTATCTGATTTCGAGGTACTGGTATACCCATAACACAAATAAGTACAGCCCACGCCTATCGGCGCGGCTCACTTATTATTCTTGTGTTATTAAAAAATTACCAGTTTTCGAAATCAAGAATAAAAGCTAACGCTTTTATTTTAAAAATTTATTTCAAAGAACGAGTGAGATATTTATTTGATGTATGACAAATATAATAATATTTTAAGCAAAGTCAAGTATTTAGATTGTTAATCTACCACAAATTATTTCGTTTAGCCAATTAAAAATATAGATACATTTCATGAGAAAAAATAAAAATAGTTTATCTTTATACCTGCAACCACAATAAATAATTAACCAAAACTTACATCTATGAAAATCTTCAAAGAATTCCGTGAATTTGCCATGCGGGGCAATGTGATTGACCTTGCCGTTGGTATTATCATTGGTGCAGCTTTTCAAAAAATCGTAACATCCATGGTGGCAGATGTGCTTATGCCTCCAATAGGTTTTCTATTGAGTAATGCCAACTTTGCGGACATCACCATCAACATGAGCAAAACGATTCATGATGCTGCTGGACATGATACGGCTAAAATTGTCACATTAAATATCGGTAAATTCATTCAGGCGATCATTGATTTCATTATTGTTGCCTTTTGTGTTTTCATGATGGTAAAAGGAATGAATAGAATGAAGAAGAAAGAAGACGTCAAACCTGTTGAATCACCTGCTCCTTCAAAAGAAGAAGTATTACTGACAGAAATTCGAGATTTATTAAAAAAATAATTCACTTAAACATATTTATAATTTTTAAATATAATAATTGATTTCTATTAATAAAAATGAATGTCCTCGATTCAAGCGGTGAATTATTCATCCATTTATCCCGATACGCTCCGCTATCGGGATTCGTTCAACTTACAAATTTCAAATCGCTTTGTTCTTGAAATTTGAGTTTCACGAATAAATAAATTATTTTTGCTGTTCAATATTTTAAAATGTTTTTTCGATCAATCATTATTTCCATTTTATTTTGCTGCTTAACAAAATCAGTTAATAGCCAAAATGCATTTTATCCCATAGATACCATTGAACACAACAATAAGAAAGTTGTTCTGTTCTCTAATAATCGTTGGTTTTTCATGGATGACCCGCAATTTAAAAAAGACACCATTGAAGAATACAATTCACACTGGGAAACAAAAGATATTTTTGCATACCTGAACGAAAGAGGCAGAAGCAATGATTATTATAATTTTGACTTAACTACTGTAAATCCTGATAATTTCACCATGCCGCGCATCGGAAAATTTTACAGAGGCGTTGAGAGTCATCATTCGGGCTTAGATATTGGATTAAAAATGGGTGACAGTGTGATTGCTGCATTTGACGGCAAGGTCAGATATGCACAGTATCACAACAGAGGATATGGCAACATGGTGATCATCCGTCATCCCAATGGTTTAGAAACATGGTATGCACATCTTTCCAAAATCAAAGTTAAAGAAAATCAATATGTCAAATCAGGCGATCTCATTGGATTAGGCGGTATGACCGGCAGAGCGACCAGTCCACACCTGCATTTTGAATCACGTTACCACGATAGAGCATTTGACCCATTAACATTTATAGATTACGATCATCATAAATTATCTGATGACATTCCATATAAAAGTTTGTTCATCAACGGAAGACAACCACTAACAAATCCAAAAGACTCTGCCAAATCTAATGATTCCATTCATATTAACTCAACTGTTAAAAAACAGACAACAATCGTTAAACCTAAAAAACCTGTAAAATTTTATGTCATCAAACAGGGAGACACCTTGAGTGCAATAGCTAAAAAAAATCACATCACAGTTAACGCCATTTGTCAGGCAAATAATATCACCGTTAAAACTATGCTCAAAAGTGGTAAGAAGATAATGATTCCATAAGAATATTATTAACCCCTGCGTTATTCCTAATCATAAAACTATTAATTTTGCATTTTCATTTTTTTGAAGCAAAAATCAATTTATGTCCGAGCAGGTTTCAGAACAACTTGATTTCCGAAAATATATCATTATCAAAGGAGCACATCTTCACAATCTGAAGAATATCAATGTGGCTATCCCTAAAAACAAACTGGTGGTGATCACCGGTTTATCCGGTTCCGGAAAATCTTCACTGGCTTTTGATACATTATATGCCGAAGGTCAACGAAGATATATTGAAAGTCTGAGTTCGTATGCACGACAATTTCTCGGAAAAATTGACAAGCCCGAAGTGGATATGATTGAAGGCATAGCTCCTGCCATTGCCATAGAACAACGTGTCAATAACCGAAATCCAAGATCAACAGTCGGTACTGCCACAGAAATTTATGAATACATCAAACTCCTTTTTGCCCGTATAGGCAACACCTACTCCCCTATTTCAGGCAGAATCGTAAAACGCCATTCAGTAACGGATGTTGTAGATTACATTTTATCATTGAAAGAAAACACTCGATTGATGATTAATGTTCCGTTGAACAGAAAAGCAAATACAAAATTATCGGATCAGTTAAAAATTCTTTTACAACAGGGATTCTCGAAAATTCTTTGTAATAAAATAACGATAGAAATTGAAGATATAATTACAGGAAAAGAAAAAGTTGATCCATCTGATTTACTCTTTCTGGTCATTGACCGGCTGGTGACATACCATGACGCTGATCTGAAAAACAGGTTGGTGGATTCAGTACATACTTCCTTCCTTGAAGGAAACGGTATTTGCATGGTTGAAGAATTTTACGAAAACAATTCAAAAATAAACGAATTCTCAAATAAATTTGAATTGGATGGAATGACCTTTGTAAAACCATCTGAAAATTTTTTCAGCTTTAATAATCCTTATGGCGCTTGTAAAACCTGTGAAGGGTTCGGAAGTATTATTGGGATTGATGAAGATACAGTGATACCGGACAAAACACTCTCTGTTTATGAAGACGCTGTTCTTTGCTGGCGTGGTGAGAAAATGAGTGAATGGAAAGATGAGTTGATTAAGCATGCACATAAATTTGATTTTCCGATTCATAAACCATATTGTGACTTAAGCGAAGAACAACAAAAACTTTTATGGGTTGGAAACAGTTTCTTTGGGGGTATAAATGATTTTTTCAAATGGGTCGAAACACAAACTTATAAAATTCAATACCGCGTGATGCTTGCACGTTACCGAGGTAAAACGAGTTGCCCTGATTGTAAAGGTACCCGATTAAGAAAAGACGCAGGGTATGTTAAAATTGGCGGCAGCTCTATTCAAAAATTAGTATTGACACCTATTTCATCTATTCTGAATTTTTTTCAAGAATTAAATTTAAATGAATATGATCGGAAAATCGGAGAAAGAATTTTAACTGAAATCATCACCCGATTAAAATATCTTGAAGACGTTGGACTTGGATATCTCACGTTGAATCGTCTCTCCTCTACTCTTTCAGGAGGTGAATCCCAACGCATTAGTCTTGCCAATTCGTTGGGTAGCAGTCTGGTTGGCTCCATGTATATTCTGGATGAACCGACTGTTGGACTTCATGCAAAAGATGTTGATCGTTTATTGGATGTATTAAAGAAACTACGCGATCTGGGAAATACCGTTATTGTGGTTGAGCATGACGAAACCATTATCAAAGCAGCCGATCACCTGATTGACATCGGACCTGAAGCAGGAAGAAATGGCGGACAGGTTATGTTTTCAGGAAAATACAATGATTTGTTACAAAACAATGAAAGTCTTACTGCACAATATCTCACAGGACTTAAAAAAATAAGTTTACCGGTAAAAAGAAAACCATGGAAATATAAGATTACTGTCACAGGTGCAAGAGAAAATAATCTAAAAAGTTTGAATGTGACGTTCCCATTAAATATAATGACTGTAGTTACAGGTGTCAGCGGTTCAGGAAAATCAACCTTGGTCAATAAAACATTATTTACCGGATTGAAAAAAATATTTGATTCAATATCAGAAAAACCCGGGTTACATAAAAAAATTGAAGGGGATATTCATAAAATAAAAAACATTGAATTTGTTGATCAGAATCCTATCGGACGATCATCACGTTCAAATCCGGTTACCTATATCAAAGCATATGATGATATTCGTACATTGTTTGCAGATCAGCCCTTGGCAAAAAACAGAAATTATAAACCCGGACATTTTTCGTTTAATGTACCCGGAGGACGATGTGAAGAATGTGAAGGGGAAGGTGTGATCCACGTTTCAATGCAGTTCATGGCTGATGTAACTCTGGTTTGCGAACATTGTGGCGGTAAAAAATTCAAAGAGGATATTCTGGATATTAAATTTCATCATAAAGATATCAATGAAATACTTCATATGACGGTTGATCAGGCAATCGAATTTTTTAGAGAGGTAAGTGAAAAAAATAATACAGTCAAACGATTGATATCAAAGTTACAACCTTTGCAGGATGTAGGGATGGGGTATGTTGAACTCGGACAGTCGTCCAGTACACTCAGTGGTGGTGAAGCACAACGAATCAAACTTGCAAGTTTTCTCTCTAAAGGAGCAAGTGAAAAACCAACACTTTTTATTTTTGATGAACCCTCCACAGGATTGCATTTTCATGATATCAGTAAACTATATAAAGCATTCTGTGCATTGATTGACAATGGACATTCACTGATCATTATTGAACATAATATGGAAATCATTAAGTGTGCGGATTGGATCATTGACCTTGGTCCAGGTGGCGGTGAACAAGGCGGGAATCTTGTCTTTGAAGGAACTCCTGAAAACCTGATCAAATGCAAAGAATCCCATACAGGAAAATTTTTAGCGGAAAAATTATAACTTAGAAAAAAAATTAGTATTCAAATACATCAAATTAATTCAACTATGTTAATGCTCATCAATTATATCAACTGGGATGTTAGTCCTGAAATTTTCAGAATTCCATTTGTCAACCTTGAAATCAGGTGGTACGGTTTGTTATTCGCCAGTGGCTTTTTCATGGCATATTATTTTCTTTCCAAAATATTCAACAAAGAAAATATTTCCATTGATGTTTTAGATAAACTTACTGTATACGCATTTCTTGGAACCGTTATAGGCGCCCGACTGGGACATTGTTTTTTTTATGAACCCGAATATTATTTAGCACATCCGATGAAGATCATTAAAATATGGGAAGGCGGATTAGCCAGTCATGGTGCTGCCATCGGCATTGTACTTTCATTGGTTTTATTTGCAAGGAATTATAAAGAATACAAACTGGATTATCTTTTAGCAAGGGTCACTATTACGGTGCCATTAGCCGGAGCATTTATAAGAATAGGAAATCTGATGAATTCAGAGATTGTCGGGAAACAAACAGAAATGCCATGGGGATTTGTATTTGTAAGAAATAAAGAAGATTTTGCACGTCATCCTACACAAATTTATGAGGCTGTTTCTTATGTCATCATATTCTTCATTCTGCATTCTATTTATAACAGAAAAGGAAAAGAAGTAAATAATTATTTTATGTTTGGTTTATTTCTCATTCTGCTTTTCTCTGCCCGCTTTCTGATTGAGTTTTACAAAGAAGTTCAGGTTGATTTCGAGTCTGCCTTACTGATGGATATGGGGCAATTACTAAGTATACCGTTTGTTTTAGCAGGAATCGTTTTTATTATTTTAAGTCAAAGAAAAAAATCTGAATCTTAAAATTTCGTTCAATTTTTTTTTATTCATTTGATTAAAAACAAAATCTGTTTTATCATTGTGAGTTGAATTATAAAGGTTTTCAGCCATACCTCTAAAAAAAGTGTTTGATTCTTTATTGTTTCCGCTATTATCTCATTTACCGAAAACCTTTAACTATTTGTTCCTTCCCTGAACAGTCATGACCAAGTTAAGTATCAACAATTGGAGGAAAAATTTTAAATTGTTTAATCGAAATGTCTTTTAGTTGGTGTCTTGATGATACACAAAAAATTCAGAATCCCTTTGACAACGCTATGAATCGGAAGAAATGCGTGTGTTTCCAACAATTTTCAGTTAAATCATTATTTTAATTCATTCAAAATTTGAATTATAACTATTTTCTTAAGTTTCATGGATTATTTTTTATCTTTATGAACAAAATTAACACATTAAAAAAATCAAATAATATTGATATTCTTTGACAGAATTACAACAATTTTAAATATTCAAATAATTTTAATATGATAAAAACGAATCAACTTTCAACATTTTTATATTTTTTTCTATTCATACATTTCTTGGGATTGACCAAACATGTTTCTTCGCAAACGATTGTTCCAGGTGGAGCAGTTAGCGGAAAATGGACAAAAATAGGATCCCCTTATCTGGTCAAAGGACCATTGCAAATATCAAACGGTACAACACTTATTATTGAACCGGGGGTAATCATTAACTTTCAAGGTTCATACAAATTAATGGTTCAGGGTCAACTGCTTGCCATAGGAACTAAAACCGATTCTATCACTTTTACTGCAACCGATACTACCACAGGATGGAAAGGGATACGCTTTGATAACACCCCATCAACCAACGACACATCACAATTAATATTCTGTAAAATTCAATATGCAAAATATAGTGGAGCTTACCCCAACGATCTTGGCGGTGCATTGTGCATGTATAATTATTCTAAAATAATTGTATCAAATTGTTATATTACCAGAAACTATTCATTAAACGGAGGTGGAATATACTGTCATAATTATACAAACAGTCTAAGTCCTATCATAACTAAAAATTTGATTACTTATAATAATGCAAATGAAGGCGGAGGAATATATATATCATTAGCAACTTCATGCCATATGGACTTGTCATATAACATCATTTCAAATAACACCGCCACAAATGGAGGAGGTCTGATGTACGACGGGTATGGAATAACTTTCTCCAACAATCTTATCTGTAATAATTCTGCGACTAATGGTGGTGGAATCAAAGGGTATTATTCTTCGGAAATTTATCTTCTCAACAATACAATCGTTAATAATAAAGCTGAAAACGGAGGTGCATTTAATTTAGGAACTGACGGAAGTCCTAATATCCGAAACTGTATCATTTGGGGAAATACAGCCAGCATAAGCGGTTCCCAGTTTTTTCTTGCTGCTGAAACCGCTGATCCCGATCTTTCTTTTAATGATATTCAGGGTGGTTCAGCTGATTTTGGTTTAAACGGAAATATATTTACCGGTAAATATCAGAATAATATAAGTTCAAATCCTGTCTTCAAATCGCCCTCTTCCGGTAGCGGTTCAGGATATACCAGTTTATCAGCCGACTGGTCATTACAAAACACATCACCGTGTATTGACAAAGGTGATCCAACCAATCCTTATTATCCTTTGGATCTGACAGGAAATACACGCGTCACAGTCTGTCGCATTGATATGGGTGCATTTGAAAAACAAACTAATAAACCATTGACCGTATTCATTGAATTGTCTAAACCGGTTCAATGCAATGGAACTCCGACAGGTGAAATAAAAGCAATTGTTACAGGCGGAACAAAACCATACTCCTATTCTTGGAACACGAAAGATACATCTGCAACTATTACCGGACTAACTCCCGGTGAATATACTGTCACTGTTTCTGAATCAGGTTATGGATGCTCTGTCACAAATAAAATTTTCCTAACTGATCCTCCCAAATTATTTATTGAAGCGGGTTTGGATCAAACCATTCGCTGTGGAAATACGGCTCAACTTGAACTAAAACCAAGCTGGATCATGCAGAATAATATCACCGATGAAGGATTTGGATCCGTTAATTTTCCTTCTCCTGATACAGGGTATGTTGTTAGTGCCGGAAGAATTCTAAAAACTACGGATGCTGGTATAGCATGGAATTTCCTGCCCATTTATAATCCTTTTAATATAACAAACTCATTCTTCAATAATGGATCTACAGGTTATATTGTTGGAGAATGGGGAAATATTATGAAAACGATAGATGGAGGAAACAGTTGGAATTCTCTTTCAAGTGGAACGAATAAATTTTTATATTCAATCACTTTCACTGATTTAAATACAGGATATATTGCATGCGATGCAGGTATGATTCTTAAAACCATTAACGGTGGAACGAACTGGGTTGTTCAAAATACAGGTGTTACTGATCGCCTGTGTTCAGTTTTTTTTAGTGATAAAGATACTGGATATGCTGTTGGTTATAATGGAGTAATCATTAAAACTACAAATGGCGGATCAAAATGGATTAAACAAACCAGTGGAACTACTTCATATTTGACTTCCGTATTTTTTATAAACGGACAAATCGGTTTTGCCGTTGGTCAGAATGGTTGTATCTTGAAAACAATCAATGGAGGTTTAGATTGGATTCAAATATCATCCGATTCTACATCCATTTTAAATTCAGTTTTTTTTGTCAGTAAAGAGGTGGGATATATTGCAGGTAATGATGGTACGATCCTCAAAACAATCAATGGAGGAAAAAGCTGGTCTGCTCAACCAAGCGGTACATCAACTACATTAAGTTCAATTTGTTTTATTAATGCAAATACCGGTTTTATTGTCGGATGGCTTGGTACAATTTTAAAAGCACCTATAACACCGGATACTTATTCTTGGTCTCCTACCGAGGGATTAAGTGCTATTGATATTGCGAATCCAATTGCAAATCCAAATACAACAAAAACTTATTATGTAGAAGCGACGATCAAAGGGTGTAAAGTAAGAGATAGTGTTTCTGTTTTTGTAAATAATTATACTGCAAATGCCGGAAATGATAAAACGATTATTTGCGGAGAAAGTGTTCAGTTGGATAGTGTTACAACAAATTATACTGGCATTGGACAATTAAAATATAAATGGGCGCCGTCAACCGGATTAAAACGTGATACAATTCCTGCTCCTTCTTCGTCAACAATAAATAATATCACCTATACTGTTACAGTCACTTCATCCAATGGGTGTACTGCCACAGATGATATTTCTGTCATTGTGAATCCACTGACTGTTGATGCCGGAATTGATAAAAGTATTGTATGCGGTGGTTCAGCACTAATAAACCAGGTAGTTTCAAATTTTAACGGATCAGGAAAACTCAAATATAAGTGGGCGCCTTCATCTGAATTAAACAATGATACTCTGCAATTTCCTACTGCTACTATTATTCAAAATACAAACTTTTTTGTAACAGTCACCACTCCTAACGGCTGTCATACAAATGACAGTTTAACCGTTTTTGTTTCACCTTTAATTGCGGAGGCAGGTGAAGACAAAACTATTATTTGCGGCGGAATTGCCCAACTGGATAATGTATTTTCAAATTATACAGGTAATGGTACACTGAAATATCATTGGTCGCCATCCACAGTACTAAATAACGACACCATACAGAATCCAACAGTATTTATTAATAAAGCAGGGAAATTTATTGTGACAGTTTCAACACCAAACGGTTGTAAAGGAATCGACAGTGTCCATGTTCTTGTAAATCCGTTATCAGTTGATGCAGGATCAGACCAGACAGCCATTTGCGGTGGACTGACCTCCATAAGCAATCTTAAAACTAACTATACCGGCAGCGGAAAATTATCTTACAAATGGACTCCTGCAACAGGTCTGAATAATGATAGCATTCCCAATCCAATCAGTTCAGCGAGTGAAATCACTTATACGGTTAAAATATCTTCACCTGATGGATGTATTGCAACCGACAAGTTATATATTCATCTGACGAACATGAAAAACCCGGATATATGTGTGGTGACCGTTGATACCGCCACAGGAAAAAACATGATCGTTTGGGAACGGACACAAAAAAATTCGATCAGAGGATATAATATTTATAAAGAAACCAATGTCAGCGGGGAATATTTATTAATAGGCAATGTTCCTGCTGATAAGCTGAGTGTCTTTGTTGATACATCCTCCAGACCAATGGTGCATTCTGATCGTTATAAGATTTCTATCGTAGATACCTGTGGTCTCGAAACAGCTTTAAGTTCACCCCATCGCACTCTGCATCTGAGTGTTTCTAAAAACAGTATGGGAAATGGTTATAATCTTGACTGGCAGGATAGTTACGAAGGATTCACTTTTTACACATATTATATTTTAAGAAAATCTTCAGGTGTTGTTTTTGAAAAGATTGATGCTATTCAAAACACATTGACTTCTTATTCTGACCCAACCAATATAGCCGGTCAGATACTATATGCTGTTGCTGCTGTGAAACCCGGAGATCCTTGCAATCCAACGGGTACCAAAAGCAAAGGTATATTTCCAGTTGATTTTAAAGGTGCATCTTTTTCTAATTTGGATGGCTTTGGATTAGATGGGCTCAACGAACAATCCTTTTCTTCTATATTAGTTTTTCCAAATCCTGCTCAAAACATACTGAATATTTATTTAAATGAAAATTTAAAAATTGATGTGATTGAATTACAAAATTGTATTGGTGAAAGCGTCTGGATGAAAAGAAATATTTTTCTTAACAACAATCTTCAATCGATTGATTTGAACGAATTATCAGCCGGTGTATATTTTCTAAAAATCCAAATGCAAGATAAATCTTTGGTAACAAAAGTAATTAAACAATGATTCTAACTTTATAGGAATATTTCGATTCACATGTAATAAATTTATATATTTACTCATTGAACTATTGGTAATTTGTTCATTAATATCATATTAATAGAAATTGATTGATTAAAAATAAAAAACCATCCAACTTTTAAATTCGCTGAATGGCTTGATTTTATAAGTTGTCCTGTCAGGGGTCGAACCTGAACTCTTCTGATCCAGAATCAGACGTGTTGCCAGTTACACCACAGGACAATATAATACTGCAAAATTAATAAATATAAGTATTAATCTCAAAAAAATCAGATCTTAAATTATTTCTGATTAATAATAAAATCTGCGATCCAATCCCCTACTTCTGTAGTTGAATAAACTTTTCCTTTGGTAATATCAACTGTCGTGATTTCATGTTCGAGCGACTGATCAACTGCCTTGCGAATAAGTTCGCCTGCGGGTTTCAGATGCAAAGCGTATTCGAACATCATGGCTGCCGACAGGATTGTGCCAATGGGATTAGCAATATTTTTCCCGGCTGCCTGAGGGTATGAACCATGTATTGGTTCAAAGACCGATGTATGAATTCCGATGGAAGCAGAAGGCAATAAACCAAGCGAACCGGAGATCACACTTGCTTCATCCGTGATGATATCGCCAAACATATTTTCAGTCAGGATCACATCAAACTGGCGTGGATTAAGAATGATCTGCATGGCTGCATTGTCTACAAACATATAATCTACATGTATATCAGGGAATTTTTGACTGTACTCCTGAATGGTTTCACGCCACAAACGAGAGGATTCAAGCACATTAGCTTTATCAACCAAAGTGACTTTTTTTCTTCGCATGGCAGCACTGTTAAATGCTAAACGAGCTATTCTGGTAATTTCTTCTTTGGAATACATCATCGTATCAAATGCGGTCTTTACATCTTCCTTCCTACCCTTTTTACCAAAATATATTCCTCCTGTAAGTTCACGGAACACAAGAAAATCAACTCCTTCAATGATTTCTTTTTTGATTGGTGATTTATCCAATAATGTTTTAAAGGTTTGTATAGGACGAAGATTGGCAAACAATCCAAGTTCTTTTCGCATTTTCAGTAATCCTTGCTCGGGTCTTACTTTCGCTTTAGGATCATTATCAAATTTAGGATCACCGATCGCACCAAACAGAACAGCATCCGAATCAAACATCAGGTCGAGTGTCGCATCCGGCAACGGATTACCGGTTGCTTCAATCGCACAGGCGCCAACCAATGCTTCTTTAAATTCAAACTGAATGTCCATTCGTTTTCCTACTGCCTTTACAATTTTCACTGCCTGTTCAATTATTTCAGGACCGATGCCATCGCCCGGTAAAGTTGCAATTTTAAATTTCATTTTAATTAAATTAACAAATTAAGAAAGTATGAAAAATAAAGAGCCGAATGTTTATCCGGCTCCTTTATTAAAAATTATTTTATTCGTTCAGCGACCAGATCGCCTACTTCTGTAGTAGAATAGCCCATCTTACCAGCGCTTAAGCTTTTCAGTTTGTTCGCTGTTACATCCATAATTGCATTTTCAATGGATTGAGCTGCTTTGGTTTCGCCGAGGTGATCAAGCATCATGGCGCCACTGGCAATAGCTGCCAACGGATTAATGATATTTTTACCAGTATATTTTGGAGCAGAACCACCAATGGGTTCAAACATGCTCACTCCTGTCGGATTTATATTTCCACCGGCTGCAATACCCATTCCTCCTTGTGTAATTGCACCTAGGTCGGTAATGATATCGCCAAAAAGATTACCTGTAACGATCACATCGAACCATTCCGGATTCTTAACCATCCACATACATGTAGCATCCACATGATAATATTCTCTTTTAATATCCGGAAATTCTTTTTCACCCATTTCATGAAAAGCACGTTCCCAAAGGTCATAAACAAATGTAAGTACATTGGTTTTTCCGCAAAGAGCTAATGTTTTTTTCTTATTGCGTTTTCTCGCTAATTCAAATGCAAATCGGAGACAACGATCGACCTGAAATCGAGTGTATATTGATGTTTGAACTGCGGTTTCATTCGGTGTTCCTTTTAATGTAAAACCACCCGCACCGCAATAAAGATCACCTGTGTTTTCACGCACAACAACATAATCAATATCAGCCGGTCCTTTATCTTTCAGAGGAGTTTCAACTCCAGGGTACAATTTAACAGGACGTAAATTTATATATTGATCCAAATCAAAACGAAGTTTCAACAAAATCCCTTTTTCAAGAATACCCGGTTTTACATCGGGATGACCAATAGCTCCCAAGAACACGGCATTAAATTTTTTCAATTGATCAGCAGCATCATCAGGAAGCACATTTCCTGTTTTCAGGTAGCGATCGCCACCCCAATCGAAATTTGTATAATCCAGTTTAAAACCAAATTTAGTTGAAGCAGCATTTAATACCTTTATTCCTTCTGTTACCACTTCTAAACCTGTTCCGTCACCAGGCAATACAGCAATTTTGTAAGTCTTCATAAATTATATTTTAATGTTTTGAATATATAAATTGTTTGTGAATTAAAAATTTTCGATAATATTTAACATTTTGGTTGTCGCTTTAATAGCTGCAACGGTTTGATCGGAATCCAATCCTCTTGTTTTGAATTCTCTTTCTTTTTTATCTTTTGTTCTCCAAGTAATCACAGTTTCAACCAAAGCATCTGTTCGTCCACCTGGAGGAATGGTAACCACATAATCCGTTAACATGGGAAGTTTCCTGTTAAACCGTTTATAAATTGAACGTAGGGCTTTTGAAAAAGCATCATATTGTCCATCACCTGAAGAAGTTTCTTCATACATTTTATCTTCAATCCGTAAACTAATAGATGCAACAGGTTTTAAGCCTTTAGCCACAGTAAACGTATAATTTACTAGTTCAATCTGATTGGTTATTGTTTCACTTTGCAACACATCAGAGATAATGTATGGCAGATCCTCTTTGGTTACATTTTCTTTTTTATCACCTAATTCAATGATTCGGGCAGTAACCTTTTTCATTGACTCGACATCAAGTTCAATGTCAAGTTCTTTCAGATTATTTAAAATATTTGCTTTACCTGAAGTTTTACCTAACGCATAACTTCTAACTCGACCAAAGCGTTCAGGAAGAAGATCATTTTGGTAAAGATTGTTTTTATTATCACCATCCGCATGAACTCCGCAGGTTTGAGTAAATACATATTCTCCAATAATAGGTTTATTGGCGGGTATCCTGATTCCTGAAAATGTTTCAACCAGTTTACTAACCTTTGTTACTTTGGATTCATCAATTGATAAAGAGCAATTCATGTGATCTTTCAAACAAGCTATCACGCTTGAAATACAAGCATTACCTGTCCGTTCGCCTAAACCATTTATTGTTGTATGAATTCCGGTGATACCTGATTTAACAGCAACCATCGTATTAGCAACTGCAAGATCATAATCATTGTGGGCATGAAAATCAAATTGCAATGTAGGGTATTTATCTAATATCTGTTTACAAAAATCATAAGTTTCATCCGGATTTAACACACCCAATGTGTCAGGCAACATGAAACGCATAATTTTTTCATTTTTTAAAGAATCCAAGAGATAAAAAACATAATCCGGTGAATTCTTCATACCGTTAGACCAGTCCTCAAGATAAAGATTAATTGCAATATTCTTCGATTCGGCATAACGGATAGATTTCTTAATATCTTTCACATGTTGAGCAGGTGTTTTTCGTAACTGACCTTCAAGATGCTTAAGAGAACCTTTTGAAAGTAAGTTCATCACTTTGCCACCTGCATTGTCAATCCAATCAATAGAATCTTTTCCATCCACAAAACCAAGCACCTCAATTTGATTGATATATCCTGTTTTTGCTGCCCAATCAATAATACGTTTTACAGCATTAAATTCACCTTGAGAAACTTTAGCAGATGCAATCTCAACGCGATCAATCTTTAATTCTTCAAGCAATAATTTAGCAATACTGAGTTTTTCAGTATCGGCAAACGACACACCGGATGTTTGTTCACCATCGCGGAGAGTTGTGTCCATAAACTTAATTTTCATATCAGGTTCCTTTCTATACTAATAACAAACCTAATTGCAAAGATAGAAATAATACTAATTATTTTGAAAAAATTAATTATTCTGAATGTTTTCAAATGCAATGATTTTATCTCGGACTGACATGAGATAATCAATATCATCATAGCCATTCAACAAACACTGTTTCTTGTACGAATTGATTTCAAATTTTTCTTTAGAATCAGTATCTAACAATAAGATTTCCTGGTTCTGAAGGTCAATCTTCAACTTACAATTTGGATTGCTTTCTGCTATCTTAAAAATATCAGATAAAAATTTCTCAGAAATCTGCACAGGAAGTATTCCATTATTTAATGAATTATTTTTAAAAATGTCTGCAAAAAAACTTGACACAACAACTTTAAAACCATAGTCACTAATAGCCCATGCAGCATGTTCACGGCTTGAACCGGAACCAAAATTTTTTCCTGCGACCAATATTTTACCTGAATATTTGTTTTGGTTCAACACAAAATCAGGAATGATCTCATTATTTTTGGTGTACCTCCAGTCCCGAAACAATTTGTCGCCAAATCCTTCATCTCTGCTGGTTGCTTTCAGGAAACGTGCAGGACAAATTTGATCAGTATCAATGTTTTCAATTGGAATCGGAACAAACGTGGATTCGAATGTGATAAACTTTTCTCGTGCCATATAATTCAATTTTATATTTTATATTTTTTATTTATCTATTTAATTAATTCGCGCGGATCGGTGATTTTACCGGTAATCGCAGCGGCAGCTGCCGTTAAAGGACTTGCAAGCAAAGTTCGTGACCCAGGACCTTGTCTTCCTTCAAAATTTCTGTTGGAAGTGGAAACTGAATATTTTCCTTCGGGAATTTTATCTTCATTCATGGCAAGACATGCTGAACAACCCGGTTGACGAAGTTCAAAACCAGCTTCCGTTAATATTTTATCTAATCCTTCCGCTTTAATTTGTTTTTCTACATTCCATGAACCAGGTACAAGCCATGCAATAATATTATCCGCTTTCTTTTTCCCTTTGACAAAAGCGGCAAACTGTCTGAAATCCTCAATACGTCCATTGGTACAGCTTCCCAGAAAAACATAATCAACAGGATGACCAATCAAACGAACCCCTTCTTTTAAGTTCATATATTTCAGGGACTTTTCAAAAGATTCTTTATTTAGCTTATCCATTGCAGAACTTACCGGAATTGCATCATTGATTTTAATACCCATCCCCGGGTTAGTACCGTAAGTAATCATTGGCTCAATATCAGAAGCATTAAAATGATACTCTTTATCAAACGTCGCATCAGCATCAGTCTTCAATGTTTTCCAGTATTCAACGGCTTTTTCAAAATCCTGACCTTTTGGAGCAAAAGTCCTTCCCTTAATATATTCAAATGTTATTTCATCCGGCGCAATCAATCCGCCACGGGCGCCCATTTCAATTGCCATGTTGCAAATAGTCATCCGAGCTTCCATGGATAGCCCCCTGATCGTTGAACCGGCAAACTCAACAAAATAACCAGTTCCACCACTGGTGGTCAATTTAGAAATAATATACAGGATAACATCTTTTGACGTAACACCTTTTCCTAATTCACCATCAACGGTAATTAACATATTCTTTGGTTTCGGCTGCATAATGCACTGTGATGCAAGCACCATTTCAATTTCGCTGGTACCAACACCAAAGGCAATACTTCCAAAAGCGCCATGAGTGGCTGTATGACTATCGCCGCAGGTGATGGTCATTCCCGGTTGCGTGATACCCAATTCGGGTCCGATAACATGAACAATACCATTATTGGGATCATTCAGTCCATACACTGTAATATTATGTTTTGCACAGTTCTCCATCAGTTTCTGCACCTGAAATTTTGACAACTCCTCTTTTATCGGCAAATGCTGATTTAAAGTTGGAATATTATGATCCGGTGTAGCTGTCGTCTTTTCTGGTCTAAAAACAGGAATGCCTCTTTTTTCAAGACTTTCAAACGCCTGTGGACTGGTAACTTCATGAATGAATTGTCTGTCAATGTATAACACATCGGGTCCGTCAATAATTTTCGTGACAGAATGTTTATCCCAAATTTTATCAATAATTGTTTTCCCCATATTATATTCAATTTAATAATTTATATAATTTTATTTAATGCATCTATAAATGATTCAACAGAAGCTGTAATAATATCTGTATCAACACCAAAACCGTAATATATTCTTCCTTTGTAATCCACCTGTACGTGTACTTTCCCAAGATCACCGGTTCCTCGTGTGATCGCCTGAATAAGAAATTCTTCCAGTCGTACCCGTTTTTTTATAATTTTTTTAATGGCCGTAAAACTGGCATCAACAGGACCATCCCCAACAGCCGTTTCAGTAAATATTTCACCATTTATACTCAGTTTAACCGTAGCCATCGGATGGACAGTTTTTCCACAAAGAACTTCCAGTAATTCAAGTTTGATTCCTTTATCCTCGTTGGTTTCACCGCCAACCAATATCAACAGATCATCATCATTGATATCTTTTTTTTTATCAGCCAGACGTAAAAATTTCTCGTAAATATTATCCAGTTTTTTCTGTGTTAATTCAAATCCCAGTTTTTCCAGTCTATGTTTAAGAGCTGCTCTTCCGCTTCGTGCAGTGAGCACAATGGATGATTCTCGGATTCCAACTTCACGGGGATTGATGATCTCATAATTTTCCCTGTGCTTCAACACTCCGTCCTGATGTATTCCCGAAGAATGTGCAAAAGCATTTCTACCCACAATCGCTTTATTGGCTTGTACCGGCATCCGCATTAATCGGGATACAAGACGACTGGTTGGATATATTTTTTTTGTATTTATATTCGTATTAAAGTCAATATCTTTTCTGCATTTGATGATCATGGCAATTTCTTCCAGTGAAGTATTACCGGCTCTTTCACCTATACCGTTGATCGTACATTCCACCTGACGAGCACCGTTAATTACTCCCGAAATACTGTTAGCAGTAGCTAAACCCAAATCATTATGGCAATGCACAGCGATAATCGCTTTGTCAACATTTTTCACATTGTTCATCAGGTATTTGATCTTTTCACCAAACTCCCATGGAGTACAATATCCGGTTGTATCAGGTATGTTAACGACTGTAGCACCAGCAGTAATCATGGATTCAACCATATGAGCTAAAAATTGATTATCAGCCCGTCCGGCGTCCTCACAAAAAAATTCAACATCATCAATTAACTTACGGGCCAAACGAACAGCCGACATCCCTTGTTCAATAACCTTTTCGCGAGTAGACTTGAATTTGTATTTAATATGCATATCGGATGATCCAATGCCTGTATGAATTCTACCCCGTTTGGCATGTTTAAGCGCTTCCGCAGCACATTCAATATCCTTGGCAACTGCACGGGTTAATGCACAAATAACAGGTTTCTTGATGGCTTTGGTAATAGCCATCACCGACTCAAAATCACCCGGACTTGAAATTGGAAAACCAGCTTCAATCACATCCACACCAAGTTCTTCAAGAGCAAGAGCAACTTCGATTTTCTCATTGGTATTTAACTGGCAGCCAGGAACCTGTTCGCCATCCCTGAGGGTAGTGTCAAACAAATACACACGATTTTTATCTTTCATAATAAAAAAATTATAATTTTACTCAGATTTATTTTTATAATAAAGTTTTGTGAATGTACAAAAATAATTTTAAAGATTACTTTTTTAAAACAAAAATTGGTTTTATTTACAACATTCAGCTATTTATTATGAATTTTGATATATTTGCAAACTATTAATAATAGAAGAACTTTAAGTTTAATATTAAAAAAAAATTGCTCCAATGCCCAGTTCAAATTCTGATCAGCTATTTCAGCTTGTAAAATCACTTACCAAGGCAGAAAAGCGATATTTTAAAATATATGTTACAAGACTTAAAACAGGAAAAGATGCTAAATTTTTAAAATTATTTAATTACATTGATAAACAAAAAACATTTGATGAAAAAATAATTATAAAAAAAGAAAAATCATTCAAACCATCACAGTTTTCAAACCTTAAAGCAAATCTTTATAAACAAATTCTGAGAAGTCTCCGAAACACTACATCATCCGAAGATTTAAATATGTCAATCAGAGAAATGCTTGATTATTCTAAAATCTTATATAATAAATGTCTTTATGATCAGTGTTTTAAAATTCTGGAAAAAACCAGAATGCTTGCCGAAAAGTACGAACGCCCTGCTGTATTGTTTGATATCATTGAATTTGAAAAAAATCTTGTAGGAAATTTTATTAAAACGAACATTCAGGAAAAAGTCAACGAACTGACAATTGAAGGTGAACAGACTCTGAATAAGCTCAAAAATATAAATACATTCACAAATCTATCACTAAATCTGTATGCATTTTATCTTAAGATCGGATATATTCGCGATCAAAAAGATTTTGGTATTGCAAATAGTTTTCTTTATTCTACCTTACCTATCTTCAAAGAAGATTCTCTTTCTTTTGAGGAAAAGATTCATTTGTATCACTCCTTGACCAGCTACCATTTTTTCATTCAGGATTTCAACCGCGCCTATGAATATTCACAGAAATGGATTGACCTGTTTGATAAAAAATCCGAATCTGTCATTTCACGAACTGAAATGTATTTAAAAGCAGTTAACAGTTTGCTAAAAGCTCAAAACAAACTTTACAAGTACAATGAATTTGTTGCTACAGTTAAACGATTCGATGAAATAAAAAAGAATAAAACCGTTTACTTCAGCTACAATATTAAATTGATTTTATTTAAATATGCTTCTTTTAATAAGATCAATCAATATTTCATGCTGGGAGATTTTGATGAAGGCGTGAAAATCATTCCACCTATGGCTAAAGAACTTGAAAAGTTCTCCATTAAAATGGATTTTCACAGCATCATGATCTATTACTATAAATTTGCTTGTTTGTATTTCGGATGCGATGAATATCAGAAAGCAAGTTTCTGGTTGAATAAAATCATAAATGCAAAAGACATTGACCTCAGAGCTGACATTATCAGTTTTGCAAGAATTCTGAATTTGATCTGTCATTATGAAATGGAAAATATCGATCTGGTTGATTATTACATCAAATCAACGTATCGTTTTTTACTAAAAAAACAAGACTTTCATATATTCCAAAAACACATACTTAAATTTTTACGCAGGTTAGGATATATTTCCCGATTTGAATTAACCGATGCATTCAAAGAATTGTATGAACAGCTATTGCCTTTAACCAATGATCCTTATGAAAAACGTGCTTTCATTTACTTTGATATTATTTCATGGCTTGAAAGTAAAATTCAAAACAGACCTGTCAAAGTGATTATGCAGGAAAAAGCTCAACGATTTGTAGTTGGATAATATATATTAAGATGATTAAAGTAACACAAATAACAAAGTCTTTCAATGATTTAAAAGTGCTCAAAGGCATTAACATGGATGTTCAAAAAGGTGAAATCATTTCCATTGTGGGAGCTTCCGGAGCAGGTAAAACAACTTTATTGCAAATAATCGGAACACTTGACAAACCGGATGAAGGAACAGTTGCTATCAATGATATTCATGCCAATAAATTAAATGACAAAAATATTGCAGCATTCAGGAATAAACATATTGGGTTTGTTTTTCAGTTTCATCACCTACTGCCTGAATTTACTGCTTTGGAAAATGTTTGTATCCCTGCATTTATTGCAGGAATCAAGAAAAACAATGCTGAACTCAAAGCAAAAAACATTTTGCATCTATTAGGACTTCAGGAACGGATACAACATAAACCATCACAATTATCGGGAGGTGAACAGCAACGTGTGGCTGTTGCCAGAGCATTGATCAATGATCCGGATGTGATTCTTGCAGATGAACCTTCAGGAAATCTGGACTCAACACATGCAAAAGAACTGCATGAATTATTCTTTACCCTTCGTGAAAAAATGAAACAGACCTTTATTATTGCCACCCATAATCCCGAACTTGCAGCTATGTCTGATCGGAAGCTGACCATTAAAGATGGAGTGATTATTTAATCCTTAAAAACAGGATTATTAAAAAAAATATTAATTGTATTTTTGAAAAAAAATCATCAACCTAAAAAAATACTTTTGTTTTTAAGAAAAAAAAAATATTATTCATCTTCTTCATTGTCGTCTTTGGCATGGAAAAAATTTAAACGAAACAGACTGGCATTTGCAGCATTGATCTTCATACTTTTTATTCTTTTACTTTCCGTCTTCGGATATTTAATTGTTCCCGATGCTTCGCCGGACGCTAACGAACAGTGTCTTGAAATTGCTGCGCAAAAACCGGGTTTCAAAATTTTGATGTTCAAGTTGAACAAGAATAACAATTCGACACCTAATCATTTTATTCAAACTATGATTGCAGGAGAAAGAAATAAATATATCTATCTCCCAATTTCAAATTATTCGATTGATTCTGATAAAATCAATCTTGCAAAATATACCGGACTGACTCCCAATGAAGGAGAAATCGTTGAATTAAAACTATCAACTTTATTATCAAACAAAGAGTGGATTGACTATCAAACTAACGCCACTAATCATCAGGTTCAAAATAAAATTATTGAAAAATACATTATTAAAAAAACATTTATACTTGGTACTGACCGCTTTGGAAGGGATATGCTGAGCCGGTTAATCATTGGTGCAAGAGTTAGTCTTTCTGTTGGTTTTATATCAATAATTATTTCTTTACTTGTTGGTTTGGTATTAGGATCTATTGCCGGATATTTCAAAGGTTGGCTTGATCAACTGATTGTCTGGTTCATCAACGTAGTGTGGTCTATACCCACATTGCTGTTGGTTATTGCCATTACATTTGCATTGGGAAAAGGATTCTGGCAAGTATTTGTCGCTGTCGGATTAACGATGTGGGTTGATGTTGCTCGGGTTGTTCGTGGGCAGATCATCAGTATTCGTGAGAAGGAATTTGTGGAAGCAGCACGCGCTCTTGGGATGAAAAATTTACAAATCATACTTCGTCATATATTACCCAATGTGATGGGTGTTGTGATTGTTATCTCGGCAGCTAATTTTGCTTCCGCAATTTTAATGGAAGCAGGGTTGAGTTTTTTGGGTATAGGCGTGCAACCCCCTACTCCTTCATGGGGTTCAATGATCAAAGAACATTATGATTATATCATTCTTGACTCCGCTTTTCTTGCCATCTTACCCGGTGTTTGCATCATGCTGATGGTACTCGCATTTATGATCGTTGGTAATGGTTTAAGAGACGCACTGGATGTAAAAATGGAATAAATTCCTAATCATTATTTTTAAATTTATTCACAAAACTTTCTTTCTTCTTAACAGTAGATATTGTATAAGAATAAGGTGTTTCTCCTTTTTTAACTTCTATGGATTTATCTTTGGATTTTGTTTCTTTAATTATTTTATTGAACTCTTCATTGGATGAAATTACCTGCATAATACCGCGTTTATAATTAAAGAAATACCATTCCGAACTACTCACTTCCAGATATATTGAAATTGCATCACCGCTGCGTTGTTTCTCAATTTCAATATATCCGTTAACGTATTTATTAAATTGATTTTTATAAATACCCCCTAATCCTAACAATCCTGATGATGTATAGGATCTTGTTTTTTGATTCCAAATAAATTTTATATCCGAAAAAAAGAAAGTATGTCTCAGTTCTTCGGGAAACCTTTTGATATATCCATACACATTGATATCCGAAATAATTTTATCCGCCTGAGCTGTACCGAGAATCTGCCCCAACGCCTTGCTGTAAGTCATGCTCGCCAGATTAATCCCCTGAAGATTAGTTGCTTTTTCTACACTTTGACTGATCAATTTCATACAATTATCAGCAAAGTAAAAATCTATTCCAAGTACCATTGAAATATCTGTTGAATCTGGAATAATCTGATATTTTACATTTCCAAAAGAATTTAATTTAACTTGCCCCAGATCTGTTCCCAACTGAATTGTGCCTTCACCGTATGCAACACATTCATTGACTCCTAGACTTAAATAATCAACAGGCAATGCGAGTTGTTTGAGTTTATCAATTGAAGATATTCTGTATTCGGATGAAATTTTATCAAAGTATAAAAATCCTTTTGCTGTTGAAATTATTTTATCGTTATAATGTTTTTTAGGTTGTAAAAATGCCGAATACACGCCCACCGAATCTGAAGATACAAGGATTCCGGCTACGATCTTCGTACTATCCCCACTCAATGGTTGTTCAGGGACAGGAATATATATTTCTGATGGGTTGATTTCGGATTTAAACTTCAACCAACTTCTCGTTGAATCGCAATGCTGACGTATCCTACAAGCACCATTAAAGGTTAAGTATTCAAGACTTGCCAATAAATTTACTTCTCCTTTATATTCAAAATAGGGACTTAACGTAAAATTAGCTGACGGTGCAATAAGACCAATTGCATAGGTTTGACCGGTTGTATCAACATCAATCTTATCAAAATATATTTGTTCTTTATCTTTATTCTCGTCGATATAATCATATTTGCCGCTTGCCTTATAACGTTTCTTGGATTTAACATTTACAGTCGTATTATAAAAAACATGATATTTGGAAACCAGATTTGCCATGATCTGTGCATTTTCCAATGTTTTCATTTCAGCATCTTTTAAAATAGTTACTTCTCCTTTATCAGGATAGATAGCAGCATCAGCAACCTTAATGATCTTCACTTCCTTTGCTGTGATAATATTAGTTCGAACAGAAAATTTAGCTATAGGTGAATAGAACTCCAGTGAATCCTGTGCGGGGTGGATGGAAACCCATCGTGAACCAACAATATCCACATCTGCAATTTCAGCCAATGTTTTTTTATCATAATCTTCTTTAGCATATTGTTTTTCCTTTGAAACAAAATCAATCTCTTCTTTATCCATCATCCATTCAAACTGATCAATATAACAAATGTATTTATTAACGGGAAATTCAACCATGGAACGACCTGCGTTTGCTTTAAACTGTCCTTTTCTCAAGGCAAAATCAATATGTGATTTATAATTATGTGTTTTAATGGAGAATTGTCCGAGATCAATTGATTTTAATCCAAAATCAGCTGTATCGGAATCGATAATATGATGTTTCAAAGACATATTTCTGGAAACAAGTTCAGCATCCTTAAATTCTTGCTTTCCATGAGCTATTACACCTTGAGGGGACACATCCATCTTCCCTGTAAACTTTGCTTCACCTTTATACATTGAAATAGGTGTTTTCATACTGGTCATGATCATCAAATCTTTATAGGGATACCACTGTTCAAATAAATCCGTTGATTGAACAGGAGGATACTCAACATCTCCGAGTTGTTCTGTCATAGTATAATTTTGAACAACTGCATTCATTGAATCAGAAAAAAAATTAAATTCATTTGATTTTGATAATGAACTTAAATATTTTAATTCCCCATCTCCTTTTAACCCTTTATGACTCATTTTTATGGTTGAAAGATAATTGCCTTTCCCACCATAAGCCGGAAATCCTTCAGGAGGGGTAGAACGAATAAAACCCAAAGAATAATCTTCCTGAACTTTTAACTTTTCTTCAAACTCAGGAAATATCTCAGCTGTTTTCATTGTCCCGTCAAAACCCAATCCATCTGTTGAGAATGTCTGTAAGCTATCAATTGTAAATGGTTGTACAAAAAAATAAAAATTATTCTTCTTATAAACTCCATTATAAATTGACCTTTTATCATAATACACATAGGAATTTTTCTTGCTGTTAAAAATAGGATATTCATCATAGGGCTTGAACCCTGATTTGTTTGTAGGATAATCAATCAACAGATCACCTTTTAGATCCTGTATGACCGTTTTCACACGCACAAGCGGATAGGATCCATCTTTATCCATTGTTCTGCTCCGAACTTTAAAACTAAGGGAATCCAGATTGGGCATGTCAAGTTTAAACATATCATAATCAAAGAAATATTTTTGACCATAAAAATCAAATAAGCCGGCATGGACTCTACCTGAAAAAATAAAATTCCTGTTTTTAAACATCGTGATCTCCTGGTTTGAAGGATAGATATACACATTTTGAGAATCACTGAGTAAAACATAGGCAATCCCGTTCATTTTCAATTCAAAATTCAATAAACTCATTTCCGCATTACTTTTGGCAGAAATTACAGAATTAAATTTCAACAGATCATAATCAACTTTCCCCGACTTTGCTTTCAAATAATCAAACAATTTATCTTTGATCACAAAATACTCTTCTTCTATATTATATATAATAAAACCACGATTACAAATATCAATTAAAAATAATTTGATATCATCCGGTGACCGTTTCATAAACTTTGCAAGCTCCAGTACAGTCAAATTGGTACTTTGATATTTTCTTGAACAATTTGCAATAATCTGTAGTGGATGCACCTCATACATTCCTTCAATTTCTTCAAATCTGGCTTGTTCAAAATATTTACTGGATTCAAATACAGCTTTGGTTTCTTTATTCTGTCCTTTGATCATTCTCATTTCAATTTTCTGTGAATCCAATTTCCAGTAAAGCGCTTCAAAATACATATCCAGTTTATGATACGTATCAAAATACGGACTGGGTCCGAGTCCGGTTTGCTCCCGAACCAAGGATAATTCGTTTTTTGATTTTAAATATTTCATCCTTAAACTGGGATGATAAATGGAATCATTTTCTAAATAGAAGGTAACAGATGCATCCGCTGAAGCAAGCCGGTCCAGACGAATCTGAAAGGTTTTGGATTCTGATTTAACAAAACGCATATTATTTCGTTTAATATATACATATGCGTTTCTTTCCTTATTTCCGTTCCCGATTACTTTTGATCCTTTGAGAAGAAATCCACCTTCATAATCAATATTTTTAAATATCTCTAAAATCTGTAATCGTTTATCATACGAATCAAAGACAGGATATGAAGCATTTTCACCACGTTTATTGGTTAATACGCGATCTTCAATTTTACCGGATAATTTATGATTAAAATATTTTTTAAAATAAAAAGCTACGGAATCAGCGTTATATTTTGAATAACGCATTGAAATCGAATATTTTTTTAATTCAGCATAAACATCAGATTTATCAAAATCTGCTCTCGACCAATCAATTCGCCCTCCATCACCCAACCACTGACTTGATAATGGACGAAAAACTCCTTTCGTTGAATAAATAAAAGCAGTATCTCCTTTGCCAACACAAGACAAATTCAGTGCAGGAAAAATAATTTTGGGAACAGAATCAAATTGAAAATAATAAAGATCATTATCCGATTTCCAAGTGGTAGTAGCTGTTTTAGCAATAGCATTTTCATTTAATAATCCTTTGGTAAATTGTATATAACCGACAAAAGCACTTGTAAAACCAATCTGTAGACCAAGAATATGCCGAATACCACGTTGCCAGGCCATTCTGCTTGCTTCATCCTGTTTTGAATTAATTAAGACATAGGTACACTGCAAATAATTATAAAAATAAGGATATGCCTTCATTTTTTTATTCAGCATTAAATTGCAGGTTTGATAGATATCACGGGAGAATTGTTCGGAATATTTTCCCGAAGTCCAAGCAATAGAAAATTGTTCATCCATGAAATCACGAATTTCTTTTTTGGTTGTACTTTCAATTTCTTCGCTTTTAAAAAAATCAGATAATGCTTCCAAAAACTTTTCGGGGTTTACAGGAAAAGCTTTTAATGACTGGGCATTTGCGGATGATAATCCTAATAGAATTAACAAAATATAAATGACAAGTCGTCTTTGCATAAAAAAATATTTTTACTAATTTAACAAAGAATTTTATTCCCTGACTTAAAAATGAAAATGATTTTCAAGAATTTATTTACAAAGAAATATACATATATATATATTTAATAAATATGTGCTAATTTTTTTGTTTCAAAGTATTCTTCCGTAAAAAACTTTTGCAACTCAAAAACAGAATAAGGACGATGGATACTCGCTAGTTCTTCAAGAAAATCACCACCCTTCAGATAAAAAATTCCATTGGGAATTTCATTTATACTTTCCGTTTTCAGTTTATCTTTAACCAGATTATAAAAAACAGGAATTGAAGAAACTGCTCTTCCGGTAATAAAATCAAATGAACTTTTAATTTCTTCTGTTCGAATGGAGTGAGTTACAACATTTTTCAGATCTAATTCGTCTTTGATTGAGTTAACTACTTTAATTTTTTTCTGAATAGAATCAACAAGAGTAAAATTCGTTTCAGGAAATAATATTGCCAGGGGAATACCCGGCAAACCACCTCCTGTACCGACATCCAAAACAGTTGTTCCCTGTTTAAACCGGATCACTTTTGCAATACTCATGGAATGAAGAATATGTCGTTCCGTTAAATAGTCAATATCTTTTCTTGAAATGAGATTGATCTTTGAATTCCAATCAAAATAAAGTGATTCCAATACATGTAATTTTTCTTTCTGTAAAACAGTTAAGTCTGGAAAATATTTTTCAATTACATTCATAGTTTTTATAATTCAATGGTAAAAATAACAACAATCTTTTTTAATATTTATTTTTTTACTATTTTTATAACATTAAATTAAAAAATGTAAACGTATGAAAACCTATACCTTAAACTTAATTTTGTTCTTTATGATCAGTTCATGTTCTGTATTTGCACAGGACACTCAAAATATTCAGGTTAATACCAGCCAGGAAGCTTATTATCCTGCAGGTGATGCTGCGTTGTGTAAATTTGTTCGGGAAAACATTAAATATTCAGATGAGGCACTAAAAAAAGAAATTGACGGAAATATTGTGGTGAGTTTTGATGTCATGCCTGACAGTACATTAAGTGGAATAAATCTCATCTCAGGTATTGGTTATGGCATTGATCAACAAGCAATCGAAATTTTAAAAAAATTAAAATTTGCATCGGCAATATTAATGAAAGTCAAAGTCAGAAGCAATGTAATCATTACCATTCCCATCAGGACGACAGCAGCCATGCTTGAACAAAAAAGATAACCGTTAATGCTTTTATCTAATCAGTTGTATATAACCAACCAATCTTCTGACCGACACGCCTCTCAATCGTAACTCATAGAGTTGGCATACATAATAATAAACACCATCAGGGCACTCCAATTTTGTATTCATATCATTGCCATCCCAATTAATCTGAGGATCAGTAGTTTTATAAATCAAATTACCCCACCGATTAAATATCTGAATCTCAAGTTTGTTAACATAATCTGAAGAAGCAGGTACAAATTTATCATTAACCCCATCACTATTTGGGGTGAAAACATTCGGTAATTTAAACAATGAACAACTGTCAATATCAACACAAATACGCTGATTATTTTTACTTTCATTCCCTGTAGAATCAATAGCTGATACAGTATAACAACCGGCAATGGATGGAAGATTGCTATGAACGTAAAAGGTATCTGAACTGTTTTTTATTTCAGCTATCAACTTCATATCATCCTGTTCTGTTGATGAATAATATACCTTATACCCGGAAATATCAGAGGAACAAAGTTTTTTCTGAATCTTCCAATGCAAACGGTTTTCCTTTAAACCACAATCAGATACGACTGATAATATTGGCGGACAGGGGGAAACATTATCATAAGGTATTTCACAAATAATCTCTGAAAGATTTAAAATCGGATCAATAATTCCTTTGTATGGATATCCTCCAATACTTTTAATATAATAACAGTAGGTCATTCCATTAACTAACCCTGAGTCAATATAAGTTGGTTCATGCACAAACGAAATGGAATCAAATACAAATGTTTTATTATTTTGTTTATATACTACATATGAATTATTAATCCAAGGAATGTTTTCTTTCCATGAGAGTTGAAGTTTACTGTCAGAAGGAGTTATAGTAAGAAAAACAGAAGAAGCTTTACGGGTAGTGCCTATCAAAAATCGTTTTCCGATTGAATCATTAAGTAATTCAACCTTATAATCATATGAAACTGTTTTTGTATTTAATGTATCAGTATATATTGTATCATTTAATAAAAGAAGTGAATCTATAGGTATAAAACTATTTTTATTAGACACTGATCTGTAAATAATATATTTAAATGGACCATGAATTTGAGTATTCACTAAATCCGGCTTAGACCAAGCAATATATATTGTTCCTTTATCCGTATCTGTTTTGGTAACACTAACATTCGTAATAACCGGTATATCTTTTTTCAGTTCAACACAAACACGATCCGACACATAACTTTCAGCACCATCCGAAAAATAAGCAATGATCACATAACTATATGTTTTACCAAGAACAAGACCATCCCCTTTATCTTTATCGATATAGTCCGTAATACTGCTATCTACTTCAGCAATTAACGTATATCCCGATGAATCAGGAACCCCTGTTTCACAAGGTCCATGCGTGATCGAATTACAACCTTCTTTTCTGTAAATTTTATATCCCACAGCATTTGAACATATCTCTCTACCCCATGAAAGGTAAATATTATTTCCAGAAGGAGTTGCTTGGAAGTTTTTAGGTGCAGGTGCAATCACTACGATATTAACTGTTTCCAAGTCAACCAGACTAATCGGATAACCATCATCAGACGCTTTAAAATAAACCTGATACGGATTTTTACGCACATGACGACAATTTGTTTTCCATGTCAACTGAGCGCTTACCGTGCTTCTTCCTGAAATATTTTGAGGAAAAACAGCTGAATCTTTAACAACAAAGGGACCTCCAGAAGCTGTCAGAATAATAACATCATTATTGGGATCAGTAGCTTTTACATTTAATCTCAGTAAAGTACCGGCTTCAATACATGTGTCTTGGATTGGCTGAATGACAGGTGGTTTATTGTCACAAGCAATAACATTGATCTGCATATCACGGGTAACTGAACCAATCTTTATTCCATGTCTCCATTCTTCAATCAAAATGGCTACATTATATTCACCTTGTAATACAGGACTATCCCAAAAAAGATCCCCTGAATAAGGATCAATTTTAAAAATTTTATTTGTTGTCGGATATTCATATCCTGGAACATTCAATCCACTTTCACCTCTGCAATAAATTAATCGGTAAGATAAACTATCTCCGTCAACATCATATGCACCGGGATTATGAATATATGGCTCATAAATACATGCATTATCAATAGGTGGATTTAAAAGTACCGGTGAACTATTGAAACCGAGAAAAGGATTAATAACCAATTCTGTTTCAACAAAAAAAGGCACATTCACTGAATAAGGAATATTGAGAATACCTTCGTTTCGATTCGGATCTTCCAAAGAAATCTTATACGTTGAATAACCGGCATATGTATGTTGACCAATATATATATTCTTACGAATATAATCCGTCACTAATATCTCGCCCAGATGGTCACAATAATCTCCATTGATATTTGGTCCTGAATACCCATTTGCACGTGGAAGTTTGGCGCTGGTTCCATCTCCCCATTGAATTTCAAGTTCACACCGATCTGCATGACTTAAAGCATATGTATAAGTAACAATGGTTACTTCATATGTTAATCCACTCAGATGTCTAAAAGTAATCTCTCCTGCCCTCATGTGCGTAGCAAAAGAAGAAATGTATAAAACAAAACTGAATAGTATAATTAAAGATATCCGCTTCATTCAATAAATTCAAACGACTAAATTACATAAAAAATAGTATCTTCTAAATTTTAAATATGATCCATAAATTCAATTTCAAACGAAATCGGTCTTGAAATATTTTATATTTAATTAGAATTCATTGGCACTCAAATACAAACTAATTAAAAAATAAGCCAATAACTATTTATAAACAATTGTTATCATTTCCCGGAAGATATAAAATGAATTTACGTACCCCATTAATAAAAAAATTTGTAATTTGCCGGACTAATTAATAACCAATACCAATATGATTAATCTGAAAGTAGACATTAGCAAAACACTTGATTTTATTAAACAAAATGATATTGAATCCATGGGCAATGCACTCAATGCTCATCTCAATCAATTAAAAAACAAAACAGGAAAAGGAAATGATTTTCTTGGCTGGGTTAACTTACCCTCTGAAGTTCCGGATGACCTAATTAAACGTATTAAAGAAGATGCAGAGAAAATAAAATCGATTGCAGACATCTATGTTGTTGTAGGAATAGGTGGATCCTACCTTGGTTCACGCGCTGTGATTGAAGCATTGAACAATAACTTTTACAATCTGTTATCCAAATCTGACAGAAAAAATCCAATCGTTCTGTATGCAGGAAACAATATCTGTGAAGATTATTTATCTGAATTACTTGCCTTGTTAGACAAGAACGAATATGCAATGACTGTTATTTCAAAATCCGGTACTACAACCGAACCTGCAGTTGCTTTTCGTATTTTAAAAAATCATATTGAAAAAAAATATGGTAAAACCGAAGCAAGCAAACGAATCATTGCAATTACGGATAAAGCAAAAGGTGCACTGAAACAATTGGCTGATAATGAAGGATACAAAACATATGTCATTCCTGATGATGTGGGTGGTCGTTTTTCCGTACTCACGCCTGTTGGTCTCTTGCCCATTGCTGTTGCCGGTTTTGACATTACCAAATTGGTTGAAGGTGCTAAAAAAATGCAAGTCCATACTGCAAACAACAGTTCCATACAAGATAATCCTGCATTTCTTTATGCTGCCACTCGTAATCTCCTTTATCAAAATAAAAAAACAATTGAGATACTTGCCAATTATCAACCCAATCTGATGTATCTGATGGAATGGTGGAAACAACTTTACGGTGAAAGTGAAGGAAAAGAAAATAAAGGCATTTTCCCTGCTTCTGTTAATTTCACGGCTGACTTGCATTCAATGGGACAATATATCCAGGAAGGTTTACGAAATATTTTTGAGACCGTTGTTTCTGTTGAGAAAGCTAAGAAAAATTTAAATATTCCGAAGGATCCGGATAATCTTGACAAACTTAATTTCATCTCTGGTAAATCTTTACAGGAAGTGAATAAAATGGCTGAACTAGGTACTATGCTTGCTCATGTGGATGGTGGTGTTCCTAATATTCGTATCTCAATTCCTGAACTGAATGAAGAAAATATCGGTGAACTGATTTATTTCTTTGAAATTGCATGCGGAATCAGTGGATATATTCTGGGTATCAATCCGTTTGATCAACCCGGAGTGGAAGCTTATAAAAAAAATATGTTTGCTCTGCTCGGTAAACCCGGATTTGAAAAAGAGACTGAAGAATTAAAAAAACGTTTGTAATTTTTAACAACTAAATATCTCTTCAATGGCGGTTGAAATAAGGGAAGTCAGCACAAAGACAGATATCAAACAATTCATTGATCTGCAATTTGAATTATACAAACATGATCCGTTCTGGGTGCCGCCCATTCGCGCTGACGAAAAAAAAGCATTAGATAAAAACCACAATCCTGCTTATGATTTTTGTGATGCGAGATTTTTTCTTGCATATAAACATTCTAAATGTGTCGGACGGATTGGGGCTATCATTAATCGAAGCTATAACGAAAAAGTCGGAAAAAAATTCGGTCGAATAAACAGAATTGAATTCATTGATGATCCCGATGTTAGCGTTAAACTCATCCATACTGCATCCGATTGGTTTATTGAACAAGGTATGGAATTCATTCATGGTCCTTTAGGGTTTACCAATCTTGACACTCAGGGATTACTAATTGAAGGATTTAATTATCTGCCTTCCATTGCCTCCGTTCATCACCTGCCATATTATCAGGAACATTTTGCTCGACTTGGATTTGAAAAAGAAAATGACTGGGTTGAATTTCATCTTACAATTACTGATGCACCCTACTTAAAAGCCAAACGTGGTGCGGATCTCGTAAAAAAACGCTATGGGTTTGAAGTTCTCAATTTTACGTCCAGAGACGAACTTAAACCATACAGTCAGAATATTTTCCATATCCTGAATGATGCATTCAAAACGCTACCATATGTTTCCGAACTGAATGAAAAAATGATCTCCCTTTATGTAGAGAAATACTTTAATATATTAAATCCAAAATATGTAAAAGTAGCAAAAAAAGGAAATGAAATTGTTGCCTTTTTTATTGGACTTCCTTCGCTGTCGAAAGCCATGCAAAAGGCAAACGGAAGTCTGTTCCCATTTGGGTTTTTTCATATTTTAAACGCACTTAAAAAGCCCAAAGTGATTGACATGCTTCTGACCGGAGTCCTTCATGAATATCAAACAACCGGTGTTGTCGTTTTACTTATTGCTGAACTACAAGAACAAATGCTGAAAGAAGGAATCAACACGTTGGAAACAACTGGTATATTTGAATCCAATCATCACGCAATTTCCAACTGGAAAAACTATGAACATATTCAACACAGACGAAGAAGATGCTTTGTAAAGAAAATTTAAGTATTGTTAAATGATCTCTTTTCCCATCTGCAATATGATTATTCCCGAATGTTTAAAACAAGGTGATAAAATAGGGATAGTTGCAACTGCAAGAAAAATCACTCCCGAAGAAATCCTCCCTGCTGTAAATAAATTCAAGGAGTGGGGCTTAGAAGTTGTGTGTGGCAAAAATCTGTTTAATACTTATAACCAATTTGCAGGCATAGACACGGATAGAGCAAATGATTTCCAGGAAATGCTTGATAACCCTGAGATCAAAGCAGTTATTTGTGCAAGGGGTGGCTATGGAACTGTTCGTATTATTGATAAAATGAATTTTTCAAATTTTATTAAAAACCCAAAATGGATTATTGGTTATAGTGATGCTACAGTTCTGCATTCTCATATTCACCAGAACTTTCAGGTAGCAACACTGCATGCAACCATGCCCATCAACTTTCCGAAAGATGGCTCTGATAATCTTTCTACATCAACTTTAAAAAAGATTTTATTTGAAAAGCACATTGATCAAATAAACATGCATCCCCATTCACTAAACCGACCCGGTACAGCAAATGGTATATTAATTGGCGGAAATCTTTCAATCCTTTACAGTCTGAATAATTCCTCTTCTGATATTGACACCAATGGAAAAATTCTATTCATTGAAGATTTGGATGAGTACCTTTATCATATCGACCGAATGATGATGGCATTAAAACGTTCCGGGAAACTGGATAACCTTGCAGGACTTATTGTCGGTGGAATGACCGAAATGAAAGACAACACTGTTCCCTTCTGTAAAACGGCAGAAGAAATCATTGCTGAAACAGTTGCAGATTATAAATACCCTGTTTGTTTTAATTTTCCTGCAGGGCATACCGATGATAACAGAGCCATAATATTAGGCGGAAAATATGAATTAACCATTGATCATCACGTTAATTTAATTTCAATTAAATAATCATGGCCGAACATAATGAGCTGGGCAAACAAGGCGAAGAGCATGCCAGAGTTTATTTACAAGAAAAAGGATATAAAATTCTTCAGACCAACTGGCGATTCGGTAAAGACGAAATTGATATCATTGCCATTGATCCTTCAAAAAAACAATTGGTGATTGGCGAAGTAAAAACAAGAATGTCTGACCGGTATGGGGAACCTGAAATTGCTGTTACCAAGGCAAAACAAAAGTTCATGATCAGAGCAACACAGGTTTTTATGGAACAAAAAAACATTGAACTCGAAGCTCGTTTTGATATTATTGCAATTACAATGGTAAAAGATGAATTCAAAATCAATCACATTGAAAATGCCTTCTACCCTACTCTTTAATGAAATTCAGTTTTTTAAATAATTCAAAAACAAAACCATACCTTTTCGCTTATTTTCATCCAACTCGTAACTGATATATTTTTCAACATATTCAACAACATTGGTTTTATATACATCCTTATGTTCAACAACGGCCTTGAGTTTATTGGTTACACCGAAAGCCAAGGACTGATTCAGTTTATGAATGATTTCATCCTCTATCTTCTTAACCGAAACCCAGCAGGCAAAAACAAAAGGTAGTTTTGAAAATACAAACCATTCTTCACCAAGATCATAAACATATTTATATTTTCCTTTAAGTTCAAACGTTTTATCTCCAATTGCCACTGTGGACTCAGGTAAAATTTCAGAACCATTAAAATGGATGGGCTTCCAGAAAGGACTGATTTTCCAGTGCTTTTCGGCAAGTATTTTGACTAGTTGAACAGATGTTCTGGAATCAGTATCAAGCGATATTTCTTTTATCCGATCTAACGGACAGTTGCTGAATAACACAACTGTATTAACTTTCCCAATGGATCCAATACAATAATCAGAAAGAATATAACACAATTATATGCTTATAAACTGAGAAGTTATAAAGGTTTGGAAACGGTATTAGAGGAGTTATCAGCATTAACAGATAAGAAGACGCTATTAGAGATGTATAATATGGCAACTAAAGACCCATA
>CAYVNP010000011.1:35722-60340 GCA_964452905.1 uncultured Bacteroidales bacterium
TCACTTAATACAGCAACAGGAACAAGGGCAATATCCACCTCCCCTTGTATTAATTTCCGGGCACATTCTGAAGGAACATCTTTTTCAAGAATGAAATCTTCTAATAATTTAGAATGTTCCAGTCCATAAATAAATGGAATGGTGTTCAAATAAGATACGGCTGAAATCTTTAACATGGTGTTAAAAAATAATGGTAAAATTATTAAAACTTTTCATTTGCCAACTCCGTTCATAATGTTTTTATATATAATTTTACACAAAATTTAGTCAAGGAGCACTTCTTCAATGTCATCCATTAAAAAAAACACAATCTATATTCTTTTAATTGGCATGTTTGCCGGACTTTTTCTTGGCGGTATGTTTGGATGGCTATTAACACCGGTACAAACGTTAAAGACTACCATACTTAAATTCAAACCGGATTCTATCTTCCAGTTAAAGCATTTTGCTAACGACGAGTTGAAAAAACAAAAAATTGAAGAACTAACAAAAGCGCATCAGACATCCGGCAAAAAAAATTTTGATGACTATTCAAAAAAATATGACAGCTCAAATGATAATTTTCTCGATTCTCTTGAACATATTGTAAAATCTGATAAAAAAGATTCACTTGGCGTTTCGGAAAAACAAAATATTGAGAATGATATTGTAGTTAAAAAAGATGAATTGATTTTTGTAAAAATAACCGATATCATTAATAAAAACAGATATCATCTTGACTCTTTGCTTACGGATGCTCCTTCTGGTTCATCCAAAAATTCCATTAAAATTGAATTCTGGTTGTCGCCTGTAAACTATAATGGGTATAAGATGACCGACAATAAATTGATCATTTATGGAATTCAAAATTATACGGAAACCATGCTGATTACATACAATAATTCATTTTTTCTGAGGAACTACAATATTTATTATCCGATAGAAAAAACCGAATCTTTCAAACCGCTTGTCAGATTGACCAATCAGACACTCATCAGCCAACTTAACAACCGCATCAAATGATTGTTTCATTTAATAAATATCACGGTACCGGTAATGATTTCATTCTGATTGACAACCGTAAAAAACTTTTTAAAGCCAATACAAAAACCATTCAACATCTATGTGACAGGCACTTTGGCATTGGTGCTGATGGCTTGATGCTGTTACAAAACAAAAACGGTTTTGATTTTGAAATGGTTTATTATAATTCCGACGGCATAGAAGGGTCCATGTGTGGTAATGGTGGACGTTGTTTGGTGGCATTTGCAAAACATCTTGGAATCATCAAAGATAAAGCACATTTTATTGCTACGGATGGAGAACACATAGCGAATATCATCCTGTCTAAAAAAACATTAGCAGGAAATATATACGTACCTTCTGAGATCGTTAAACTAAAAATGTCGGATATTCAAAGTACAGAGTTGATTCAAAAAAAATATTTTATTAACACGGGCTCACCACATTATATTGTTTTTGTTAAAGATGTAGAAAAAATCGATGTGTTTCGTGAAGGGAAAAAACTTCGTTACAGTAAACCGTTCCATCCTACGGGTACCAATGTTAATTTTGTTGAGGAAATGAAAGGATATCTATTTGTACGAACATATGAACGAGGCGTTGAAGATGAAACTTTTTCGTGTGGTACCGGTGTTACAGCATCTGCTTTAGCTTATGTACTTAAAAATACGTTAAATATAAAAAAAATAGATATTAAAACCAAAGGCGGTCAGTTGAAGGTTTATTTCAAAAAGGAAAAAAAATTATTTAAGGACATCTGGTTAGAAGGACCTGCAACACTCGTTTACAGCGGTATTCTTGAAATCTGATTATGACCGATAACATTCTTACTTTACGCGCACCCGAACCATCCGACATTGACCTGCTGTATCAGTGGGAAAATGATTTTTCGCTCTGGCATTTAAGTAATACCATTACACCTTTTTCCAGATACACCATTGAACAATATATTTTAAATGCAGGCACTGATATCTTTACTGCAAAACAATTGCGCCTGATGATAGAACTGAAAGACAAAACTATTGTAGGATGTATTGACTTGTTCGATTTTGACCCTTCACATCATCGAGCGGGAATCGGTTTGATGATCCATGAACAATTCAGAAATAAAAAGTATGCTTCTCATGCCCTTGACCTGATGATCTCTTATTCTTTCAATACTCTTCGCCTTCATCAACTTTATTGTAATATCCTGGCAGATAATGATCCCAGCATTCATCTTTTTCAAAAATTTCATTTTAAAATGATCGGTTTGAAAAAAGATTGGGTTCAACTAAATAATCAATGGAAAGATGAATATATGTTTCAACTCATCAATCATTCTGCTGACCGTCATCACTAATTGATTAATTTATATATGTCAAAAAAAATATCCAAGCTGAAAAAAATCGCCCTGTTGATTTTGTCAATATTTATTATATTTATTTTATCTGCATATTATCTATTTTTCAAGAACAATATTCAATCTCAAAAAGACAATTCTGAATATATCTGTATCCCAAGCCATTCAAATTACACAGATGTATTACGTATATTAAAACTCTCAGATGCTATCACAAATTTATACTCATTCGAATTGCTTGCTAAAACGATTCATTATGCTGACCATATTCATCCCGGCAGGTATTGTATTAAACACGGAATGAACAATATTTCATTACTCAGGATGCTTTATTCAGGCAAACAAACAGCCGTTAAACTTACGTTCAACAACATTCGTTTAAAATCGGAACTTGCATCAAAAGTATCACTCCAATTGGAAGCTGATTCAAATGCCATTCTTCAATTGTTGAATAACAAAGAATTTTTAGCTCAGTTTGACATGACTCCAGAAACATCGTTGTTATTATGTTTGCCAAACACATATGAATTCTGGTGGAATACTTCAGCTGAACAGTTCATCAAAAAAATGGCAAAAGAATATAATTTTTTCTGGAATGAAAAAAGAAGACGACTTTCCCAAAAAGCCGGATTATCGCCTTTGCAGATAGGGATACTTGCTTCTATTGTTGATCAGGAATCGAACAAAAAAGAAGAACTGTCACGCATTGCCGGTGTTTATATCAACCGTTTTAAAAACGGGATGAAATTGCAGGCAGACCCAACCATTAAATTTTCATTAAAAAATTTCACGATCAAACGCATTCTGAAATCACACTTAACTGTTGAATCACCTTACAACACTTACATGCATGAGGGGTTACCACCCGGGCCTATTTGTCTTCCAAATACATTTACCATCGACTATGTATTGAACCACGAAAAACATGATTATTTTTATTTTTGTGCAAAAGATGATCTTTCCGGATTACATATTTTTGCCAAAACATATGAACAACATAAATTAAATGCAAAAAAATATCACCAAGCCATTTCAGATTAAATAGAAAAAAAATAAATTTGCCAACCTGAAAAATTCAGTACCAATTTTTAATCTTAATTTCAATTTAAACGAACATGAAAAAAATATTTTATTTGATTATCACGCTCCTTTCCTGCAATCCTTTATTTGCTTTAAATCCTTCCAAAGAGTATACTGTTAAACCAGATGAATACGGTATGAATTATAAAACCATTAAAATACCTACAGACGACGGTTTGCAACTGAATGCATGGTTTTTCTCTGCACCGCAAACAACCTACAAACTTATCATTCTGAGCGATGATGGTGAAGGCAATATGGCTGACCTGATTGAGATGGCAAGTTATTTCATTTCACTGGACTATGCCGTAATTACTTATGATTACAGAGGGTATGGAGAAAGCAGCGATTTTAAGATCAATAAAAGTTTCTATATTTATTCGCAGTTTGCAAAAGATTTACAATCGGTTTTAACATATACCAAAACAAATTATTCTAATTTCCCGAAAGTTAGTCTTTATGGCAAAGGCATTGGAGCTAGTTTATCCATTTGTGCAGCCTGCACAAAAAAAATCGATTATGTCATCGCCGATTCACCCTATTCATCTTTTGAAAGCATTCAACAACGGATCAAAGAAAAACAAGATGTGGATGTTAAATTTCCTTTAGGTTATAACAAAACAGATATGGAACCAATTTTTGCCCTTGCTGAAAAAAGCACATCATCCCTCAAAGGCATACTTTTCATTGCTGGTGCTAAAGATATGTTTTACACCGATAAAGACATGAAAGAATTAATGAAGTTGAAAAAAGAAATCTCAAAATTATATAGTGTTGAAAATGCCACTGCATCAAACACAATGAGCATTAACAAAAAGAAATATTTTGAAATGATCAAAGATTTTTTAAAATCAGATAAATAAAACAGTACTTCTTCCTGCTTTTTGAACTCCTTAATTGAATGACTTTTTCTGCTTTTTGACATTTATCAAAAAGTAATATTCTATTTGATAAATGAAGATTTCGTATTAAAAAAAAATTTACTTTTAGCGGATATATATTCTTTTATTATCTAAATTTTTATTTCAAAAAAAACTTCTAACTCTCAATCAACAGTATATGGGGAAAGATAAAAAAAGTAAAAGATCACGTCGTGATTTTCTGAAACTCGGAATCGGGGTTGGTGCTACAGGTTTGATTGCTGCCACTGCTGGAGGAAAACTTTTATCCGAAATGAGCAATGAAGCAAATGCTGAAACCGGAGAATCAATTAAAGTACTGACAACAGATGGTAAACTCATCGAAGTGGATAAATCGGTAATCATATCCAAAAAAGATGAATTTATAAATGTACTGCAATCGTATGAGGGCATACCTGACCGAAAGTTTGTCATGGTCATTGATCTGGCAAAATGTAAAAATGCCAGAAAGTGCATTAAAGCTTGCCAGGAAGGACATCATTTAACGCCTGATAAAGAATGGATAAAAGTATATATGATGCAGGATTCAGATCAAACGGCACCCTATTGGTTTCCCCGTCCTTGTTTTCATTGTGACAACCCCATGTGTGTGAGTGTTTGTCCTGTTGGTGCAACATACAAACGAAGCGATGGAATTGTTTTAGTGGATACCGACCGTTGTATTGGCTGTAAATTCTGCATGACCGGGTGCCCCTATTCAGTTCGGGTTTTCAATTGGGATGCTCCTCCTGATGAACATGACCCAACACCTTACTCCCCAGAAAAAGGATATCCTCAAAAAGAAGGAACAGTGGGTAAATGTATTTTTTGTCCTGATAAACTTCGTAAGGGTGAACTCCCCCGTTGCGCTGCCGCTTGTCCTGAGAATGTAATATATTTTGGTGATTTGGGTGAAGATACAGTAACCAATGGAAGTGAAACTGTTCGCTTCAGCGATTTGATCCGTGACCGAGGGGGATATAGAAAATTTGAAGAATTAGGAACCGAACCCAATGTTTATTATCTCCCACCTGTAAACAGACCAAACACAATTGAAAGTGGATTAGATGGGTTAGATGAACAAATTAAGGATCGTTATAAAAATGTTCCATATATCAAAAATAAAAAACAATAATTATGGAAACACAAAAAACAAGTCAGAATATTAATAAAACGAATATTAATAATTCTGAAATTTTACTCAAAGCGTTTGTTCCTGAATTAGAAAAAACAAGTATTCTCTGGTGGATTATTTTTGCACTTTTTTTTGGATTCTTTCTCATTGGCATTTTGGGTTTGATTATACAGATTAAATACGGACATATTGTAACGGGAATGCGCGACAATGTTGTGTGGGGTGTATATATTGTGAATTTTATCTTCTTTATGGGAATAAGTTATGCCGGCGCAATCATATCAGGCGTTTTACATATGTTCAACACCTCATGGAGAAAACCAATTATCCGAATAGCTGAATTGATTACTATTATTTCGCTTTTAATTGGTCCGTGTTTTATTCTATTTTGTATTGGCAGACTCGATCGTTTACATTACCTAGTCATGTATCCACGAATACAGTCGCCAATTACATGGGATGTCATCGCTATTTCAACCGACATCATTGGTTGTTTGATTTATCTATATTTATCTTTTATTCAAGATTTTGCTCGCTTAAGAGATTACCCTGAATTAAAACTTCCGGCTTGGAGAAAAAAATTGTATCGTATTTTAGCATTAAACTATCGTGACACTCCTGAACAGCGTAAAGAATTACATTTAATTAAAACGATTATGTCTGCTATGGTAATTGCTATTGCCATTATTGTATATTCTGTATTAGCTTGGATTTTTGGTGTTACCCTTCAGCCCGGTTGGCACAGCACTATTTTCGGACCCTATTTTGTAATTGCAGCGGTATATTCAGGATGTGGAGTATTAATCATTTTAATGTGGATCTTTCGCAAAGTATATCATTACGAACAATATATTACGCGTAAACACTTCATAAATATTGGAATTTTCATGCTTATAATAGCCATATTTTACGGATATTTCACATTTGCTGACTATCTAACCAAATGGTATGGTTCGGTTAAAATGGACGGTTTATTAATTGATAAATTATTTACTGATTTCTATTGGTTATTTATTTTCGCAAACTATATTGGTATTCTTGCACCTATCATCGTTGTGGGATTACCCAAATTCAGAACAATAAATAATATAACGATTGCCGCTGTCATTGCCGTATTGGGTTTGTGGGTCAACCGATATCTGATTATTGTTCCAACTCTTGAAACACCTTATTTTCCTATTCAAGATATAAGACCTGACTGGGTACATTATCACGCAACATGGGTTGAATATTCGCTAACCATGGCAGGGATATCAGTATTTGTCATGTTATTTATGGTGGCTTCCAAATTTGTCCCAATCATTTCTGTTTCTGAAATGGCTGAAGAAGATATATCAGAAGATAATTTGAATGAAACAAAAAATTAAAAATTTGAATACAATGAAACACAAATCACACTTTTTAAAAATTTACATATTTTTAATTTATACATTTATACTTTTCAATCTAAAAAATATAAATGCTCAAAATGACACCTCTAAGATTGATCCGATGGTAAATCTTTCTTATCTGAAAATGTCAAATGGGGATATAAAACTGTCTTGTGATTTAAAATATCGTAAAGAAAAGAAATTTACATCCATAAACAGTGCTGAAGTATTTTTCTTTATTGGGAAAGATTTTGCAAAAGCCATCGGAAGTCTTAAGACAGATGAATCAGGTAATGCAACACTTATTATTTCACATAATTATAAAATTGAAAAAGAAACGGATGGCACCATGAACTTTGGCGTAAAATTCAAAGGTGATTCTAAGTTTAATCCCAAAGAAACTACTGTTTCAGCTAAAGAACTTCAGATACATATGCATTTAGGAGTTATAGATTCCGTTAATACCGTTACCATTAGTGCTGATGAAATCAATGCTAATGGAAAATCTGTTTCTGTTAATGAATTAACCATTGGTGTATATATTAAACGTATGTTTAGCTTATATAAAATTGGTCAGGGAACATTAAAAGAAACCGAAAAAGAATTTAAAGTTGAATGTCCGAAAAATTTACCCGGTGATTCGATTGGTAACTTTGTTATAGTTGCCAGAATCGACGATCATGAAATGTATGGAACCGTTGAAAAAACAGAAAAAGTTAATTGGGGAATACCTAAACTGCATCGCAATTTCAATCCCAGAGCATTGTGGACTCAAGTAGCACCAACTTGGATGATTATTACTCTCATTATTTTATTAGTAGGTGTTTGGGGACATTATGTTTGGTCATTGTTAGTGTTGCTCAAAATCCATAAACAAGGTGTTAAGACTAAAAATACAGATATGATTTCATAACTAGAAAAATATATAGATTCATTCAATTTTCTTTTAAACAGGATAAACAAAAAAACCTTTCATATTCATGAAAGGTTTTTTATAAATAGTAATAGAAAAATTATTTTTTCATAGTACGCATAAAGACAACCATTTTCCAGATATCATCATCAGAAACTTTTCCTTTAAAACCAGGCATTTCAGCACGACCTTTCCATGTTTTATAAAATAGTTCACCATCGGTTTGTGCATGGAATGCTTTACTTGAAAAATCGCCGGAAGGTGTTTCCAGTAATTTTGCCTTAGGCCCATCCCCTAAACCTGTTTTGCCATGGCATGAAGCACAACTCTTACCCCATAATTCTTTTCCTTCCCCAATAGTAGCTGCAGATGATTTAACCGGATTAGCTTTTGATTTGTATTCAGCAGGAACAGCCCATGGTTTGCTTTGAAATCCTGCAAATGACATTAATCCAAAGACAATGGTCGTACCCATTAATGTGACCAATAAATTTTTTCTTGTTTTCATTTTCTTTAATTTTAAATTAATACTAAACTATTTATTTTCTTTATCAATATCATGCCATCCGTTAATAATGCTTTTTAAACTCCCATTTAAAAAACACAAATAGAAATGAATAATCATAAATATTGATATCATAAATCCCATGATAATATGAAAAATACTTGTAAGCATAAATCCCCCTAACCCAAATAAATGATGGAGAAGAATATCAGGATACATCATCCCAAGACCAGAGATAATAACACATGGAACACAAATATACATAACAAATGCATAGACCACTTTCTGCAATGGATTAAACTTTCTTTCTTCGTTTATTGGATATGGCTCTTCATGATCTTTAAAAATACCATGAGCATAATGTTTAAATTGTGCAATTAATAAGTCAAAACCTACATCAAATTTGATTTTATAATGAGTGATATTCTTACTAATTATGTTCCCGATAAAAAAAAGCAAATAATTAAAAGATAATAAAATACCACATATATTGTGTAACTTCACAGCATTCATAAATGAAACCATAAAAGAATGCGAATTAGAATATTGCATCGAAATACCGGTAACAATAAGCCCAAGACAAATTAATCCGTTAACAGAATGCCAAACTCTGATCCATCCGGGATAAAAATATATTCGATCAGCCATTTTTATTTTGGTTTTTACGTGAATAGACAAGTATTGAATAATGAACTGCAACGGCAATAATAACTACAATCAAAATTGAAATACTAACAATATTTAAAAATGAATTTCTATTTGCTCCGATAACATACGCATTATTCATAATAGCAGCATTTATAAATCCATATTTATTCCTTTCTGATTTCGCAGTATATTTATAAAGAGTGGTCATTAAACGTGAATTCATGGAATGACATTCTGCGCAATTTTTTATCGCATTGGAAACAGGTGCAATATTATGATTTGAAGCAATACTATCTCGGATGACTGCATGACAGTCCGTACAACGAACATTTTTGAAATGCAATTCATAATTGGGTAGAAACTCATGAATGCCTGCAATATCTTTCATCTTTTTATCTGATAACATTCCAAATTTATCAGGATTGCTGTGACATTCCTTACATGCGGTATTACATACTTCTATAGCTTTTGATTGAGAAATATCCTTTCGTGATTTATAATATGTATTGACATATGTATGCGGATTGTGACATTGCCAACAGGTAAACCCTTTTATACTTTTGGAATGAACACTCTTTAACGCTTCTTGTTCAATGGTTTCAAAATTATACTGTGCAAATTTTTTATTTCCTCCATGACAATCCATACACACCATCATTTGTGAAAATTTTAAATCCGCATCATGTGGATATTTTGAATATCCTTCATCATGACAATCGGTACACTTAAATGAACCGTGTGTAGCATGTGCATACTGAACTGAATCAATCCTGCGTTCAGGATTCATTAACATTTTCTTCTTCTGAGTAGAATCCTTTGATAATGCTGTATAAGAAAGATGTCCATGACATTTTAGACATTCATGATTATCGGGAATTTGTCTTTTCTTTTTATGACTGTTATCATTCTGGCTGAACAATATAAAAACAAATCCTCCTAAAACAAAAAGAAAAAGGAATGATATTTTCTTCTTAAACATTATAATCTGATTGTAATATTAAATCCAATTCTTAAACCCTTTGTAGTCATATCAGATTGATTGTATGCAAGATTGTACTGATTAACAATTGAATTATAAGATGCAACAAAAACCTGAAATGAATGTGTAGAAGTCCCTATTTCCAATCCAAGTGAAGCATTGGGTTTAGGATCATTGGATGCTTTTGTAAAGGGTTGCTGATATTCGAATATAACGGAAGCTGATTTTGTAATTTTCGCTCTTCCACCAACAGCCAAACCAAAATTTAAATTTGAATAGGTAGAATCATCAATTGCATTAAAATAAGCAACTGATGGAGCAACCTGCATGGAAAGTGATTTATTAAATTTACATGCAATGATCAGTTGATTAAAATAGGACAGACGATGAATAAATTTGTATTTATCCGGATCCCCGAAATCACTTTTATTGGTAGCTTTTGCAACAACATTTCCATAATAACTTATTGATACAGGAATACTAAAAGTCTTCGTCTGTCGTAGCAATGAAACTTTCCAGTTCAAGTCCTGAAGTTTTTTATTCTGTGTTGTTCCAAATCCAAGTGACAACCAATCCACTATACCATAGTTCAAAGATAACCGGGTATTGGCAGCAGCATAAATTCCAAATAAATCTTTAATGCCATTATTCATCGGACTAAACCGATGTTGAATTAAAAACTCCAAAGAACCTTTCATAGGTTGCATCACAGTTGCCTGATCAATCAGATAAGATGTTTCAAAAGTTTTCTTTACAGGTTGCTGAACAGTTGTTTCTGTTTTCGTAGAATCCTGCGCAGATACCTGTAAATAAAATACTATACTTATAATTATAAAACTTATTTTTTTCATATTTAAAAAAGATTAATTATTTTTTGCTCCGTCAGAAAGCCACTTTTTAATTATATTAATTTGTGATGAATTCAAGTTATGATCAGTAATATGCAAAATAAAATCAGGACTATTTGCTGGCTGACTCTTATTAATTTTACTACTACTTAAAAGGGTAGCATGACATAAATTAACAGTAGAAAAATCTGGGGGGTTTGAAACATTATGACATCCGCTACAGGAAGCACCTTTCAACATTAGATAAACATCTGTCTTAAAACTGATATTCACAGGAACCGGAACCGGTTGAATAGTTTGCTTTTCACATGCTGAAAAAAAGAATGTAATTCCTAACAAGCAAATAAATAAAATTGATCTGATATTCATATTATTCGTATTTTATTAAAAAAAAACCTTATGATTTTCATAAGGTTAGTATATTATTACATTAAATATTATATTAACTTTTATCAAATAAATATTAATTTTAACAATGTAAATTTATTCTAATAATCAATATATATTAAAAACTATTTCAAATATCAAGCGGAAAAATGAGATATATCAATTCATCCCTTAACACTGATTTCTTTCAGTTGTATTTCATTGATAATTTCAATCAGTTTTCCTTTAACTTTTATGACACCTTCTTTTTGCAAATCATTTAATATACGACTTGCACTTTCTGTTGACATAGCAGACAATTCACCAATTTCCTGACGTGAAATATTTAAATCAAAAGGATTGCACTGATATACATCCTTAGACAGATACAATAATGCATCTGCAATTCGTCCAGGCATTTGTTTTTGAGTGAGTGAAATAAAACGATTAAAATAATAAATGGATTTCTCACTGATGAATCGAAACATTCCATCAGCAAATTCATGATTAACCTTAATTAAATTTTTAAAAACTTCAGAATCAATTAAACATGCACTGGAATCTTCAATGGCTGCTATAGAAAAATGGTGTTTATTATCAACAAATATTCCCGGGCTTCCAATGAAATGGGTCGGGTTAAGAAAACCTAAAATCAAGTCCCTCCTATTCAATCCTTCAATATAAATTTTTGCCATTCCTGCATTCAGTGAAATGACATTATTGATAGTCGTTCCTTGCTTATAAATTATTTCACCGGCTTTAAAATCCAATTCAATTTTATTTCTTGAAATCATTTCCAACTGATCATTGGTAAGAAAATTAAAAAGCGGTGATTTTTTTAAACAATCAAGACAATTTCTTTTATTTATATTTAATGTCATATAAAATAAATTAAAACAATATTAACTGATACAAATATACATATATTTTATCAAAACACAAAGGGACACTTGACGTATTATCAGTTTTATAATGCGAAACATCAACAAATCAAAATGAAAACAAATTCTAAAAAAGCTTCATGATTTATCCAATAGTTCTCGAGCTGTTTGGCTCGCTGCTTGAGACGTTTTATCTCCCGATAACATTTTTGAAATCTCTTCTACACGTTGTTCATTGTTTAATTTACGAATAAGCGTGCGTGTTATATGTTCAACATTCTGCTTAAAAACCTGATAATGGATATCTCCTTTACCAGCAATTTGAGGCAAATGTGTGATCACTATCAATTGCATTTGTGTTGACATCTTACGTAGAATCACACCCATTTTATTTGCAATATTTCCTGAAACCCCCATATCAATTTCATCAAATATTATAGTTGGCAACATATTACGTTGTGAAATCAACGATTTAATGCTAAGCATTAATCGGGACAACTCCCCACCTGAAGCTACTTTCGATAGTTCACGCGGTTCAATTCCTTTATTGGCAGTGAATAAAAACGTAACATTGTCAAGACCGTTGATGGAAATTTCCTGCTCGTTGCATTGAATTTTCACACGCCCATCCGGCATCCCTAATTGTGAAAGTAATTTGGTAAGTTCTTGTTCAATTTTCGGAATTACTTTTTTTCGAGAAATAGAATTTTTTTTTGCTTTTTCTAAAAGAAAATATAACGTGTCCTGTAATTCTTTTTTTAAATGTAGAATCCTTTCATCCATAGAAGTAATATCAAGTATTTTATCAGATATAGATTCTTTCATATCAATCAATTCATTAATATTATTAATATGATATTTTTGCATCAAACGAAAAATAACATCACGTCTGGTGCTGAGTAATTGCATTCGTTCAGGATCAAAAAGGATATTGTCATGAAATTTATCAACTTCTTTGGATATATCCTGTAATTCTATGCTACAGCTATTTAATCGTTCATAAAATTCATGTATATCGGGATGAAAAGAAACAAATTTTTGAATAAGATTTTTTACTTCTTTCAATCGACCGAGAAGATTTAATTCATTATTTATCAGGAGTTGAGATGCAAGAAAAAAATCTTTTTTAATTTCTTCTGAGTGAATAAGTATCTCCAGATCTTTTTCAATCTGATCAAGTTCTCCATCCTTAAGCTGTGCTGCTTCCAATTCATTGAACTGAAATTGAAGAAAGTCCTGTTCCGCTTTTGATTTTTTTTCTTTTTCACATAAATCATTTAATTCCTTTTCCATTAGTTTGAATTTCACATACTCTGATTTATATTGCTTTACCAAAGCAGTATGTTGTGCAAACTGATCTATTACCTCTAACTGAAAACCTGAATTATTCAATATTAGTGTTTTATGTTGAGAATGAATATCAATTAATTTCTCACTAAACTCCTTTAATAATGAAAGATTCACAGGTGTATCATTAATAAAAGCTCTTGAATTTCCCTGTTGATTTATTTCTCGACGAATAATTGTTGATTCTTCAAAATCAAGATCATTTTCTTTGAAAAAACTTTCAAGTCCATAATCCTTAATATAAAATTCAGCTTCAACAATACACTTTTTTTTCTTGTCTAATAAGGATTGAGAATCCACTCTATTTCCAAGAATTAATGATAAAGCACCTAACAAAATTGATTTCCCCGAACCCGTTTCTCCTGTTATTACAGTCAATCCATCGGTAAAATCAATGTTCAATTCATCAATAAGAGTAAAATTCTGTATATTTAATTTTCTCAGCATCTATTTATAAAAATCAATTCAATATCTAAAATAATATTTTTTTCAAAAACAGTCCTGTTAAACTTTTTTCATTTTTAATGACTTCTTCAGGAGTTCCATGACAAATAATTTCACCGCCTCTAACGCCACCTTCAGGTCCAAGATCAAAAATATAATCTGCTGTTTTGATCACATCCAGATTATGTTCAATGACAATTACTGTATTACCTTTATCAACCAAATGAGTCAATACTTCAAGTAATACCCGGACATCTTCAAAATGCAAACCGGTTGTAGGTTCATCTAAAATATAAAGCGTATTCCCTGTATCTCGCTTGGTTAATTCTGTTGCAAGTTTAACACGTTGGGCTTCACCTCCTGACAGGGTTGTAGACTTTTGTCCAAGACTGATATACCCCAGACCAACATCCTGAAGTGATTTGATTTTATATCTGATGGAAGGAATCCCTTCAAAAAACTCAACTGCTTCATCAATGGTCATGTTCAATACATCATTGATGGATTTGCCTTTATATCGCACTTCCAGCGTTTCTCTATTATAACGTTTCCCATTACAATCATCACAATGCACATATACATCTGGTAAAAAATTCATTTCTATTGTACGAACACCAGCACCTCCGCAGGTTTCACATCTACCACCGGATACATTGAAAGAAAACCGTCCGGGTTTATAACCACGCACTTTGGATTCAGGTAATTCAGCAAATAAATCCCTGATATCGGCAAATACGCCAAGATAGGTTGCGGGATTTGATCTGGGTGTTCGTCCTATCGGAGATTGATCAACATCTATCACTTTATCAATGTTTTCTATCCCTTTAATTGATTTATATTCTAAAGGTATTTGATTGGATCTGTAAAATTTATTTGATAAAATACGAAAAAGTGTTTCATTGATCAATGAAGATTTACCACTTCCCGACACGCCGGTTACGCAAATCAACATACCAAGAGGTAAATTAAAATCAACTGTCTTCAGGTTATTTCCGGATGCTCCTTTTAAAAAAATATTTTGCCCATTTCCAACTCGTCTATGTGAAGGTATAGGAATATTCAAGGTTCCGTTTAGATATTGTGCTGTCAAAGAGTCTTGTAAAATAAATTGTTCTGGGTGTCCTTGTGCAACAATCTCACCGCCCATTCTGCCAGCACCGGGTCCAAGATCTATGATATAATCAGAAGCTAAAATCAAATCATGATCGTGCTCGGCAACAATCACTGAATTACCTGTATCTCTCAATTCTTTCAATGCATTTATCAATTGCAGATTATCTCTCTGATGAAGACCGATGCTGGGTTCATCCAATATATACAATACATTGGTCAGGCGCGAACCTATTTGTGTAGCCAATCGGATACGCTGTGACTCACCACCCGAAAGACTTCTTGATGATCTGTTCAAAGAAAGATAATCCAATCCTACGTTTAACAGAAACTGTATTCTTATTTTTATTTCCCTTATAATTTCATGTGCAATTTTTTTCTTTCGTACATCAAACAATTCATCAATCTGACCGAACCAAGCATATAGATTATGTAAATCCATGGATGCAAGATCAGCAATATTTTTTTCCCCAATTTTAAAAAATAAAGATTCTTTTTTTAATCGTTTCCCTTTACATTCAGGACAAACAGTCGTATTCATGAACTTACCCGCCCATACTTTAATTGACTTGGAAGAATTATCATTAAATTGTCCGGTAATAAAATTAATGATCCCTTCAAACGTCATAGAATAATTATCTGCAAGTCCTGTAACACTATAATTCAACCGAATCAATTCATCTGACCCATATAAAATCGTATTTAAAGCTGCTTCTGAAATATCTTCAATTTTGGTATCTAATGTAAATCCATTTTTTTTTCCTATTGCTTCCAAAGCATGAAATATCCATGAATTCTTATAAGAACCGAGAGGAGCAATACCACCATGTTTGATTGTTTTACTTCTGTCGGGAATAATACTATGAATATCTACTTCGGTGACTTCTCCCAACCCATTGCATTTACTACACGCTCCATAAGCTGAATTAAAGGAAAATGTATTCGGTTCTGGTTCTTCATAAGACAAACCGGACTCCATATCCATCAGCGATCTGCTAAAATAATGCAACCCATTTGTTTCTTCATCAAGGATCATTACAAAACCTTTTCCTAGTTTCATAGCATGTTGCAATGATTGAGATACGCGATGTTTAGATGATTCCTGATTCTCAACTTTTATTTTATCAATAACAACCTCAATATCATGAATTTTATATCTGTCCACTTTCATTCCAAAAGAAATGTCTCTGATCTGCTTATCCACTCTGACTTTCAAATATCCCATCTTCATGATCTTATCAAACAGTTCTTTGTAATGTCCTTTTCTACCTTTTACTGCGGGTGATAAGATGATAATTCGTTTTGAATTAAATTTATCTAAAACCAAATCAACAATCTGTTGTTCGGTAAATTTTTTCATAAGCGCTCCTGTCTTATAGGAATATGCATCTGCTGTTCGCGCATAAAGCAGACGCAGAAAATCATATATTTCGGTAATCGTTCCAACAGTAGAACGAGGATTCTTATTTACACTTTTTTGTTCAATAGAAATTACCGGGCTTAAACCTTCTATTTTATCAACTTCCGGACGCTGTAAATTACCTATAAATTGTCGGGCATATGCTGAAAAAGTTTCTAAATAACGACGTTGCCCTTCAGCGTAAATCACATCAAAAGCAAGAGATGATTTTCCGCTACCGCTTAAACCGGTAAAAACGACCAATTTATTTCTTGGAATGGAAACATCAATGTTTTTAAGATTATGAACTCTTGCACCCAAAACGTCAAGAGTTAATTCTTTAAGATCACTATCAATAGGGTTGGATATGGTTTTAATTTCTGACATCAGTAGAAAAAGTAATCAATCAATTCTTTGAAGTTTATTTATCAAAATTTTATCTTCATTTTCATTTAAATTCTTTTGTAATGAAGTATATTCCAATTGTCCTTTAACAGGAAAATTTATTTTGTATTTTTTATTCTTTTTATTTGTTATAGAAGGTTTTCGTAACCAAGGATTAAATTCTTTTAAAATCCGATAATTCACTTGAAATTTATTGGCAAAATCAGCTAAACTGGAAATACTTGAATCTACTTCAACAGAATATGTTTGTATGGGAGGATAAAGATCTTTTTTCCTAAGATAATAACCATATGCTGTTGGATCGCGAATTATTAACTTTAATGCAAGGATTCTGTAAATATAACGAGCTGTTTCAGTTGGTAGGTTCATGCTATAGTAGTCTGCTGTTTTCTGGATATCCAACCGCGAACTGATTCCATATTCACCTGCATTGTAAGAAGCTGCCGTAAGAGTCCAATTACCATATGTTTTATACGAATTAAGGAAATATTTACATGCGGCGATAGTAGATAATTCAAGATGATATCTTTCATCAATATCATCATTTATTTCTAAACCGTATTTTTCACCTGCTTCTTTCATAAATTGCCAAAAACCGGTAGCTCCGGCAACTGATATTTTATTTTCAAGTTCACTTTCAATCACAACAAGATATTTAAAATCATCCGGGATACCATATTGTTTTAAAATCGGTTCAATGATTGGAAAATATCTATGCGCTCTTTTTAACACCAATAATGTTCTTGATTGCCAATACGTATTAAGAATTAATTCACGGTCAAGACTTTCACGAACATAAAACAGTTCAATTGGAACATTCTCGCCAGCAAAGTCAATCTGAGTAGGTATTTCAGGAGTTAACACCTTGTAAAATTGATTGAACCTTTTTTGATACTCAATATCAGATTGAGTTATATATGTATAAAAAACAAATACATTTACAGCAATAAAAGTAAACAAAAATAAAATCAGAATTTTATCCTTAAAGTCCATGGTAAAACCTACCTTTTTTTATTTTCTGCTTTTTCAGTAAACGTAATAATAAACAATGCGGAAAAAACAGCAAGAATATAAATACATATAATTAATGAATATATATAATTCCATTGATAAGAAAAATCAATAATCCAAATAGTCAATACAGAAGAAAAAAAAGCAATACCAGACATAACATAAATCACTTTCCTGTCACTTGAAAGTAAATGAGCTAAATAATGAGTTGTATGATCTTTACCACCCACAAAGGGTGATTTACCTTTTGAAATACGTTTTATGACAACAGTAGTAGTATCTATCAACGGAATAAGAAATACCAGACAAACAGATAATAACTGTTTGGATGGTATGATATGATGATTGAAATCTTTAACATTCCATAAATATTTTATGCCCATTACTGCCAGAAAAACACCCAGGAACTGACTGCCTGTATCCCCCATATAAATTTTAGAAGGATACCAATTGTAAATAAGAAAACCGGATAAAGCCGCAAAACAACCGATAACAAGAAACAAATCAGAAGTCGAATAGTAAAACTCATCCAACAATACCAAATTAATGCCAATTGTTAATAAAATGAACATTGAAACAACCGAAACGACTGCATCCATATTATCCAACATATTAATTGAATTCATCATTCCTACAATCCAAAACAATGTTAATATATAATTTAAAGGTGCATATGAAAATAAATGGATATACGTACCTGTAACAATTAAAATCACACCGCAAGAAAACTGCGTAATAAATTTTAAAATTGGACGGGTGTTATATGCATCATCAAATAATCCCATCAGAAACCCAAGTGTAATAGATAAGATGATTCCTATGAATTGAATATTTTGAAAATAATCATTATGTCCAAAAAGTATTGAATCCGCAATAATTGAGAATAAAAAAATTATAAAAAATGAAATACCTCCAAAAGCAGGTTTGGATTGTGGACCCCAACGAATAACGGTATCGTTCGTATTTCGTATACCAAGTGATTTTGAAAATTTCAGAAACAATCCGTTAATTAATAATGAAAAAATTAACGAGCATACAAAAAAGACCACATACGCAATGATGAAATGTTCAATCGAATTAGCCATATCTCAATTTATAAATAATTTGTAATATAACTTCGAAATGAATAAGCATTCATATCTTTCTCAGAAATAATTGGATGAGTTATACCCCAGTTAATCCCTAATTCCGGATCATTCCATAAAATAGACGTTTCAAATTCTTTTTTATAAATATTGGTGCATTTATAAGTAAGAATCGTATTTTCTTCAAGAGCCAAAAAACCATGGGCAAATCCGGAAGGAATCCATAACATTAAATTATTATCGGAAGAAATATTTACAAAAATATGTTTACCAAAAGAAGACGAATCAGGTCTAATGTCAACAGCTACATCTAAAACACTTCCAGAAACAACACGAATTAATTTACCTTGTTCAAAGGGTGCACGCTGAAAATGAAGTCCCCTTAGTACATCTTTTCTTGATACTGATTGATTATCTTGTTTAAATTCAGTATGAATACCATATTGTTCGAATAATTCTTTATTGTAAGTTTCCCAAAATAATCCTCTATAATCTTGAAAAATACTTGGTTTTATGATAAGAACATCAGGTATCTCTGTTTTAATTACTTCTATCATTACGTTTAAAAATCTTTTTAAATAAGCGAATAAACTTAGACTGATTTAACTTATCATTTTCATCTGAAGACACATACCCATACCCTGAACCATATGTATATCCATATCCATAACCATAGCTAAATCCATGATAATAACGATATTTATTGGAATATCCATAATTACTGAAACGAGGTTCAATTGCATTCAGTACAACAGAAAGATTTGTTAAATTATTTTCTTCATAAAGCCGATTAATATTTTGTATAAATACTCTTTTTGAAAGATTTGCTTTTAATATATATATTGGATAGTCAGCAATGGTCAAACTTTTCATACCATCGGTAACTAGTCCGATTGGAGGATTATCTATAATTACAAAATCATATTTTAATTTTAATTCATTAAGAAGTAAATCCATTTGATTATCAAGAATTAATTCAGAAGGATTAGGTGGAACAACACCCGCAGTAATAAAATCAAGATTTTCCAAAGTACTTTTCCGAATACAATTCTCGATTGTATCCTTCCTCATTAATATAGTACTTAATCCATGAGTATTTTCAACATTAAATCCGATGTGAATTTTTGGCTTTCTCATATCCGAATCAACAATAATAACTTTTTTATTTGAAAATGCAATTACCCCAGCCAGATTAATTGCAAAAAAAGTTTTCCCCTCACCTGAAATTGTTGATGTAATAGCAATGATCTTATGCCCTGGCTCATTGGAAATAAATTGAATATTTGTCCGGATTACCCTGAAAGATTCAGCAATGATGGATAATGGATTCTTATCAACGATTAATTGAGAAACCGGTATTTGCAATCTATATTTAGGAATGATTCCTATGATAGGTCTATCGGTATATTTAATAATATCATCAAATGATGTAATTTCATTATAAAAAAGGTATTTAATAATCACTATGATTAACCCAATCAACAATGCTGCACCAATTACAGCAAGATAAACACTTTGTTTGACAGGCCAAACTGGAACAGTAGGTGTTTTAGAATATTCCAGTACAACAGTCTGAGATACATACCCAGCTTGCTCAATAGAATACTGAGCTTTTCTGGCAATCAATTCATTGTAATACTTTTCGTTGACAATATATAATCGCTGTAGTCTACTGAATTCAACAATATTATAATTATCTGTTCTAGGAGAAATCAATCGGGTATAATTATTAATCCGCTTTGACAATTCGCTTTTCCGAACATCCAAATTATTTTTAATATTATGTAAACTTTCAAGAATCATTTTTTTCTGAATGTCAATTTTATAATTCAACGCCTTAATCTGTCCACTATTTTCAGTAACTTCATATCGTAATTCTTCTTTTTTTAAGAGAAGATCCTGAAGTGAATTTAATAACGTGGAAATGACTCCTTTAAATTCGCTGCCTGATATAATCAAAAAAATCTCATATATATCAATGTTGCTTACATTTAATTTTTTCTCGGCATCAATGAGTATTTTTGATTCCATTTCTGTTTTTATCATCTCATCATCTAACTCATTTAACCTGGAATAATAATTAGGAAGAGTTTTATTAAGAGCTGTATCAATCTTATTTACTTTTTTAAAATCTTCTAATTGTGTTTCTGAATCAACTAAACGATCATAAATCCCTTTAAGCTGTTTATCAATAAATTCAAGTGTTTTATTAATACTCTCTGCTTTTTTCTCAACATCATATTGTTTAAATTCCTGTACGATTGAATTTACGATATCAGATGTTTTTAGACCATTCTGATCTCTGAACATAACTTGGATAGTCCGGGCATTCGGATTGAGTATTGATATTTGTAAGTTATTTACAAAATTATTAACCAATGTTTCCGGATTATTGATGATAAAATAATATTCTCCTGATAAAATAAGTTTATCCTTTGAAAAAAGAGTTAAATAATCAATAACATCTAACTTTATGTCAAATTCAGGAAACACTACTTTTTCATTTATTTCTAAATTAATATACTTTTTAATTTTATTATTTACTTCATAATTGATCTCAAATGTTTTATTCTTATTAAAGGTCACGAAAATAGGTATTCCATAAATTGAAGGATTTTTCACATTATATTCAATGGAATAGGGTGATTGCTTATATTGTTCAAAATTCAGAATTGTTCCAGCTTTGTAATACCGAACCTTCAAGGGTAATTTATTGACGATACGTTCTAAAAAGGTAGCTGATCTTAACAATTCCGTTTTTTTGGATAAATCATCTTCAGGTAATGTATTCCCAAGAAATTGTTTCATCGCCTCATTGGTTTCCAACTGAATAATTGCTTTGGCTTCAAAAACAGGATGGGTATAATGCAAATATAGATAAGAACCTACAAAGGCAATTAATAAAAACAGACTAATTAAAAACAGATTTTTCCAAACTATATATATAAAAAGTTTGATATCAATTTCTTCATTAATATTTGATATCTTTTTAACAGCCATGCTTTTTTATTTAAACCGAAGTATAGTAAAAATTATCATTGAGATCGATGAGAAAATAGTAACATAAGGCAAAATTGATTCCTGTATTTTTCTTGAAATCTTAACAGATGGTTGCACATAAATAATATCATTAGCTTGTAAAACCATTCCTGCCTGTTGTACACCTTTTAAAGTTGATAAATCCAATTTATAGATACTCGGATTTTTTAAATCACCTCTTATTAATAAGATATCTTTAGATTTACCATCAGATATTCCGCCAGCTAAAGCGATCGCTTCAATCAACATTGTATTATCATTGACAAGATCAATCACTTTGGCATCACCATTACTGTTTCCTGAAAAAACAATAACTCTTCGATTTATCACATTTAATTTAACAAAAGGATCATTATAATAAACTGAATATTTACTTTCAAGATATTTTTCTGCTTCTTTCAGGGTCATATCAATTAATTTAATTCTTCCAATTACAGGAAGTTTAACATTTCCATCTTTCTCAACCAGATATGTAAAATTTGATTCTGATGAAACAGAATTTCCAGAACTCATCTCCAAAGGATTAATCAATTTTTCACCATCTTTGGTGAAAACCATAAATGTTAATTTGTCATTAATTGTTATCCGATATTCTTCAGTATTTAACAGTGTAGGAAGTTTTGAATACTGATATCCTTTTTCAGCTTTAAACATTCTTCCAGGGTTTGAACAGGAAGAAATAAAAAGTATGGTGAGAAAATATATTAACTTTTTCAATTAATCAATTATTTATTAAACAAAAATAATAAAAAAATAGAATCATGACATGATTTATTTATTAGCCCATATCTTTATTCAATAAAGATATGTAAATCTTTCTCATATCATTTATCAAGCGGGAATAATGAAACTTTTCATGAATTAGCTCGCATCCATTATGCGCAATAAAATTTCTTTCTTCTGAATGCTCAACTAAACGCAATAAATTCTGCATGAATTCAGCATCATCACCAGATTCAGATAATAAAGCTGAACTATTATGTGAAAGAATATTTTCTATTCCCCCGACATTGGTTGATACAATTGATTTAGATGCTGCTTTTGCTTCAATCAAGCTAACCGGTGTACCTTCATTAAATGATGTTAATGCAATAATATCCATACCAGAAATCACTTCATCCATTTGACTCATCCATGACATAAAAGTTAATGGTGCCTTTATAAATTGACGATTTATATCAGTATAATTAATTTTCATTGCATTAGCTAATTGTTCTGTTTTCTTCCTATCCTCTCCGTCCCCGATAACAAAAGCACGAATCTTTTTTGAAGAATGATCCAACAAGTAACGAATTGCGTTGATGAATAAAGGATGATTTTTAACAGGTACAATTCTTCCAACAATTCCAATTGCAATTTCATCATCGTCAATTAAGAATTTTTCACGGAACACTTTTCGTTTAATATCCATATCCTCCCTGAAACGGTTTAAATCAAAACCAAGAGGAACAACTTCAATTTTTTTTTCATCACAAATAAAATATCTATGCGCAAGTTCTTCTTTTTGTTTATCACTGATTGCAATAATTCTGGATGATTTTTTAGCTAAATTCCGTTCAACCCGCTTATAAAAACCTGAAACATATTTATTAAAATAAGCATCAAATACATGCCCATGAAATGTATGTAAAATAATCGGTACATTTAAATCAAATGCTGCTTTACGACCTAATGCTCCTGCTTTTGATGCATGTGTATGAACAATATCCGGTTTAAACTCTTGTATGAGCTTTTTTATTTTTCTTAAGGCAATCCAGTCATTGAACGGATTTATTTCTCGCATCATTTCAGGAATAATAACAGGTTCAAGGCCAAGATTTCTAACAATGTACTCTGAATTTTTTTCCGACTCACTATTCATACCCCCAACCAACATCGTTTCAAATTCCGGTGCCATATATTTACTTAAATAAGCCACATTTAAAGTAGGTCCTCCTAAATTAAACCTGTTGATGATTCTTAATACTTTGGGCATGAATTCAGATATTAATTATTAATTTTTTTTTTCCACCAATATTGAAATACGATTAATCCCCAAATTATAGCAGTTACATCCCCTGGATTAGCTGAAAACAAATTGCTTTTCAATTTTAAAATTTCTTGATAATCAAAAATATTTTGATGTAAAATGAAATCCTTATTGAATAAATTATTGTTAATCATTGACTTTAATTCTGTTCTGAACCATTTTAATAAAGGCACCTCAAAACCATGTTTACCTCTGTTAAATATTATTTCTGGTAATTCGTTTTTAAATGAATCTTTTAATATTTTTTTTCTTGTATGTTTATCAATTTTGAACTGAGCCGGCAATGAAAAAGTATAATTGACCAATTCAAAATCCAAAAAGGGATTCCTTACTTCTAATGAATTTGCCATTGACATCATGTCCACTTTAACCAACATATCGTTCTGTAAAACCTGTCGCATATCGCTTACAAGAATTTTATTAAAATCACCGGCAGATAAAATTTGATTAGTAATACTTTCTTTTCTGTATAAATAGTCAGTACTATTTAGCTCTTTCAGAAGCAATTTATCAACTGAATTCTCATCGGTAAAACTACACCATCGCCAGTAACGATCTGTTGGAGACATTTTCATACCCTCTGCAAATCTGTTTAATTGTCTTATTTTATTTCCTAAAAAAGTGTTTCTGGATTGAGGAAATTTAGTCCAAACCGAACCGGTTATTTTCACCAATTGTTCTAAAAATGAAGGATTCATCACTCTAAATTCAGCCATGTGTTTGTTATACCCTCCAAGCAACTCATCAGCACCATCACCGGAAAGTGCCACTGTAACATGTT
>CAYVNP010000011.1:60350-80096 GCA_964452905.1 uncultured Bacteroidales bacterium
TTGACTTAATATATATACAGCAAGAGCAGAGGAATCGGCAAAGGGCTCATCTGTATAATCCAAAACCTGATGCAATACTGAATATAAATCATCATTGGTTAATTTAAATACGGTATGATCTGTTTTATACTGATCAGCGACCAATTGCGCATAACGGGTTTCATCAAACAAAGGTTCGTCCGAAAACCCGATGGAAAAAGTTTTTAGTTTATCCGTAAAACGTGATGCCAATGCAACAACAACGGATGAATCAATCCCTCCACTTAAAAATGCTCCTAACGGAACATCCGAAACCATACGGCGTTGAACGGAATCAGCTAATAATTCTTTAAATTTAATTTTCGCATCATCATAGGTATCGTATCCTGAAAGTCTTTCAACATAAGGTATCTGATAGTACATTTTTTCCTCAACCAAATTATTTTTAATTATTAAAAATGTACCGGCTTTCAATTTTTTTATATTCTGAAAAATTGAATCGGGTGATGAAATATAATTCATCTGCAAATATTGATACAAAGAAACTTCATCTATTACTTTCGGGATATCAAAATGTAACAATGCTTTCATTTCAGATGCAAATACAAATTTGTTTTCATCCTGATAGATGAACAGGGGTTTAACTCCCATACGGTCACGAGCAATAAATAAAGTTTTATCAAATTTATCATAGATCACAAAAACAAAAAAGCCGTTCAACTTATCTAAACATCGTTCGCCATTTAAAATATATAGCGCAAGTAATACTTCTGTATCACTCTGCGAAACAAATAAAATCCCTTTATTAACGAGTTCCTCACGTAATTCCCTGAAATTAAAAATTTCCCCGTTGTATACAATTGTATATCGTCCTGAAGAATCAGTAAAAGGTTGAGAAGCCAGTTCGGATGTATCAATAATTGATAAACGTGTATGTCCGAGTAAAACATGTTCATGACTAAACATTCCCTGATGATCCGGACCACGTTTTGATAATGCAAGAAGTGAATTCTGCATTGAGTTGTAGTATCTTTCAGCTGAATGTTTAAAATCAAGTATACCAACTATTCCGCACATAATTAAAATTTATCCTGTCTGCTCGTTATCTAATTTGCACAACAAACTTACTGAATAAATTTAAATAATAAGTTTTCGTTCACTTACGATTTAAAATATAAAATCCTTTCTGCATTTTTCATCAAAAAGGATTAATTATATGTTCAAAAAATAATTTTATTTTTTCTTTTTAGTCGTTTTAGTTTTAACAACAGCTGATTTCTTCGTTTTTAATTTCACTTGATTCTTTTTTGTAGCTTTAGGTGCTACAGTTTTTTTCTCAGCAAGTTTAGTTTTAGTTAAAACTTTTTTTTCAGTTTTAACAGATTTTTTCGGAGCTTTAGCTGGCTTAGTTTTTAAAGGTTTCTTGACCGGAATTCTTTTTATTTTGCTTCCATTTTCAGAAGTTATTGCAGTAGGGATTTCAGTATTTTTATTTTTCAAATGATTTTCCAATCGCTCAATAAAATCGGAAAGCACATTCATGAAATTGATAAAAGCTTCATACGGGGAATCATACGGATTAAAATATTTATGGACATCCCCATCAGAAAACCATTTGGTACACATATAATAAAAATGGTCACTTGTTTGCAGATATTTCCAATCTTTCAGTAGATCAGCATCATCACATTCTTTAACCATATCCGATAAAGAATATAATTTACTGAAAGCATCATCCTGCAATTCATTTCCTAACCATGCAGATAAATCGCGTTCTTCATCTGCCCATGAAATAGGAAAAGGAACATGAACAGCCGAAACGGGTTGAAGTTTCGCTGCTACTTCAGATGGAGTTTTAAATTCAAAATTTGAATGAGAAAAAACCTTCTCGGGTAAATGACGCATAAATTCAAATATACCACTGTCAGCCCATTGATGCTCACCAAATGTTTCATAGTCCATAAATAAATTCACTACTTCCTCTTTTGAATCTATCGCATTTAACCAATCAACGTATTTGTCGGTGGTCAAAGGAAATTCAGCCCATCCACGATTTGAAAAACGAAACGCAATATCATCACTTAACTGATAATTTTTCAGAAGTAATTTTAATTTGGGATTAATGGCATTACAATATAAAAAATTAGGACTGCGCCATCCAAGGATGTGCTTTGCCCCTTCAGTCAACATTTGTTTAAATCCAAGCTCTGCAACCATTTCACCAATAACATCTGAATAGATTAACTCTGTATTTCTAAATGTTTCAGGTTGTTTTCCAAATAGGTTCTTAATTTTAGCAGCTTGTTGAGTAACCTGACGAAAAAATTCATTTTTATCTTTTAACGCAGAAAGCGAATGTGAATAGGTTTCTGCAAGAAATTCAACGGAACCGGTTGCAGCCAACTTTTGAAAACTCTTTAATACATCTGGAGCATAAAGTTCAAACTGATCAAGAGCAGTTCCTGAAATAGAAAAACTAATTTTAAAAGATTCACCATATTCTTTAATGAGATCCAACAATAAATGATTCATCGGTAAATAACATTTTTCAGCTACTTTACGCATTACACTCTTATTGGCAAAGTCATCAAAATAGGTATGATCATGATTGATATCAAAAAAACGATATCGTCTGAGTCTAAAAGGTTGATGAACCTGAAAATAAAAACAAATTGCTCTCATATTTGTTTACTTAAATTAACGACCTGTAACATTTTTATAAATATCTTTAACTTTAACTGCAGCATCTTCCCATAATAGTCCATCTACTTCCTCTTTTCCATGTTTGACAAACATTTTAGATAAAGCATCATAATGGAGTAAACCGTAAATATAATTTGCTAATGCATCTATATCCCAGAAATCAACTTTAATGGCATGTTTTAGTACCTCGGCCACACCTGATTGTTTAGAAATTATAACAGGAGTATTGGAGCGAATAGCTTCGAGAGGGGAAATACCAAATGGTTCGGACACAGAAGGCATCACATACACATCACTTATATATAATAATTCATCTACTTCCCTACCTTCCAAAAATCCGGTGAAATGAAATTTAGTAGAAATTCCTAAATGCGCTACACGACGAATCATCCTATTCAACATATCTCCTTTACCCGCCATGACAAAACGAACATTGCTATCTTTTTGAAGTACTTTATAAGCAGATTCAACAAAATAGTCCGGTCCTTTCTGAAAAGTAACTCGGCCTAAAAATGTAACAATCTTTTCTTTAACATATTTTTTATACCCTTCATAGGTTTTTTCCCTGCCAAGGTCAACGGCATTGTGAACAACCTCAACTTTATCAGGATGAATACCATAACGATTGATCACAATATTTTTTGTAAAATAACTAACTGTTATGATTTTATCAGCTGCTTCCATCCCTTTACGTTCGATATCATATACCAACTGATTGATGTTTTCTCCGCTTCGATCAAATTCTGTTGCATGTACATGAACAATCAATGGTTTTCCGCTAACTTCTTTCGCTGCAATACCTGCAGGGTAAGTCAGCCAGTCGTGAGCATGAATAATATCATGCGGATTCAACATAGCTATTTTACCAGCAACCAAGGCATAACGCATCACTTCATCTCTCAGGTTATTGCCATACTTACCAGTAAATTCAAACCGTTCGGAAAAAATATAGGATTTACGTTCAAATTTTTCTCCAAACTCCTTTGATAAAACTCTGTAATATTCTTCAGGATTCATATAAGGGATAAGAACAGAATCCACTTCAAGAAAAGAAATCTTTTTTAAAAAATCATCCGTGTAGTTTTCAGTAAAATTTAATGTCACATCACTGGCACTTTTCAGACGAAATTTTTTATTTTTATCTTCATTGCCAAATAATTTAGGAAGTACAAAAGTAATATCCACTTTCTGCTTGGAAAGACCAGCAGCCAAACCATAACAAGCGGTCCCCAATCCTCCAGATATATTGGGAGGAAACTCCCATCCAAACATCAATACTTTCATACTTTTTTAAATATCATTAATAGTTTTCAAGCAATTTATTAATACGTAACAATTCAGCTACACTCCATGCTTGAGAAATTGCACCATTCGGATTATGTGGGGGGTCTCCATCATAAATTTCAGAGATCGTACCTAATCCATGTAAATTTATTTCATCCTTAAATCCATCATATATCCTTTGAATAAAACTCTTTCCTGATTTACCATAAATTTTCAAATATCCTTCAGCAAAATGACCAAGCAACCAGGGCCAAACAGTTCCCTGATGATATGTATTATCACGTTGAGATTGATCCCCATAATATCTTCCTTTAAATAAAAGATTTTTAGGAGATAATGTTCGCAACCCACGTGGAGTTAATAATTCTCGCTCAACCACTTTTAACACCGATTTTCTTTTTTCTTCATCCAGCATAACATATGGCAATGAAGTAGCAAAAACCTGATTAGGACGGACAAACCAATTTTTTTCATCCCCATCTACATAATCATATAAATATCCTTTTTCCTGATACCAGAACGTATCAATAAATGATTTTTCTATCAATGGTGGTAGATCTTTCCACTCATTAATAAACTTTTGATCTTTGGCTTTTTTAGCAGAATCTAAACTAAAACAAATCGCATTATACCATAACGCATTTATTTCAACAGGTTTTCCTATTCGAGGAGTAACAGGTTTTCCGGCAACAACTGCATCCATCCATGTAAGTGCAACACCACGCACACCTGCATAAATCAATCCATCCGAATCCATTTTAATATTGTATTCTGTACCATTTCTATATCCATTCAAAATAATCTGCATTTTTTTCCCATATTCTTTCCAGATTAAATAATGCGAATTCGTTGCATCTGCATATTGTTGTAACGTCCAGAAAAACCATAATGGAGCATCCACCGAATTCAATGCAGCATGATCTTCACTTCCTATGTTGGGAAATAAAGGTCCATTTAATTCACTGACCATAGTGTCAATTACTTGCTTGCATGTCTTCACATCCCCAATAGATAAAGTAAGACCGGGTAATGAAATAAACGTATCTCTACCCCACCGACCAAACCAAGGAAATCCGGCAATAACTTCAACCTTTTTCCCTTTTTTAACAATGAATTGTTTTGCTGCTCGTGTTAAGCATTGTTCAAACGTATTACTTGGATATCTTTTGGATATTTGTTTATTAAACTGGCTATTTAAAGTTTTGGGTGCGGCTTCAGTCAGTCCGGCAGCAAACACGATGCTTTCCCCTTTTTTTATTGACATTTCAAAATAGCCAGGAATAAATAAATCTTCCTGAAAATCATACCCTCTTTCCTGTTCTTCAATATATTCAACATTATAACACCAATCAGGAGAATGAACATAATCATTCTTTTTTGAGAGTTGCATAAACAAATTAGAAAATCCTGCATACATTCTTACTTTGATTCCGTTTTCAGCAGAATGATATTTTGAATCCACATAATAATTGGCTTTGCTCAATGAATGAACTTTCCTGAAAGCAAGTAATGGTCGAAGTTTCAGGGTAACAGGCAAGGTTGATTTGATCAACGTATATCTGATTAGCATACGTTCTTCATCTTCCAATAAAATATTTTCTTTGAGTAACGTTGCACCACCGACATTATATGTAATTTTAAAATTAGGATCAAGCCGAATATCTTCAATGTATTTATGTCCTTTAGGATAATATACGCCTCCGGGAAATTTATTGATACCAAGATTAAATGATTGTCCTTGAATAATAAGAGTTTCTTCTACATTGGATAAAAAAACATAATTTTCACCATCCAGCATAGGTTGAGGACAAATCAGCAATCCATGATACTTACGGGTATTGCAGTATATCAAGGTCGTTGATGCGTAATCCCCATAATGATTTGCTCTTAAATGTTCCCGTTTTAAGGAATATTGAAGGTTGACCAACTGTGTTTTATCAAATTGTATAAAACTCATAATGAATTAATCGTTTATGAAAACAATAAATATTTTGAAAATAAATTAACAATTATTTTTCCCTTAATTCATTCTCCGCCTGAACCCAATTCGCATGTTCATCGATTGAGCCGGTTTCCAAATAAATTTGATACGCTCTATGACGGATTGCATCATCCTTAACATTTTTTTTTGATGATTTTTTTTGAGTCTTTAATGTTCCTTTTGATGTAGTTTTTTGTTCTTTTGTTTTCATAAAAAAATTAATTAGAATCTAATTTGCAAAATCTTAATTTTAGTGCAAAGATACATCAAAAATTAGCCAAATTCTAAATGAATATTAAATTTTATTAATAAAAACTCTATTTTTATTTTCAGCTTACGTTTTTAATAAACTTAAAATATTAATTCACGTTATAAATTTAACTCACTGAAAATAAATCATTTAAAACTTAACTTTTCGTATTAAACAAATTTTAAAGATGAGGCAATTAAAATAATAAAAAAACATACATATATGTCAATCCATAAAATATTTTTCCATTATTTCCTTTAATATATCAACTGTTAATGGTTTATGTTTAAAACAAGTAATCAAAGGAAAATTTTCAGCTTTCTTTAAATCATCTGGATTACTAGAAGTAGTAAGCATAATAATTACAATCTTCCCTCTTTGGACATCTGTTAATTTTTCATATTCCTCTAAAAAATCCCATCCATCCATTTTAGGCATATTGATATCAAGAAATATTAATTCCGGTTGAGAATAATTCTCATGTGAATCCCTGTTTTCTAAAAATTCAATCGCTTCTTTACCATTCCACGTAACCTGAATATGTTTAGTGATATCCGCTTTATTAATAATAATTTTATTATAATAATTTGTTGATTCATCATCTTCAACCAACAAGACACAATTTAATTTTTCATTCATAAATAAAATTTATTGCATTGTAAAATAAAAAGTACTCCCTTCATTAATTTTAGATTCAACCCAAATATGACCATTATTCATCTCAACAATTTTTTTACAGATTGACAACCCAATTCCTGTCCCATCGTAATCTTTGCGATTATGTAATCGTTTAAAAAGTAAAAATATTTTTTCTTTATCTATCTCATCAATACCAATTCCATTGTCCTGAATAGCAAATCTCCAATAATCATCAAGTTTAACAGCTGATATTGAAATCAAAGGTACTTCGCCCTTTTTCCGAAATTTGATTGAATTAATAATTAAATTCTGAAACAATTGTCTAAGTTCGGTTCTATCACAAGTTATCACTGGTAAATCCTCAATCGTAATTTTTGCATTATTTTCATTAATTAGGAAATCAATATCAATTAACACCTCTTTAACTAACTCATTACAATTAATATTCGTAACGTTTTTCAATTTACCAATTCTTGAATAATCTAATAAATCTTTAATCAGAATTTTCATTCTATCAGACGATTTTAGTATAAAGTCAAGATAAACTTCACCCTCCCCTTTCAATTTTCCATTATATTCCTTTTGTAAAAGCTCGGCAAAACTAGTTAATGTTCTAAGTGGCTCCTGAAGATCATGTGAAGTTAGATAGGCAAACTGCTCAAGTTCCCTATTCATATTTTGTAATTTGACATTCTGTTTTTCTAATTCAAGTTCGGCAAGTTTACGATTGGTTATTTCATTTGACAGAATAAATATTCCTTCAGGAATTGGATGAAAACTTAAATCAAACCAAGTCATATAATCTCTTGAACGTATCATGACATTTTCTAAACGTATTGAAACTCGTTCATCAAAACAACGTTGAAAAACTTTTAACAATCCCGAATTTTTTATTTCAGGATAAAGATCAAAAACAGTATGGTTTATCAAATCTTGTTTTGAATATCTTGATTGTTGAACAAAAGTATTATTTACATAAAGATAACGCCAATCAAAACCAATAATTTGAGCTCCTTCAAGAAGATTATCCAATGTTTTACGATATCTGGCCTCACTTTTCATTAGCGCTTTAAATGTCATCTTCTTTGAAACAGCAATGGCTATACTAACTGCAAATTGTTCTAAAAGTTCAATAAACTGTAAGGTAAATTTGTTTTTCTTACTATCATTCAGTTGAATCAATCCAATAATTTTGTTACCCGTTTTTAATGGAATTAAAGCAATAGATTCATATCCTTCAACAACACATCTGTTTCGTGTCTTTATTGAACTTTTGTCAACATCACCACTTGAAATTAATTCTGATGTACAATTGGTCCAAAAGCTTCCATTTGAAGTAAAATACGTTTTTGAATGATCAACCTGTCCACTGATAATATGCCCACATATACATTCATATTTTATTTGTCCTTTTTCATCTTTTATTAACTCACCCTTCAGATTAATCTCACATAACGAATTTTCTAAAGATAAATGTTCTTCCGTAAAACCTAATGAAACAAAATAAGGAAAATCATCTCCTTCTTTAAGTCTTATAGCAACAGCTTCACAGGCAGACCAATCCAATAAGAATTTAATAACCGATTTTAAGGTTTGTGAAATGTTTTTTTTGTCATTCAGTAAATTAATCAACTCTATAATGATATTGATTTCATTTTCCTTACTAACTGATTTTGCTCCTATCATTTTTTAATCAATAATCCCTAATTATATATCTAAAACTTATATGTATCTGCGAACATATAATATGATTGCAATATACTAAAAAAAATAATTAATCTTAAAATTTTTGTAATTTTTCTAAAATAATATGACATTCATCATAATATTTTTAGTATTTATATTTATAAATCCTATTGATAGAAAACAGGAATATGTTCAAGTATATCAATTAAGTAATTCCAAAATTTTTGAACAGACATAATATCAACACTCTCATCAGGTGAGTGAGGATGTCGTATGGTTGGTCCAAATGAAATCATGTCTAGATTTGTATATGTTGCCCCAAGAATACCACATTCAAGTCCTGCATGAACAGCTTTAACCACTGGCATTTGCCCATATATTTGTTTATATCTGTTCTGCATTAAGTTTAAGATTTTTGATTGTATATTCGGTTTCCAACCCGGATATTCTCCGTCAAAATTTATTTCACAATCAGCCAGTTCGAAGACGCTGGAAACCATTGATGCAAGATCATGTTTGGCAGTGTCCACCGAACTCCGAAGCAAACAATTCACTTTAATTTCATTTAATTCTGATTTAACAATTGCAAGATTCAATGACGTTTCAACTAAATCCGGAATTGTATCACTCATTCGCATGACTCCATTGGGACAAGCATACAACGCATTGATCAACTTCTTCTGTGTTTCTAAATCAATTATTTTTTCAGGTAATATAATTTTTTCAGTAAAGAAATCTAAATGCGGTTCAGTTTGAATCAGTTCATTTTTAAAAATTTCTTTATACTTTTTAACACTGATAATAAAATCATATTCTTTATTTTTAGGAATGGCAATCGTTGCAAAAGCTTCGCGGGGTATAGCATTACGTAAATTACCTCCTTCAATTGAAACTAAACGGACCCCAAACTTTTTTTGAGCATATTTCAAAAACCGAATCATTAATTTATTTGCATTGCCTCTGCCAAGATGAATATCAATTCCCGAATGCCCTCCTTTCAAACCGGAAATAGCAAGCTTATAAGCAGATAAATTAGTCGGAAAGATTTCATTTTTACTTTTTAAAATTATATTTGCATTTATACCTCCTGCACAACCAACATATAATTCACCTTCATCTTCCGAGTCAAGATTCAATAAAATATCACCATTTAAAACACCATGTTCAAGATGAAACGCACCTGTCATTGCAGTTTCTTCTTCAATTGTAAATAATGCTTCCAGTGGTCCATGTTTGATATGTGAAGATTCAAGTACTGCAAGAATTGATGCAACTCCAATCCCATTATCGGCACCCAATGTTGTCCCTTTTGCCTTTACTAAGTTACCATCAATATAAGGTCGAATGGGATCTTTAATAAAATCATGTATGGTATCATTATTTTTTTGCGGAACCATATCGAGATGTGCCTGAAGTATTACCCCACATTTATTAGCTACACCAATAGTCGAAGGTTTCTTAACAATAACATTACCTGTTTTATCAATAAAAAATTTCAATCCCTTTTGCTCACAAAATTCTTTAATATATTTTATCAACAAGGACTCATGACGCGATGGATGAGGTATACTGCAGATTTTTTCAAAATGCTTCCACAATTCATTTGGTTTTATATGTGAAATTTTTTCATTCATTTATTCTTGGATATACGTTTGGGATTTATTAATTTATTCTACTTTTGTTTTTTACAAATATACATTTTTCATGCACTACGAAATTTTATAAACGACTAAAATTTTATATATAGTACATTATGTCTGCACAACTGATTGTTATATGCCTGTCCGCTTACTCTATTCTTATTTTTACAGTTAGTTGGTTGACTTCACGGAAGGCAAATAATGAAACTTATTTTATAGGCAACAGACAATCCCCATGGTTTATTGTTGCTTACGGAATGATTGGGGCTTCACTGTCTGGAGTTACATTCATGTCTGTTCCCGGCGAAGTTTTCAATTCGCAATGGGCATATTTTCAGGTGGTGTTAGGTTATATGCTTGGATATATTGCTATTGTTTACATTCTAATGCCTGTTTATTACAAATTAAATCTAACATCCGTTTATACCTATTTGGAACAACGTTTCGGAAAAACCGCCTATAAAACCGGCTCATTATTTTTTATTCTGTCACGCTTGATTGGCGCCTCATTTCGAATGTTTATCGTCGTTTTAGTATTACAAAAATTTGTATTTGAACAATGGCACATTCCTTTCTGGATCACGACACTTACATTTATTATTCTTATTTTATTATACACATTTGAAGGCGGTGTAAAAACAATTGTTTGGACTGACACCCTACAAACTACTTTTATGTTGCTTGCTTTATTTTTTGGTATTTACATCATTTCAGATCAATTGAATTTTACGATGAAAGATATGTTTCATAAAGTAATGAATTCGGATTATTCAAGAATATTTTTTTTCAATGTGACGTCTCCAATTTTTTTTCTTAAAAGTATTATTGGAGGAGCTGCCATTACATTTTCCATGACAGGATTGGACCAGGAAATGATGCAAAAAAATATAAGTTGTAAAAACCTCAAAGACGAACAAAAAAACATGCTCAGTTTTTCAGTTATTGTTGTATTCATTAATTTCTTATTTCTTGTATTAGGGGCAGTACTTTGCCTGTATGCTCATCAAAAAGGTTTAACAATCAATCCCAAACAAACAGATGAGTTGTTTCCGATGATTACCCTGAATTATTTAGGGTTGATACCTTCACTTGTATTTATTATCGGATTAATTTCCGCTGCCTATCCAAGTGCTGACGGTGCTTTAACAGCACTAACCACCGTTTTTTGTTTTGATTTTCTTGGACTGGACAAAAAAAAACACATCGAACAAAAGCAAAAAAAACGAATACGTTATTCTGTCCATGTAAGTTTTGCTTTAATCATATTACTCATTATTTTATTTTTTAAAGCCATGAATGATCAATCCGTTATCTCGGGGTTATTAATGGTTGCCACCTATACGTATGGACCTTTGTTGGGTTTATTTATTTTTGGATTGTTCACTAAACACCAAATCAAAGACAAATGGATTCCTCTTATATGTATACTTTCTCCAATTCTTTGTTATTTGTTATCCGTTAATTCAAAAAATTTATTCAACGGTTACATCTTTGGATTAGAATTATTACTTTTGAATGCATTAATTACTTTTTCCGGATTATTTTTATTAAAAAAACCTATTAAAAATATTTAAATTAATAACCATGTTTAATCGTTTTTTCATTTTTTTGTTTGCAATTATTCTCATCAATGCTTGCCGTCCATCCCTTGTTGTTACACATGTTACACAATCCACAAAAAATCCGAGTAACAATGGATTTTATTATAACCTACCTCAAACAGCCATTACTATTGATGTAACTGTTAAAAAGAAAATTTCAACCGAAGGGCAGTTTGCTCCTTTTGCAGAACAGATGCTTGGAATAAAAAATTCAATTTTTCATACGTCAACAGAATATCAATTGGATGCTGTTAAAATCAATTCAACTCCTGTTCGTGATCCTGATCAGTTTTATTTTGTTGAAATAAAAAAAACTCTTTTCTCCTCCCCTGATTTAAAAGCAGACCTGAATGAAAACGGTTCAATTAACAGCTTCAATAAAAAAATCAGTGCCAAATCTAATCTATCTAAACCAATTATACATATCGGCAATCCCGATGAATCTGAAGCTGTTCAGTTACATAACATTATTCATTCAAATATGAATATTAAAATTGATACTTTAATTGAAAAAGTCATTACCGATACAGCTATTCTTGACAAACAAATTTTAAAACAAAAAGTGGTAGAAAAATCTCTTGAACAAAAAGCAAGAGAAGCGGCAGATTTTCTCTTGAAACTAAAAAAAGACCGATATGAATTAATATCAGGACAGTCGGAAGTGAATTATGAAAAAGGAAGTATTGAAATCATGAACAATGAATTATTAAAAATGGAAAATGAATATCTGAACCTGTTTACCGGAAAAACTCAAATCATCAATGAACATTATTCTTTCACTTATATACCTGATAAAAATTATCCGACATATATTCAACCTATATTGCGCTTTGCTGCTAATAAAGGTATTTTAACGAATGACAGCGTGAACGGGAATCCCGTATTTATCAGAATACAAAAGATAAATGATATGTATCCGCTGGATAGTTCAGTGATAGAACGTAATAAAAATAAAAAATACAATCATGGTCTATTTTATCGTATTCCATGTCAGGCAAATGTAGAAATCATATTTAAAAATGAAATTATAACAGGAACTGAAATGTTAATTAATCAATTTGGACAAATAACAAATATTGATATCGGAGAAAATAAAGTTAAATTCTTTCCAAATAGTGGTGCTTTAAAAAGCATTGAAACGAACTAAATTAATTTTTCTTTTTCCAATAAATTTTTAGCAAAGTTTTCCGAAATATAATTCTCATAACTCATACAAACATCGAGAGCGAAACCAATGGCGTTTTGTATCATTTTACTCCAAACATGGTCACTCACCTGATGTAGATTGTTTTTATCAATACTGTTTTTCATCAGCGAATAAATTAATCCCGCATTAAAATTATCACCCGCACCAATAGTACTAACAGTTGCAATGTCCGGTACATCAAATTTTTTTTGAAAATTGAAACTATTCAAAAAAACTTTTTCTTTTGTTGTATAAATTAAATTTCTGCAATTAAAATCATCGGCAATTTTCAAACTGGCAGAAAAATCAACAGCATTAAAAACAAATTTAAAATCCTCATCCGATGCTCTAACAATATCTGCCAATTCGATATTTTCAATGATAATAGGTCGTAAGGAATCCAATTCATTTACATGTGATCTGCGAAAATTAGGATCATAAATGATCAGCGCATTTCTTTCCTTAGCATATTTTAAAACATTTTTCATTTGAAATCTGATTTCCGGACTGATGGCAAAAAAAGATCCAAAGAGAACAATATCATTTTCATTGATTTCAGGAAAACCAGAAGCAAGTCGTTGTGCTGGATATTGTTTATAAAAAACATATTCAGCATTGTTAAATTCATCCAAAAAAGCCAAAGCAAGTGCTGTTTGACCGTGATAATGGGTAACAAACTCAGTACATACTCCGTTTGACGTTAAAAATTCGTTGATCAATTTACCAACTGGATCTGAGGCATATTCAGAAATAAAATATATTGGCATTCCCACTCTACCCAGTGAAACAGAAGTATTAAGCATTGCTCCTCCTGCTTTTGCATCAACGGGCTTATGTTGTTTGAAAATTATATCGTAAAGCGTTTCACCAATTGTAATAATCTTGCGCATATATAATCAACATATGAAAAACAAAATTAACAGATTTATTGATTTGTTCTGTTTTTTGTTATCAGGTTAGTAATTTTTCATTCGTTGTGGCAACACCCGATTTATTTAGATTCATTTACTTCCGACTTGAATTTCGGGTATATTAAAAATATCAGCAAATAAAGGATTTTAATCCTGACATCTAAAAATCCACAAGAGTGTTATTAATATTATTAAAGGAAAACTTCAGGCGTTTTTCAGTATTTAAATAAATAATTATTAAAAAAATTTAGTTTGTTTAAGAATTAAAAACGCTGATCTATCAAGGATATTTATTTTTTAAAATTCATTAAACTACTTCTCTTGAAAGTAAATCTTTTTAATAATATTCAATCCTCCTCCATCAACTTTAACAAAATAAATTCCGAATTTTATGTTGTCCCCAGATAAATTATATCGGTGGATTAAGTTGGTTTGTTTAAATTCCAGTGTGTTCAGTAATCTTCCTGTAATATCGATAACGGATACTTTCATTTTTGAATTTGAGAAATTCTGAAATTTAAATTCAAGAATTGAATTTGTTAAAAGTGAAATATTAATGTCAGATATTTGTTTTGATTTTTGATTATTTAATAACATAATCGAAGGACTCCAATATGAATTGGTTTCACCATTAGAATAGGTAGAATTATAACTTGAAAAATTATTTGAACCTGAACTTATTGTGTTATTATTATTAGAGGTAGATGGAGTAATAACAGTTGTAGTTGTATTATTATGATAACCATTTTCGGTATAAATCCCCCATGTTTGACAATATTGAGGGCTGACAGCCCATGAATTAGCACAACCTGTTGCAGTACTTGAAAGACACACATCATAATCTCCTTCATTCGGAAAAGAATACGTAAAACGATAATCTGAACCTGATTGAATAAGCACACCATTTACAAACCAATCATAGGTTATACTTGGCTCCTGATCAGGGAGTGCAATTTGGTCAGGTTCATAATAAAATGCCTGCGCATAAGCAGAATAAACTCTTGTAAATCCATCCCCGCTGCATAGTTGCCATTCAATATTATAAATATTATCAATTGTAAGAAAAAGTTTTTTAACCTCAACAATAATAGCATCCAAAGAAGTTGATGTTTGATCAGGGAAAATATATCGAAGTTTAATTAAATGTGAACCAACAGGGAGATTGATCATGGTGTTTGTTTTTCCCTGTTTAATCTGATTCACAGGATATTCCCATTTAATATTTGGTTCCAAGTCTTTAGCGCCATCTGCCCGTAAAATTAAATTAACTGTACCATCTACACAATCACGCTGTTTATCTTTATCAAAAATTGCTTGTGCCTTATTATGTGGTTGATTCAATGTATTCTGTCTGTAAAATTCAATTACAACTGCCTGAAGGTCTGCTTTGTCCATTTTGCCATTATTATCAACATCAACGTAAGCACCTCTATTATTGGTAACACTGATAGGTAAATTACCCCATAACCAAACTTTTTCTAAAATTCTAACATCTTCTATCGTTATTTGACCGTCTCCATTCACGTCAAATTTGTTTCTTGAATTATGATAGGGAATATCAGTTGTAATTTGTGCTGTTTTAGGACATCCATTTTCATGATGAAAAGGTACAGCAGTTACATCGAACACATCATATTCAATATTGTATGTTCCTTTAGCCGTATATGTATGATGGAATGTCAATGCTAAACCGGTTATTGTTGCTGCTTCCGAAGTTCCATCACCCCAATTTATTTGAAAGGTTAAAGTGGGAAGCCAAGGAGCAACAGGAAGAGCAGCATGTCCATTACAAGCAACAACAACATTCACATACAAAGATGGTGCACTTGGATTGTATGACGGAGTAAATGTAACTGTTTGAGCTTTGATAATTTGAATGGACATAAAAAAAAAGATAAAAATTAACAATCTTTTTCTGTTGCTGAAGGTATATTCTTTTTTCATACAATTATTATTTATGTATTTTTAAAATACAAATATAACTTATATTAAAATAGATATATAAGGTAGAAATACGCTATTGAAAATAGAGTGTTATTACGTTATTATAAAGAAAATAAAAAATTATTTTTTAATCACTCTTTTAACGACGACAGTATCGGGGGATGATAATTTAACAAAATACATACCTGTTGTAAGTCCAGACAAATCAAGTTGAATTTCAGAATCATTTGAAATATTGATTTGTTTTTCAATTAATTTCTGTCCGGTCAAATTTTCAATTTCAATTACAAACTCGTTATCTGTATCAGTAAATAAAATGGTCAAATTATTAATAACTGGATTTGGGAATAATATGATATTAGTCTCTTGTTTTTTTTTTGAGTCAAAACCAAGTTGTTTGCAATTTGAATTTGAACCGTCAATCACAACCGGTACGGGTGTTCTATTACAAGGATTTCCGACTTTTATTTCAAGATCATAAAACAAGCCGTAAAGTGTTTGTGTCCATGTTTCGGTGTTGGTCATATCTATTACATTAGGGATGGAGTAAGGGAATAGGGCTCCATCTGCCTGATAGATCAGATAACCGGTAGTACCAACTGCATCAAGATTGTAGGTGCCGGGTTGTAATAAAAAATCAAGTTGTATGTATTGTTTATCAGCTCCAACATTAGTTTGAGTTTTAGTAGCAATAATTTTAGTTCCATTCATAAGTCGTATTGTTACATCATATCCTGAAGCATACGTATAAACAGCCAGTTTTACGAGGGTACATGCTTGCTTGACGATCAGTTTTACTTGTTTGTCATTTTGCTGATAAATGTTAGATGCAATGTTCCAGTAAGTTGCTCCGTCTTTTTCTGTTTTCCCCAAAGTGCTTGAAACACCACCTGCATCTTTAACAAAAAATAAGCTATCCCCTGTCACAGTTGTTTTAAATTCAGTTCCTGAGTTTAATAGCCCCCCTCCTTCAGAAGTATTATACCACTCATAAGGTCCAAGACCTCCGCTAACCGAAAGGGTAACTAATCCAGGATTACATAAAGTATCATCCGTAACAGCAAGAAGTTTAGATGTAATTGTAACTGGATCAGAAACCGCACTGCAATTACCCGCTTTAACTTCAACCATATATGTACCCGAACTACTTACCTGTAGCGTTTTAGAACTGACATCTTTGATGGTTTGATTATTTTTTTTCCACAAATAACTAATGCCTTCAGTTGATACTCCTGCATCCAGATTGGCAATTGCAGGATTACATAATTCGATTGCATTACCAAGATTGGGTTTGATCATATCATTCCTGATATTTATTTCATCAGAAGTAGAGCAGATTGCACTGTCACGAACCACTTTGTATTTACCTACAGCATTTACAGGTGTTGTTATTTGAAATGTGTTTGCTGAAGCATTTTGTATCATGACATCATCTTTAAACCATTTAAAAGTAACTCCATTATTTGTTGAAGTATTAGAATAAAGTGTTATAGGAAAAGTTTTTCCACACGTGGTAAGATCATCACCTAAGTTAACATGTGTTGTACATGTCCAGACATTTAATGTGTTAATAAAATTAGTCAAGTTTGTTGCCATGCTGTTTTGTGTCTGAACTGTGGGGTGCCAATCCTCACCATAAGGTGCATTCTGTGGATTAAGTTTAAAATAATAGACATCTTTATCCCCATTCTGGTTTTTAAAATCTTTAACAGCCGTTACATATTGCTGTATCCGTGTCCAGTGTTTTTTTCCTGCGGGCCAATAATCACTCATCATCACACCTACCACACAAATTATTTTTGTTTTTGGGTAATAACCGCGTAATTTAGAAATAAAATCTACGTAGGTATTGACAAAAGTAGCTGAATCAACATCAGCATATCCGGATGCTTCGGCAGAAAAATCATTTGTGCCGAGATTAATCACAATAACATCGGGAATAAATTTAGTATGATCCCAAACAACTGTTGCTTCATCCGGAATAACGTAATCATAAATCTGAGGCAATGTACCGGTTATTGAACCTGAATTATTTCTGTAAAGCCCCCTTCCGGAATAGGCAATGCAGGAGTATTGTGCATTCAGATTACGTGCGGTAATAGCACCCCATGCCTTATAATTATTTTCATTTACGGAATTAAACCCTGTAATTGTCTGAAGTTGCGTTGCTGTATAAGAAGCTTCATCACCATAACCGCAGGTAATTGAATTTCCAATGAATTCAATTTTTTTAGCAGGCAATGGATCCGGAGATAAAAGATTTTTTCCTGCTTCAAGTTGAAAGCCGTCAAATTCAGTTTTGCCAACATTGCTTTCAGTCCGTTTGAAAAGTTCAACAGTATGAACGCCATCAGCAAGACCACGAGCCAGTGGATAAATATACTGTGCAGAACTAACCATCAGAGAGGTTGGTGTTCCATTATCAATGATCACATTAAAATAATTTGTATGCATATTACCGCCATATGCATAATCAGTGATAAGTGCATCAATAGCTGTTCCTTCGAATTTTGCTTTAATACTTACTCCAGGATAGGAGAAAATAATCTGGTCAGAGTTGCTGTTATCAATTCTTCCAGTATATTGAATGTTTGGATCAGACGCATTTACTTGCACCATTGTTTGAGCATCCAATTGCAGCAAGTGTATACCTAATATTATTAAAAATAAAATATTAAGTTTGTTTTGAATAGATACTATTAAATTCATCGTGTTTTAGATTTTATTATTACAAACCTACATGAATTTTTAGAAAATACAATTAACTTTTTAAACAAAACTTGTATTGAGTCATTTTTAAGAAAAGGATAATTGTAAAAACATTATTAAAAATAAAAGAACAATTAAATATATTTGTAATTCCGTTTAATTTAAGATTGAACAAATTATTCAATCATAAAATAGTATTTACTTCAGTGCTTTTCAATCAAGCAAAATTATTTACGATGTGAATCGAATATAAATTTATTACCTTTGTTCATATTATTAATTCTATGGCAAATCTTCATCCAATCAGTGCGGTTATTATTACACTTAACAGTAGTGCTACTTTAGAGGCAACGCTTAAATCTGTGGCATGGTGTGATGAAATTATTGTGGTTGATTCGGGTAGTACAGATGAGACAAAAGAAATATGCCAAAAATATTCATGCAAATTTTCTTTTCATCAGTTTGAAGGTTTTGGTTTGCAAAAAAAAATTGCCACTGATCTGGCAAAGTATGATTGGATTTTATCAATTGATAGTGATGAAGTTTTAACTCCCGAATTACAACATGAAATAAAAGAATTGTTATCACAGGGAGATATTCCATGCAGCGGTTATAAAATTGCCCAAACGCTTGTCTTTATGGGTAAAATATTTAAGTATGGTAAAGAAACACATCAGTATCCATTGAGATTATTTAATCGAAAATACGGGAACTTCAATTCATCACAAGTACATGAAAAGATAATTGTTCAGGGCGAAACATCAAAGTTGAAAAATATTCTATTACATTATAGTTATAGAGATATCTCCAATTATTTTGAAAAATTTAACAGCTATTCTTCGTATGCAAGTGAAGAAGCATTTAAGATCGGGAAAAAAAGCAGCAAATTAAAATTATTAGTTAAACTTCCTTTAACCTTTTTCATTCAATATTTTGTTTATGGTAATTTCCTGAATGGTTTTCCAGGACTTATCTGGTCAATAAATTCTTCATTTTACACTTATGTAAAATATTTAAAAATCTATGAGAAATATAACTCTTAGATTCTTATATAAAGAGACTTCAATACATTGTCTATAAAAAAATCACATTTAAATTTTTATAAAATTTACTACTAATTGCAGCAATAAAAAAGCCCGACAAAAGTCGGGCTAAAATATTAAAATGTATTTAATGAGTAAACTAAGCTAGTTTAACATTTACTGCATTTAATCCTTTTTTACCTTCTTGCAA
>CAYVNP010000012.1:0-76475 GCA_964452905.1 uncultured Bacteroidales bacterium
ACAATTTAAATGCATCATAGTTTATATCATATTCTGATGTCGCATCATTCACAAACGCTATCACACTCTGATCTGTATATCCATTCCCCGAAACTATTAATGACAACCGGTTCGGTATTTGGGGATAGGTTGATGGCCCTTTCTTGGAAACTGAATAACTGACATTGGATGCTAATCGATCCTCATTGGTCATAGTTAATAAACATCCATTCTTTTCATCCGGACAATATACAAAGAACCCTTCGCCCTGAGGAATGATGCTTGTTCCGCCTGTGTTTTCATCATTAAACTTATTATAGTTCACATATTTTGATCCATCCCAATAATAAATTGTGGGAGATGCGGTTGTGGTCATTGTTTTCCAGTTGGCTGCACATGGATAGGAATTAGGAACCAAATTCCATCCATTGCCTTTTCCTATTCCTACGGTATGGGTTAATGGTATAGTGATGTTCCCTGTGGCCAAAGTCGTTGAATTGGGTGATGTGAAAATTAAATCTGTACTTGCAGGATACAATGGATTATTAGCATTCTTTATTGAATATGCTTTCCCTTGTTCAAGCATTTGTCCTTTAACCAGATTAACCCATTTTCCTGTGGGCTCTGAATAATAGGCGACAGTAAACCCAGATAATGGATCTACTGTTGAATTGTCAATGGATGACGAAAATAAATGATAGTTTAAATCTTTTATTATTTTCTCAATTGATACAGTACCTGATACTATTAATTGGGCGCTGTTGTCTGCAAGCACTAATTGACCGGTAGATGATGCTCCTTTTGAAATGGATCCATCGGTGGCAGTGATAAATAATTCTCCATTCACCGTTTGGGTTTTACCTGATGCGACAATCAGATTTCCGTCTACTACCAGATTGTTACATGCTGCATCTTCGGAAACAGTTACTGAAATTCCAGAGGGTATTAGTATATCATCTGTACTTGCTGGTATTTGACCGCTTTCCCATGTTAAACTATTTGACCAGTTACCTGAAATTGCAGCTTTTTTGGGAGTGAACGGCTTTACTTCAATTTTAGTAGTACAACTACCCACATTGCCTGCATCATCCTTTGCATAATAAATAACAATCAATGATAGAACAATATTAGATACAGGTAAACTTATTTTCTTTTGTGGTAATTTACCTTGTACAATAATATGTTTTATTTTAGTATTTTTAGGACCTGGAGTTTCATAATAACACAATATAGCTTGTTTACCTTTAAAATTATCATCACAATTATCCTTAATATCTTTATCAGGTAATTCATCAAAATTATGCACTATGATTTTCTGTCTTGGATTAGTAGCTGTAACGGTAGATGCTATTGGACATGTTAGTTTAGGCAATTCTTTATCATTTACTTTGACTTCATAATTACAAGTTGCAGTATTACCAACTGCATCTTGAACTTCTACTGTTACTTTAGTTGTTCCTTTATTAAATGGGTAAGGGACTTTTATTTTTTTTGATTCTGTTTTTGGTAATTCTGTTGCATCCGAAAATGTAAAAAAATACGTCAATTCCCCATCACAAACTGTTTCAACAGTTGGATATGCCAAAAATATTGATGCATAACATTTATTCGGATCAGTATTCTTTTCTTTAGGGGCAGGACATTCTTTTATTTTGAATTTTCCTTTTTTCACTATCACTTTCTCTGCACAAGGAATTGCCTGATTGCCGGCTTCATCAACAGCATCCAGTATTAAATTTGTTTCTCCGATACCAAATGTGATTGGACTATTTAAAGCCGTGCGAGATATATTGGTTGCACCGGAAAGCGAACAATATGTAAATGCTGCACCACACAGGTCTGTAGCTGGACTTAATGTATAACTTGCCTGGCAAGTTACTGGATCGGCAATTAATTCAATTGGTCCAGTACAAGGTATTACCGGGGCATTATTGTCAATGATGTCAATTGTAAAAGAACATGTTTCTGTTTGTCCATTTAAACTAAATGTATATTCAATCGTATTTGTGCCTTTGTTTAATGTTTGTGTTCCAGGAAAACCATTACCTGTTAAAATTGCAGCACCATTTGTTATCTTATAAGTAATTGTTCCATTAAAAGGATAATTAAATCCAGCATTTGGAATATTTACAGCGGCAGTACAAACATTTGGATCAGTAAAATAATAAGTGCTCGATGGGCAAGAAGGTGTAATTTTATTTATTGATATATTAAATGAACAATTCATGACTGGTTTCCATCCCTCATAAACAGCATAGGTACAATTATAAGTTCCTGAAATTAAACTTTGAGTTCCAATAAAATTGATCATATGATTGGGATCATTTACATAATAAGGACAATCAATATTGGTTGTCCCTGAAATTCCCCATGTAACTGAAGTATTACCTGTTTGATTGGAAATTACAGGATCAGGGGTGACTACATTAATTGGATCCCATTTCAAAGTATAAATAACGATAGGTTGAGGACAGGTTATTGAAGGTTCAACTATATAAGTTGATGTTGAAGATGGATCAACTGTAAGATTAGCAATAGATCCATTTATAGAACCAGAACTGGTTGACCATGAATAACCATTTTCTAAAGAATGGTTTTCCAAGGGCTGACTCTTTAGAATATTTCCCGAAAGTTTATTCGGTAAATTATTGTTACTCGAAAGTAACGAATTATTAATCATTGTAACAAACAGAATGATTAAAATAGATAATTCTTTTTTCATACGTTTTTTTTAGAGTTAATAATTAATTAAATTTACTTTATACAGTTTTATTATTTTTAATAATGATCATTTATTGATTTCGTTACATTTTTTTATACTATTTTGTATTCCCATATTTCTTAAAAGTATTTTTTGTTTATCCTTTTTATATTTATATATATAGACACTTAAAATTTGAAAAATCCTATTTCTTTAATTATATTTTACAAAAATATATCAAGAAAAAATCAAAAAATCAGGTATTTATACGCTATAATTTAAATAGGATATTAAGTGTTTTTACGCTATCCTAATTTGTTTTAAATGAACGTATTATATACAAAAATATATAATTCTATATTTTATATTTCACTAAATAAAATATAAAATATTTCTTTTCGTATATAGCAGATTAATAGACGCATTTGATATAAAACGTTAATGAATGTTTATTTAATTTTGTAATGATAAATATCATTTTTATGAAAACCAATAATGAAAATGAACTATCAAGGTTCGAAAAAATTCCATTAAAAATTTTCAATACATCAGTCGATGGCTCTAAATATGTTGCTGCTGAGATTGCGCGTACCATTTGTCAAAAAGCTAAAGAAAATAAAAAATGTGTACTTGGTTTAGCGAGCGGTTCATCTCCTTCAGGTGTTTATGCTGAATTGATTCGGCTCCATAAAGAGGATAAATTAAGTTTTAAAAATGTTGTCTGTTTTAATCTGGATGAATACTATCCCATGCATCCCGATTCTCCTCAAAGTTTTCATTATTCCTTAAACAAACATTTATTCAACTATATTGATATTGATCCCAAAAATATTTATATTCCTGATGGTCTCACATTAAAAGAAAACATTCATCAATATTGCAAAAACTGGGAAAAACTAATTAAAAAGTTTGGTGGTATTGATATTCAACTGTTAGGGATTGGCAGAACAGGGCATATCGGTTTCAATGAGCCCGGTTCACCTGCCAATTCTGATACACGACTGATTACTCTTGATCACATTACATTGGCTGATGCTGCCAGTGATTTTTACGGAGAAGAAAATGTTCCACATAAAGCAATTACGATGGGCGTAGGAACTATTCTAAAAAGCAAACGTATATTCCTAATGGGATGGGGAGAAGGAAAATCTATGATCATTAAGAGGACGATTGAAGGGACTGTTAGTGAAGAAGCACCTGCTTCATTTTTGCAAAATCATCCGCAAGCAAAAATTATCCTGGATGAAGCAGCCGCAGCTGAACTTACAAGAATTAAAACCCCCTGGATGGTGGAAACATGTAACTGGACTGACCGTCTTATCCGTAAAGGAGTGATTTGGCTGTGCCAGAAAGTAGAAAAACCTATTTTAAAACTAACTGAACGCGATTACAATGACAATGGTATGAGCGACCTGATTACTGAACATGGTCCTGCATACAAAATAAATATTAAAGTATTTAATGATTTGCAACATACCATTACCGGCTGGCCCGGAGGTAAACCAAATACAGATGATTCAGAAAGACCTGAACGTGCCAACCCTTATCCAAAACGTGTTTTAATCTTCAGTCCACATCCGGACGATGATGTTATCAGCATGGGTGGTACAATGATTCGGCTGGCTGAACAAGGTCATCAGGTTTTTGTGGCATATCAAACCTCCGGAAATATAGCAGTATTTGATGATGATGTTATCCGTTACATAGACTTAATTCTTGAATATGAAAAAGAATTTGGTTCGGCAAAAAAAACGACCGAAAATTTTTACAACAAAATATTTTCTTTTTTCCAATCCAAAACACCTGTTGAATCGGATATAACAGAAGTCCAAAAATTAAAAACATTCATTCGAATGAGTGAAGCCAAGTCTGCTTGCCGTGCAATGGGTGTTAATGAAAAAAATATTTTTTTCCTGAAAATGCCTTTTTATGAAACAGGGAAAATTAAAAAGAAAGAACCGGGAAAAGCGGATATCAAAATACTTTCAGATTTATTACGAAAAGTTGAGCCACATCAAATCTATGCAGCAGGTGACCTGTCCGATCCGCATGGGACTCACCGTGTATGTTTCAATGCCATTCTGAAGTCATTGCAGGATTGCAAAAAAGATGCATGGATGAAAAACTGCTATCTTTGGCTATATCGGGGTGCATGGCAGGAATGGGATATCAACCTGGTGGATATGGCTGTGCCTCTTAGTCCTGAAGAACTCCTGAAAAAACGCAGAGCCATCTTCAAACATCAATCTCAGAAAGACAGACCTTTATTCCCCGGTGTGGATACTCGTGAATTCTGGCAGCGAGCCGAAGCACGTAACCGAGATACAGCATTGCTCTATGATAAACTTGGAATGGCTGAATATGAAGCCATGGAAGTGTTTGTAAGATATACAGATTTTTAATATATTAAAAAGTTAGATTAACTTTTTTGTAATTTCAATATAATCTGATATCTCAAGACGTTCAGCCCGTAAGGTCAAATATTCTGGTGGAATTAAATCTATTTTTTCTCCAAACACACCCAGTGCATTGCGCAACATTTTTCGTCGTTGATTAAAAGCCGTTTTTACAACCTTAATAAACAAGGCTTCATCACAATCAAGATTCACCCTATCATTTCGTGATAATCGGATCACAGCAGATTGTACCTTGGGTGGTGGATTAAACACATTCGGACTCACGGTAAATAAATAATCAATTTTGTAATATGTTTGTATTAGTACACTAAGAATACCATATTCCTTAGAACCCGAATGGGCTGCAATACGCAATGCAACTTCTTTCTGGAACATACCGACTACTTCAGGAATTAATTGGCGGTGTTCAAGTATTTTAAAAAGGATCTGACTTGAAATATTATACGGAAAATTGCCAATGACTGAAAAAGGAGCATTAAAAATTGGGAATATTTCTGAATCTAAAAAATCTGCATGTATAATATTCTGTTGTAATTCCGGATAATTCGTATTCAAATAGTCTATAGATTCAAGATCTACTTCTATTACTTTCAGATTTATTTTTTTCTCATTCAATAAATACTTTGTCAACACTCCAGTTCCGGGACCAATCTCAAGTATATTATTTACTAAGTAAGACAAAGTTAAACTTTGAACGATCTTTCTAGCGATATTATCATCTTTCAAAAAATGTTGCCCCAATCGTTTCTTTGGTCTTACGTACATGGTTTAGTAAAAAGGTAAAAGTTAAAAGTAATGAAGTAAATGTAAAAAACTTAATTTAATGTATCGCCTCTGAGTTTACGAAAACGTTTTCTTGCTTCAACTGCAAATAAACTCCCTGGGTAATCAATTAAAATTTTCTCGTATAATTTCATGGCTTTGTCTTTATTCTTGAAATGTATTTCATTCAGTTCAGCTGATTTAAATAATGCATCATCTGCAAGAATATCTTGAGGAAAAACAGTAACGATCAATTGTAATAAACTGTCTGCCTTTTCAAATTTACCTTGAAAAATTTTAATTTCTGCCTGTTTATAATAGACTTCATCCGTAAGTGCATGACCGGGATAAAGGATTAAAACCGAATCCAATGTTTGCAATGCAAGATCATACTTGTTTTGAAAAGCTAAAAGGTCAGCATGAGCATAAATTCGTAATGCATCCGCAATGGTATCGGAATTATATACATCACCGATCAGTAAGGATAATTCCATGGCATCATTGGCAATCAGCTTAGAGGTTGCGGCCTTCAGCACATCCAGTTGTGCTTTTGCCCATTTGAATTCGCCGATATAATAGGATAATTTTGCATTTTTAAATTTAGCAGTATGACCAATGGGATCATCTTTAAAATCTTTTTCAACCTGAGAATAGAGTAAAGACGCTTCCCACACATCGCCTGACATCAGGCTAATATCAGCCAGTTCAATCTTACATTCGGCTTTCATTTTAGGAGCAACATTAATGGATAAACTTTCATTTAACAATTTAATTGCCGTATCACTTTTATTCAGATAAAACGCTTCGAGATGTGCCAGATCTTTTATTAAATAAATTGTTTCATCATTTTTTCCATAGTCATTCAAAAGGGAGATATATTCATTTTCCAATAAAACCAATTCATTAATATGAAAATTATATGAATGTGTTATTTTCAGGAATTTAACATTCAACAGACCAACCCTGCTTTTCATATAAAAATAATTTTCTTTTCCTTTGCTGATAAGATATTCAAAAGCTTTTACCGCAACATCATAATATGCATTTGAAATGCATGTATTTGCCAGTTCATAAATTCTTGAACCTGATTCCTTAAATCGTTTATCAAGTGATTTAGCTTGTGTCAGTGCAGATTCAAAATCCTTTTGTTGTAAAGACAACCACATCAGCATTTCTGAATAAATTGATTTGTTCGGGTTTTGCTGAATACGTTTCATTAAAGTTTCTTTGATCATTTTACCAACTTGCCCGTCTTCCTTTTCACTCACAACCACCTGCTGAAGCTTAGATTGAACATCAGCTACGTATTCAGCACCCTCATCAAGCAATTCAAGATACTCATTGATCATCAATTGAAAATTTTTATTTGCAGAATAAATATCTGCAAGTTGAAAACTGAACTCAAAACGATTTTTAACCAGTTTGTTGCCTTTCTTATATGTCTCAATAGCATTGTCCGTAAGCCCATTGTTTAAGAATGCAGTGGCAAGATTCAGAATCTGGTCTTTATCCGGTTGCAATTGAGTAATGGTTGATTCATATTGTTTTTGAGCTTTGGATTCATCACCTGAAAATGAATAAACCAATCCAAGATCGACTTGATATTCGAGGAACAAAGGGTTACGCTTGATTTGTTTCCTGACAATTTTTTCGGCTTTCTTGAAATCCTTTAGTTCAAGGAGGCAACGGAAATAATAATTAAAATAAAAATCAGATGGATTTTTGTCATATAAGCGTTCATACAAATCAATGGCTTTCACATATTCTTTATTCTGAAAATATTGAGCAGCAAGTTGATCATCCGTTTCAGATTGGGCGAATACAGGTAGTTCAACCGTAATTAGAAAAAATAAGAGAATTATATGTAACCCTTGACGAACCACGGTGAAAAATTAAATGTATAAATTATCTATGTAATCAAATCGAATCCGGTATAATTCACCAGTGCCTTAGGAATCTTTATTCCATCAACAGTCTGATTGTTTTCAAGAAGAGCAGCAACAATGCGTGGTAATGCTAAAGCGCTACCGTTTAAGGTATGCACCAGTTTCATTTTACCATCTGTATCTTTGAACCTGCACTTCAAACGGTTTGACTGGAATGATTCAAAATTTGAAACAGAGCTCACTTCGAGCCATTTTTTCTGTGCGGCAGAAAAAACTTCAAAATCAAATGTGAGCGCCGAAGTAAAGCTCATGTCACCTCCGCAAAGCTTAACAATTCTGAATGGAAGTTCAAGTTTTTGTAATAAATTTTTAACATGTTCTTTCATCAGTTCAAGTGTTTGATAAGACCTTTCAGGTAAATCAAGATGAACAATTTCAACTTTATCAAACTGATGCAACCTGTTCAATCCTCTTACATCTTTACCATAGGATCCGGCTTCACGTCTGAAGCATGCAGAATAAGCTGTGATTTTAACAGGTAAATCATCTTTTTTTAAAATAACATCCCGATAAATATTTGTCAGTGGTACTTCAGCCGTAGGAATCGTATATAGATTATCAATCTGCATATGATACATCTGTCCTTCTTTGTCGGGCAATTGACCTGTCCCGTAACCTGAATCTTCATTAACAAACAATGGCGTTTCGTATTCGGTATAACCGGCTTTCAGCGCTTCATCCAAAAAAAAATTGATCAGCGCACGTTGAAGGCGAGCACCTTTGCCTTTATAAAAAGGGAAACCGGCACCTGTTACTTTGTTCCCGAGTTCAAAATTAATAATATCATATTTTGAAGCCAAATCCCAATGAGGTAAAGCATTCTCAGGCATTTCAGGAATAGTTGCATTTTCAAAAACTATTTCATTGTCCTGTGCTGATTTACCTGCAGGAACTGAAGTATGAGGTATGTTCGGTATACGGATCAATAACTCTTTAAGTGTCACTTCGGTTTCATTGAGAGAACTTGTTAACTCTTTCGATTTTTCTTTTAATTCATTTGTTTTCTGTTTTAACAAATTGGCTTCATCCGCTTTACCGGTCTTCATCAACATGCCGATTTGCTTAGCCAGAACATTTAATTCTGATAAAATATCATCCAGTGATTTTTGTGAAGAACGTCTCTTTTCATCAAGTGCAATCACCTGCTCAATGATTTCTTTTGCATCAAAATTTTTAATCTTCAATCGTTGAATAATTTCAGCGCTGTTCTGTTGGATGTAGCTTATCTGTAACATTTTTCGAATATTTGAAATCGCTGTAAAAGTACAAAAATACTGATTATCTAAACTGATTTCAATTGAAAAACTTTTTCCGTTTTTTTCAGAATAGTTTCGGAAACTGATGTAAAGTCAATAATACTGCCTGTTTCAAGTTGCATTGACGTAACCGACTTGTCGGTAAAACCGCATGGATTGATATAATTAAAATAGCTTAAGTCGGTGTTAATATTCAAAGCAAAACCATGCATGGTTATCCCCCTACTAACACGTACACCGATGGCACATATCTTTCTGACAATATTTTTTTGTTGAATGTCAATCCAAATACCTGTAGCACCCTGCAAGCGTTCAGCGTGAATATGATATTCGGATAGAACTTGAATAACTGTTTCTTCCAGATTATAAATATATTGTCGAACGCCGATATTCATTTGCTCCAGATCAAAAATAGGATAAACAACCAACTGCCCCGGACCGTGAAAGGTAATATCTCCTCCTCTTGAAATGCGATGCAATGAAATATTTTTAGATTTTAATTGTTCCTGTGAAACTAAAAGATTTTTTTCGAAACCTGATTTTCCAATGGTAAATACAGGTGGATGTTCACAAAACAAAACACGTTGAGAAGGAGTATTCTTTTTTTTTAAATCCCGATTGGTTAATTTAAATTCAATCTGCTCATTGAAATATTTTTTCTGGATAGCAAGTGCTTCTTCATATTCAATACAACCGAGGTTCTGAAAAATTACATTGTGAAGCATTGAATAATTTGTTCACTTTATAAAGGGGAAAAAAAGAAATCTTTACTACATTAAAGGTCTTCACCTCTGGGAACAATCGTATCCATCCAAATTATCAATTCAACGGTTTTGCCTGCTTTTAAACGAAGTAAATCATTTCCATAAAACTGAGCAGTATTTGATGTATTGTATAAAGGTTTTTTTGTGGAAGTGTCAAGTAAAACTCTTACATCCAGAATGGCTTCCAGTTTTTTATTATAAACAAATTTACCATCCATACTTGTAAGACCTGTATCTCTTACGCTGCATTTCCCATCAAGTGGTTTTCCGCATGTAACAATTACCTTTGCATTGTTTACCGGGGTACTATCATATCTGTTTAATACTAAAATATTTCCATTGCAATCAGTATCTTTTTTACATGTTTGTAACGAAACAAAAAAAAGTATCATGAAAACTGTTAAAAAAGGGACTAATAATTGTTTAAAAATATAATTTTTCATTTTCTTATTATTTAGTATTATTGCAAACCAAATTAATTAGCAAATATAAAAAAAAGATTTGAAATGAAAAAGTATGTTCTATTAGTTACCGTAATTATTCTTGTTCTATCTACCGGATTACTTATTTTTTCATTTAAAAAAAGCAGTGAAAGCAATCTGCCTAATGAGAAAGAACCAAATTTAAATTTAGACAAAATGAAAAAAGTTATAATCAGTACCCGACTGGGTGATATCAAAATTGCATTATACAATGAAACACCATTACACCGCGATAATTTTATTAAACTTGCCAAACAAGGTTTTTATGATAGTCTCTTGTTTCATCGGGTGATCAGGGACTTTATGATTCAGGGAGGTGATCCTGTTTCCAAAAATGCCAAGGCAGGTCAACCATTAGGAATGGGTGGTCCAGGATATACTATTCCCGCTGAAATTCTCCCTCAATTCATCCATAAAAAAGGCGCTATAGCTGCTGCACGTCAAGGCGATCAGGTCAATCCGAAAAAAGAATCTTCAGGTTCTCAATTTTATATTGTTCAGGGTTCAGTGGTTGATGAAAATCAATTACTTAATTTTACTCAGATGACTGGCAGAAAATATAATGCAGAAGAACTTACCATATATAAAACCATTGGCGGAACACCCCATCTTGACGGTGGTTATACCGTGTTCGGTGAAGTGTATGAAGGTTTGGATGTGATTGATAAAATTGCTGCTGTTTCAACTGACGGACAGAACAGACCATTTGAAGATATTCGAATGACCGTTAAAGTGCTTGAACAATAATTGATCTATCATGCTCGATATCATTAAAAATGTTTCGAAAGAAGTCAGTAAATTTTCCTCATGTAATCCTGAAGAAATTGAAAATTTCAGAATAAAATATCTTGGAAAAAAAGGTATTGTTACTTTATTGTTTGATGAATTCAAAACACTTCCAGCTGAACAACGGAAAGAAGTGGGTAAATTACTGAATATTCTAAAAATATCTATACAGGAAAAAATTGACTCCTCACGTCAATTGCTTGAAAAAAATCAGGTAAATAGTGAAACCCAATCAGACTTGAGTCTCCCAGTTGATTATAGTTCTCTGGGCGGTCGTCATCCCATCTCAATTATTCGAAACGAAATAATCGACATATTTAAACGAATTGGATATACTGTTTCCGAAGGACCTGAAATTGAAGACGACTGGCATAACTTTTCTGCCCTGAACTTTGCTCCGGAGCATCCGGCACGCGAAATGCAGGATACCTTTTTCATTGAAAAAGACCCCGATATTGTTTTACGCACACATACATCTTCTGTACAGGTGCGGGTGATGGAAAACACGCAGCCACCCATTCGAACAATCTCACCCGGCAGAGTATATCGCAGCGAAGCCATTTCTGCCCGTGCACATTGTTTCTTTCACCAGATTGAAGGATTGTATGTGGATGAAAATGTTTCTTTCAAAGATTTGAAACAAACACTGCTTTATTTTGCCAAAGAAATGTTCGGCGCACAAACAAAAATCCGTTTACGGCCTTCTTTTTTCCCTTTTACAGAACCTTCAGGAGAAGTGGATGTAACCTGTTTCCTTTGCGGTGGCAAGGGATGCAACATATGCAAACATACCGGATGGGTTGAAATACTCGGCTGCGGGATGGTGGATCCGCAAGTGCTTGAAAATTGCAAAATTGACAGTTCAAAATATACCGGCTTTGCCTTTGGGATGGGCATTGAACGCATTACCATGCTGAAATACCAGATCAATGATCTGAGATTATTTTCAGAGAATGATATCCGCTTCCTCAAACAATTCGAAGCATCACAGAGTTGCTAAAAAATTAGTACTTATTTTTTATTAATACTTCGTTAATTTTATTGATATCAGGACTAAAGTCCTTTATATTGTAGGTTTTTTTAACCCGACTTAAAGATTTTGGTTAATGAAACCCAATAAAATCGGGCTTTAACCCCTAACTAATAAAAAATTACCAAACTAATACTTTATCACACTGATATTAAAATTCATCAAGAATAAATATAACAAATTTTTAGATTTAGCTCTAATTTTTAATTACTTTTTGTGTTCCAACAAATCCTTTACTATCGGTTAATTTCAAGAAATACATTCCGTTTGACAGATTCTCAATATTAACTGTCGTTCCATTTAATTGGGTATAATAAATCTGTTTCCCAAAAATATCTGTAATTTCAACACTATAATTATCTTGACTATTGATACCACTTACAATAATTACACTATTTGATGGATTTGGATAAATATTGAATTGCAGTTTTGTTTTTTCATCAATAGAATTAAAAACACCACCTAAACGATATACTCTTGTATTGGGAGTTCCATTGCTTGAACAAACATATAGGGAATTTCCTCCTCTTGAAAAATTCATATAATCACAACCGCTACAGTCAGGAGTAAAGTCCAATGCAAATGAAGTACCGCCATTAACCGATTTATAAATTTTACTATTTGCTGTAATATAAATTGTATTTGCATCAACCGCTGCCAATCCTGTATTACTTGCACTTCGCATTTCTGCAAGCATTCCTGTAGAAATATCAATCCAAGTTGAACCACCATCCAATGTTTTATAGAGACATGTTTTTTCACTATTTGATTTTTGACAATAGGTAAGTAAATAACCTGTGGTTTCATTTACAAAATCAATTCCGTTCACAGAAGCACCATCATTTCCTAAGGTTATCCATTCAGCTCCACCATTGGTTGTTTTAAATTTATTTCCATTTCTTCCGGAAATAACCGCAGTTGAACTATTAATCATATCAACTTTATTCAGAGTACTTGCATTATTGCATAAAGCACTGCTTGGAATCTGTGTCCATGTATCACCGGCATCGGATGAATAAGCTGCATAACAATAATTATCACATAAAATCCCAGTATTACCTATTATATCCATATCGCGTATATCACCCACAGGTGCTGCACTTTGTGTAAATGTTTTTCCTGCATCGGTACTTTTGTATACTTTACCATTTTCAGCCCCCATCAATACAACATTTGTACTCAACCATTTTACTGCTTTTACATTTGGACCAGGCCAAAAATAGGCAACTTCGGTCCATGTTTTTCCTCCATCATTTGTTGTAAAATAAGTATAACCACATGAAACAATTCCAATATTATCATTTAAAAAAGACACATCGGAAACACCATTGGATCCATTCTTAAAAACAGAAGTCCATGTTTGTGATTGAATAGTTTCACTGATTGTAAGAATAAATAGTGAAACAAATAAAAATTTAAAGTAATTGTGTTTCATAAATTTAATTTTTAAGGTGAATAAAAAAGATTGTTTAACAAAAAAGGGTAGAATCAAAATACATATTTGAATTAATTACATCAAATATATAATATTCGAGGAAAAAAAACAAATTTTTTCTAATGATTAATTTATTACTAAAATATTTTCTAAATCAAAAACCAAGGATATTCAGTGTAGAAGCAAAGGTTTTAATTCTATTGAATAGTCAAATTGAAGATCTTCATGAAGTAAATTCAATACTTTATTAATCCTGAGCATTTGTCGTTTATAGATATTTCCGACAACAGTATTAGCTGTAAGTGGAATCCCTGAAGTTTTTATTTTTTTACAATAATAAATCAATAATTCAATTTCCGTTTGTTTATCACCGGAATATTTGATGAATTTATTTGTGGTGCGTAGTACTTTACGCAAGGTTTTTTTGGCAAGGTATAAACTGCTTTTATTTATATTTTCAAATTGTTCATCAATCAGTTCTTTAACTTTTCTCAAATAGGATTGTTCATCATCTGCTTCAAATAGAAGGTAGGTAAGTAATTCTTTGTTTTCTTTTTTATATTTTACGAGATGCATGCAAAGATCAATCACATCAGCAGCAGAATGTTGCTTAAGTTCCGTTTTAAGTTCATGAAGAGATGCGGTTTTCATAAATTAAAAATAAAATCTGTAGGTTATAATTGCAAACTCATTTGCATACTTTTAGATGGATGTTTAGTTAAACTGATGAACTCAGATGGAGTAAACCTGTCGAGCACGATCACTTCCGGTTTATGTTTGATTCGAATTCCTTTTTCCCTGAACGTTTTATGAAAAGTTTCCATGACTTTTTCAGGTGTATTATTATTCTGACTTAAATGTGCAAAACAAATATGCGTTAAATCAGCATGTATATTCTCAGCCAGAAAGGAAGATGTATGCTTGTTGTCAAGGTGCCCATTGTTACTGCTGATTCTTTTTTTCAAATAAGTCGGATAATTTCCGTTCAATAACATATGTTCATCATAATTTGATTCTATCACTAAAAAGTTGGCATCACGAATATATTTAGAAGCAGATTCGCAAATATATCCAAGGTCGGTCGCCAATGTAATTTTTCTGTTTTGAAAACAAATATGAAAACCTATTGTTTCCGGAGCATCGTGAGAAACAGGAAAAGCTTCAACAGTAAATCCGGCAAGATGAAGAGGATGTTTCAATGTAATTTTTTGAATTTGATTTGAGTCAATGCCTCTCAACATTCGATTCTTTATAATATTCTTACCTATCTGTTCTGAAGTATAGATCGGTATCTTATATCTGTTGGCAAATATTTTTAATGACTTGACATGATCAAAATGATTGTGTGTAATCAAGATTCCCATGATGCTTTGAAGAGAAATATCAGATGTTTTAAGATGAGCTTTTATCTTTCTTACTCCGATTCCGGCATCAATTAATAAACCTTGTAATTTATTACCAATAAAATAACAATTCCCACTGCTCCCACTTCCAAAACTGCAAAACTTTATTCCCATACTATATTTACCTGATATTTTTTTAATGATTCAAATGTCGTAATTAAAAGACTACATTGAATATAAAGATCCGGAAGAATTATTAACACCTAAATTGATGACGATGAGTAGAAAAAAAGAAAAATGGACTTTATTTGATCAATTGTTCCACTTCTTCTTTGGACACCTTGATCCATTTGGGATTGCTAAATCCATGATGATTTTTTTGGAATTCGACTCTGAAGAATTTCTCGCCATAAAATTCAAGTTTTGAACCCATGTCAGCTGAATGCTCGATGAATACAAGTGCTTCAGGGGTAATCTTTTTATCTTGACAAATTGAGTGAGCCAGTTTTGCAGAACAATTGGTAATGGATGTACCCGGATTATCCTGATATAATTCAGTGGCAATAACAATTACCTTCCCCGATTTTTCAACTACCTTCAACCCACAACGTGAAGGCACATCCCACAATCCTTTGTAGTCATAAATTTCAGTGATGTATTCGCTTTGAATAGAGCGTTTCATATCTATAAAAATGAGATATTAAATAATTTAAATTCTATTTTAAGGAACAATTACCTTTTTACTTTCTTTCCAAAACTTGTTGTAACAAATTCAGTTTTCCTTTGACGAAAGGTACCATCGGCAACTTCTTTCACCACCACCTGACGAAAGAGGTTATACATTTTCTGTGCCTGAGATTCATCTTTATAAAACGTATCCCATGCATAAAAATACATTTCCTGAAGTCGTTCAGGAGTCATGTGAGTAGGTGTAAATACAACCTTTCCTGCATTAAAGTCATTCCAATCATGATTAAAAATCCGTCCTTCCTTCAACATATCATCATAGGGTTTGGTATGCGGAAATGGGGTCAGGATTGTAAATTCAGCCAGATCAACGTTTATTTCGAGCAGAAAATCAACCAATCGTTTGATATCATCTTCCGTCTGGTTATCAAGTCCCAGCAGGATTGTGCCCTCCACTCCTATTCCGTGATCATGATATTTTTTAACCCGTTCACGGATATAATCGGATGTATCAAAAATTGCCTGATAAACATACCATGCCCCTGCCTGTGCAGCCAGATCAAGTATTTTGGGCTTATCTTCGATGGTATGACTGCACCATTTTTTCTTTAATGGGATCATTGCCTTGAATAACTCTGTTTCCCATTTTTCATCTTGTGCCAATGAGTTGTCAACAATAAACAATCGGTTATTGTCAATGGTTTCCAGTTCTTCAATTGCTTTGGAAATTGGCCGAGGTCTGAAACAACGCCCGCCCAGATAAGCCACAGCGCAAGGATAACAGTTGAAACGACATCCCCGTGATGCATGAAACAGATCAACCATTTGAACACCTTTGTGATAATACATATCTTTATTTAAAATATCTCTGCGTGCTGGACCAATGGTAGCAATGTCCGGCTGATCGGTCATGTAATTGTATAAAGGTTGCAATTTATTCTTTCTAAAATCATCAAACACTTTTTCCATTTTCCCTTCAGATTCACCCAAAAACACAGAGTCAGCATGCAGCATGGTTTCCTCTGCATGCAACATGGTCGAAATACCACCAAAAATAACTTTCTTTCCGCGTCTTCGATACTCATCAGCAATCGCCCATCCACGCTTCACCTGTGTGGTCAGCATCATGGAAATACCAACAAAATCTGTATCGTCATCATAAACCAGTGCTTCAACATTTTCATCGGTAAAACTTACTTCAATATCTTTGGGAAGAGAAGCAGCAAATACAACAGGACCGTGAGGAGGGAGATTAAAAATCGTTTGTCCTTCCAATTTTGCCCATTTCGGATAAATTAATTTAAATTTCAATGATACATTATTAAAGATTAAATAACCTAAATTTCAAAACCAAAAAATTATTTATAAAAAACATACATCTTTTTCACATTAAGATAATTCGCATATGTTTAATTTTATATAATTCTGAATCAAATATACAAAACACAATCAATTAATATATACATTCATATTAAAAGAAACAAAATTTAGTTTTCTAAAGACTTTCTAATGCTGTTCCAATATGCTCTACCATATGCAACAAAAATTTCTTCACCTGCTTTAATATTTCTTGAGGCAACAATATAGGGCTCTTTCCTAATGATTTTATAATATGAATTATTTTTAATTCCTTTGATTCGGCTGATTCCAGCGGCATCATTAGCATAACGGGCAAATGAATCCATGTTGTATTGGGCATCAATACAGTTTCTCTCCGTGATATAAAAAAAATAGGCGCAGATATTTTCATAAGCATCATTTCTCCGACAGCACTCTTTCCATGTTACTTTTTCACCTTCATATTTACAAATAATATCTCCTCGTTTGAAATCTCTTTCAGCCCATAATCCCTGACCTGCATTTAATAAACTTGATTCTTTTATACTCAACATATAAAGTCATTTTTCTTAAAATGCAAAAATACTAAAAAAACTTTATCTTAATAAGCTTGAAAAAATACACAATCCAAAAGTTGCATTAAATACCCGAAATCATTCATCCAAATTTGATTTTCGAGTTGATAAATAATAAAATAAAATTCTTACTACATATTCTTTCAGTTAATATATTACAAATTCTGAAATTTAATAATTATGTTAGGCCATTTTCACCTTTAAATAACATATATTATTTACAATCATATAAAAAATTACCACTCAACTAATGGTTTATAAAATTCCTTATACCATTTATCATTGGAGTAAAACTTCATTCTTTCCAACATTTCAGCGGAAGTCTTATATCCATAAGCAAGGATCGCATTCACTCCTGTGTCTTTACATTTTTTTTCAAATTCATAATAAAGTTTTGCACCGATAATATGATTCTGGTATTCTTTTTCACAACACAAAACCATAAAAGGATTGAACCACTGATCAATCTTTCACCGCTGATAAATCCTTTGATCATTCCTTCTGTTTCATAAACCAGGGTCAAGCACTTTTTATGTATTACCAATTGTTCAATCCATTCTCTGTCAAAAGGTACATCATCATTATATTTGAAAGTATCCATATCAAGCAGATTATGGATTATATCAATATCGGCTGGTACTGCTTTGCGGATAGATTTATTATTTTTATTTACAATCATATTTATCTTATTTAAATTCAATTTTAAGTCATTATGTTATCTGAAAACTTTTAAACAAAAATAACATTTATGAAGAATGTCATTGCATAAAAAATGACATAAAATAATATTATTTTAAGATAAAAAGTCTTTTCTAAATATTTATATTTCCTTCATGTCATTTAAACCAGTCTTTCTTTTCAGGTTCATTTAAATTCTTCAATAATCTTATTTTTATTTATCTTCTGGATTTTTTCTGACCGACCTTAACCTTATATTTTAGTATATTTGAACTGAAAATTATTTACATATGCCAAAGAGAAGCTTTATATATAGCAATATTTACATATATCGTTTTCTTATGAATATTTTATATTGCGGCAAATATAGAATTCGAATCAACGATGTAATAAATACCTTAACATCCAATGATAAATCTGTTTTAGATTTATGTTTTGGAGATATTTTATTAGCAACATATTGTAAAAAACATACTATTATATGGACCGGTTATGATATCAATGATCAATTTGTCCGGTATGCATTCAGGCATGGATTTAATGCAAAACAAATAAATCTTCTGAAACAAGAACACTTTGAGAAAGCCGATGTATGCTTGATGTCCGGTTCATTGTATCATTTTCATCATGATCTTGAAACAATATTAAAAAAGATGCTTGACGCTTCACCGAAATTAATTATCTCTGAACCTATTCAGAATATTTCTTCTTCTTCAGGAATTATTGGATATTTGGCTCAATACATGACAAATGCCGGAAAAGGAAAAGAAACATTTCGGTTCAATGAAAAGAGTTTTGTAACCATGTTAGAACATTACAAATGTATTATAGGATTCGAATATCGCATTGTTTCAGTTAAAAAAGATATTTTGGTTGAAATAAAAAGAAATCCGAAAAATTAAGATTGTATCGTTTTATACTGCATCCCCTTTCAGTGTTGCAGAAGTGCAGTCAGTAATCTTCACGTTCACATAATCTCCAATTTGAATTTTTTTTCTAGGAAAGACGACCATTTTATTTTGTGAATTTCTTCCGGAAAGAAATTCTTGTGAACGTTTGGAAATATTTTCAACCAGAACAATAGTTTCAGAACCAATATCTGTGAGATTGCTTTGATGAGAAAGGTTCTGTTGTAATTCAATGATCTCATTCAATCGTCTGATTTTTGTTTCTTCAGGGACATCATCTTCATAAAGACGGGCTGCTTCAGTTCCTTCACGCACTGAATATTTAAACATATATGCATAATCAAAACCAACCCATTCCATCAAAGAATAGGTTTGTAAATGATCTTCTTCCGTTTCGGAACAAAAACCTGTAATAATATCCGTTGAAATAGCACAATCAGGAATAATCGTTTTAATTGCATTGATCCGTTCCATATAATCTTCGCGGGTATATTTACGATTCATTTTTTCCAGTATCCTTGTACTTCCGGATTGCATAGGTAAATGAATTGAATGACAAATATTCCCGCTGTCGGCAATAACATGAAGTAATTCATCTGAAATATCTTTGGGATGGGAAGTGGTGAAGCGGACACGGAGCAAAGGGTCTGTCAAAGCAACTTCTTGGAGCAACCGTGAAAAATCATATTCATTAAAACGATATGAATTAACATTCTGCCCAAGCAATGTGACTTCTTTATACCCCTTTTCAAAAAGTTGTTTTGCTTCACGAATAATTGTTAGCGGATCACGGCTTCTTTCTTTTCCACGTGTATAGGGCACAACGCAATAGGTACAAAAATTCTCACATCCTCGCATGATGGATATAAATGCGGATACCATATTCTGATGATATCTCACCGGATTGATATCAGCATATGTTTCTTCTGTTGACAACAAAACATTTGCGGATTTCCATCCCCCCTGTGCACGCTCAATAATGGCAGGCAGATCACGGTAAGCATCCGGACCCACAATTAAATCAACCATTTCTTCTTCTTCAAAAAATTTTTCCTTTTGTCTCTCTGCCATGCAACCGATGATTCCAATGATCAATCCCTGTTTTTTCTTTTTTAAAAACGATAATTCCTTTAACCGTTTGCGGACTCGTTGTTCAGCATTATCCCTAACCGAGCAGGTATTTAACAATATAATATCAGCCAGTGAAATTTGAAGTGTGGTCTCAATATTTTTTTCGGTAAGAATGGATGCTACAATTTCACTGTCGGAAAAATTCATCTGACATCCATAGGTTTCAATATATAATTTTGATTTCATTAAAACGAATACTTTTCAGTTGACAAAATTAAAGAAAATCAATGGATTTGAAATATAAAAGGAATTAACTGCAAAAATTAAATTTTGGAACTTATTAATTTATTTGCTTTACTTTGCAAATATTTTTTCTAAAGAAGAAATTTTTTTGTATTAAAATCACAACTGAATTTTTTCCGTTATTTTAAAATTACCGCACATGATAAAAAATCTTGTAATTGTTGAATCTCCTGCAAAAGCTAAGACTATCGGAAAATTTCTTGGTAAAGATTATGAAGTTAAATCCAGTTATGGACATGTCCGAGATCTGCCAGCAAAAGACTATGGGGTTGATTTAAAAAACAATTTTGAACCAAAATATGAAATTTCACACGATAAAAAACAGGTCATCAATGAGTTAAAAAAAATCGCAAAAACAGCAGAAACTGTATGGCTTGCAACGGATGAAGACCGCGAAGGAGAAGCCATTTCATGGCATCTTGCGGTAGCTCTGAATTTACCGGTTGATAAAACGAATCGGATCGTTTTTCATGAAATCACTAAAACAGCTATTGAAGAAGCTATCAGCCATCCTAGAAAAATTGATATGAATTTGGTGGATGCACAGCAAGCCCGTAGAGTCCTTGACAGACTGGTTGGCTTTGAACTCTCCCCCATTTTATGGAAAAAAATAAAACCGGCTTTATCGGCAGGAAGAGTTCAATCAGTTGCTGTTCGACTGATCGTTGAACGAGAAAAAGAAATACGGTTATTTCAATCTACTTCATATTATAAGGTATCTGCTTTATTTACGCACAATGATACTCTTGTTAAAGCCGAAATACCCGAAAAATTTGACACAAAAGAAGAGGCATTACATTTTCTTGAAAAATGTAAAGGCGCCGTTTTTACAATTGGAAATGTTGAAACAAAACCGGCTAAAAAATCACCCGCTCCTCCTTTTACCACATCTACCTTGCAGCAGGAAGCGAGCAGAAAACTGGGATTTTCCGTCAGCCGGACCATGGTGGTTGCCCAGCAACTTTATGAATCCGGATTAATCACATACATGCGAACGGATTCTGTCAATCTTTCAGGATTGGCGCTGAATACAGCCAAAGAAGAAATTATTAAATTATATGGGAAAGAATACGTAAAAACCCGTCAGTATACCACCAAAAGTAAAGGAGCGCAGGAAGCACATGAAGCGATCAGACCATCCTACATCAGCAATCAGAATATTGATGGGAACGATGCTCAAAAAAGATTATATGATCTGATCTGGAAACGAACTATTGCATCTCAGATGAAAGATGCCGAAATTGAAAGAACAATTGTAAATATTGATATTTCTACAACAACCGAAAAATTTGTTGCCAAAGGTGAAGTAATCAAATTTGACGGCTTCCTGAAAGTATATTTTGAATCTTCAGATGACGATGAAGATGAAAATGAAAGCATGTTGCCTTCCATGAAAACCGGTGATAAACTTGGTTTTGAAGAAGCACTTGCATTAGAACGATTTACCAAACAACCTCCCCGGTTTACAGAAGCCAGTTTGGTTAAAAAAATGGAAGAACTTGGTATCGGCAGACCTTCTACGTATGCACCGACTATTTCAACAATACAAAAAAGAGGATATGTTGTCAATGAAAGCAGAGACGGGTTTCAGCGGGATTATTTTTCCTTCATTCTGAAAAATAATTCAATTCATGAAGAAATAAAAACGGAAAATACCGGATATGAAAAATCAAAATTATTTCCAACCGACACAGGTATTGTAGTTAATGATTTTTTAACTGAATACTTTGAAAATATTCTGGATTATAATTTTACCGCAAATGTTGAAAAAGAATTTGATGAGATCGCACAGGGCGAAAGGGTTTGGAATGAAATGATCAAAAATTTTTATATCCCTTTTCACAAACAAATTGATTCAACCATAAAAAATTCACAGAAGACAAGCGGTGAACGATTACTCGGAAAAGATCCAAAAACTGGAAAAAATGTTTATGCAAGAATTGGAAGATTCGGCTCTATGATTCAAATTGGAGACAGCAGCGAAGAAGAAAAACCTCAATTTGCTAGTCTTCGTAAAGGACAAAGCATCGATAATATTTCACTTGAGGATGCATTGGTGTTATTTACTTTACCTCGTTCATTGGGTGAGTATGAAGATTCCGAATTAACTGTATCACTTGGCAGATTTGGTCCTTACGTTAAACACAATTCATCATTTTACTCACTTAAGAAAACAGATGACCCATACACCATCAGTAAAGAAAGAGCGATTGAACTGATTATTGAAAAAAAACACAAAATCCTTACAAGTATTTTAAGAGAATTTTCTGATAATGAGGATATCAAAATATTAAAAGGTAAATGGGGTCCATACATTTCTTATAAAAAGAAAAACTACAAAATACCAAAGAACACTGATATCAATCAACTAACCGTGGAAGATTGTATTAAACTAACAGAAGCAGACAAAGCCAAACCAAAGGCAAATCGAAAAAAATAATATTCTGATACAATGGATATTTCATTTTATTTTGAACCGGTACTCCTTTCTGACAATCAACACGAGGAAGATAAACAACCGAATAAACTTAAAAATATTATTTCGATTTATACACAAAAAAATTATTTCCCTAATCTATCTGATTGCGATATAGCAATCATAGGTGTGAATGAAGACAGAAGATCCATCAATAATACAGGATGTTCTGAAGCACCAGATATTATCCGAAAATATCTTTATGAATTGTTTGCTGGTGATTATGCTGTTCAGATAGCTGATCTTGGAAATATTAAATCTGGTCATCGGATTGAAGACACCTATTTTGCTCTGACATCCGTCATTTCCGAATTAATAAAGAATGAAATTGTACCCATCATCATTGGTGGAAGTCAAGATCTGGTTTATGCAAATTATCTTGCATATGAAAATTTAGGACAAATAATTAACATCGTTCATATTGACGATTCATTTGATCTTGGAAATACAGATGACATATTAAATTCCAAAACCTATCTCAGCAAAATCATTACACATCAGCCCAATTTTCTGTTTAATTACACCAACATCGGTTATCAAACTTATTTTGTTGATCAGAAAGCCATTGACCTGATGAAGAATCTATACTTTGATACGTATCGACTCGGTTTAGTCAGATCAAATCTGCAAGAAGTTGAACCAATTGTTCGGAATGCAGACATGCTATGTTTTGACATATCTGCCATAAAACAATCTGATGCACCCGGTAACGGAAATGCTTCACCCAATGGATTCTATGGAGAAGAGTCCTGTCAGATCACACGTTACGCTGGAATAAGTGATAAACTGACTTCCATTGGATTTTATGAAACCAATCCTTCGTTAGACATAAATGATCAAACGTCACATCTTGTTGCCCAAATGATCTGGTATTTCATTGATGGTTTTTACAATCGAAAGAATGATCTGCCACACAAACAAAAAGATGAATATATTAAATATGTGGTTACCATCAAAAACCATCAGGATATTCTTTTTTATAAAAGTAAAAAAAGTGATCGATGGTGGATGGAAGTTCCCTGTCCGCTTAATCTTCAAACCAAATATGAACGACATTGTCTTGTTCCTTGCTCATACAATGATTACCAAACTGCCTGCAAAGAAGACATCCCCGACAGATGGTGGCAGGCCTATCAGAAATTGATGTAATTTATTATTTTACATATATATTATTATTTAATATTAATATAACTCATATAAATTTATTTTTTATGATATACTCAGTATCAGAATTATTCAATTGGATAGAATACAAAAAAATATTTTCTAATTTTATCAAATATTTGTTAATCCCATTTTTTTTTTGTTATTTTACCCCAAAATTTAAAAAAATTAATTTTAATAGAATATAAATATTATCTGATATGAACTATAAAATTATTCTTACTTTTAATTTTCTATTGCTAATTGGCTTTATTTCATTTGCACAGCAGGAAATGCAGGTGAGTCACAATATGTTCAATCACATGGCTATAAACCCGGGGTTTGCAGGGGCTAGTGGAAAAATATGTGCGAATTTAATATATCGAAACCAATGGATGGGATTTACCGATGAACAAACAAAAGATGGAAACCCAATTACAACACATCTTTCATTGGACGCTCCTGTTTTCAAACACTTTGGTGTTGGTTTAAATCTGATGCAGGATAAGTTGGGTGCTGAAACGAATAAAATGTTAAAATTAAATCTTGCCGGACAATTCAAATTAGGAAATGGTAAACTTGGTGTTGGTTTAGCAGGTGCTTTTTTAAATAAATTTATTGATTTCAGTAAATTCCGTCCGGGAGATGCAATTTCAAGTGGTGGTACTACTTCTGATCCTTTGCTCACAACAAAAAGTAAAGAATCAAATATGATGATTGATCTATCTTTTGGTTTATTTTATAAAGTACCTGATAATTTTTACTTTGGCATATCATCATCCCAATTAAGACAAGCCAGTAAAATTGTTGGTGCCTCAAAAGTGAATTATGAATTAAAAAGACATTATTATATTACAGGTGGAAAAGAAATCAAATTGCAAAGTATGCCTCTTAAACTTGTTCCCTCTGTATTAATCAAATCTGATATGTCATCTACCCAGTTTGATATTAATTGTTTGGCTATTTGGAATGAAAAATATTGGGGTGGATTAACTTATCGTTATACCGACGCAGTTGCTATTTTATTAGGAGCGCAACCTTTTGCACAATCAGGTAAAAAAGGTCTTGCTGATTTAACAATCGGTTTAGCATATGATGTAACAACATCTGCAATGAGAAAAGCCAGCAAGGGAAGTATAGAAATTATGCTTGGTTATTGCTTTAAAATTACCAAACCTATTCGAGTTGAAAGTTATCGAAATGTTATCTATTTATAAAAATATTTAAAAATAATGTAACAAAACGTATTTGATTACGTTAAAATAACTTAAACCATATATAAATAAAAGTTATGCATGCAACATTCAATAAATTAAAAGTACTTTCATTTAAGAAAATACTTTTATTATGTGCGACCATACTGTTACTGAATAGTTGTAAGGATGCCGGTGGCTACCTTGTAGGTGTTCAGGATAGATATACATTTTATCAGCCTATTCCTTACGGAATGTTATTCATCCCGCCCGGAAGCTATAATATGGGTGAAAGCGATCAGGATGTTCCATATTCTGGAGTTAATCAGACTAAAACAGTTTCATTACAAGCTTTCTATATGGATGAAACTGAAATTACAAACAATGAATACAGACAATTCGTATATTGGGTAATTGACTCCATTGCACATAGAACTCTTGGCGCTGCTGGTCAGGAAGATCACATTATTTCAGAAAATAGTTATGGTGAAACGTTAGATCCTCCTTTAATAAATTGGGATGAAACGATTCGTTGGGAAGGTCAGGAAGAAGTTGATGCGTTGAAAGAAATGTTTCTTCCAGAACATGAGCGTTATTACAGACATAAAGAAATTGATACCAGAAAATTAAATTATGAGTTTTATAGAATAGATCTTATATCTGCAGCAAAAAAAGAATTGTATGATGACGATGGTGTTAAGAAAAATGGCAGACCACAAGGATTAAAAGATAGATCCGTATTTATTAAAAAAGATATTGTAAATATTTATCCTGATACATTGGCTTGGGTACATGATTTCACATATTCATTTAATGAACCTATGACAGAAAAGTATTTCTGGCATGCTGCATATGATAATTATCCTCTCGTAGGTGTTAACTGGAAACAAGCACAAGCATTTTGTATCTGGAGAACACAATTGTTAAATAATTATTTAGCCGGTAGGGGTGAATGGGAAGCTAATCGATTCCGACTTCCTACTGAATCTGAATGGGAATGGGCAGCTCGCGGTGGACTGGATTTAAGTCCGTATCCATGGGGCGGTCCATATATTCGTAATAGTAATGGATGTTTCCTTGGTAATTACAAACCTTTACGCGGTAATTATACAGATGACGGCGGTTTACATACAGTAGTCGTTGCACATTACGCCCCTAACGATTATGGTTTATATGATATGGCCGGGAATGTAGCTGAATGGACCAATAATTCATATGATGCTTCTACGTATAATTTTGCACATGACTTGAATATGGATTATCAATATGATGCAAAATTAACTGACCCTGATGTTTTAAAGAAAAAAGTAACCCGTGGTGGAAGTTGGAAAGATATAGGGTATTATATTCGTGTCAGTACTCGTAATTTTGAATATCAGGACAGTTCCAAATGTTATCTTGGTTTTAGATGTGTACAAACTTATTTGGGCAGAGCAATTGGTGATAGCCCGAATTCTTCAAACGCTTATGATTAAACTTTTTTTTATTTATAACTTTTATATTTATTAATTTTAAACAAAGGATTTATTATGAATCTGCAACAGCTAGTAACAAGTAAAGGATTTAAGAAAAACATGGGTAAATTATACGGATGGGGAGCATCTGTAGTAATTATCGGAGCATTATTCAAAATTCAACACTGGTATGGTGCCGGCACTATGCTTACCGTTGGATTGGGAACAGAAGCTTTTATATTTTTCATGTCTGCATTTGAGCCGCCTCATGCTGAACCAGACTGGAGTTTGGTTTATCCTGAATTAGCTGGTATGTATGATTTAACTGCTGAAGACAAACATCATGCACCTACCGAGGAACTTGATAATATGCTTGAAAAAGCTAAAATAGGTCCTGAACTGATTGAAAGTCTTGGAAAAGGATTGCGGAGTTTAAGTGATAATGCTGCAAAAATTGCAGACGTTAGCATAGCTACTTCTGCAACCAGCGAATATGTTAAAAATATTAAATCTGCATCCGGTTCAGTTGCTGAACTTAATGATAATTATAAAAAAACATCCGAATCACTCAATAAAGAAATGAATGTTTCAAATGAGTATTTCGGTAGTCTTAAAAATGCATCTACAGCTGCAAGCGAATTAGCAAAATCATATAATAACGCTTCACAAGTTGTTAAGAATGATTTAACTGCAACTGAAGATTATATAAATAGTGTAAAATCTGCAACTAATTCAATTAAAGATTTAGCACAGAAATATTCTGAATCAGCCAATGCAATTACGGCATCATCTAAAAATCTTTCAGCTGTTAGTTCTGATACTGCAGGTTTTCAACAAAAATTACAAGAAGTTGCAAAAAATCTCGGAGCACTCAATGCTGCTTATGAATTACAATTGAAAACATCTAATGAAAATATTCAAACTACCAAAAAGCTTGAAGAAGGCATGAAACTGTTTGTCGAAAATTTAAATGCTTCTGTTGAAAACACCATGAAATATAAAGAGCAATCAGCAATGTTAACTAAAAATATTGCTGCACTGAATAATATTTATGGTAATATGCTTTCAGCAATGAATGTTAAATTATAATTTTCAAGTATTAACTTTTTGTTAAAATAATATAGGAATAAATATATGGGCGCAACAAATTGTGTGGAAACACCCCGGCAAAAAATGATCGGGATGATGTACCTCGTGTTAACAGCTTTACTTGCTCTTAACGTATCTAAAGATATTCTTCATGCTTTTGTAGTGGTTGATGAAGCGTTGGAAAAAACAAAACAAAACATGACACAGAATACCAATATGCTACACAATGAATTTGCAGCGCAATACAATATGAATAAAGTTAAAGTTCAACGTTCATATGATAAATCACAAGTTGCAAAAAAATTAACCAATACTTTAGTAAATCAAATTAAAGATATTAAAAGAGAAGTTGTAGCTGCCACAGAATACGGTGATGGTTCATTAAAAACATATAAAATTGAATTTGAAGATATCAATGGAAAAACTGTTGAGAAAGAAGTTCCAATTGAAGAAATTTCCCTTGAATATATTAGTGCAAAAGACAATTATGACAAACCGATGGGAATCCTTTGTGGTTATGGAGAAGATGGCTCTACCGGCAAAGGAATGGTTTTGAAAAAAAACATTGATGACTACAAAAATAAAATGCTTGCTTTATTCAACGATCTTCCGGGTATGGAAAAAGTTTCAAAAACAATGAATTTGGGACTTAATACTGATGAGGCATATAATACTGCAATCCGTAAGAAAATGAACTGGGCTTATAATTCCTTTTATCATACTGTTCTTGCCGCTGATGTTGTACTGTTTGACAAACTTATTGCCGAGGTTAAGAATGCTGAAGCACAAGTGTTATCTAAACTTTTAGAATCAATTGGTAAAGTTGACTTTAAATTTGATCAGGTGGATGCAAAAGTTATTCCTAATTCAAACTATGTTATACAAGGTAGTAGCTATAAAGCTAATGTAATTATTGCTGCGTATAATTCAACTGAAAATCCGGATGCCTTTATTCGTCAGGGATCAGATACATTACCCTTCAGTCAGATTTCTTCTGCAAGTCCAATTAAAACTGTTTCCAATGGTGTTGTTTCTCTTGATATTCCTGCATCCGGTTTAGGAGATCAAAAATTTGCTGGAGTATTACAAATTAAGAATCCCGGTACCGGCGAAATTAAATCTTATCATTTTAAAAGTGCTTATACTGTTGCTAAACCAACTGCTATTGTGGCTGCAACTAAAATGAATGTATTTTACATAGGTGTTGACAACCCAGTAGAAGTATCCGTTCCTGGTATTCCAGATACAAAGATCACTGCCTCCGGTTTAGGAGGATGTACTATTTCAAAAGCTCAAAAAGGATATGTTGTTCGTTGTCAACCTGGAACAACAACTACAAGTATTAATGTTACCGCTGAAATTGGTGGTAAAAAAACCCCAATGGGTGGTTCTCCATTCCGTGTTAAACCAGTACCTAATCCAATTCCAACAATTGGTGGTGTTGAAGGAGGTCCTATCGGAAAAGCAATATTGCTTGCCAGTGCGCTAATTCCTCAAATGAAAGGATTTGACTTTGATTTACAATTTGTAATTACTAATTTCAAGATGGGTATCAATATCGGTGGAGATTATATTGAAAAAAGTTCATCGAATAATCAACTTACACCTGAAATGAAACGATTGATTCAAGGTGCAAATCGTGGTCAACGAATCTTCCTTGATGAAATCAACGCAATTGGTCCTGACAGAACAACACGTAAATTAAATCAAGTTATTTTAAAACTCATCTAAATAACCTAACCTAAAGGAGGTTAAAATGAATAAAATATTAATTTTTCTTACAGTTATAACTTTAACAATACTTGGATCAAAAACCAGCATACAAGCTCAGGTTTTAGAACCTCCGTTGGATGAGGTGAATCCTATTCAGGATAATAAAAATTTAAAACCTGTACCTTATCAGTATTTAAGGGAAGCCAATGTTATGTGGAAAAAAAGGATATGGCGCACCATAGATATGCAGGAAAAAATTAATGAACCATTTTATTATCCCAGAAAACCTGCAAATGGTAGAAAAAGTTTTATGTATATTCTGTTGGATGCTCTTAAAGAAGGAACTGTGACTCCTTACGAATATAATCCATATAACGATGAATTTTTGGTTCCCTTAACACCTGATCAGGTTTTAGGTAAATTATCCAAAACAGATACCTTGAGAAATCAGCAAAGACCTTATCCTCCTTATGCATATTATGATACAGTCATTAAAAAAGAATTTGATCCATCAACCGTTAAACAATTAAGATTAAAGGAAGATTGGTTCCTTGATAAGGAAAGATCTCTGATGGACGTAAGAATATTAGGTCTGTGTCCTACTGGAGAAAAAATTAATGATCAAACCGGTGAGTCATTAGGTGCAGACCCTCTCTTTTGGATTTATTTTGATGAAGCACGTCCAATTTTCGCAAAGAATCAGGTTTATAATCGATTTAATGCAGCTGAACGAAGATCTTATGATGATATTTTCTTTAAACGCCAATTTGGAAGTTATATTTATAAAGAAGATAATGTCTTTGATAGAAAAATAGCTCAATATGCTACCAAAGGTATAGATCAGTTACTTGAATCTGATCGTATTAAAGATCAACTTTTCAAATATGAACATGATCTTTGGGAATATTAAAATTTAACATATACTCTTAAACTCTCTTTCAAATGAAAGAGAGTTTTTTTATGAAGACAAAAAAAATTATTCCTTTTGTATTATTTCTGTTAATCAGTTTAAATATATATGCAAAAAAATATCATACTGCTATAGGTATAAGAGTTGGTTATGCCTATACTTATGATTTTAGTTATGGTTTATCTTTTTCACGTTTTGTAAAAAAAGAATCTCGTTTAGCTTATAATATCAGATTAAATAATTCTTTCCGGTTTAATGATGTTAATGGAACAGGATTATTAACATATAATCTAAAATGGAAAACAGCAAAAAGGTTTACTACATTTATTTCCACTTTTTTTGGACTAGGATTACATGGTATTTATGTGAATAACAGTCATAGAAATGCTGATAATCAAGGAAAATATTACAAGGCAGGGATTGATATAATCTTCGGTTCGGAACTTAAGATACCTCACTCTCGGTTTATTCTTGGTGCAGATATTAAACCTTATTATCATTTTTTAGGAACTAACAATGATTTTGTTGAAGGTGGAATATATGTACATTATTCTTTTTGAAATCAGATACTGTTTTTCTTATTCAGTCTGCGGTATTCCTTTGGATAAATACCTACACTCTTTTTGAATGTATCAGAAAAATGCTGAAGTGAATAAAAACCGCAGTTAAGGGCAACATCCGTGATCCGTATCTTGGATTCACTAAGTAATTTTTTGGAATTCTCAATTCTAAGATTGATTAAATAACCGGTAGGAGTAAATCCTGTTTGAATCTTGATCTTCTTTGTCAGGTTTGTAACCCCAACTTTCAAAACATCCGCCATTTCATTAACAGTCCAAGGATAACTTAAGTCAGCACACATCTTATTTCTCAACAATTCAAAATCTTTATTATGATTTCTATCCAGTACTTTATCATTCTGCTGGAACTGGCGAGCAACATTTATTAATAAAGTTTCAATTAAATGAACAACCCGGGCTGAGGACCCGAATTTTTTATTCCTGAGTTCCTGATATAATTCTTTAAAGATAGACCCAACCGTTAAATCATGAAAAAATCTTTTTTCTCTTTTTTTAAAAATCTCGCTGATCATTTTCTGATCTTTCTTCGAAAGGTTAGACCAATCGCCTAAATTTAATCCGTCATTTTGAGAAAAATGTTTTGGTTTAATGATGATCCACGTTAAAAAACCTAAATCTAAAAATCCCTTGGGGCTGCCATGCAATTCCCATGGTGCCGTAACATAAGTATCGCCGGGATATAATGTGTAATTTTCATCCCCTGACAACCAATCGTATTTACCTTTATAAATATAACATATTTCAATTCCATTATTATAATGTAATTTCAATGTATTGGGGATGACCCTGTAAATCTTCTGGCATCCGAACTCGGCAATAAATGGGTATGAACGAATGATAGGTGATTCATAAGTGAATTTTTTATACTTAGGTTCCACTTTTTCCAAGTTGGATTCTTTCTGAACTAATAAAAAAGTATCCATTTGCTTTTTTCGTGTAAAAAATTATTTTTCAAAAAATAGTATGAATGACCAATTAACATAACGTTTTCTCAAATATACAAAAATTACTTCTTATATATTTTACATCATTTAATAAAGTAAAGAATTAATGAGAAGAATCAAGTTTTACCATCCTTTATTCTGAATAAGATTAGAATTTAAACTCAGGTCAAGCGGTGGAATCGGCAACCATTTATCTAAACCCGGTCTGAAAGGTTTGTACCCGAATTCATAATCATGTTTCTTTAATGTGTCAAGATAGGTCTGACTATCAAGAAACCCCCATCTGTAAAGGTCAACCCATCGCAAACCTTCACCCCCCAATTCAACAATGCGTTCATGTTCAATTTGTTTTTTCATTTCTTCTTTGCTTAAACCCGGCTTCTGCAAGGTAAGAGAAACCACATTCACTCGATCTCTGACTTTATCAATAAATTGATAAGCATCTGATGTTTTTCCATTCTCATTCAAACATTCTGCATATAACAATAAAATATCAGCATAGCGAATCAATCGTCTGTTGATGGGGGATGATGTCGTTTCAACCGTTTTCCAATACCAGTTGGTATATTTTTTATAATAAATATACGGTTGAAGATTACCTGCCGTATCAGTACTAACGCCAACTTCTTTCCCTTTTTTCCCAAAATAAATCTGTGCTGTATCATAAAGGATTGTCATTGCTTTCCGAGGATCTGTTTTCCCATCAACAGTGGTGTCTGTGAATTGATTTAAAAACCAAATATTCGGATGGCAGGCAGATTCTTCACTGCCGACTGTTTTTGGGGTGAGATAACTTGCAGAACGATCGCCTAATGGAGGTGTTTGAGTGTATTGTGCCCAGAAATCCGTGTTGAACATATCCGACATTGATATCTCAAAAACAGATTCTTTATTAAACTCTGTAGTATGTTTGAAATTATCACCAAAGTCGGAAGTAAGATCAAATAACCCGGAATTAATAATTTCTTTCAACGTTTCTTCAGCATTTACAAAATCCTTTTGTAGAAGATACGTTTTAGCGAGCAATGCCTGTGCTCCCCCTTTGGTAACGCGCCCCAGTTCATTATCAGGAACAGTGGCAGGTAATAAGGGTAAACAATTTTTTAAATCTGTAACGACCTGTGCAAGTACTTCTGCATTGGTTGCATTTGCCGGTCTGTATTGAGGATCTACAATGGGTTCAAGAATCAACGGTGGATTACCATAGAGTATGGATAGATTATAATAAAATAATGATCTCAGGAACTTTGCTTCTGCAAGAAATCTTTCTTTTTTTGCAGCATCCATATTAATGGCAGGCACATATGCCAATACCTGATTTGCTCTGCTGATCCCCTGAAAATGATGCGCCCAAACCTCATGTAACATATTTCTGTCCTGTAAAATAAATTTGGGATATACGTTAAACAATTGCCAGTTCAGTTCATTGGATGACATATCGCTGCGTGCCTCCCAAACAAACGGGTACCATTGTCTGTACGTTCCTTCAAGCGATAAGGCCGAATAGGTGGCAACAACAGCCAGCCAGGCATCCTTCTCTGTTTTCCACGAATCGCTGGCTGTAATTTTTGTAGGATTGTCAATCGTGATATAGTCTTTGTTGCATCCTGCAAAAAGAAAAATTAAAAAATAAACAAAACTGATTTTAACTGTATTTTTCATTTTAATTTTTTTTGAAAAAACCAACATAAATAAATTAACTTAATTAGAAATTTGCCTGAATGGTAAAATAAAATGATCTGGCTAACGGATATGTGATTGCATCCAGTCCGATAGCATGGGGTTTGAGTCCTTTGAAATCAGCATCCAGTCCGGAATATTTAGTCCATGTGTACAGATTCTCACCGGATAAGGCAAAACGAATTCGTTCAAAACCTAATTTTTTATATTTTTTATTTTCTAATGTATAACCCAACTGAACTGTTTTAATCCGCATAAAATTTCCATTCTGTAGAAACTGATCAGACTGTCGTAACATTTCCCTGTCTTTTTCAGGATAGATGTAATTCCCGTCAGGATTGGTTGGAGTCCACACTTTGTCCATCAAACCGGAAATATAATTGCCGTCATTATTCGTATTATATAAATCATATAAAGAAGTATTCAATACTTTTCTTCCTCTGACACCATAACAGTAAATCGTAAAATCAAATTTCAGATATTCGAGCGAAAGGTTTAAACTGTATTCCAATTTAGGCCATGGATTGCCGCAATAATATCTATCGTTATCATCAATATTCCCGTCATTATTCAAATCAACAAACTTCTGCATGCCGGGTTCAGCTTTTTCACTGTAAACAGTTAATTTATTTAAATCCGGATCATTGATCTGATAAATACCATTTGATTTCAGCAGGTAAAATTCACCCAGCGACCTGCCTTCGGCTGATCGGGCAATCGGATAGATATCACTCCAGTATCCGGTATAATAACCGCTTTCGTCAGGTATATCTATGATTTTATTTTTTATGGTCGTCAGATTTGAAATAATACTGTATTTTAATTTATGATTAAAATTTCTATACGTAAGGGTCGCTTCAACACCGCTGTTTCTAACCTTTCCTGAATTACTCATTACTCTCGGTGTAGATCCCATCCACCAGATAGGCACTACGCCTGAATATTCAGGAATTGAAACCATGGCTAACAATCCGTCTGACTGGCTGATGTAGTAATCAAAATTCAAGATGAATTGATTTTTAAATAAACTCAGATCAAAGCCGCTGTTAAATGATTTTTTACTTTCCCAATGGATTCCTTTATCTGCCATTTGTAAAGCAAGAGAACCGAATACAAGATTTTCAGAAGTACTTCTGTTGAAGATATAGGGCACATAGGGATTATTATACACTTCGTATTGAAATGAACCAATCCCTTCATTGCCAAGTTTTCCATAACTTGTTCTGAATTTAAAATCCTCTACGATCTTGAGCCATTTTCTATTCTTGAAAAATTTTTCGTCCGATATACGCCAAGCAACAGAGCCGGAAGGGAAATTTCCGTATTTATGCTCCGGACCAAAATTAGATGAACCATCGCGACGAATGCTGAAGGTAGCATAATATTTACTTTTAAAATTATAACTTACTCTACCAAAGCCGGACTCCAGGCGGTGATAATCGAAATATTGTCCAACCTGTATCGGATAATCCGTTCTGTTTGCCATGAGATTATCAACGCCCCAATAATATTTTCCTCCGTTATCCGCCAGCACGCCGGCGCCATTCACACTCAGGTTCCCTTCGTTATCGGTTCGTTCTCTTGAATAACCTATCATGGCCGATACATTATGTTTTCCTGAAAATGTTTTATCAAACATTAATAAATGTTCATAAACCAAGTGAACAAACAACGGTCTTGACTGGGTATAACTTGATATGGTATCTTTTGGATTCTGAGTAGCAGAAATGATTCCATCTTTTACCTTTGTTTCATTGAAGCCGCTTGAATAATCCACTCCGAAATTGAATTTATATTTTAAATAATCAAATATTCTAAATGTACTGCTTACAGAACCTTTGATCGCATTTGATCTGTTTAAGGATTGAGTACGTTCACGTTCAGCCACCAGATTTGTTCCTCTGTATAAAATAAAACTTTTCCCTGTTCTGGGTTCAATCATATTGTAATTACCCAGAGCATATTGTCCGAGACTATCGTGAACAGGAAGTATACTTGGAACACCCAATGCCTGCCCCCATGCACCACCTGAACCATCCTGCGCATTAAGCGTATGACTTAACAATACATTTTCTTCTATTCGGAGACGACCTTTTTCATAAGCTGCATTGATACGACCAGTCCAGCGATCAAAGGACTGTCCTGTCAACATTCCTTTATGAGAAAAATAATTCCCTGACATCATAAAATTCAACACATCCGAACCCCCTGATATTCCGAGATTATATTCCTTCATCACACCGGTACGATAAACCTGATCCTGCCAGTTTGTATTTACAGAAGAGTCTCCGAATGCAGGATAAAACTTACCCATTAATTTTTGTGCAGCGGCAGGGTCTCCATTGGATGCTCGCAAAAACTTGTTGTAATACCTAAGCCGATTCACTTCCAGCCACTCATCCGTCTCCATCATTTTAAATCGTTTAGAAACGTTTTGTATTCCTGTTTTTACAGAGAATTCCAGTTTAGGTTCGCCTTTTTTCCCTTTTTTTGTTGTTATAATGACCACCCCGTTTGCAGCACGGGAACCGTACAATGCGGCAGCTGATGCATCCTTCAGCACCTGAATACTTTCAATATCATTCGGATTAAATGAAGACGCATCATTGGTAGGTAAACCATCAATGACAAATAATGGTTTGGTGTCTGTATTAAAACTGCTTATTCCTCGGATATAAATATCCGCTTCATCACCCGGTGCACCTGTCTTTTTAACAGTTATTCCGGGAACCCTTCCCTGTAATGCTTCTGAGGTGGTGGTGGCAGTTACTTTTTTCATTTCTTCCACATCAGCAACACTGACAGCACCAGTAATATCTTTCTTCTTTAAGGTTTGGTATGCTACAACGACCATCTGGTCAAGAATATTTTTCTTTTCTTCCAGTTCAACATTGACCTGACTTCTACCATTAACAGCAACTTCAAGTGTATTATATCCCAGATATGAAAAAACAAGAGTTTGATTCGGATTATTCAATTTAATCTTGTATTTACCGTCAATATCCGTACTGACACCTGTTTTGTTCCCTTTCACAAAAACATTGACTCCGGGAATTGTTTTTTTATCAACATTCGACGTTACAATACCTGAAACCTCAACTTGCTGGGAGTAAACACCTATAACAATAATTAGAATATTTATGCAAACCAATACAATCTTTTTTGTAAAATTATTTTTCATTATGTTGTTTTTTTGAATATATTTTTAAAAAACTTAGACCAATTGAATGAATAAAATTGAAAATATATTTTGTAAAAATTAAAAAGATACTTGACAAAAATACTATTGTCAAGGGTTAATAACTTCCATTTTTTTTAATTGAAAAAATTTACAATATCTGAATTAAAAGTATCATTATTTACAACCATTTATATGTAAAATATATAATTATTTTAAAATGAGTTTTTTTACAAATACTTGTTTATCATCCTGAATAATTAAATAATACATACCTGATTGAAAGTCACTAAATTCATTTAATGTAAAAGAATTACCTTCTCCAAGATGCTTTGTCCATAGTAGTTTGCCATATGTGTCAAATACTTTTGCTTCTCCATTCATTAACCCTTGACCGAAGTAAAGTGAAACATTTTCATTACCGGCAGGATTAGGAAAAATAAGTAATTCATTCTCTTTAGTTTCCATTTGAGAAACTCCATTATAAATATCAAATTTAAAAAAGTCGATAGAAAGATTTCCAGTTTCAAAAACTACTTTCATGTGGTGAGTACCTTGAGTAAGTCCGCTGATAAGAATTTGTAATGTGTCAAATTTAGTCCAACTGCCGGCATTGGGAAAAAATAGTGATCCTGTTTTATTCACATCATCAAATTCAATATGCATGACCATACTGTCAATCTTGGTTGCATAAGGGATAGATAAAACATATTGATTGCTTTCAGAAACATTGACAGTATATTCAAACCATTCTCCTGTAGTGGTCCAACCGACATAATAACCACTGGCGCCTGAACCAATATCAACTCGTTCATTGGTACGGTACTGACCGCCATTATTTAACGGATCGCTGTCATGATAGGCAATTCCTTCACCTCCCAGATCAAAATCTTCCGCTTCAATTTTTCCCGGAATAGTCAGTTCTTTATAAGGAATCAAAATAGGTTTTACTTTAAACGAACGGGTAACAGAAGCCGGACAGTACTGACTATCACCATTGTGAAAAGCTTTAACAGTCACCGTTCCTGCAATTTTGGTTAACGTGATCGTATCATTTTTGACAGTAGCGGGACCGGTATTTATGTCAAATAAAACATTTTGTCCTAAACTTGATTTTGCAGTGATTTTAAAAGGTACATCCGAAATTAATTTATCAGGAATACTATCAAACGTGATCGTTTGTAAAGAGCAATTGTTTTCAGTAAATTTAAGCATGATGGTTGCTTCCGGCTCAACGGACAAAGTTCCTAATTCATTTAATTTAAATAGTTCGGATGATAAAAATTGTTTGGTTGTATCAAACGAAGCGCTATTCACCTCATATTTTTCACAGAGGTAATTGGAAAGCGGTTTTGATAATCCTTTAAACTGAAAAGTTAAATTTTTTTTCGTACCGGTTCTGTTCCATACGATCAGATAGTTTGTTTTCGAATCACTGGAAGCTAAACCTAAAAAATCATCATTACTGAAGGAAATATTATTTCGCTGATCCGGCATTTGACCATACATCCAGAAAGCATGATACGCTGCATTGTAGGTATAAAAATTCGTATTATCTTTAAATAAATGCCATGAAACAAAAGGGAAAAAAGTCCAGTAATCATATGATTCGCCCCATCCTTCAATCCATTGACCAATACTTTGCGCCCAAAATATTTTATCTACTCCGTTAAAAACATCCGTTCCGATATACATCAATGATTCCAATGCTCTCGCACAATTTCGATACGTTATGTGAGCACGCCCCGTTTTAAAAGCAGTGTTCCAGTCCCCGTTAGCCCAGTTGAATTCGGAAATAATAAATTCAACTTTTCGTCCATTTTGAGTTGCCGTATAAATATCGGAAACAGCTTTTGCTTTATTGAAACGACTGACCTGAGAAGTACGATCAGCGGTTTTAAGCCAGTCGGCATCTTTCCATCCAAAATAATGATGATAAGAAATAAAATCAATAACAAGATTATCAGAGATCAAGTTATTAACGAACTGTCTGTACCAGTTATCCGAACTGGTTCCTGATAAACCAAAACCACATCCTCCAATTTTAAGATTGGGATGAGCTGCACGGATAGGGGCAATAGCTTGTACGGCAAATTTAAATTCATAATAAAATTTATCAAACGTGGTGTATTGCGTATACCAATTCCAGACAGACAGATCAGGTTCTCCGAATAATTCGAGATAAATTTCTTTTCCATTTGCCACATCCACCAATGCCTGTGCAATACTGGTAAAAAATTTATTCATTTTAACATCACTTCCTTTCACATTCGGATGTGTATTGATGGTTACAAAATTCGTCCCTCCTAAATGCTGAACAATTTTCATAACTCCCTTTTGGGAATTGCCATCATCAATCCATGTTCCATCGGTACCCTGTTTATTTACATCCAGTTGCATGCGATGCACTTTAGGTTTTAACGGACCTAATGTTTTTGCCGAATCATAAAGTTTATCAAACCAAAGCACTTTTTCAGGTGAATATCCTCCAAAGTTTTGTTGTAACGCATTGCCGCTATGAGTAGAAAAATCAATAGTCGCCGTTGTTTGAGCAAATAAGGAAACCGAAAAACAAATGAACACCAATATCAGATTTAATATTTTCATTTTGTGAAGATAAAATTTATATATGTTAAAAGTTTAAATACATTTTGATTTATTCAAAAAAAGTAAATTTAATTTCATTCAGATTAAATCCGCCATTTATAATTTTGAGTCGCATGATCTGTTTACCTTGATTTAACTTGATCATTGATGAGTAATGTCTGAATGCAAACCAATCACCCGTTGAAGGCAATGTGATAATTCCTGATTTGGCAGCACTGTCAAAATCAAGTTGAACAGAACTCAAACTATTCGGTGTCGCATAATGAAATTCAACATTATAAGAACCGGCATGCTTAACATCCACAGTATATTCAAGCCATTCGCCTGTTTCAGTCCAACCGATAAACGTTGCTCCGCCTGATGAACTGATATCTACGCCATCACTACGGTATTCGTTGCCATGATTATCTGAATCCGAATCATGATAGGTAATCCCTTCAACACCTGCATCAAAATTCTCTGCCTGGACAACACCGGGAATTTTAATTGGATTTCCCGAATAACAAGCTCTTGTCTTTTCTATTATTTTAGATTTTAAGTTTGACCCTAATGAGATCAGGTTGTAAAACAACATGTCACAGAACGCATTATCCTGATCCACTTTGTACGATGCATTCAAAATAATTTTTCCTTTACCGTATTCAATTTCACCAAGCAACACCTGTAAAATATCCGGATTGGCGATGAATGCGCCATATGCTTTTGATTTACATATTTGTTGATTAGTTTTCAAAGGCCAGAAACCAACAGGTTTTTCATTTGGACTAACGGATAATTCGCCAAGTTCCCAACTGTTGATACCAATGGTAGAAACGCCCGGAACCACCTGATTACCGATATAATAATCCAGATATCCCCATCCGTTTCCTTTCCAGCTTCCGGTGATAATACAGGGAGCAAACTGCGGCACTTCTGTTAATAAACCTTTTCCGGTCAGTACCTTTGCCCATGCCTCATCAAACGGAATAATAAGAGAAGTACCATCTTCCTTAACTCGTTTCAGCATATTTATCAAATCAACATCTAATGGAATTGTGCCGGCACATATATAACTCAAAGGATTCATGTTTGGTGAAAAATCAGTTATGGGTATTTTAGCATCCAGTAATGCTTTCTTTGCTGCATCCCATTTGTAAACGGCACCGGCATAGGATAAAATATTATCATTAAATGAAGCTCTGTTGCGAAGCAGAATCTGTTCTTTTCCGTCAGCAACTACTTTATCACCATCCCATAATTTTGCTTCAATCGTAATATATCCGCCATTCCAGTTTTTAATTTTAACCGGTATATCTTTTATGATCTGAGCATACACATCACTGCCAATGACCTTTACTGGCATCTCAAAAACATTACCTGCAAATTTTCCATCACCGTCTATTATTGAAACAACTAGTTTATAATCTTTTGGGGAAATTAATTTATGCTGATTAATCAGTGTGAGCCGGAACATAGCAATCTCATCCGGTTGAAAATATTTCCCGTTCAACCGTTTAATACATATTTGCAAATCCCGTGTCCAATAGGCATAATCAGAAGCCACTCCTTTGATATTCCTGCCTTCATCCAGTATCGCTGAATTCCAGTAATCGCCTGCACCCGGCACTACCTGGGATGTTCCTGTCCATCCGTTAATAGCAAACCCATCAGGTGAATTCATTGACATGATATTTTGTGCTGCTCTGCCATTGATGTACATCATTCCTCTGCCTGCTTGTAATGAGACATCCGCAGGTGTTTTAATATTTTTACTGCCACATTCGGAAAGATTATTTTCTTTAAAATAATCAAGAATTTTATCATGCAACGGCTTATAGAAACCTGCATCCCAGTTGGGTTTTCCATTCAACATGTCTGCTGTTGCAAAATAATTATCGGGTCCGCCGTAACAGTGCACTTCGCCCCAGTATTGCAGATTATTGGTTTCATAACTGTGAGCAGATAAAAATGGCTCCCATGCAACACCGCCATGTTCTTCAACGGTATGATTATCTTCATAATCATTTCTTATCGTATTTTCATAAGGACGAATATGATTTATTTTATTGCTTGGAGTGCCCTGAAAAATATCAAAAATATATCCGCCGGATGAATTACTTACCATCACCGTTGGATTTAATGTGTGAATTGTTTTCATCACCCGCTCACGTAATGAATTCCAGTAATTGTCTTCATTACAGAGATTATGCATGATCAAGCTGGGATGATTGCGGTCACGAACAGCCATCCGGATGCTCTTTTCTTCCATGATCTTTCCTGTAAACGAACTATCAGATACTTTATATCCTTGCTGTCCGGCATGAAAACCGCCCGGTTCCTCATAAATACTAAGTCCCATTTCATCTGCATAGTTCATTACCAGAGGTTCACCGATGCAACGATGAAAATTAATTCCATTGTGTCCAATATCTTTAGCGGCTTTTATGCTTTTCTTTGCCATTTCATCCGTGGCATAAAGACCGGTACCTGCATAATATCCCCAATCAATGGATGATTTATGAATGAACCGCACTCCATTTAAATAAAAATTCTGCTGACCGTCTTCGGATTGTTTTACTTCAAATGTACGGATACCAAAGCGTTCGGATTGTTCATCATTCATTTTACCAGAAGAAACAGACACCCTGCAATAATATAGATTCGGATCATTTACATTCCATAATTTTGCATCAGATAATTCAAAGACTGAACTGTCTTTTATTAATTTATTTGCAGAAGTTTTAATTACAAATTCTTTGGAATATAAAAATCTATTTGCCGGATAAGTCAATATTTCAATATTTAATTTTATAACTGCGGGTTTATTGGTAAGATTAATAATAGTTGTATTTACTTCAACTTTTTTGGAATTGGCAGGAAGAATATTTTTTACAAATACATTATTAATATATATAGAATCAGTTGCCGTTAAAAAAACATCTCCTGATATTCCTCCAAAATCATGGCTTGAAGGAAACGAATAACTGCCCCAGGTGAAATCGCCAAAATCTTCCCATCCGCGATGCCCACCGGGATTCGTAATTCGGACAGCAATGATATTTTCTGCGCCGTAATTCAGGAAAGATGACAAATCCGTTTCCCATGGAGTTTCAGAAACAAGGTCGTAACCTGCAATTTTATTATTAACATAAATCTCAGCTCTAAGGCGGGTTTCAGCTAATCTGATTCGGATCTTCTTCCCTTTCCAGTTGGCAGGAATAGTAACCTTTTTCCAAAACCATGACACACCATGATAAGTAAACAAAGGATTTCCATTAGCAAAATATTCTTCGACCGTAGCAGGAACCGAACAAACAATTCCTTTTTGTGAATACAAATCATCCCATCCGCAAGAAGGGGCATTAACAGGTAGTTTGGTTATATCCACTTCTTCAGGGACATACAGCACATCTTTTTGCCACTCGGCTTTTTCATCAAGCCATATTTTCCATCCGGTACCACTAAGTTTGATTTCATCTCTCCCAGCATATAAAAAGAAAGAACTCAAACAGATGACTACACTTAAAATTATTTTTCTTAAAATCATTTATTTATATATATAAATTATTTGTATATGTTATTTGATTTATAATATCTACATTTAATTACATCATAAAGATACTTTATTTTATGAATAATTTCGCCAAATGTATACGGAAACGCAGATACATACTACTAAATAATTTCAATGAAATTATAAGGTATTATAAATTTGCTATCAAGTAAGATATTAATATTTAAAAAAATGAAATACATAATTTGAAGATTAAAAAAAAAAAACAATAGAACGCTGATGACGAAAAAATTAAGATTATAAATGATTTTTCCAATTGTGTATTCTGTCGCATAATAATACTCTATTAATTTATATCTGAAAATTCATGATATAAAAATATTTCAAAAATTTTCAGAGATGAATTATAGTAGAAATACATTTAAAGTTAATCTAATTTTGGCAAAACAATATAATTCTTACATTTTTACTATTCTTTTTGATTCATGAATTATCATTAGATTTGTATTGACTGATACTATATCATTATTAAATAAATTAACGTAAATATATTAAATATCCTCCCTATGGATCAGACAGTTCTTGGTATTTCAACCCAAACAAACATGATTTCGGAGATTTTCATTTCTCCGAAAGAAAAGATCTATTTAAGAACGCTGGCACAACAGGTTGCCGAGATTGCTGCTCGACCTTCCGAAGAAGAAAAAAGGAAACGATGGTATGATCTGAATTCATTGAAAGCCGGTCGTCCGGTCATTTTTTGCGACCCTGAAAATGGTTGGAATGAAATTATTCTTGAACAAGAATTAGTATGTCAATCAGAGTTGGGACGTATTTGGGAAAATTTTTTAAAAAAAGAAATATTCTGGGGAAATGAAATGGGTGATGACCGACCGGTTGAAAATTATTTTAATGTCCCTTATTCCTATCATGAAACTGACTGGGGTATGGTTGAGGTGAAACATGGCGGTGATAATGGAGGGTCCTATTCATGGGATGCTCCGCTTAAAGATTATGATACCGATCTCCCTAAATTAAAATTTCCGGAAATTAAGGTTGATTATCAAACCACTGCTTCCATTAAACATTTGGCTGATGAAATTTTCGACGAGATACTTACCGTAAGGACCAAAGGAACCTGGTGGTGGTCATTGGGATTAACGATTACATTGATCGGACTTCGTGGACTTGAACCATACATGACTGATTTCTTCATATATTCTGATCAACTGAAAAAATTAATGGAAGTTTTACGGGATGGTCATCTGGCAAAACTTGACTTCCTTGAAAAGAAAGGATTGTTATCATTGAATAATGACGGCACTTATGTAGGATCCGGCGGTTATGGATATTCAACTGAATTACCTCAACAAGATTTTAACGGAAAACATATTCGCATAAAAGATATGTGGGGTTTTAGTGAGAGCCAGGAAACAGTTTCCGTTTCTCCGGAACTCTTTGAAGAATTTGTTCTACCTTATCAATTGCCGATCCTTGAACGCTTTGGATTGAATTGTTACGGATGCTGTGAACCTTTGGACGTCAGATGGCATCTTATCAAAAAAATACCCAACCTCAGAAGGGTTTCTGTTTCTCCCTGGGCTGATACAAATAAAATGGCAGAATATTTACAAAATCAATATGTGTATTCTCGCAAAGTATCTCCTGCTGAAATTGCCATTTCAAATCCGGACTGGGATAAAATCAGAAAAGAGTTGCGAGCATTTATTCAAAATACCAAAAACTGCCGCGTAGAACTGATCATGAAGGATAACCACACCATTGCCAAAAATCCTGAAAATGTAAAAACATGGTGCCGGATCGCAAAAGAAGAAGCAGAAAATATTTAATAGTTTATTTAATTTTTAAAACATGACACCTTTAAATACCTCGCCTTTTAAACCAATAATTTCAAAAGAAAAATACAATACAGGGTTTGTCTTCGGTATCAGTTTGATTGCCGCCATGGGAGGGTTGATGTTCGGTTTTGACTTAGGAATCATTACCGGAGTAATACCATATATCAAGCATCAATTTCAATTACAAGATTTTTCCCTTGGCTGGGTAGTTGCCATTTTTGAATTGGGTTGTATGTTTGGAGCATTAATCATTGCCAAATATGCTGATAAATACGGTCGTAAAAAAGCCATGATCTTTAATTCCATTTTGTTGGTTGTTTCTTCATTAGGCGCTGCATTATCACCCAGTGCAGTATTCCTTTCATTCTGGAGAATGATACAAGGGTTCAGTGTTGGTGCTGCTTCTGTGTTATCACCGATGTATATTGCCGAAATTTCACCGGCACAATCAAGAGGTAAATTTGTTTCGCTGAATCAGTTAACCATCATTTTGGGAATTTTATTGGCAACCGTTTGTGGATATATCTTTGGGAATAAGGATACTTCCAGTACATCCTGGCGATTTATGCTTGGTTCAGCATTGATACCTTCTCTATTCTTTTTTATTCTTTTATGGATCATCCCTGAAACTCCAAGATGGTTGGTAAAAGACAAACAGGAAGATGAAGCATTGAAAGTGCTTGAAAAAATTGGTATTCCATCTCATTTAAAGGAGATCAAAGATTCATTGACAGAAAATCATCGTAAAGGGAATTATAAAGATATTTTTGCTCCCGGACTGCTAACCGCATTGATGCTTGGTTTTGGGATAGCCATTTTGCAACAGTTTTGCGGTATCAATAATGTAACAACCTATATTCAGGTAATCTTTGAGAAAGCACATCTTGAATTGACTGACGGATTATTCAAGGGTATGTTTGTCGGTTTGGTTTTCTTTCTATTTACATTTATTGCAATTATGACCGTTGATAAATTAGGCAGAAAAAAATTAATGCTTATCGGGACAGCTTTGATGGCTGTTTTCCTGTTTATATTAGCTTGGGCATTTAATCTGATAACAAAACTGGAAACCTCCCATCAGGATACAAGTTCAGCAGGATTGCTCGTATTTATATTTGTGCTGGCTTATATTGCTACATTTGCATTTACTTTAGGTCCGGTAGTTTGGGTATTGCTTTCGGAAATATATCCAAACTTCATACGTGAAAAAGCCCTCTCGCTTGCATCAGCCGTATTATGGATTGCAACATTTGCCGTCGTTCTGGTTACACCTTATCTGCTAAATCTGAGTCCCGTATTTAATTTTATTCTTTTTGGCACAATGAATCTGATCGGTTTTCTTTTTGTTTGGAAATGGTTACCGGAAACCAAAGGGAAATCATTGGAGGAAATTGAAGAAATCTGGAAGAAAAAGTAAAAATTTATAATTTTTATCATTGAAAAAATTTAGTAGCAATACAAACAATGAACTTTTATTTTTGTATAATACTGAAATTTATATATTTAAATAATCTTAATTTATAAACTAAAACTTAACAACATGAAAAAACTAATTTTACTCTCATTGTTCAATCTCTCTTTACTTTTCAGTTTAAAATCTCAAACATTGGTTTATGCAATTGATTGTGGGAATGCAGTTTCTTCAATCGGAAATTTCAAAGCTGATACACTTTACGCAACAGTTGGAAATGAGCTGTGGGCATGGGGAACTGTTGATATGACTCCTATTCCGGCTGCGAAAAGAGCACCTGAAGACGTATATAAAACAGTACGATTCAACTGGAATTCACAACCGGTTGAATATCAACTCGGGGATTTGACGGCTGGGAGCAAGTATAATTTAAGATTACATTTTTCAGATGCTTCTTCAACCAAAGCCGGACAAAGAAAATTTGATGTTTATATCAACGGATCATTAGAAGAAATGGGATATGATATTTATGAAACAGCCGGTGTTTTGAATGGTTGCACAATTTTAGAATACACAGGCGTTGTGGCTGATGCCAATGGGAAAATAAAAATTGAATTGAAAGCTACTGCAGACAATGGCGCTATCGCCGCAATCGAAGTTTTTTTTTTTTTTTCCGGAATTAATGAAATTAACAGCAATCCATTTGGGATTCAGGTTTATCCTTCCTCATTGAATTCAGGAGAAGTAACAGTCCTTATCAACAATATTAATGACAAAACGAACCTTGTCGTTTTTGATATATGTGGAAAAATTATTTATAGTCAGGACGTAATGTCCAATCAGATCAAATTGAACAGAAGCATTTTTACCGAAGGAATATATTTTATTCAGGTTAAAGACACCCATAATTCTTCTGTAAAGAAAATTATTGTTTATTGATTATGTTTTTTTTAACACTTAAAAACCTGAACAAAAGTTCAGGTTTTTTTATACATAATTTCTACATAAAAACATATTCAACTATCCTTTATTATAATTATATTTCTCTGAAATTAATTGGAAGTTAATCATAAGCGGGAATGATACATTTGTATCCTTCAAAACAACGATAATTCATATGAAGATTCTAAATATATTTTTTCTTAATTTATTATTTTTCTTCTTTCTTCTCAGCTATACTTTCGGGCAAACCTATACAAACCGCGTAAAAGGTGATCTGGCTGATCCGTTTGTTTTTGAAGAAAACGGAATCTATTATGCTTACGGAACCGACTATCCATGGGCAGGGTTTTGGGTTTACACATCCAAAGATTTGGTGAACTGGTCTATCGGACACGAATGCCTCGCTGAAAATAAGAATGGTATTGTTGCAGGCGATGCTTTCTGGGCTCCCGAAGTATTCAGAAAAGAGAATTATTATTACATGATCTATTCCAGAGATTACGGATTAAGGATTGCACGCAGCACATCCCCTGAAGGCCCTTTTGAGATTTATGCATCAGGTACACTCAGAACCAATGAACAGAACAGCGGTCAATGGTGCATTGACGGCACTTATTTTAAAGATGATGACGGCAAAGAATATATCTATTATGCTCGCATAGGTAGATACGGTGTATGGGTAGCAAATTTAAGCACTGATTTACTAACAATGTCGAATGATACTGTATGTTTCAATGACGTTACACAGGATGAAGCATGGGTGTTAAACAGCGGATCCAGAACCAATGAAGGTCCACAGATGATCAAATACAACGGAAAATATTATTTGTTTTATTCAGGGAATGGATGGCAGGATAATTATGGTGTGGGATATGCTGTAGCTGACAAACCCAGAGGTCCATGGAAAAAATACAGTGGAAATCCTATTCTCTATGGTACATCACAAGTTAAATCACCCGGACATAATTCATTTGCATGGTCACCCGATTATACGGAACGATTTATTGTTTATCATCAAATCTATACACAAGGAACGACCGTTAAGAGAGGCATGTGTATTGACCGAATAAAATTTGCATATGGTGTATGGTCTATAACTGGTCCAACCATGACAGCACAACCTCTGCCCTCGGGAGCATCCGCAGGTATTTATGAAATGAATACATTGCCGAACACCGAAGAAAATTTCACTATTTATCCAAACCCTTCTGAAGGGAATGGAATGGGAATACGTTTTGGAAAGAATATTCCTGAAGATGGTATAATCTGCCTATATGATATGCAGGGGAGAGAAGTATTTCGAAAACAATTAAAAGCAAGCAATTCAAAATTTATTTCATTTGACCGAAAGTTTTCGCCTGATTTATATTTTGTTATCTATTTTATTAATTCAAACACATATGCTAAAAAATTAATTATTAAATAAACTTTTTTAAATATCAATTTTATTTATGAGAAAAAAAATATTCTTATTCTGTTTGTTCTTTTTACTTCTTGGCTTCTCATCAATCCTTTCTGCTCAGACAGATACTGAGTTTTGGTTTGGGGCGCCTGATATTTCAAATTTAAATTATGGTGGTACTTTGTTGGATGAACCCATTGTTGTGCGGGTTGCTACATACAGCAGTCCGACAACTGTTACTTTGAGCTTGCCTTCTGACCCTACATTCACTCCAATCGTTCGGAATGTTGCAGCCAACTCTTCTTCCACATTCCAGATGACAGCATATAAAAACAAACTGGAAACATCTAAAAACACAAAAAAGAATGGGATCAAGATCACATCTACGACAAAGATTACCGCCTACTTTGAGAATACCTTAGAAGCCAATCCTGAGATCTATGTGATGAAAGGACTGAAAGCATTGGGGAAAGAATTTTATATTCCCTCACAGGATGTAAATGTAGTGGATAATATCAATTGGACTGGTGCGTCTAAAGGATTTGTTATTGTTGCCACTCAGTCGGGTACGACCACAGTGACCATTACTCCTGCCAATTCGGTTTTCGGCGGTTTTCCTGCTAATGTTCCATTTACTGTTACATTAAATGAAGGACAGACCTGGTGTGCTGCAGCCACTTCAGATGCTGCAACCATTAATTTAATCGGTACACATGTTACATCCGATAAAAACATTGCTGTCACCATATATGAAGATTTAATTAATTGCCGTGCGCCAAATCCTACAGACAATAAAGCAGACCTGATCGGCGACCAGATAGTCCCGGTTAATATTATCGGAACAGATTATATCGTTGTACCAAGCAAACTTCACGGATATGATGTAGGAAATATGACGTATGAAAAAGAACGCGCTATCATCCTTGCTACAAAACCCAACACGGTTGTTACAATTAACGGTCAAGTCAAAGCAACATTACAGTCAGGGGAACACTTTACCACACCCATTACAGTAGTTTCTTCAATCAGCACCACTCAGCCGGCTTATGTCTATCATCTGGGTGGTATAGGACAGGAATCTGCATCCGCTTTACTTCCTGCTCTGGGCTGCTCTGGATCAAAAGAAGTTGCGATTACACGTTCTCCGCCGGTACCTGCCAGCGGCGGCAATCCAATTATTCTGATAATAATTACCAAACAAGGCAATCAGAACAGCATTAAAATTACTACAACTAAAAACTCGTATACATACAACACATGGCCCAGCAACAAAGGTATGCAAACCATCATGGTAAATGGAACGAACTATGTTTGTATGGCTATTTACGATTGGGGGGATAAAAATGCATTCATCCCGAATGATCAACAATTCACTGTTTCCGGTTCGGATATTTTTCATCTCGGCTATTATCATGGTTTTTGGATTGGTGGATGCCGCTATGGATATTTTTCCGATTACAATACAGCCGGTTCTACATCAGATATCCATGTACTTAAAGGATGTAACTTTGATCTCACAGCACGTCAAAGTACCAACGGATGGAAATGGCAAAACAACCTGACTGCAAAGATTGACACCACTCAAAACTTAACCACCAACGGACAAGATAAATTATGGGTGACAACAGCCGAAGGTTCATGCGAACGAACAGATACATTCAATATTGACTATACCCCTTTACCTTCAGGCGCTACAAAAAATATTTGTAATGATACAGCTGTTTTTGATGTTACGGTTTCTGTTGCAAAAACGTATCTCTGGAATGATGGCAATGCGTCCCCTTCAAGAACTGTGAAAGATCCCGGAAAATATTTCGTTGTGATCAATGACGGAAAATGCAACAGTACAATTAATTTCAACGTGATGAACAATTGTGATTCCATTAAAGTACCGAATGTGTTTTCGCCAAATGGCGACGGTATCAATGATGAATTCAGAATTTATTATGAAGGTGATTTTCCTGATTTTTCTGTGATCATTTTTAACCGCTGGGGACGTAAGGTATTTGAATCATCAGATGTAAATTTCAAATGGCTCCCTTCAGCAACGGAATCCGAAGGCACCTATTATTATGTAATCAAGGCAAAAACGATTACCGGTAAAATATTAAATCTGCATGGATATGTTGCACTGGTCAGATAAATAGGTAAAATAAATTACTAAAATATTGTTCTTAATTTTTGAATATTATTTGTTCTTTATTGAATATTTATTAATTCTAATAACCTTTTTATCTGAAATGTGTCAATATATTAGGAATGAATGATAATTTTGAAATAATAACAATACTGACATGAAAATATTTTATTGCTGCATATTGATTCCCTTTTTAATTTTAAAATCATTCAGCCAAACATATACAAATCCTGTTATCAATTCAAGCAGTGCTGATCCGGGTATTTTTTACAATGATACTGACGGCAACTATTACCTTTATACTACTGACTGGAATTTCTTCAAATCTACAAACTTAGTTACATGGACATCCATGAGTAATCCCCTCAATGAATCAGGTATGTTCTGGGCTCCTGAAGTCTGCAAAAGAAAAAAAGATGGTAAGTTTTATATGGTTTATACATTGAATGGAAATGGAAATTATATTGCAGTATCAACTTCACCGACTGGTCCGTTTAACCGTTTAGCCGGTTCATTTCCAGGTATTGATGCTCACTTTTTTCAGGATGATGATGGAAAGGAATACCTGTATTACAACATGGGAGGATGCGGTGGCACAGCAGGCATATGGGTTGCACTTCTCAGCGCTGACTTGAAATCTCTTTCAAATAACAAATTTTTATTGGGTGCTCACACTGTCGAAACTCAAACATGGTGGCATTTTATTGAAGAATGTGTGACTGAAGCTCCTTACATGATCAAACACAATGGTACGTATTACCTGATCTATTCAGGAAATGGGACAGGTCCAAATTATGGTGTAGGATATGCAACCGCATCAAGTCCGACAGGGCCTTTTACCAAATATGTTGGCAATCCTATTCTATGGAAAACAGCCACAGTTAATGGAACCGGACATTGCAGTTTTACTACTTCTCCCGATAAAACCAAACTGTTTATCGTTTATCACAGAGGTAATGGAGGAGTCCGAAGTACTTGTGTTGATCGTGCTTTCTTTGTTCCTAATCCCAAAGGTGGACCCGATATTTTGATCATTGATGGAACTTCTTCAACAGCGAAACCTTATCCTTTGACTAACTGCACCGGACAAACAATTAACTTCAATCCAGTGACTGATAAAGAAACAAACAATCTTCCATTTCAGTTAAGTGCATCATCAACTTCAAATTTGCCTGTTAGTTTTTCGGTTTTATCCGGACCTGCCACACTGAGTGGAAATACGATTACATTGTCAGGAACTCCAGGGACTATAAAGGTTTCAGCTATTCAATCCGGAAATTTAACCTATTGTTATTCATTATCTCAACAAATTATTTTTGTAACTAATCCTTTGTTGCCCTATGGCGGAACTCGTGCAGTAATCCCCGGTACAATTGAAGCGGAGAACTTTGATAACGGTGGTGAAGGAGTTGCATACCATGATGTGGAAACAACAAATCTCGGAAATACTTATAGGACAAGTGAAGCAGTTGATATTCTTGCTGTAAACGATGGAGGAAGCGGATATTCGGTCGGGTGGATGAAACCGGGAGAATGGCTTAAATATTCAGTTAACGTCATTCAGGCAGATACTTTTTATATGACGGCACGTATAGCAAGTAATACTACCCGCGCACTATTTCATATTGAATTTGACAGTATCAATAAATCTGGGTCTATTACAATTCCGAATACATCTTCTGAAACTGCTTTTGCAGATGTTATAACTAAATTTTATCTTTCTTCCGGTAATCATATCATGCGTTTATATATTGATGGTCCTGGAAATTTTAATCTCAATAAATTTACTTTTTCAACTTCAAAACCAAATGAAATCAATGAATTGAACTTTGATGATGATTGGTTAATCTACCCCAATCCCTCTGATGGCAATGGATTAAATATTTATTTTCGGAATCCGCTGACTGAACATTCAGGTTACGTTGAAATTCAGAACATTCAAGGACAACTGATTTATTCTCATTCATTATCGGGACATACAAATGAATTCATTTCACTGGCAAATAAACCGGCTCAGGGTATTTATTTTTTAACCATAAATTACCAAAATAAAAAATATATTAAAAAAATATGTATTAACTAAAACCTCTTAAATTATGAAAAACTTTTTTCTTTTCATTTTCCTTTTTTCTTTCAGTTGTTTAAATGCTCAAACCTATACCAATCCGGTCATTAAGACCAGCAGTGCTGATCCAGGGGTCTATTACCATTCAGCTACAGGTTATTATTATGTTTACAATACCGATCGATTTGCCTGGAAATCCAAAGATTTAGTAAACTGGACTGGTTTAAATAATTCAACTGTTTTCGGTAATTTAGGCGGAGGTGCGTTCTGGGCTGCTGAAGTTTTTAAACGACAAAGTGATGGACAGATCTATATGCTTTATACGATGGATCAGCGCGTGTATCTCGCTAAAGCAACTTCTCCGGAAGGCCCGTTCAACAAATATGCAGGACCACTTAAAAATTCATGGTCAATAGATCCGACCTATTTCAGAGATACTGACGGGAAAGAATATTTATATTGGAACGAAGGTGGGTGCGCTGGTACTTCCGGTTTATGGGTTGGTACATTCAATGCTGACCTGACAGCTATTTCCAAAGGGCAACATTTATTCAATAATCTGACTGTGGGTGCCTGGGTAACGGGTTGTGTTGTGGAAGCACCGAATATGCTTAAACACAACGGTACGTATTATCTTGTGTTTTCAGGTAATGGCACTGGTCCTGACTATAAACTGGGCTATGCTACTTCAACATCTCCTTATGGCCCATATACTATGTATTCAGGGAATCCAATCATGCAATCTGTTGGTAATTTTGTTGGTCCCGGTCACTGCAGTTTCACCACTTCACCTGACGGAAGTCAGATGTTCATCGTATATCACAGTGGATATAAAGGTTTATCAGGTCGTCTGACCTGTGTTGATAAAGCCGATTTTATTACAAATCCATCCGGTGGAGCTGATATCTTGAAAATACCGGGTCCTTCAGACAATCAATTACCATATCCCCTACAAAATCTGAATTGTACGGCACAATCAATTTCATTTAATGCAATTACAAATAAAAAAATAACGGATGCTTCTTTTAATGTAAGCGCTACAGCCAGTTCAGGTTTGCCAGTCACCTTCAGTATCGTTTCAGGACCAGCAACTGTGAAAGGGAATACAATCACATTAACCGGCAAAGCAGGACAGGTCATTGTTGCGGCTGATCAAGCTGGGAATACGACCTATTGTAGAGCTAATCAGCAGACACAATCATTTACTGTTTCTGATCCAACTATTCAAAGTATCATCTGGCATTTTGAAAATTCACTGGAGGATTGGACACTTACAAAAAATTATACTGGTTCAGCAACAAATAGTATACTTAATTTAACCATTACAGGAGGAGATCCATTTATGCATTCACCTGATAACTTGAATGCAGATGCAGTTTCTTTTCCATATATTTTAATCAGAGCCAAAAATATGACTTCCACTACAACAGCAGCTATTTACTGGAACCGTACAGATAATGCTGCTTTCAGTGAATCCATGCATCTCAATTTCCCAGTAAACGCTGATGAAACAGGGTACACAATTTATAAAATCAATATGACCTCAAATGCAGAATGGACAGGCACCATCAGACAATTACGTGTTGATTTTACTCAATCTGCTTCAAGCGGCAATGTGGATATTGATTACATTGCATTGGATAATGACGGAATACTGACCGGAATGAATGATCATAAAATAAATAATCATTTATTTAATATATTCCCAAATCCTTCTGATGGAAAGGGTTTTAATATAGAATTTTCTTCAGACCTGTCAAATCCAAATGGTGTTTTACAAATAGAAAATATGCAAAACCAGATCATTTTACAAAAACATATGGACGGGAATTTTAAAGAATATATTTTCACAGAACATATTAACTCAAAAGGAATATATATTGTAAAATATAGTGATGACCAAACTATAATTACAAAAAAAATTATCATAAATTAAAATATGAAAAAGGTGTATTCAAAACTAATCGTATTAGGTTTATTCTATTTGTTTCATATGGTTTTATTTGCACAGAAACCTTCCATTAAAGTCGTACTGATGGGAGGCCAGTCCAACATGGTTGGATTTGCTGAGCCCGCTACATTGCCGTCAGGATATACTGCTGAAATTCCACAGGTAACCATCAAAAGCAGCGGTGAACCGGCTATCCAGTTTGACTGGACCAACCTGCGTTCAAATGAAGGATTTGGTGGCAATTACGGTCCGGAGGTTGCCTTGGGTAGAGATATTGTTGCAGCTTTCGGCACAACAAAAATTGGACTCATCAAGTGGGCATGGGGCGGACATGTGCTTGCCAGAGATTTCCGTCCGCCTTCATCCGGTGGTACTTTAGGACCAGATTATTCCAGCACGATTAGTTTTATGACAGCCACACTGAATGAACTCAAAGTTAATTATGATGTTGAAGTATTGGGTTACTGTTGGATGCAGGGCGAATCAGACGGTACTGATCTTACATGGTCAAATGCGTATGAAGTTAACCTGACTAACTACATCAAAGACCTGAGAACAGCCCTTGGCTTACCGAATATGCCTTTCGTAATCGGAATGATTGACATTTCCACCAACTGGCCATATAATTCCATTATCCGCCAAGCGGAAATAAATGTTGCGAATAAGGTTCCTTATGTAGGTATTTTTGACACACATGGCTTTCCCACCAATGGCGCTCATTATCAGGGTCAGGGAATGATCGACCTTGGGCACCGCTTTGCGGACGGCATCCTAAGCTTCCGTTGTCCTAAGACACTCGATTGGGAATTTAATACCGACAACTCCATCGAATGCTGGAACCTCTACAACAGCTTAACCGGAAACACTTCCGGCGGTTATCTGAACCTCACCATCACCGGAGGCGATTCTTTCATGATTTCTCCTGACAACCTTAATTTTGATGCAACAACATTAAAATCAATTCATGTTAAAATGAAGAATAATACTGCTGAAACCGTTGCTTCTATCTATTTTACTCGTTCCGATGCTACATGGAGTGGAACGCTGGCAAAAAGTTTTAACATCAAACCCAATGATAGCGGTTATACAGAATACATGATAGATATGGGAGGACATGCAGAGTGGAAAGGCACAATCAAGCAGATTCGCATCGACCCATTGGCATCCCTGTCAGCCGGAACAGTCAATATCGATTTCATTAAAATTATCGAATCAAATTGTACATCACAAACCATTGACTTCCCTGTCATATATTCCAAAAGTATGACTGATGGTCCTTTCACGGTCAGCGCTACGGCGAGTTCCGGATTGCCTGTTACATTCAGCATTATCTCGGGACCCGCCACAGTGAACGGAAACACAGTGTCACTCAAAGGCATCAAAGGCGTTGTGAAGATTGCTGCCACTCAGGTCGGCGATGCAACGCATTGTGCTGCGGTTTCTACACAGGAAATCACAGTATTTGATCCGAACTTCTCTACTAAAATCTGGCATTTTGAAAACTCGTTGGAGGGATGGGTAATGACACACAACTCAACCGGTAGCGCTGCAAATAGCATCTTATCAGCTACTATCACCGACGCCGATCCCAACATGCTGTCGCCCGATAACCTCGGACTGAACGCTGCCACCTATAAATATTTAATGCTGAAAATAAAAAATTCCACCGGCAAAAGCGATGGTAAAATTTATTGGTCGCGCAATGACGCCACAGGCCTCGATGAATCAAAGTCATTGGTATTTGCTGTCAGTGGCAGCGATACCGGCTATAAAACATATACTGTTGATATGAGCACCAGCGCGCTATGGACAGGCACGATCAAACAAGTTCGGTTCGACTTCGCCGAATCAGCCAGCAGTGGAACAATGCTGATAGATTACATTGCATTCGATGATGACGGATTGATCAATGTAGTGACCGGAGTAAACGAAAAAGAAATCAATGAGTCAATAACGATCTACCCGAATCCTGTTCAAGATAATGGATTTTATATTGAATCTGGTTTACTCAATAAGAACTCAAAAATTGAAGTTGTTAACATGCAAGGGCAATTAGTGTTTGAACAGAAACTGTCAGGCAATGCAAAAGAATTTATTCAAATTCAGAATGAAGTTACAAAAGGAATTTATCTGATAAGGATTTCGGATATGAAGACAGTAATTACTAAAAAAATAGTCATTCATTAATAATAAGAATCATGAAAAAGAAAGTATTTATTTATTTGTTGACATTGGGATTCGCATTCATGCATATTTCCTTGTTTTCACAAAAACCAAATATTCATGTGTTCATTATGGCCGGTCAATCCAATATGGTTGGACTAGGGATCCCTACAGATTTGCCCGCTAATCTTCAGGGAACATTTACCGGGGTTACGATCAAAGCCGGTGGTGATCCGGTAAAAGGGTGGTTGGATTTGTCTCCTGCTTTTGGTACACAAGGCACTCGGTTTGGTTCTGAACTTACGTTTGGAAGAGATATTTACAATAACTTCAATGGTGAAAAAGTTGCTATTATCAAGTATTCTGTGGGGGGCACTCATCTGTATGGAAACTGGCGCCCCCCTTCTTCTGGAGGAACTACCGGTACCTTATACACAAATCTGATTAATTTTAGTCAGGCATGTTTCAATGAATTGAATGTGAATTATAATGTTATAGTGCATGGTATTTGCTGGATGCAAGGCGAATCGGATGCACAATCGGATGTATGGGCAAATGAATATCATACCAATCTACCCAATTTCATTAATGATGTCAGGAATGCACTCGGGCAAGGACCTTTACCTTTTGTTATCGGTATGATTGATGTGCAAACCGTCTGGACTTATAATTCAATAATAAGACAGGTGCAACTCGATGTTGCCAATAATCTCACCAATGTCAGAACCTTTGATACCAAGGGACTTACAACGGATGGTGTTCATTACACGGCTGCAGGACTGGTTGAACTTGGTCATCTGTTTGCTCAGAATATGACTGCATTGGTTAAACCCAATTGTACAACACAAACAATCACTTTCAATTCCATCAGCAATAAAAATATTTCTGATCAACCTTTCACCATCACTGCTAAAGCCAGCTCAGGACTACCTGTTACGTTCAGTATCGTTTCAGGACCGGCAACGATCAGCGGAAACAAGATCACACTGAAAGGTAGTGGTGGTCAAGTTATGGTAGCCGCCAATCAGATCGGTGATGCTACCTATTGTGGAGCACCTCAGAAAACGCAAACATTTACGGTGTCTGATCCAAATGCACCTCCCATTATCTGGCACTTTCTTAATTCTGAAGAAGGATGGAACCTCCTGATGCGATACGACAGCAGTGTAACTGTAAGCATTCTCAAGTTAACCATTACAGGTGCAGACCCATTTATGCATTCACCGGATAATATCAATGCGGTTGCAGCTTCATATCCTTACATTATAATCAAAGCCAAGAACAGTTGTGTTTCAAGCGATGCCAAAATTTATTTTGTTACCTCTTCGGCAACAGGGTATGATGAAGCCAAATCTGTCCCTTTCATCATCAATGCCAATGATAACGGTTATTCCGAATATGTCGTCAACATGAGTGCTAATTCAGGATGGACAGGCACTATCAAACAAATTCGCCTCGACATGCCACAAAGTGGAAGTTCAGGTGTTGTTGAAATAGATTATATCGCATTAAATAACAGTAGTGTCTTAACTTCTATAAAAAAAAATGACGATTCTAATCTTTCAAACATTATCAACATTTATCCCAATCCAATAGAAGGCAATGGCTTCTATATTGAAATTGATCAGAATAAACCAACATCCGAAAATTATATTGAACTATTAAACATGCAGGGACAGATAATATATTCCAAGCCCCTTCATGGGTATTCAAAAGAATATATTCAATTAGATAAATCATTTTCAAAAAGGGTTTACCTTTTGAAATATACAGGTGAAAAATATATGATCGTAAAAAAAATAATACTTAATTAATAATTTTAACATTAAAAATTAGATTAGAAAAGTTTAAATAAAGTTTCAAAATATGAATGATTGATATCAAGGAATAAAAAAATTTGTTATTAGTTTTCGTTCAAATTTCAAATTTCATATTCGTATTTTCTTATTCAAACTGATTAGAAATAACAAAAGAATATTATGTGATTGAATATATATAACTGGAATTGAACTCTTTTTTAATTAATGCATAAAATTTTATAATAATTAATAAAAAACTTTATTTAAATTGATATAATTTTAAAATAGATATTATATTTACATACTTTTTTTAAATATAAAATTATGGAACAGGAAGCACCTATAGAAGTTAAATATACAGAAAATGCAAAAAAACGTTTAGACGAATTGACGTTAGAATATATTAAAAGACTTGAATATCATTTAAAACGACGAAAATACAGAAAAGGGAGAAATTACATTGAAGTAACAACCGCTGATCTTGAAAGTGTCGCTCGACATTATAAATATGTTTCAAAAGAAAATGGATTAAATATACTGAAGTTATATGTGATTTTTTCAATAGGTGCTATGGCTTTGATCTCAGGAGGTTTATGGAAACTATTTAGAAGTTTGGCCGAAAACTCAAAAGATTATGCTCCTTTGATTATCACTATTGGTTTAGCATTGATGCTTTTGTCAGTTGATATTTATTTTTATATAAAATTAGCTGAAAGTGAAAAGAAGAAAGAAAAAGAAAAAAGAATGGGAAGAAAATAAAATTATGTAAAACATTAAAAGAGGATCATTTTGATCCTCTTTTTTTAACAAAATTCAAAATTAAACGTGTATATTCAAATTACGATAAAATCTGAAAAATACATGATTATTATGTTATTCCAAGCGTTTCTTTAGATTCAACTGTTAATTTTATAATATTTTGTAATATAAATCTAATATTAAAAATTAATTTGAACTCTTTAAATAATATTGAAATTAATTAAATATGTTTATAAATTTGATTTCATAAAAATCACCCCTAATATATATGTCCTGAAGTTAAATACAAAAATTCGATATGGTTTATGAGCGATGATTGAGATTGCACTTCAAGAAGAAAATAAAGGTATCTTTCAAAAAGATATTGCAAAAAATCAGGAAATATCTGAAAAATATCTTGATCATATTATTGCTTCGTTGAAAGCATCCGGACTGATAAAAAATGTATGTGGGAAAAAAGCGGTTATAAACTCGCTAAACCCAAATCAAATATTACCGTATACGACATATATAAATCTTTTGAATCAAATCTGAATATCGTTCGGTGTGTCAACAAACCATCATTATGTTCCAGATCCAAAGTGTGTTTGACAAATAAATATTGGTGTGAGCTAAATGAGCTAATCATTGATTATATGAAAAATACCACATTATTGGAATTAATTCATTAATCATTACAAGCGATTATTCTAAATGCAAAATCTATCTTGCGCTGTTATAAGTATGAACACTGTTTTTGGCAGAAGGCAAATAGTTCACTCCAAACCAGCATATCATAAGAATAGCGAAAGCAAGGGTCAGAATAATCAATGGTGATTTAACTGCCTGACGGAAGTGATATCGATAATGAATATAAATCAGATATAAGAGCCAGGTGAGAAAAGCCCAAGTTTCTTTAGGATCCCAGGTCCAGTAATTACCCCATGCTTCTTTTGCCCACAAGGCACCAAATAACAAACCAAATGTTAGAAATGCAAAACCAATGTAAACGATCCTGTCAGCCATTTTTAACATTTCGGGAGTAAAATTATTTTTATACAACATGACCAAACCTCTGAATGCAAAAAATGTTGATGCAAATAAAAGGGAATAGGCAAAAATATAAACAATCACATGGGGTACAAACCATGGACTCTGTAAGGCAGGCATCAGTGTTTTTTCAAAATTTTCAGGATGGATCAGATTAATCACAAGAAACATGAAAGCAAATAGAATACTAACCAACGGGATCCAATTGAACTTACGGATAAAATAAAGTATCAGTCCGATGGACGAAAGAAAAAAGGCATACCATAATCTGGTTTCGCCCAATGTTCGCAATGGTGGTCTTTCCAACTCAATCCATAAATTGATTATATAAAAAAACAATAATGCAGTGCCAAGTACCAAAAGAATATTAGCAGTGATTCTTTTAAATGAAAAAAGTTTATCGGGAAGGTATAAACTGATCAAACCTGCGGACCAAAGAGCCGCTGTGAGATAACTTGTTGTTGTAAAATTTATAATCACTTGAATATAATTTAAAAAATGTAAATAATAAAATATCAATTAAATCAGTTTATCGTACCAGATCAGAAAACAGGCACCAGCCATCAATAAAGCCACACCGACAAAAATAACTTTCAGCCAGGGATCATACACAAATTCAAAAATACTGAATGCTGACCATTTACCGATTGTTTCATCATACCCCATCTGGTAGATGTACCATCCGTTAACTTTAAGCGGTTTGTTCACTTCTATCGTTTCTATTTTCACTTTCCCATCCGGAAAATATATTTTAACTTTCGACATATATTTTTTCGGCTGTGGTTTATTCATACTTACTGTGAAATCAGATTCAATCATAAGTGCTTTTTCCTGAAATATAATACTTCCACAACTGATCCAGCCGGCAGCCACTTCTTTGTCTTTAGATTCCTTCTTATTTACACGAATAAATGCTGCGGAAGTAGCGCCCATCATATCAAGTGGAGCAAAACTATCAACAACCGGCTTGCATGATTCAAGATATTTTTCAATCTTAATTTCATATCTGCCTATTGAATATTTTTTATTTTTATCAATTGTAAATAAAACTTTACCATCCTTATCCTTTACAAAATTTGATTCCTTATTGATAACAACCAATTCCGGATTATACGTTTTCATTGAGAAATCAATGAGTTCAACTTTAAAAGGGAGTTTATGGTGCTGGTTAAATTTATCAAATGCCACACCGAATTTATCCCCTTCATACATTTTTAAAGATAGTTGCTGGCTATCGGATGAACCGAAAGAAGCTGCAATGATAATCAGTAATAATCCGAAATGATTCAAAAAAAATCCCAGATTCCTTAAATTAAAAGGAGTCAGCCGACGGAGAATGGTAAAGGAAAGTACTGTCAATAACATAAATGAAGAAAATAAAAATGGTAAGCTTTCGGTAACATGAGTCATTCCAAGTTTATGCACAACAGAATTTACATCTTTGACCTCCTGAGGAATAAAACCCAGGATTAACATTAAGGATGTATATGCTGTAACAGAAGCAATAGTGGCGGGAATGCTGGATAACCAACGAATCAACGGATCGTTAAAAAAGAAATGCAAAATACAATAAATGATGATCAGGACACCAAATAAAATAACATTATATGGCATAGATGGCAGCCCGTAGTAAGCACCATTATTAAAGTATTCAATAACAAAACCAAGTAAAACAAGACTAAATGAAAATAAAAAACTTTCAACAAATCCCCATGGAAATACAAATAACGGTTTTGATTTCTTTTCTTCCATCATGACAAATAAATTTTTTCAAAATTACAAAAATGAATCATCCGTCAAATATACATAAGCATGATTAATAACATAAATATTCTGATATTTTTCACGAAATAAAACGAGATTTTTACGATTTATGTCGGACTTATATATATTTTTTTAATTTTGTTAAAAAACTTGAGAGTGTATGAAACATCATAATCTATGTCAAAATTGTACATGCAAACATCCTATTTTTAATTGTTTAACTGAAGCTGAACTTGACAAAATAAGTGCCAATCATCTCGAGGTAGTCTATAATGCCGGTGAAACTATATTTAAACAAGGCACACCGATTACACATATTGTTTCAATCACGAAAGGACTGGCAAAAGTTTATCTTGAAGGGTTTGAGAAAAAAAATTTATTGCTTCAATATGTTACACCCGGTGAATTTCTTGGAGGACCCGGTGCTTTTGTTGATAAGATTCATCATTATTCCTTAGCAGCTATTAATGAAGTCAGGGCTTGCCTGATTGATGTGGATCTGTTTAAAAATATGATGATGCATAATAATAAATTTGCTTTTGGATATATTGAAGATATTAGTAAAAAAGCAATTTTTAATTTTGATCGGTTCATCAGTTTAACACAAAAACAAATGCATGGTCGTGTTGCGGACGCTTTATTGTATTTTGAAGACATCATCAATCAAAGCAAACATCATAGCTTTGTTTTAAATAAAAAAGATTTGGCAGACCTCACTGCTCTAAGCAAAGATAGCACCGGTAGAATCCTTAACTCTTTTTGCGAATCCCATATCATTCAAATTGTTGATAATACTATTAAAATACTTAACAGGGAGCGTCTTGAGCAAATCAGCAAAATGGGATAGTTCTCCTGTATTGAACTGAATAATTTAATGGCAATCTTTCTTTTTTATTATACGTTCGTTTTTGAATCATTCTGCATTCCGGACGAATGATAGAGATCAATTGCCACAATCATGGCAATGAAACCCCAGAAAGGTATTGAAGCTTTATCTGAATCAAGAAAATTATTTAAAAATCCATGAATACAATACGTTATTAATCCCATAAAAAGTGCTAACGTAAAGCGCCTGATATGTCTGTTATTGGTTTTACGGAATATCCTTACGACTGTAATTACAACATAAATGATTATCAAAATAAATGTTAAAGTTCCTAATACGCCTGATTCAGCCAAAGGACCGATGTATTCACTATGGGCATTCCCCCTATCCCCTGCGCTGGTACTGATGATCGTTTTATCTTTGGATGCCTGAAACGGACCATAAATAAATTGATAGGTACCGGGACCCCAACCAAAGATTGGTCTTTCCTTGAACATTTTTATTGCTGAATTCCATCTGTTGATACGTTCAAGATTGGAAGCATCCGTTGAAATATTTGAAACAGATTGAACATGTTTAATAAAATCTGTAGATGATGCTTGTTTGTTTTTTTCCATCTTCTGCAAAATTGTATCTTGATAAATAAAAAACAATCCTATTAAAAACAATAAAGAAAGTAATATCCATCGCATTCTGATTTTAAAAATGGTAAATAGCCAAATAATCATAGCTAACAATAAACTTAACCAAGCCGCCCTGCAATAAGATAAAACAAATGCAACTAAAAACAGACCCAACGTAAGAAATGAAAAAACACGAATTCTTTTTTTATATTTTGAATTAAATGAAAAGAAACCTAAGAGGGGTATAAAAAATGCCAACATGGCTCCATAAGCTGTGTGGTCATTATAAAAAGGAGACATTACCCAGTGACCTGTCTTTTCACTGAATCCATACATGGAATGATTAATGGTTGTGTAAAAGATCACGATTACAAATGCTAAAATATACAACCAAATAAATCGTCCAATGTTTTTAAACTCTTTGAATAACGGTACACCAAGAAAAAAAGCCGCTGAAATAAACCATAAACGAGCAATAAAATATTTAAATGACACCCCAAACAATTCACTGGTCAATAATGTAATCAGCATCCAAAACAAATTAATAAATAGTGCGATCGTTACCGGATGACGAAATATTTTTATATCGTATTTTTTATCATATATAAGTTTTAAAATAAAAAATAACATCATTCCGAATAACAATGGTTCTGTCGGAATGGTTAGCCCGAACCCACCCGAAATATCCTTGAAGTTAATGGATAAAGGTGTTAAAAAAGCGAGTAATAACAATAACTTGTCGAGTGAAAAGAAAAATAAAAGAATGATTAAAATGATTAAGGGAAAAAGAACAAACCAATAAAATTCATTGGTAATAAAAAACGTGTTGAGTAAAATAAAAATTCCACAAACAACATAAATCCATTTTAATTTATTTTTTTCGATCAAAACCGGAACACTTTAATTATATTGATAAAATTAGTTTTCAGGTTTTTTAAAATTATCAATCATACCAATAACTATGATTGATAATAAAAATGTTGAAGCAGCGCCAATCAATACAATCAGCCACCGAATCGGATAACATTTTTTATCAGGTATTTTGGGACTGCTGATTATATTCGTATAGGTAATCTCTTTCTTAATATCGCTTTGTGTTTTTTCATATTCTGAAAGAATTTTATTGTAAATTCCTGTTGCACTACTGAGATATCCACCTAATAATTGATACTCCCCTCCATAATTCTCAAGATTTTTCAGCAAAGAAGAAGATACCGTTTTCCCTTCATTATTTTCTTTCACCCGTTGACGCATAGCCTCTTTGAGTTGTATATCATAATCCAGAATATTATATTTTTTACGTAATGTATCCAATCTGCTTTCCAGAGAATCAATCTGCTTCTTTTTGGAAGTTAAAAGAAACTCCAAGGTTTTTGCTGTTTCAATCAACTTCTCTTTATGTAAACTTCTTACTTTTAAATTAAAAAACTGAATCATGGATTTAACCATCTTGCAAGCCGTATCAGGGTTTATATCAACTGCTTCAATAATAACTGATTCATTGTCACTTTTTTTAACAACTATATTATCGTTAAAAATATTATACAGAATCGTTTTGTAATGGTTACGAGTTGAATCCACTTTCCAATACTTTATAAGATGAAACTTACTGATCATCGAGTCTTTGATATCATCCGATCTGAAATATTGGAGCATCTGTTCTGTGGGCGATTCAGATGAATAAGGTGATAAATTGGAGGGATACAATATGGCTTCTGAGCGATAACGCGGTTTAATAAAAAATGATGATGAAAAAATAAACGTTAATATTACTGATACTCCTATAAGTATTAACAAATGTTTCTTCCATTTATTTATCAAAAGAAAAATATTCAGATTACTAAAAAATGAATTCATATAGATTATGTAGTTTTTTGTAAGATTTTCATTTTCTTTAATGTTGATGTTCAGTGAACGTTGAGTTAACTGGAACGGGAAATAATTTTTTTTTTAAAATTATTTTCTATCAAAATAATAATTAAAACAGCCAGTATCAAAGTCGCTGCTGTTGATACCAGTACTATTAGCCATCGTATCGGATATGATTTTTTATCAGCGGTGTATGCTTTGTCAACAATAAATTTTTGAGGAATATTCTTTTCAGCATCTACTTTAATTTCTTCTAACTTTGATCTAAGATAACTCAACTGATTATTTTCATGTGAAAGAGCATCCCGCAACGAAACATAAGCACTGCCAAGTTTTGAAACCTGTTCCAGTTTAGCTTCTAAAGCATCAATGCCTGCTTTATTATTTCTGGCTACTTCCATTGCCAACTGCCGATGGAACATTTGTGATTGAGATTCATAATCATTGACCCCCATCTTGCGTAAGATCGTTAACGAATCTTCTAATTTTTTTACATAAAAAAATTGTTTATCATACGCTTCTTTAACAACTTTCAAACCTTCCAACGTTCGTTCATGTTGAATATTATTTTTTATGGTATCATAAAATGCAGCAATATCATTCGCAATATCAGCAGCGGTTTGAGCATCCCGGTCAAAAACAACCGCTTCAACAGCCATAAACTCAGTTCTCGCAAAACGAATATTGGCTTTATAGGTTTCAAATAATTCTGTTTGTTTGTAAGGCGAATGTGGATCAATATTATAATGCTGAAGTAAATGATACTTATTAATGATTTTCGTTCGCAACAATGAGGAATTTAGTATCTGCATCATTTGTTCAGCTTGCTCCATTTCTCCATAACCAAGCAAATCTTCTCTGGTCGGATTCTGTTGTGAAAGCAATACTTTTGAAAGAGAATTCGTAGAAGCAGGAAACATAACCACCTTTGATTTATACAAAGGAGTAATAAAATATTTTGATGAAAAAACAAAAGATAATACGGCAGCTAAAACAGCTATTATCATAAGATGCTTTTGCCACTTAAATAAAAGTGTAATAAATTTTCTTGAATTAAATTCCAGTGATTCATCCGAATTCTGATCCGCCATCATAAACTTTATTTTTTCAAAAATATGTAATTTTATTTAAACTGCAAATTTTAAATGTTTATTAATCTTTATCTATATACCTCTTTTGACTTATTCTTTCAGAAACACCAGTTGATATAATGCTTTTAAATTGATCAACCGGATGACGAATGCAAACAACAATGAAACACCAATCATTAACATGAAATTCAATCCCCATCTATGAAACAAACCATAAGTAAAATAATTTACCAAAATAACAAACAGCAAAAATAGAATTAACAGCAAAATAAATTTAAAGTTCGGTTTCAGTTTAAAGATGCGACATGCGATATATAATTGTGCCGCGGCTGTTACAAGTTGTGTGATCAAACTCGCCCACGCAGAACCAAGCGCTTCATATCTCGGAATTAAAATTAGATTTAAAACAATGTTAATGACTACACCAAATGTAGCAGTAATATTCAATTGTTTTAAACTACCGTTCGCAGTTAGCAATGTTCCAAATAAATAAGTGGTTGATACGGCAATCAGGCACCACATCAATACCCGGAATACTTCAATGGATTCGATGAGCCGTTGTTGACAGACCAAACTTGTTTCCAATGATTTATTCTGTGGATATAATAGGGTGATAATCTCTTTTCCATAAAAATACGAACTGACGGCAAGCACCACCGTTGGCACAAATAAAAAAGTGATTGCCATTTTGATCAGCTCCTCTATGGATTCTCTTTGCTTGATCATTTTGGCAAACATTGGTAGTAAAAGGAACGTAAACAGCAATGAAAAATTATTGACCGCATCCAATAAACGAAATGAAGAAGCATAAATACCTGCCTGCAAAGCGCCATTTTTTAATAACCGTTCAAGCATCACCGAATCAATACGATTGTAAAACATCATCAGCAAACCCAACAAGGCATAAGGAAAACTTTGTTTGATCACCAATATCAAAAAAGGAGGATTCCATTTGAATTTTTTGAATTTTGATTTCCTCACGATGATAAGGAAACCAACAACAGCCGTTACAAAATAACCTGCTGTCTGTGCTAAAACAAACCACTCAATCTTAAATTTAGTTTGAGTAACATGCCCCCAGATCAATATACAACAAATTATGATCATGACAGATCGGTCAAGGACTGACATTAAACTATCCGTTCTGAACATTTGAAGTCCGGCAATATTGGAACGCAGATAAATAATGAATGTTAACAAAAACTGATTGAAGGTAAGTAAAGCAAGCATTTTAAAATGAACCGAATCATACCCAACAAAAAATCCGATCACAAACGTTACAAAGAAATAACTGACTGCAAGCAATAATCGAAGAACAACAATGCTTGAAAAATGTTTATTCAGTAAATGATTATTCTGAGATATATTCCGGCTATTATAATTTGTAATTCCGAGGTCAAGAAAAATGGTAAACAAAAAAGAAAAATTCATGACGGCAAAATACAATCCGAACTCCTGCGCTCCAACCAGATTCTGCACTTTACGGTCAATAAATAAGATCCACACCGGTTTGATCAGCAGGTTCACCGACAACATCAGCATAAGATTGGTGACAAATTTACGTTGCATGGACATAGCACAAACCTGCTTTAATTAACTGTTTTGGGAATGAAGAAAAAATTCTGTGTCTTGTATTTCTTCTCATCAAATACGACGAGTTTATTTTGAGAAAGTATATAAACCTCATAGTTCAAGGCGTTCATCAATTCAAAACATTGTTCCCTGTTCTTATTCTCCCAAAGTTCGGCATAGATCAACGGTTGATGTTTTTGAATGGTTTCCTTCCCTCCTACCAACACAAAATATTCAAAATTCTCCACATCCAGCTTAATCCCTCTGATGGGCTTGTCAACAGAATTTTTTAATAAATAATTGTCCAGCGTTTGGACAGGTACCTTAAATTTCTCCCCTTCATTGAAATCAGATATGCTCTGATGTATCATATGACTTAATCCCTGCATTTTTACATTGCTGACCACAGGCATCACCATCTCTGCTTCGCCGGTAAAATTACCCAAAGCAGTTTCAACGACAACCACATTTTTTAAATGAAAGAAAGAAATTATTTTTTTTAATGTTCTCAGATTATGCGAAATCGGCTCAAACGCAATGATGGTTGAATGTGACAGCCGCCGTGCAAAATGAGCAATCATGATGCCGATATTTGCGCCTATATCAAGCACGATACCATCGTCGGGTATTTGTTTTAAAAAAAATAAAAAATCTTTTTCCCGACGGTTCCAACGAAGAAAAGCAATGGTAAATAATGAAAACAAAAAAAGATAATTCTCAAATCCCAATAATCGTTGTAAAATCCTTTTTATCCTCTCCTTCATAAAATTTTATGATATTTGTGCAAAGTTAACATAATTTTTTGGTGAAAAAGAATAAAGCTATTCACGCTAAAAACATTAAGAAAATCTTCATCCATTGAAAATAGCCGTTAATACACGATTATTGCTAAAAAACAAACTCGAAGGCATCGGATGGTTTACGTATGAAACCTTATCACGCATTACACGCAGCCATCCTGAACACGAATTTATTTTTATTTTTGATCGCCCGTTCAACGATGAATTTATTTTCTCATCCAATGTGAAACCTGCTGTCATCAGCCCGCAGGCACGACATCCGTTTCTGTTTTATCTCTGGTTTGAATATGCCATTCCATCCATGCTGAAAAAAACCAAAGCAGATTTGTTTTTATCTCCCGATGGTTATTTGTCTTTATCTACAGGTGTCCCGTCACTGGCTGTAATCCATGATTTAAATTTTGTTCATTATCCTGCTGACCTGCCCTGGCTCATTACAAAATATTATACCTATTATTTTCAGCGCTTTGCGCAAAAAGCAAAACGAATAGCCACTGTTTCTGAATTTTCAAAGCAAGACATCATCAATCAATATCATATTCAGGATTCAAAGATAGATGTGGTTTACAATGGCGTCAATGAATCGTTCCATCCTATTCCGGAAAATGAGATCATTGAAACAAGAAAAAAATATTCTTCAGGAAAACCTTATTTTATTTTTGTCGGTTCACTCCATCCCAGAAAAAATATTGTCAATCTTTTCAAAGCATTTGATATTTTCAAACAAAATAATTCGAATGATGTTCAACTCGTATTTGTTGGAGAAAAAAAATGGTGGACGCAGGAAATTGAAACTGCTTTTCAAAACATGCAATTTAAAAATGATGTGATTTTTACCGGTCGTCTTTACAGTGATGAACTGAATCATGTGATCGGCTCTGCACTTTCAATGACCTATGTTTCCACATTTGAAGGGTTCGGAATACCTATCCTTGAAGGGTTCCGCTGCGGTGTACCTGTCATCACTTCAGATGTTACTTCCATGCCCGAAGTGGCGGGTGATGCAGCCCTGCTCGTTAATCCGTTCTCTGTCGATTCAATCAGCAATGCGCTCACTGAAATAGCTGCCAATCCTGCTCTTCGTCAATCACTCATTGAAAAAGGGATGTTCCGCAAACAAAATTTTTCTTGGCAACAAACTGCAGATAAACTGTGGGAGAGTGTGGAAAAGGCTATGCTAACTTAAAAGCCTTTGCCTGCGCACGTCTGTGACGCGTACTTAAAAATTTTATTTAAATAGTATTGGGATTTATTTCACAGAGACAACGAAAAGACACTGGGGTTAACTGTTACAGGCATTTTACAAATTAAAAACAAATAAAATACCATGAAAAAATTCATCTCCTTTCTATTAAATGTGTTAAAAAAATCAATATATTTGGCTGAAGGTCATAGGGAGCTTAATCCAAATTTAAAATATTGGTATGAAGTTAAAAAGTTTGTTGATGCTTTTTAGCATCACACCTAAAAATCACATTCAATGGAAAAATTCGAAACGACACAAACAAACAGAATATTAAACAAGAAATTAAAACAAATAATAACCAATAATAAAAAGGGGGACAAAATGCGACACAAACAATTAAAATTAAGTGCCATGCTCTTGTTAGGACTTGGACTTACAGGACTGCAAGCACAAGAAGCCGTACCAGCCACAGGTGGTAATGCATCGGGCAGCGGAGGCACGATGAGCTATTCCGTTGGTCAGGTTGCATATCAAACTTATACAGGAACAAAAGGATCTGTTATAGAAGGAGTACAACAACCTTATGAAATTTCGGTAGTAACGGGGCTTGAAGATGCCGCAGGTATAACCCTTTCGGTTTCGGCTTACCCAAACCCTACTACCGATTATATTATATTGAAAGTTGATGCTTCAACCACGCTCAGCATCCAATCAATAAGTTATCGGCTTTTCGACATCAACGGAAAACTTTTAGAAATAAAAAAAGTGAACAGCAGCCAAACAAGCATTGATATGAGTAATTTTTTACCCGCAACGTATTTTTTGAAAGTAACTGACGAAAAAATTGAAGTAAAAACGTTTAAAATCATAAAAAACTAAACATTATGAAAAAATGTACAATTTTTATTGTGGTTTTTATTTTTGCTGCATCATTCCAATTTCCAATCAATTCGTATGCTCAGGACGGATCATTAGACGTAAGTTTTGGCAGCAGTGGAAAAGTTGTCACACCTATAGGTAGTGGTGACGATGAAGGCATTTCACTTGCCATACAAAGTGACGGTAAAATTGTGGTAGCTGGAAACAGCACTACTGGTAGTAACAATAATTTTGCTATAGCCCGCTATAACACCAATGGCACCCTCGACCTAAGCTTTGGTACCGGCGGAAAACTTACCACCGATTTTGGTAGTAATTATGATGATTGCCGTTCAGTTGCAATACAGAGCGATGGCAAAATTGTGGCATCCGGAAGCAGCCACAATGGAACCAACTGGGACATTGCTCTTGCACGATACAACACCGACGGAACACCCGACCTTAGCTTTGGCAGTGGTGGAAAACTTACTACTGATTTCGCCATCAATAATGATTATGGCTTTGCCATGGCAATACAGGGCGATGGCAAAATTGTGGTAACTGGAATCAGCGAAACCAGCACCACTTATCATGATTTTGGTATAGCCCGATACAACACCAATGGCACCCTCGACCTGAGCTTTGACACCGACGGAAAAGTGACTACCCCTATCGGCATCGATAATGATACACCCAGATCAATTGCCATACAATCTGATGGTAAAATTGTGGTGGCAGGATACAGTGTAATTGGCGACGACATGTACTTTGCTATGGTCCGCTACAACAGCAACGGCTCATTAGACACTGGTTTCGATAACGATGGCAAACTAACTACCACTTTCGGAAATGATGGCGATTATGCCATGTCAGTAGCCATACAAAGTGATGCTAAAATTGTGGTGGCTGGATTTAGTTACATTTTGGCAAATAACGTTACCAGAGATATAGCCCTGGCCCGCTACAACAGCGATGGCACACTCGATAATAGCTTTGACACTAATGGAATGCTTACTACTAAATTCGGAATTTATGACGAAGAAGGTTTTTCTGTTGCTATACAAAGTAATGGTAAAATTTTGGTAGCAGGATATAGTAACAATGGCGCTAAAAATAATTTTGCATTAATCCGTTACAACATCAATGGCGCACTTGATCTCAGCTTCGACACCGATGGAAAACTTACAACGGCTATCGGAAGTGCTAATGATGAAGTTCATTCAGTTGCTATACAAAGTGACGGTAAAATTGTGGTGGCAGGAACAAGTCTTAATGGCGCTAACCTTGATTTTGCTTTAGTCCGTTATAATAATACTATTACCACGGGTATTGATGATCAAAGTTACAACTACCTTCCACAGGACGATATCAGTTTTTACCCCAATCCTACTTCTGATTTCATTATCCTTTCATCCTGTAATGAAAGTATCCAAGCATATTCTGTTTATGATATCTCAGGCAGGCTGATGATTGATAACAAAATAACCCTAAACATAAACGAACCCCAGCTCATCAATGTTTCTTCTTTATCAAAAAGCATTTATTTTTTAAAAATAATCACCAAACACAATCAGGTCACTAAAAAAATAATAATCAACTAAAACCAAACCAAATGAAAAAACTTCTCCTCATCATCATCCTGAGCATTCTCGGCACAGCCCTCTTTGCTCAAACACCTCAAAAAATGAGTTATCAAGCAGTAATTCGCGATGGAGGCGGACTTTTAGTATCAAAAACACAAATCGGAATGCAGATAAACATTCGTCAAGGTTCGCCATCAGGAAATGTTGTTTATACCGAAATCCAAACGCCCACCACCAATGCCAACGGATTAGTAAGCATTGAAATAGGCGCAGGCGCAGGATTTAGCACTATAAACTGGGCAAGCGATTCTTATTATATTGAAACAAAAACAGCCGTAGTGCCACCATTAACAACATATACTATTACAGGAGTAAGCCAATTATTAAGTGTGCCTTATGCTTTACATACAAAAACTGCCGAAAATGTTACGGGAACTATTACTGAGACCGATCCACTTTGGACTACTGCCTCTGTAAATTATTACACAAAAAACAATATGCAAACCAGCGGTTCGTCACAATTACATTTTAATAATTTGACAAACAAACCAACCACTTTGGCTGGCTATGGAATAACAAATGCTATGAATACATCTCATGCAGCAAATGGTATTACCGCAACCAACATCACAAATTGGACAACTGCATACGGTTGGGGCAACCACGCCACAGCAGGATATTTATTAAATTACACCGAAACCGACCCTACGTGGAACGGCACCGCCAATCAAACCGGAGACATAGGCAGAACAGGCAATGTGGGTATAGGAACAACAACACCAACACAAAAATTGGATATTGATGGTCAGGTGCGTATCAGGGGCGGAGCTCCCGGCGCAGGCAAAGTGCTTACTTCCGATGCTAATGGCAATGCCACATGGCTGGCAGCGGGCGGTATAGGTACGGTTACATCTGTTGCCTCTAACAACGGAATAACAGGAGGACCTATAACCTCAACGGGCACCTTAGGATTAACCGGTAATGCTTTAGGGCTGCACAACCTGAATACCAATGGACTTGTTGTAAGAACTGCAGCCGGAACCATAGCTTCCAGAAGCATAGATATGAGTGGCAATGGCATTAGTGTTTCAAATGGCGATGGTGTTAGCGGAAACCCTACTTTGTCGTTAAATTTTGGTTCAGGTTCAACACAGGTGGCTGCCGGTAATCATACCCATTCCGGATTATTACCTTCCGGTTCTACCAACCAAACCTTACGTTACGATGGCTCCAATTGGGTGGCAAACAGTACCCTTTTTAATGATGGAACCAATATTGGTATTGGAACACTAACCCCTACTACAAAACTCGAAGTTAAAGGAACGGTTAAAACTACCGGAAACACAACTTATGGATTTTATTCGGATATGAATACAGGTTCGGCTTTGGGTTATGGCGGGTATTTTAAACATACCACCTCAGGTGATTATTCCTATGGTGTTTATGGCGAAAGCAATTATACAGGTGTTGGAAATCCATCTCGAAATTGTGGAGGGTATTTTAAATCTAATTCAACCTCACAAGTTGGTTATGGTGTGTATAGTGTAGCTATTAAAACAAATACAACAGCAGATGTGGATGCAACTGGGGTTTATGGAGTAGGACAAGTTTTAGGTGGTAATAATGGTGATTCTTATGGAATTAAAGGTTATGCCTCAGGCGGTAATAATGCATTCGGTGTGTACGGACAGGCAACAAGCGGTGTTAACACTTGGGCAGGATACTTCAATGGCAATGTAAATATAACAAGCACTTTAACAACACGCGATTTAAAATTAAGTTGTAACGACACATACGGCGTAGGTAAAGTGCTTACTTCCGATGCCACTGGCAATGCCACATGGGAAACACCTGCTACCGCTACCGAAAGCGACCCTACCTGGAACGGTACAGCCAATCAAACCGGCGACATAGGCAGAACAGGCAATGTAGGTATTGGAACATCAACCCCTACTGCAAAACTCGAGGTAAATGGATCAGTTAAAGCTACTGGTAATACTACAGCAACAATTGAAGTTATTAATACTGCAACATCAAACACCAGTTATTCTGGCTTCTTCTCGAATGCAAGTTCAGATGGTAGAGGTCTTTATTCCACATCTACTGCAACAACAGGCGTCACTACGGCTGGCTACTTCGAAAACGAAAGTACAACTGGTAGAGGAATTACTTCCTATGCTAAGGCTACATCAGGTAATTCTATAGCTGGCTACTTCGAAAGTAAAAGTACAAGTGGTAAAGGAATTGTTTCCTACGCAAGTGCTACCACAGGTACTACTTATGGTATTCGTAGTCATGTTGCATCCCCTGATGGTTATTCGGGCTACTTCTATGGTGGCAAGTTTTATATAGGCGGAAATGTTGGCATAGGCACCGAAACTCCTACTGCACAACTTCACACTACGGGAACGCTTTGTTTTGCAGGGGCGGGAACTCCGGGAACAGGCAAAATACTTACCTCCGATGCCAATGGTATTGCCACATGGCAAACAATTTCCGCATTACCTTCCGGCTCTACCCACCATACCCTAAGACATGATGGTGCCAACTGGTTGGCGAGCAGTTCACTTTATAATACCGGAACTTCTGTAGGTATAGGTATAAGTAATCCGGCTGAACTGTTGCACGTAAAAAATGCTGCAGGAAGTGCTAAAATGAGATTGCAATCTACAGATGTTTCTAGTATTGAGTTTTACAACAATACGGCTTATATGGCAGGAATTGGTGTAAGTGTTAGTCAGGGGCATTTCTTTATTTACAACGGCGGTAATGTATCGGTTAAAGATGGCAGCCTTGGCATTGGGAATGTGGCTCCCGCACAAAAATTAGACATTACAGGAGGTAACGGCAGGGTACAGTCGGGCTATTCGTGGCTCACCAATTCCGATGTCAGATACAAAACAAATATTACTACCATTGAAAATGCCTTACAAAGAATAGCTAAATTGAGAGGTGTAAGGTATGACCTGAAAGAAGAAAAAAGTATTGTTCAGGGGCAGGGAAAACATATCGGGTTTATAGCACAAGAATTGGAAAAAGAATTTCCTGAATTTGTTGTTGCGGATAAAAATGGCTATAAATCAGTGGCATACGACAAAATGACTGCTGTATTGCTACAGGCAATGAATGAACAGCAAACTATTATTACAACACAGCAAACAGATATTCAGCAATTGAAACAATTACTTGAACAGCAACAAGTACAAATTACCACTCTCATTAATAAAACAGGTCAGCAAAAGTAAAGGCAAGTTAAAACATAATGATTCGAGAATTTGTATTGAAAATCCAATTTTAGATTAGATAAGTCTTTACTAAGATGGCACACTATTTTATTTGTGCCATCTTACTTTTTAAGTAGGTATAAAACATAGGAACGTGTGTAACCTTTATTCGAAATAAGGTCTTCGTTACAAATGTATAAATAATACTTTTAGTAAAATATCTATCCCTTCTTCATTCCTTGTTCAGCGTAAGGTCTTCGTTATGTAGTAATTTAAAGGCTCTTGCTTGTAAATGCGAGAGTTTTTTAACATTTACGCTGTAATGAAAGACACTACGGTGTACGTATAAAATTAGCATTTCGATGACAACTTAATTCTGGCGTGGATTTAGCGAAGCGCAATTTGTTTTAAAAACAAATGTACTTGTGATTTCAAAATCTCTCTCACCAACGAAGGTATTAATTAATACGCTATATTAATAGTGATGCGTTGAAATCCTTTGCTTGCGCGCGTCTGTGATGTTTGCTTAGAATTTTATTTAAATTGTATTGGCACTCGTTATAAACGAGCACCTGCTAAGGGTTACTTCGTATTCTAGGACTTAACCAAATTATTTTGAATATATTTTATCAACATCATT
>CAYVNP010000013.1:0-75882 GCA_964452905.1 uncultured Bacteroidales bacterium
TGATCAAATTGATATACCTATTCAAGTATTCATAGAAGCGAGCTACGGAATATCCCCATAATACATCTGCCAAGGCATTGGTCATTGGTGAGGAAAGCAAATGGAAATTGTTATCCGGTATGTAGAGTTGAACTTCAACTCTGCCGCTTGCAGACAATGTTGCACTGTTATCTTTCAGTACGATCTGTCCGATAGCGGATGGGCTGGTGGCTACGGTTGTCACTGTGCCATTCACTGTCAGTGTTTTGCCTGATGCGACAACAACACTACCGACTATGTTCAGCGATTTGCATGTGGCATTCGCTGCTGCGGTTACTGAATGTCCTGCGGCTATCTGTATATCATCCGTTGTGCCGGGAACCATTCCGCCTACCCATGTTGAGCCGGTGTCCCAGTTGCCTGTATTTGCACTGGTTACGGTTGCTGCTGGTAAAATAGTAACGACAACTTCATCCGTATTAGAACAGTTTGCATCTGCACCGGTTACGGTATAGGTTTGTGTTGCAACCGGTGAAACGGTGATTTGATCTGTTGTTTCTGTGGTACTCCATGAATAACTGTTGCCACCTGTAGCTGTCAGTGTTGCAGGATTACCTAATCGAATAGACTGGTCTGTGCCTGCACCGATGGATGGTAAGGCATTCACTGTTACCACGGCTTGATTGGTATTGGAACATAAATTATCATCGGTACCGGTAACAGTATATGTGGTTGACTCTGTCGGACTGACTGTCTTGGACGAACCGCTGCCAAGATCATGACTCCACTCATACGTACTTGCTCCTCCTGCTGTGATGTTTTGTGAACTGCCAATACATATTGTGCCGCCGCCTGCTGTTACAGAAGGTAATGCATTCATTGTAATGTAGACACTACTAGTTGCTGAACAACTTTTTGAATCTGTAACACTAACAGTATAAGTAGAATTAGTAGTAATTGTTGCTGTAGGTGTGGCATCATTTGAAGGTGATGCTCCTGTTGACCATTCATACGTATATGGAATTGAACCTGCTTGAGCATTTGCACTTAAAGTTACAGAATTTCCATCACATGCGCTTGATGAAGACGACTGGGCATTGGCAGTGGGTAACGGATTCACACCAACAGATACACTGCTTGTAGCTAAACATCTTTTAAAATCAGTAACTGTAACTGTATAGGTTGAATTTGTTGTAATATTTGCTATCGGAGTGGCACTGTTAGGCGGTATTGCTCCTTTGGACCACATATAAGTATATGGACTGGTTCCTCCTCCGGCATTCGCACTTAAGGTTACACTTTTTCCAAAACAGGCACTTGATGCCGATGATTGTGCATTGGCTGTTGGTAAGGGATTGACAGTAACAGATACAGTTGCAGATACCGAATATCCGCCTAAATCAGTTAATGTAACCATATAAGTTGTTGTGGTTGTCGGTGAAACATTGACTGTTTGAGTACTGCCTAATGAATTGCTCCATGAATAAGTATAAGGTGTCAGACCACCTGAGGGGGATGCAGACAAGGTTGAGGTACCGCCAATACATATTGCAGGGGGATTTGCAGTCGCAGTTACACTCGCTGCCGTACAGGTTTCTGAAGAACAATTGCTAGTTTGATTTACTACATGGCTTCCTATATTACCACCCAGCGCATTTGGAGAACAATAAATAATGTATTCGTCATCAGTATTCAAACAGGTACCATCTGTGCCGCAACCGAATTTACCACTTGTATTATTGTTGGTTCCTGTTACGTAAAATTTACTATAAGTACCATCAGCGGGACCTCGCACCGAACCGGTATTAAAAAAATTACCTCCGATAGTAATTAATTTAGCGCAGTTAATTGTCCATCTGCCTGCATTGGTGAAGTTATTAGTAGATATGTTACTTGTCTGAGTGATCAATGCTCCGCTTGCAATGGACAGATGTCCATAAGTGGCAGGAGTTGAGGGTAAATTAAAAGTGCCACTGCCATTGTAATTCACCGTACTGGTATTATTCAAACTGATAGTCATATTGGTGGGGAACCAAGATGTGGTAGTCCTGGTAGTAGTATAATTTGCTCCTGCCGCAACACCGAATGTTTTGCCTCCAACACCAGTCATGATATAACCGCCATCTTCATATGTGCCTGCTGAAACAGTAAGATTTCCATTATATGTAATTGTTGATGTTGCAATAGCACCCTGAGAATCATTCAATTCAACATTCCCAAAAGAACCGCCGGAAATATTATGTTTAGCGCTGCCGCCGCTTAACAAGATTTTTCCTGTTCCAGAATGTGTTGCGTTATTGGAAACATTTCCTTTAACAGTACATATATAACCAGCATCTGCTAAAGTTCCTGCCGAGATATTCAGATTCCCATACAAAAGAATATTGTCGCCAAACGTAACAGTATATCCGGACTTGTTTATCGTCAGGTTGTTCAACCCGTTCAGCACACCAGGCAGGTTTGTACTTCCAGTTCCACCCATCGTGATATTTGAAGTTGAACTTCCAGTCAGACTTCCTGATGTTTTGGAAATTGTACCGTTCAGGGTAAGGGTATTGGAAGCCCCGATGGATAAAGCGCCATTGTACAAATTGAGATTGGTACTTACCGTTTTACCCGCGTTCAGAATCACACCACTTGAATTATTTATTTTCAAATTTGGTACAGTTGAAGAAGGCCATTCATTGTTTCCTGTAGTCTGGATAGAATTACCTTGGTATTCAAGAATACCGCCGGAACCATAGCTAATATTTGAAGTTGCAACAGAACCATTGATTAGTATTAGTGATCCATTAATAGCTGTAGAATTAGAGAAACTCAGATTGGTGGTATTTGATGATGATCCAATGGTTACCGACCCTTGCACTGATGAAGGTAGACCATTACCGGTCGACTGGCTCCCATTCGCATAAAATGTAAAATAATAACCCTGGTTGTATGACCTGGTTCCATATACCTGTACACATCCGCTTGGGTTGCCTGTTGTTGTTATTCCGTTTGGGTCGGCTGTTTTCAATCCTGCTCCCTGCATAAGTGTAAAAGTACCGTTATCATATAAATAATCTCCTATGATACTTGTTCCTGCATCAAGAATTGAATTTGCATTGACCTGAAAATTAAGTCTGCCCTTCTGGTGATTCTGTCCACCATAAAAATAATATGTCTGAACTCCTGTCTTATTAAAAACCAATGTAGTGCTGCCACTCTCGCCAACAGGACAACCAAGGACACCTCCAGTCATATTAAAATTGCCGGTAATAAATAATGTATCATGACCTGATGATTTTGACGGATAAAATGTCCCTCCCGTCTGTTCATAGTTACCTAAAATTGACATATTTACGCTAGCGGTACTTGAAAGACAAAGGTAACTGCTTCCTGTGTTGCTAATAGTAAAATTACCATTCATTGTCGGAATACTACCCAGATTAACGATAGCCGTCTGATCACTACAGTTCCAGATAAAATTGCCGAATGTCTGGTCGAGACCAGTAGGACCATTGGTATCATCAGTAATACCTATGATTTCTACAGTAGACCCATTGTCCCATGTGCAGTTTTCAATCGCACCTCCATTCACATCGTGCTGGTAAAGACTTCCATTGTAGAAATTTATGTATCCATGGTTTGAATAACTGTGCAGTGCGCCTTTGCAATGCACAGTTCCATATACATAAAGATGTGCCGGAATTTCCGGAGTATTATCAACATCAATATCGTAGCCTGATCCGTTTTCAAGAGTCACTTCAACACCTGAATTAATTGTCAGGTAGCCTTTAACATTTACTTCATCAAGTGTGATGGATGCAGTAATTGTGATGTTGCATGCCTCAAGAACAGTGATTGCTCCGTCTGCATTGGTCGGATACGATGTCACATTATACCAGCCGTTTCCACTACCCGGGTTATAATATTTCTGCCAGACATTAGTCCCATTCCAATAACCAGTCACTCCAGCTCTTGTTCTATAATCACCAACAGCAGCTAATAAATTAGAAATTCCAGTAAAAAAAAACAGTATGTAAAGAATAAATTTTTTCATATTGCCTCCTTTTTATTTTAATAAATAATATATATATATGTAAAATTTTAAATAAATTAATCTTGAAAAATGAAGTGCAGATATGATGTTAATTAAGTACATCTAAAAAAAATTATTATAAGTCTATTAACTCTTGTTTTTTAGATGGAAATGTGAATAACAAATATATTATTATTAAAAGGTTTTGTCAAGATTTTTCTATATTATTTTCTGTTATATGAAGTGACAATTAATTAAAATATAAATCATTATTAACTTTGATTTAATTGATTAAATATTAACTTTGATTCATTAAATCTTATTTTATATGGAAACAAAAACTAAAATAGAAGTTCTGGAAAATGGACCATTACTGGTTCATGGCGAAATTACAGTTATTGATTCAAAAGGAAAAGAAACTCAAAAAAATAAAGCCACTGCTTTTTGCCGTTGTGGTGGATCAGAGAATAAACCTTACTGCGACGGGACACACAGAAAAAATAATTTTAAAGGATAAAAAATTACATACTTATTTCAATCGCATCTTTCAAGCCAATTCGTTTTCCTTTGTTGAAAGCAACAACAAAAGCATCTTTAAAAGATGTATTTTTTTTAGTTTTACCACATTCCTCATAAGCCGAATCAATATTTGTATATTTTCCGGTAATATATTTATACATGCCCAGATGCTGATACATTTTTACAGATAATCCTTGAAATTCATCAGCATGAAGATCAATCAATATTTCCGAAGCTTTTAACTGAACACTGAAACAAATATCCTGTTTAGAAACCATTTTCATATCTTCATCAGAAAAAGTTTTCTCAGGCAACCTAAGAAAAGCATAATGTTGAGATGCCTCTTTTCTTGAACAGGAATTAAAATGCCACCATTCCGTTGGAAGATTTGCAAACCCGGCACTGCTCATCACCTGACGAAGCAATTTTCTGTTTTCAACTTGCTTATTGGTAAGCATATTTTGTTTCAACATTTTTGTTTCAAATACCGGCATGGCTTTCTCGCCCAAGAAATCAAAGGGAGTTCCCATGTCAAGATCATGATTAATTTTACAATCAATGATGCTGATATCAACAGCAGCACCATAATTATGCAATGATCCTAATGCCGGATTGGAAAGAAATTGTATTTTTTTATCAATAGGCATTTTTACCGTTTGCCACATCAACTGCTGAATATGCTTCGGACGGGCACCATCGAAAATAATCAAACTATAGTCCGGTTTGATCTGTTTTAACAGCTTTTGCGCCAGAATGAGTTTAATAATTACATCTTTTTGTAAATAACATTTTTTTAAATTTCCATAAAGATTTATTCCTGTAAAATTATCAACCGAAGCATATTTAAGATCCAACTTGATAGTTGTGTCCAGATCCGAAACACTTACTAATCCATTCTTTAAAAATATTTTTTCAATTTCGCCAAGACTATCTGTATTAACCTGAGTTTGTATTTTGTTCGTTGGTTTAATATTAATTGAACGTTTTGATTCATTTTTTCTTTGACATTGAACAATCAATATATAGATACAAATAAAATATATAATAATATATACATTAAAAATTCTTACCTTCATATCATTTCAAGATTTGAATTTCAATTTTTCTCTCCATTGCAGCTTCAGGGCTGTAAACCGAATTCTTTTTATCGTTCAGATTATCGCTCACATTGCGTCCAGCTTTTTCTTTTCCATATGGTTCTTCGGAAATGGTCAATTGATGATTTTCAATATATTCCTGAAATACATTGTGATTATAATCCAGCAAATAATTTTTAAAACTGTTGATCCTACGTTTGGATAAATTGAGATTATACTCGCTGGCATGCAAAGGACTGCAAAAACCCTGTATCAATAATTTAACAGTATCATCTTGTTCCAGTTGAAACAGTAATCCGGAGGTAAACTCTTCTAATTTATTTTCAACCGAAAAAACATATTTTTCAAAAAATATATTTGATTTTACCTCGGCAAGTGCCTTTTCCTGTGATTCTAATCCTTGAGCATATTCAGACTTATATTCGTCTTTTAATAATACATATCGTTTCAATATGGATAAATAATTTTTTCGGGTGGTGGATTTAAATGATTTTGGATCCGGCTCATCATTTGGAAAATAAAGCGTAATTGGCAATAATGGTTTTTGAATGAAGGATGAATCAAAAGGAACATATGTTACAAATTTAACTGTATCACTTTTAATTGTATCTGATCTTTTCCATTTAAAACTAAAAATATCATTACAACATGAAATGTATTTTTCAAAAAAAGTTCCCGGTCTGTTTGAAGTAATATAACCTGAGGAATCATCTGTTTTAATGGTCATATAAAGATCATTGGCGCTGGTATTAAACGGAAACCCCATGTTTAAAGGTTCAGTCCATTTATCGGTCATTCCTTTTGATTTAAAAATATCGTACCCTCCAAGTCCACTGTGCCAGTCGGAACTAAAATACAAATAGTTGGTTTTGAAATCATAAAAAGGAGACATTTCATTTCCAATGGTATTCACAGGTTTACCGAGATTAACCGGGTCGGAATATTTTTTCTTTGACACTACTGAAAACCAGATATCTAAATTCCCAATACCACCCGGACGATCAGAAACAAAAAATAAAATACTTTTAGAACTGTCAAGGTCAACGGCAAAAGGTTGTGTAGCTGTAAATCCGGGTAAATTAATTTTTTTGTTAAGTTCAACCGGAGTCAGCCATTTACCATTTACTTTTTCTGTCATCAGGATGGAACAGATCATACCGCTAGTCAGGAGATTGGAACAGCGTGTAAAATAAAATTTCTTTGTCCCTTCCTGAAAACTAAAATTTGCGTTATGCTTGTTAGGCAGATTTATCACAGGACTCAACTCTTTCCCTTTTCTCCATTGGTTATTTTGTTTAACAGACTGATAAATCCGGGTCGTAAAATCTCCTGAAGAATAGCTGCTGGCAGGGCTTTCATCAGGAATCATCTGTTCGGTAGAAATTTTCCTCAATGAAGAATAAATTAAAACACTGTCATTGAGTTGAAATGCGTCAAACTCGGTATTGACAGTATTAACAGCGCTGTCAAGGTGAATAATCTCAACAGGCAATGTATCTTTAATGATTTGAACAGCAATATCACAAGCCTGTGTTTCATGCATGGCTGTTTGGGAATAATAATCGTTCTTCTTTTTATTTTTATCATTATACCTTTGAAAATATTCTTTTGCTTCACTGTATTTCCCTAAACTTTTTTTTACCATTCCAATCCAGAAAGCACATAATGAATATTTATTTTTTGTATCTTTTTTCAAAATATAATCGTACCATTTTTCAGCTTCCTGATAATAAAAACATAATCTGCATGCTTCAGCATATTTAAATACTGCATTCATATCAGGATTATTCTTCCTCATTGTTTTTTTATAATATTGTGATGCTGTATAATAGTCACCTTCTGCGAAATACTGATCTCCAAGTTTAATGTTATCAACCTTGGTTTGAGATAAAACAGAATTGCTTATTGTTAACAAAAACAAAATTAAAAAAATGAATCCCTTTTTTATTTTACTTCTTTCTTTATATATTCGGAATAAATACATATTATATTTTTTCTTTAAAATATAGGACACGGTACTTTTGCCGGGCTCCTGAATTTCGCACTTTGAATATTATACATCAATGATAGTTCAAGTCCTCCGCGGTAAAGACTTGCATTATGCAGACGGGAATAATTCACATCATAACTAATCCCTAACGATGCGGAATTATAATCCATTCCTAACATAAATATCGCTGCATCCCCTGCCCGGGTATATAAACCTAAATTGAATGAGTACTGATCTTTCAGAGATTGTTTAACCAGATAACAAAACTTTGATCCAATGATATACTCCTTGTATTTGCCTTGTGAAATAAATATGAAACAAGGATGTGAAATAAACCTGTTTTGTCTGATAGATATTTTTGATTGAACCGAGGCGATCACTTTCCTGTTTAATCTGATAGAGTTATTGTTGAAAAAAGATTGTTTGGGTTTATTCAAATGGAACATACTTAACCCGACATTGAAAAAAGTATTATTGCTGGGAAAGTAACTCCAGGTAGCACCTGCACTGAAATCAAAAAATGTAAAATTGGTTGTCGACAAGGTCTCATTGTTGGGCAGATTGGAATCATAGGTAAATGTTGCATCATCAAACTGATCTCCGAAAGTAAGTTTTTTCAGATTAATTGTTCGCTGGGCTATTCCCGGCATGATGCCAAAGGTAAGATAGTGGCTGCCTTTATTGTTCAAAGACAATAAATAGGATAAACCTACACTCGCTTGGGTAGTACCGAATTCAGAGTCGCCGGCTTTATCCCTGTTTAAAATTATTCCTGTTCCAATAAAACTTAATTGGTTCTTAATTTTCAGTTTTAGGTCAGCAGAGAGAGAAAAAGTTTGATAGGGCACAGATACGGAAGACCATTGATTTTTATTATTCAAACAGAAACGGTACTTTCCTTTAAAGTTACCTGCATTGGCAGGATTCAAATTAAGCGGTGATGAAACAAATTGTGAAAAATGAATATCCTGACCATAACCCCGACAGTAGAGAAAAGTAATTAATAAAAACAATATTATATTTTTAATTATAGAGATACTCATTCCGTTGAATCCAATGATCTTTTTTTTGTATGAATAAATTCTAAATATATTTTACCGAATCAGGGTTATATTTCCTTTTTTAAAATACTTTTCCTTGTTGATACATTCGGCATCTAAATAATAAACATATACTGCAGGGTCACATAATTCTCCTTTATACACTCCATCCCATCCTTCCGATTGATTTTTAGTTTCAAACATTTTTTCGCCCCAACGATCATAAACAGCAAAAAATAAATTTTTAATAAATCTTCCTTTTACCGTAAGCAAATCGTTTTTTCCATCCCCATTGGGTGTAAATGCATTCGGAACAAAAATATACGGCTCACCGCAAATAATTTCTTTTACCTCCACCTTAACCGAATCATACCATTCACAACCAAATCCATCGGTCATCGTTACTCGAAAAACGGTCGTTTTGAGTGGTGTTACTTCCGAAAAATAATTATCTGGCGTTTTCATTACTGACTCAGGTGACCAATGATAGTTCGCTTGAGGATAATACGTTGTTCGTACAATGGTTGTTGACCCTTCCCAAATCACAGCAGAATCGGCTGTTGTGGTTAATTTGTAATATTGCATTAACGTGTCCTTCAATTCTATTTTATCTATACGCATACAATTGTTTTTATCGGTTATTGTAACCGAATATTTCCCTTTACAAAGATTTTCGATGGCAGCACCGGATTGACCATTGCTCCATAAATATTTGTAAGGTGCCATTCCTCCGGAAACATAAGCAGATACAATACCATTACATGCTTGTAGACAGGTATTGATCTTATAATTCAGTGAATCCAATAAAGGCAAGGGTTCAGTGATTGGTACGGTTGTATCAGCAAAACATTTGATTTTATCCGTGACCGTAACAATGTATTTTCCCGGTTTTAAGCCGGTAATGGTTGATGATGTTTTTCCATTATTCCATACAAAAAAATACGGATTTATCCCTCCAGTTACTGATATACTAATCTGTCCATCATTTAAACCGTAGCAACTTACATTTCTAATTTCTTCTATTTGTACTTTTATTTCAGAAATATCAACATGAACTGAATCAATGAAAATACATTTATCATTTGAAACCTTCACGTAAAATGTTTTCGGAGAAAGCAGATTTATCAAATTAAGTTTATTGTCATGTATATTTTTATTCAATGTATCTATAAAATAAGCAGTGGACGACCAAATGTAAACCAACGTATTATCAAACGGAGTAGCCTGTAAGGTTAATCCTGAACCTTTACAAACGGCAGTATCATTGCCTGCGGTTAATGAAGGGAGTTTAAATACATTGACTTTTGCAATTATAGTATCCGTACAACTTTGATTGGTTTCAAGTAACATATATGTTGTTGAATTTGCAGGTGAAGCATAAGGATTAGGAACAGTAGGATCAGAGATACCAGTTGTCGGGAACCAATGATAGGTAACATTCGGATCGGGATTAGGACTTACTCCGATCTGTATCTTTTCTCCAAAACAAATTGATTTATCAGGAAGTAAATAGGTTGTATCTTTTAACAACTGCAATTGTTTCACAATAGTATCAGCTATATTGCAACTCTGTGAATCAAGTGCAATCAGTTGAATGGAATAGCTTCCGGCTTTCTTAAATGTATGTACCGGATCTTTTAAGTAGGATAAAGGTGAGTTATCTCCAAAATTCCAAATGAACTTTTTTCCTAATCCTGTATTCTTAAATGAAATGTTTGCAGGCGCACATTTCACGGGAGGTATGTCGAAATCAGCAAGTGTTAGATCAAAACTGATGTTGATCTTAAATACTGCATTGTTGCAATTCCATGACATATTATGATTTGACCATGCACCAATCGTAGTTGGAAAATGATCACAAGCACCACAACTTGCACAGGTTGACTGATAGATATTCCCTTTCTTATCAAAACGGCTGGTACCACCGTCCACGTGATCATGACCACTGTATTGGCAACCAAAATAGGATAGTTCACCAAAATACGTTGCATACTGCAATGCAGATGCATCATTCTTCATCACCATGATATAAAAATCCTGTCCGTCCGTAATTTTTTGAACAGCATCCGTCGTAACATCCATGTTCTTTGTACCTTCAATATTATTCCATGTGTTCCCATCATGATTGGGCCATTCACGACCCCATCCCGAAATATAAACCCTGTTGCATATATCTACGGAAAAAGCTGTAGGTGAAATATTAGGTTTGCCATTTCCCGTTCCAAACGCGGTGGACCAGATGATGGTATCCAGCGTTGTATTCATCTTTGTGATAAATTGTCCGCTGTTTGGCTTATTGTATTTCGCATTGCGGATCATTGTATTCCCGGGTGCTTTGGTCTGACCGTATATATAAACATGATTTTCCTTATCTGTCCTGACAAAATAGGATTGATCATATTCAGAAGATCCATAATAGGTAGATTTTAAGATTTTACTTCCATCCTGAGATATATGTGTTAAAAATCCATCTGTTGTGCCTCCATTGTAAATTGTCTGTATTGATCCGGAAGTAACAGGAAAATCAGATGAACTGGTACCTCCGGTAACAAACAAATTATACATGTTATCTGTATCAATGGAATAAACGGCATCGTCTTCACTCCCTCCAATATATGAACTCCAGACCAGTGAAGTAAGATTATTATCAAGTTTAAAAACAACTCCTTCTTCTCTGCCACTAAAGTTTTTTTGAAATGCATTTGAACTGACCGGAAAATCCTTAGAAAAAGTACAGGTGCCAATATACACATTGTTTTTATCGTCGGTAATAATTTCACCTCTGGCACCGTCTGCATAATTATAATACAAAGAATCATTACCATGCATCTGGTTTATTACATAATGCTGCCTGTAATTCAATCCGTCATTGGCAGCCCCCCCGATAAACGTTGAAGCGACCAGATTACTACCATCCGGACTAAGCTTAGAAACAAAAATATCTATGCCATGAAAAAAACTGACTACATTATCATAAACAATACTGTCGCCACCATTGAAGGTTTTATCATAAGCTGTTGCAGAAACAGGGAAATCCGACGAGCCGGTGGTGCCAAGGATCACCAGTTCATTGGATTGATTAACAATCAAACTATGGGGCATTTCGGAACTATTACCGCCCAGATACGTTGCATACAATCTGTTCTGACCTGTAGAATCATATTTGATAATACCAATATCCCAGCCCGGACTATAATCAAAGCTACCACCCGGATCTCCCCCACCAAAATCAAATTGATAAGCACCAACAGATACAGGATATCCGAAACCGCAAACAATTCCGCCCGAATAAACATTTCCCTGCAGATCATATGTCGCAGTAAACCCCCAATTATCAGCTGTTGAGCCGGAATAGGTTGAAAAAACCAAACCCGGATCAATGACCAATTTTTTTGTTTTATCATATCCTTCAGGAAAAATAAATCGAACCGTTTGACCCTGCAAAAAATATTTACAAGGAATCATTATTTTTTGTTCTCCGATCATTTGATAAGCAATTGGCTTGGTTTCATAAATCTTTCCAACACTCGTTTTAATTACTAACCGTTCTGAATTTATTGAAATATCATCTATTCCTTCATAGGAAAAAGAAATGTCATCCGTGTTTCCATTTGGACTGATGATAAAATCGTATTTCAAAATTTTGTCAGTACTATACACTTTCAAATTAATATTCTTATACATTTCTTGGTATTCAATTAATTTAAATTTTCTAACATATGAAACCCATCTTGATTTGTTTTTTCCAATAAAATAATTTATATAATCAGGAGATTGAACAGAAGGAACTAGTTGTGTTGAGAGATTTGAATTTAAAAAATGCACTTTATACACATGACCATTCACACGAATATTCTTGGGTTTAATTACTTTATCATAATCATTGTGAGCATGTGAATGAGAAATATTTTCAAGATTGATCAGGTTAAACGTAAAACCGTCTTTTTCAAGAAAAATAGTATGTGAACCAATGTCTGTTTTGTATAAAACTTTTTTGTTCCATTGATTTTTATTTTCAATAAATTCGAGATTTCCGTCAGATCTGACTGATGTGGATAATTCATCTTTCATGCTCTGAGCCATTGAAAGAAAAACATAAAAAAGAAAATAGAATACGAATAGGTTTTGTTTCATTTATTTAATTTTTCATCAAGGAAATTTCTTGCCTGTATATTATTGTGAATATAAAAATATAAAATTACTTTAAATTCAAACTTAACAAAAATAAATTCATTCATTTTGTTATATCATGTTCTTTAATAAATAAAGATTGTTTTTTTATAGATAAGGTTGCATCATTTTTATTTTGTTCAATTTTTTTGAGAAAAAACAGGATAAAATTGAAAATCATCAACTATTAAAAAGTATTTTTCAACAAGTGGAACGGATTCTGTTTTTTTGAATAATTTTACCATTCATTTTTCTTTTTATTTCCTGAACCGATTTAATATGCCTGAATTTACTCATTTGCATGTACATACTCATTTTTCTATTCTTGACGGTGCTGCCGCCATTGATTCTCTTTTTGATAAGGCAGTGGCATCAGGCATGAAGGCATTAGCCATTACCGATCATGGAAATATGTTTGGTGTTCTCAAGTTTGTTCAGGAAGCAAAAAAAAGAAAATTAAAACCTATTATCGGAAGTGAATTATATGTTGCTTCTGAAACCCGCTTTAAAAAAGAAACAAAAAACGATCGTAGCGGCGATCACCTGATTTTACTTGCAAAAAACATCACCGGATATGAAAATCTTTCAAGATTATCATCGCTCGGATTTATCGAAGGATTTTATTACACCCCCCGCATTGATAAAGAACTTTTACGTAATTATCATGAAGGACTGATTGCATCATCCGCTTGTTTGGGTGGAGAAATTCCATCCCGAATCATTGAAGGAAAAATTGATCTGGCTGAACAAGCATTGCAGGAATATCTGGATATTTTCGGAGAAGATTTTTATCTTGAAATGATGAACCACGGCATCCGGGAGCAAAAGATTGTCAACGAAGAACTGATCCGGATGTCAGCTAAATTCAATGTCAAACTGATTGCGACCAATGATGTTCATTTTATTGATGCCAAGGATGCTGAAGCTCATAATATTCTGATCTGTCTGAATACAGGCAAAGACATTGATGATCAACAAACATTGGTTTATACCGGTCAGGAATACCTGAAAACACCGGATGAAATGATGCAACTGTTTGCTGATTTTCCTGAAGCCATTGAAAACACACAGGAAATAGTTGACAAAATTGAATCATTTAGTTTAGAAAGAAAAACCATACTACCTGTTTTTCCTTTGCCGGATGGCTTTACATCAGAAAACGATTTCCTACGACATCTAACCTATGAAGGCGCCAAAACAAAATATCCTGAATTAACCGAAGAACTTACAACACGTCTGGACTATGAACTCCGCGTGATAGCCGAGATGGGATTCCCCGGTTATTTTCTGATTGTACAGGATGTGATCAATCAGGCACGCAAGATGGACGTGGCTGTTGGTCCGGGTAGAGGTTCTGCTGCCGGCTCTGCTGTTGCATTTTGTATCGGCATCACCAATATTGACCCAATCAAATATAATCTTCTCTTTGAACGCTTCCTCAACCCTGAACGCGTGTCCATGCCCGATATTGATATTGATTTTGATGATGACGGACGCGACCGCGTAATCAAATATGTGATCGATAAATACGGGAAAGAAAAGGTAGCACAGATCGTAACCTTTGGCACGATGGCTGCAAAATCATCCATCCGTGATGTTGCGCGGGTTTTGAAACTCCCTTTACCCATTGCTGACCGTCTGGCAAAACTCGTTCCTGAATCACCCGGCATAACACTTAAAAAAGCATATGTTGAAGTGAAAGAGCTTTCCTTTGAAAAAGAACAAGGGGAACCACTTGTTAAAAAAACACTTGAACTGGCTGAAGTACTTGAAGGATCGGCACGTCATACCGGTGTTCATGCCTGCGGAATGATCATCGGCCCCAATGATCTGATCAACCTGATTCCACTGGCTACAGCCAAAGATTCCGAACTGATGGTTACGCAATACGAAGGGAAGCTGGTTGAATCAGTCGGTATGTTAAAAATGGATTTTCTTGGTTTGAAAACACTTTCCATTTTAAAAGATGCAATAGAAAATATTTATAAAAGACACGGAATCAGAATCGATATAGATACGATTCCTCTTGATGACGCACTCACATTCAAACTCTTTCAAAAGGGCAATACGATTGGCATATTCCAGTTTGAGTCGGATGGAATGAGAACCTATATGAAAGATCTCAAACCAACGAGCATTGAAGATCTGATTGCCATGAATGCTCTGTACAGACCGGGACCAATGGATAACATTCCTACCTACATCCAACGAAAACACGGAAATGAAAAAGTAAATTATCATCATCCCTGGTTGGAAGAAATATTAAAACCGACCTACGGCATCATGGTCTATCAGGAGGAGATCATGCAGGCAGCACAGATCATGGCTGGTTATTCCCTTGCCGGCGCTGATAATCTGCGTCGGGCGATGGGAAAGAAAAAACCCGAAGTCATGGCTGAACAACGGGAAGTATTTGTTAAAGGTGCCACGGCAAAAGGAGTTGATAAAGACAAAGCGGAAGAAATTTTTAACTTCATGCAGAAGTTTGCTGAATATGGATTTAATCGTTCCCATTCAGCTGCCTACTCTGTGATTGCTTATCAAACAGCGTACTTGAAGGCGCATTATCCAGCTGAATTTATGGCTGCTGTATTAACTCATAACCTAACAGATATAAAAAGTATCAGCTTCTACATCGAAGAATGTAAACGACAAAAAATTGCCATTCACGGACCGGATGTGAATGAAAGTCATTTTAAATTTATTGTCAATAAAAAAGGGGAAATCCGTTTTGGATTGGGCGCTGTGAAAGGCGTTGGTGAAGCAGCCGTAGAATCCATCGTGACTGAAAGAGAAAACGGGGCCGCATTTAATAATATATTCAATTTTACTGAACGTGTTAATCTGCGGGCTGTCAACAAACGCAGTCTGGAAGCACTTGCACAGGCCGGTGCTTTTGATAGTTTTGAGTCAGCTCACAGAGCACAATATTTTTTTAAAGATAAACCTGACGATCTTACTTTTCTTGAAAAAATAATCAAGATGGCAAGTGATGTTCAGAATAAAAAAAGAATGAATCAACATTCTTTATTTGGTGAAACCGAACATTTTGAAATGACCCAATTGGAACTTCCCAAATGTGAACCATGGAACCGACTGGAGTTACTTAAAAAAGAAAAGGAAGTTACAGGATTCTATCTATCGGGTCATCCGTTGGATGATTACAAACTGGAATTGAATTGTTTCTGCAACATTGATATCAATTCATTAAATGAAAATATTTTAACCTTATATAAACAAAAAAAAGAATTTTATTTTGCCGGTATCGTTACTTCATTTTTACAACGAACTACCAAAAGTGACACATTATACGGTAGTTTCACGCTTGAAGATTACAGTGGAACGATCCGCCTTACACTCTTTTCTGAACCCTATCTGAAATGGAAACCGTTTATTCAGGAAGTAGGACAATTACTGCTGATCAAAGCAGTTGTTCAGGACAGATATTATAATAAAGGTCAACAAAATCAAGATAAAAATACAACCATCAATCCGGAAATAAAAATTTCAACTATTTCCTTATTGTCTGAAACGATTGATAAAATGGTAAAAAAAGTGATTGTTTTACTGCCTTTATCTACTATTGATAAAGACTTAATCACCGATATGCAAACTCAGATCAAAGAGAATCCGGGCGAATGCAAAATTGAATTTATCGTTCAGGATGGAAATAAAAATCAGATTACGATGAAACCGAGTAATGGCGGGCTTAAGGTAAATAGTCTATTTATCAAATATCTTAAAACTTCTGACATACCATTCAAATTAAATTAATACTAAAAATAATTAGCTTAAATAAAAAATTTATATAAATTTATCCAAAAAATAATTTAAAAAACTAAATCTATGGCAATAGAACTTACTGAAGAAACCTTTGATCAACATGTGTTGAATGAAACTAAACCCGTATTGGTTGATTTCTGGGCTGAATGGTGCGGTCCATGCAGACTCATTGCTCCTGTTCTTGAAGAACTATCAAACGAATATAAAGATAAAGCAGTGATTGCAAAAGTCAGTGTGGATGATAATCCCACCATTACTGAAAAGTATAAAGTAATCAATATTCCTACCATGCTTTTCTTTAAAAATGGTGTTGTGGTGGATAAACTGATTGGTGCATCTAACAAGGCAACCATTATCCAAAAATTAAATTCTTTAGTATAGTTTTTTTTCATGGTTCATCAGTCACACCATGACGTCTACCTTGAACTTATCAAAGGGCGAATATTATACTTCGAATTAAATTATATTTATTGATTTCAATTCTTTGAAAGACAAATGTGATGCAATACACTATTCAACAGGAGAAATTATATCCGTTTGGAAGCCTTGAATTACTTGCCAGACAGGTGGTAGAAGGATTCATTGTCGGATTGCACAAAAGTCCTTTTCATGGTTTTTCAGTTGAATTTGCTGAGCATAGACAATATAATTCGGGTGAATCAATCAAACATATTGATTGGAAACTCTATGGACGAACGGATAAACTTTATGTAAAACGTTATGAAGAAGAAACCAATCTCCGTTGTCAGATCGTCATTGATCATTCATCCTCCATGTATTTTCCGGTTCGCAAAGAATTAACAGTTGAACATCCCAATAAAATAACTTTTTCAATTTACTGTGCCGCTGCACTCATCAACCTGCTTCGGATACAGCGAGATGCGGTGGGGTTAAGTATTTTCTCAGATGAAATTGAAACACATACGTCTGCCCGTTCATCCAGCGTTCATCATAAATATTTGTTTAATTTACTTGAACAAATGTTAGCACCTCAACCAGACCAAACGTTTAAAAAAACGTCTGCTGCTACTGTCCTCCATCGGATTTCCGAAAATATCCATAAACGATCGCTCGTAGTTATTTTCAGCGATATGTTTGAGAATAGTGATGCTGAAAATAATATGTTCTCCGCATTGCAACATCTTAAACACAATAAACATGAAGTAATTTTATTTCATGTAGTGGACAGGCAAAAAGAAATTGATTTTGATTTTGACGGAAGACCTTATAAATTTATTGATTTAGAAAGTGGTAAAGAAATGAAATTGAATCCTGTTGAAATCAAAAAAAAATATATTGATGCTATTCATGAATTTGAAAAAAACCTCAAACTTCGTTGTAATCAATACCGGATTGATCTTGTTCAAGCCGATATCAATAAGGGCTTTCAGGAAGTGTTACTTCCATATCTGATGAAAAGAGAAAAAATGTTTTAATATTCTTTGATGGAAAATATTTCCGAAATTATTCGTTTTCTGTTTGATACTGAGAAACTCATTCAATATGGAGGACTGTCACTTCTTTTAATTATAATTTTTGCGGAAACAGGAATTTTGATTGGGTTCTTTTTGCCGGGTGATTCACTTTTATTTTCTGCCGGATTATTATGTGGCACCAAAGATCTTTCAGTCAATATTTTTGTTCTGTTGTTATCTGTAACAATTGCTGCTATTGTAGGTAATATTACCGGCTACTTCTCCGGTAAAACTATTGGAAAACGATTATATAAAAAAAAAGACTCTTTGTTTTTTAAAAAAAAACATCTTGAAAGTGCTTCAATTTACTATAAAAAATATGGTGGAGTTTCTATAATTATCAGCCGATTTCTTCCATTTATCCGAACTTTTACCCCAATTATTGCAGGTACTATTAACATGAACTTTTGGAAATTTAATTCATTTAATATAATTGGTGCATTTTTATGGATATGGACTTTAATTCCATTGGGTTATTTTGCCGGAAAAAAAATACCAAATGCCGCCTTAAACATTGAATATTTTATAATTGGAATTACCATTTTTGTCTTGTCATTGACACTTGTTGGATTTTTAAAGAACAGTAGAAAACAAAATTAATTACTTCCAACCGCCACCAAGGGCTTTATAAATATTAATAAAAGTATAACACTGTTGCTTTTTCACATTAACTAATTCCAATTTTGATTTTAACGTATTCTGTTGCATCAGTAATACTTCCAGATAGTTTGCTTTTCCTGTTTTAAATAATTCAGAAGAAATATCAATAGAATTAGACAATATATTTACTTCATCAATTTTTAATTCAGCTATCTTTTGCAATGTGTTTATCAGCGATAATTCATTGTTGACTTCAACGTAAGCATTCAAGATAGTTTGTTGATATTTATATAATGCCTCTACCTGTTGAGCTTTGGCTGCTTTAAACTGCGATTTAATTGCATTCCTGTTCACCAAAGGAGCAATTAAATTACCAATAACTGTATAAGCAATTGATTGAGGTGTTTCAAAAAAATAAGATGGATTAAATGCCTGAAATCCTAATGTTCCATTTATAACAAAAGATGGGAAAAAAGATGCTTTAGCTGCAGCAACATCAGCATTGAATGCCTGCAGTTCCAATTCTGATTTTCTAATATCAGGACGATTGACTAATAGTTCAGAAGGTATTCCTGAATTTACTTTTGTTTTAATGGCATTTATAAAAAATAATTTATTTCGGTTTACCTTCTGAGGATATCGGGCTAATAAAAAGTTTATCTTATTTTCAACCGTTTTAATTTTTTGCTCTACTTCAATTTCCATTGCTTTTACATTTTTAACCTGAGCTTCAAACTGATTAACAGCCAAGGCATTTGCAACTGCAGCTTCTTTTTGAATTTTAACAATGTTCAAAGCATATTCTTCCAGTTTAATTGTCTCTCTGATGATGTCAAGTTCATTGTCTAAACTAATCAGTTCAAAATATGCAGAAGCTACTTCTGCAATCAAATTGGAAATAAACATATGTCGGTATTCTTCACTTGCCATGAAACGTAATAAAGCTGCTTTTTTTCTGTTTTTAAGTTTGCCCCACACATCAATCTCCCAAGCTGTTTGTAACCCAAGATAATAATCCGGAAGATGAACCGGTATTGTTTTTCCTTGTACTATATCGGTATTCTTATTCCCTGCTCCATCCATTGTATATTGTCCGAACTTAGTTTGTCCAAAAGTACCACCAACAGACAATAAAGGCAAAAGGTCTCCTTTTCTCATTTTTAATTCAGCTCTCATTACTTCAATTCTTTGCTGTGCCATTAAAAGATCATAATTATTTTTAATAGCCGTATCAATCAATCCTACCAGCAATGTATCAGAAAAATAATTTTTCCAGTTAATAGTTACAGAATTTAAAGAATCCTTTGATTCCAAATATTTTCCGGGAATAGAATTGGTTGAATTTTGATTAATTAGTTTAGTCGTTTTACAACTCGTTATCAGAAGTAAAATCGTTATAATGTTAAATACAAAAATTATTTTTTTCATCTTTTTAAATTACTTCGGTAAATGGTTTTTCTTCATGTGTTCCTTTTTTTATAAATTTTTCAGCAATCGAAGCAAACACCACATAAAGGCCGGGAATAATAATGATTCCGAATATTGTTCCGAATAACATTCCACCGGCTGCCGCAGCGCCTATTGTTTTATTCCCTATAGCTCCAGCTCCTGTTGCTAACATCAGTGGAATCAAGCCGGCAATAAATGCAAATGAAGTCATCAGAATGGGTCTAAATCTAACCTGCGCTCCTTCAATGGCCGCTTGCAACGGAGTACTACCCTGACTATGTTTGAGGGATGCAAATTCTACAATCAATATGGCATTTTTACCAAGTAAGCCGATCAGCATGATCAGGGCTATTTGTGCATAAATATTATTTTCGAGACCCATCATCATCAATAATAAAAATGCTCCAAAAACACCTGTGGGAATTGAAAGGATAACAGGTAAAGGCAATAAAAAACTTTCGTATTGAGCGGATAATAATAAATACACAAATAACAGACATATGACAAATATAAATATAGCTTCATTGCCTGAATTTGCCTGTTCTCTAAAGGAGCCAGCCCAATCGTAATCATATCCTTTAGGGAGTTTTTCTTTTGCAACTTCTTTGATTGCATCAATGACCTGCCCACTACTAAATCCTTTGGCTGCTTCCCCGTTTAACATTGCGGATGGAAACATATTATATCGTGTCACCTGTTCGGGTCCATACACTTTATGAATAGTTAAAAAAGCCGACATCGGAACCATTTCATCTTTTTTGTTTTTAACATATAATTGTAAAATATCGTCAGGTTTAGCTCTGAATTCAGGAAGCGCCTGCACCATCACGCGATACATTTGTCCAAAACGAATGAAATTAGTTGCATATTCACTTCCTAAATATGTTTGCAGGGTGTTTAAAATATTCTCTACCACAACACCTTTTTGTGCAGCTTTTGCATAATCAATATTTACTAATAGTTGAGGGAAGCTTGCATCAAAAATTGAAAAGGCATTTGTAATTTCAGGGCGTTTATTCAATTCTTTTACAAAATTATTCGATACCTCTTCTAATTTTTTAATATCACCTTTGCCTGTTTTATCAAGCAGTCTCAACTCAAATCCACTGGCATTCCCATAACCGGGTACCGGAGGAGGTGTGAAATATTCAATTTTTGCATCTTTAATATACGATGTTTTCTCTCTCAATATGTCAATGATCTCTTTATCTGATTTAGTTCTTTCTTTCCATGGTTTCAAACTAATCAGGTTCATCCCATAAGTGGCGCCTGTTCCGTCAGATAAAACACTAAATCCTGCTAAAGTAGAAACAGATTGAACACCATCAATTTTCCCTGCTGTTTGCTGAATATCATCCACTACTTTTTCGGTTCGTTCCAATGTTGCACCTGATGGAGTAGTAATACTCGTATAAATAGTTCCCTGATCTTCATTGGGAATAAATCCTGTAGGCAATAGCTTCCCTAACAATCCGGAACCAATACAAAACACAAATAAGATGGAAAAGGTGATCATCTTTCTATTGGCAATCCGTGTGATTAATTTCTGATACCGTTCAGAAAGCTTATTGTACCAGGAATTAAACCCGTTAAATAATTGATTGATCCAGATTTTCTTCTGGTGTAAATCATGTGGATTTTTTAATAATATGATACAAAGCGCCGGTGTTAGTGTTAATGCAACGATACCTGATAGTACAATAGAAACAGCCATAGTTAAAGAAAACTGGCGATAAAAAATTCCAGTCGGACCTGACATAAATGCAACAGGAATAAATACGGCAGACATCACTAAAGTAATTGCTATTATAGCTCCACTGATTTCTTTCATGGCTTGTTCTGTTGCTTTTTTTGGAGAAATTCCTGATTTTTCCATCTTTGCATGAACAGCTTCTACCACCACAATGGCATTATCCACAACAATTCCAATGGCAAGTACCAATGCAAACAGTGTAATCATGTTTATAGAAAAGTTCAGCATATTCATAAAAAAGAAAGTGCCAATCAATGATACAGGTACTGTTAATGCAGGTATCAGCGTTGAACGCCAATCCTGTAAAAAAATAAAAACAACCAAGGATACCAACAAAAAAGCTTCTATCAATGTTTTGATGACTTCATAAATTGATGCATCTAAAAAAGTGGACACATCGTAACTAAAGGTATAATCTATTCCTGCTGGAAACGACTTTTTGAGTTCTGCCATTTTGTTTTTAATATTTTCAATGACCTGACTTGCATTACTGCCAGGTCTTTGTTTTAATAAAATAGCTGCAGAAGGTTTGCCGTTTTCTTTTGACAATACATCATAATCCTGAGAGCCAAATTCCACCTCGGCAATATCTTTTAGCCGAACAAGCTCTCCGTCTGCATTGCTTCTGATGATTATATTTTCATACTGTTCTTTCGTATTATTTTTTCCTGAATATTTTACAACATATTGTAAAGATTGAGATTTTCTCCCTGAACTTTCGCCTATTTTACCGGGGGCCGCTTCAACGTTTTGTTCTTTCAAACTACTGATCACATCTGCTGTTGAAATTGATAATGCAGTCATTTTATTCGGATTTAACCAAATACGCATAGAATAATCCCGTCTGCCCATGATGTCTGCAAATCCAACACCATCAATACGTTTGAGCTCTGCCAATAAATTAATATCTGCATAATTATAAAGAAATTTTTCATCCATGGCTGTATCCCGACCAAGAATGTTTATATACAACAACATACTGTTTTGTACTTTTTCAACGATGACACCATTTTTTATCACTTCTTCAGGCAATTCATCCAATACAGAAGCAACCCTGTTCTGAACATTGACTGAAGCAATTTCAGGGTCTGTACCTGTTTTAAAAATTATTTGAATGACACTCACTCCATCGTTCATAGATACTGACGACATATATGCCATGCCCGGAACTCCATTGATGGCTCGTTCCAAATGGGTAACTACCGCCTTTACACTTGCTTCGGCATTAGCGCCGGTATAATTTGTAGTAACGGTAACCTCAGGAGGTGCAATATCAGGAAATTGTGTTACCGGCAATTGAGTTAAAGTTAAACCACCTAATAATGTAATGATAACAGATATTACAATGGATAAAACGGGTCGGTGAATAAATCTTGAGATCATATTTTTCAGGTATCGGGTTTTTTATAATTTTGTTTGTTGAGCCATAATCTGTGCCATTGACACAGGTTCAGGGATTATTTTATCTCCTTCTTTCACCCGTTGTATGCCTTCATAAATAATTTTATCATCAGGCGTTAATCCGGATTCGATTACAAATAAATGGGGTAAGCGTTGTTTGATAAGGATATTGCGTGATTGTACAACATTATTCCTATCAACAACAAACACATATGTTTTTTCCTGAATTTCATAAGTTGCTTTTTGTGGAATTACCATTGCATTTGCAAGTTCATTAATAAGTTGAATTTTACCGCTTGAACCGTGTTTTAATAATCGATCAGGATTTTTAAATCTTGCTCTGAACGCCAGATTGCCGGTGTTTTTATCAATTTCACTTTCAACAATTTCAATTTTACCCGGATGATTGTATAATTGTCCGTCAGCTAAAATCAGTTGTAAATTTTTTTGTTGATTGTTTTCATTTTCCCTCAGCATATTGAGATATTCTTTCTCCGAAACATGGAAGTACGCAAATACTTCATTAGTATTGGAAATAGTTGTAAGAAAAGCACCTTCATCAATCAAACTACCAATTTTATTTGGTATTCTATTGATAACCCCATTGAACGGAGCTCTGATAATTGTATATGACAGATTTAAAGTTGCATTTGATTCATTGGATTTTGCTTCATCAATTTTGGCAAGCAGTGCATCCCATTTCGCTTGAGCCATTTCAAGCTGAGTTCTTGAAATTATATTTTTCTCAACTAAAATCTTATTATTCCTTACTTCTAATTCAGCTGCTTTTGCATCTGCAATTACATTTTTTAATAATGCTTTTGCTTTCAGAAGTTCTTCCTGATATTCTCGATTGCTGATACAAAACAATACTTGACCTTCTTTTACAATTGCCCCTTCATCAACATATATTTTATCTAAAAATCCTTTTACCCTTGCCCGTATTTCGACGTTCTGGATAGCTTGTATGTCTGCGACATAATCCTGTGTAAAAGTTGTATTCAACACAACAGGAAAGGTAACAGGAAATTTTTCATTCGTTTTATCTGTTTTTTTATCGGATGAACATGCTGTCAATATATATACAGCACAAATGCATGTATGCAGGAATAACTTTTTCATTGAAATAATATTTAATTTATGTAATATAAAAATGACTTAACACGTTTGATTAAGCACAAATACATCCACCTGATTCTGTGGGTATGTTTAATAAATAATATTTGTATTAGACCTTAGGAGGCGGAGGACATATCTCAGGATGGTATTGAGAAAATAAATGTTCCTTGTATTCAGAAGGAATATTTATAATCGGGAAACAATGTAAATTAGACATATTTGTAATATAGTTCAAATGAAATAAATCAACATCTAATTTAATATCCATACAAAAACTAACTTCAGCATTTTCATCATTTTGTTCTGCAATTGCATTTTTAAAATTAAAAACCTGCTCCAATACAATTTCAAGAAAACTTTCCATTTTGTTAAATGAAATTTTATTTGAAAAAAAACATTCCTGAAGAAGTGGTGCTTTAACACTGCAATTCATAATATGAATAGCCAATGCTAAAGTTAAAAAACGGATGATTATATTTTGTCGGATAAATTTCATTAAGGGGTCAAAGATATTAATAAAACTTTAATTTTTTTTATAGAGGAAAATCATTTATTGACAAATTATATTACGCTTTTTTAAACCTATCCTCTAATGTATAACTTTAGTATTTTTCGATTTAATCCATTTTCTTGCTCTGGTAGTTGATGTAAATAATTCACATGACCATTTTGTCAGATTTATTAAGATTTTATACTTTAAAATAAAATCTATTATTAAAGGATTTTTAGTAACAACAGCAACTTTCATTTTTTTATTCAACCATCTCATAGCTGATTTATCTAATGCACTCAACATAAACGCATCGTCTTTGTTAATTGTAATGTTATCTACCTTTGAAAAATCCCATAGCTGATATTTAGCATGTTTGAATCTTTCATCAATAAATAATTTGCATTTTGCTTCCTGAATTTCAAGTATATTAACTTGTCCGAATATTTTTTTATAAATACCGGCTTTTTCCCAATATATTTGATAAGTCATAGTTGTTAAGATTTAATTATGTTTTTAAATACTTATTTTCATTTGTAAGTAAACAGCATTGATTATTATAACAAAACTACTGTCATATAAAAAATTAATCAAATAATTCATTTAACCAACCTTTTTTTCTATGTTTAGAATAATCTTGTTGTTTATTTTCAAAACTATCATCCATGTGATTATGAGGATTATAATTTGATTGAACTTGGGTTAGAACTGATCGTTCAATAATTTTGTCAAGTTCACAACGGTCTAACCAAATACCACGACATTGAGGGCAGTAATCAATTTCAATACCCAGTCTTTCGGACATTACTAAAGTTAAATTACACTTTGGACAATTCATATTTTTTATTTTTAAATTAAACAATCGTTAATATTTTTTTGGGGGAAATAAAACAGAAAACACAACAGAAACAATCAATATTCCGAGAATAGTTAAGAGAGAATAACCAATTGGAATTTTATAAAAAAAAACGATTACCATTTTTACTCCAACAAAAACAAGAATAGCAGATAATCCATATTTAAGGTAGTGAAAATATTTTGTTATTCCTGCAAGTGCAAAATACAATGCTCTTAAACCCAAAATTGCGAAAACATTAGAAGTGAAAATAATAAATGGGTCATTTGATATAGCAAGGATTGCTGGTATTGAATCTACAGCAAAAATCAAATCAGTAAATTCAACTACCAAGAGAACGACAAACAAAGGTGTAGCAAATGTTTTAGCATTTATTTTAACAAAAAAATTATCACCATGTAACTTCTCACTAATTGGAAATATTTTCCTGAACAATTTAACAAGTGGATTTTTTTCAGGTACAATTATTTCATCCTTATGAAAAAGCATTTTGATTCCGGTAAAAACAAGAAACAAGCCGAATATATATATAATCCAATGGAATTTACTAATAAGAGCAACACCTGAAAATATAAAAATTGCTCGCAAGATCAGCGCCCCTAATATTCCCCAGAAAAGAATTTTATGTTGATATTTAGAATCAACTTTGAAAAAAGTAAAAAGCATAATAAATACAAATAAATTATCAATGCTTAACGATTTTTCCAATACATATCCGGTAAGAAATTCAAGCGCTTTTTCTTTCCCCATTATTATTAAAACACCATAATTAAAAATAATAGCCATTGAAATCCATACAACACTCCAGATAAGCGCTTCTTTAATTTTAATTTCATGCGATTTACGATGAAATACTCCCAAATCTAAAACTAACATTAGAATTACAAACGCAATAAACCCAATCCAAACATAAACATCAATAACCATAACTTAATTTTTTTAAATTTTTAATTAAACTTAAACTATAATTTATAAACCGTACAACACATTTCAAAACCCAATCATAAATTCATAAAACATACAATTCTTTTCAAAAAACTTTAATTACAAAAATTACAATAGCAATACATGCTGTAACTATTATTGCAATAGGTTTAAATTTAAACTCAAGTATTTTTAAAATTTTCTCACCAATAATTCTGATCAAAAATGCCAATAAATAAAATCTTATTCCTTGGCTTATTAATGTGATAAAGCAAAACATAAAAATATTTATGTTAAAAATCCCTGACGAAATAGCAAATATTTTATAAGGTACAGGAATAAACGGTGCTATAAACAAAATCCAAAAATTCCATTTTGCATACTGGAAATAAATTTTATTATATACTGTTTCGGAAAACCCCGGAATATTATTAAACAAAAATTGTGCAAGTCCGGTAAACTCACCGTTCGTATTAAGCCAGGCAAAATGACCTATTGAATATCCAATTATTGCTCCAAAAAACGTTCCTAAAGTACCCAACAATGCATACGTATATGCTTTCGTAACATTTAACAAAACAATACCAATGAAAAACATTGGAGTGGGTAACGGTAAAAAAGAGGCATCAGCAAAAGCGCATAAAAACAATGCCAATGCACCCCATTTGGTATCAGCCCATTTTAAACTCCAGACATGTAATTTATTAAACCAATTCTTCATTCTTTTTTTAATAATTTAAATTGAAAATTACCCAACCTATTTATTCTCGCCTTCCAAAAAAAATCATGATATAATATAATAATGTTGCGAGCGAACCAAGTGCCGCAATGACATATGTATAAGCAGCCCACCGCAAAGCATCTTGTGCTTTTGAATGAGAATTATAATTGGTTATTCCTGCTGAGTTAAGCCAAATTAAAGCTCTTTTACTTGCATTTATTTCTATTGGTAGTGTTATTAAACTGAATAAAGTGGTAAGAGCAAATAATAATATTCCAGCAAGTAGCATTTGTGGAAAAGCATTTATTAATAATACTCCTCCAAGTAATACCCATTGAACCCAATTTGAAGCAAAATTAACCATAGGTACTAAAGTTGAACGTAAGCGCAACCATGCATAAGAATTTGCATGTTGAATTGCATGACCGCATTCATGTGCTGATACTGCTCCTGCTGCAATATGATTTCCAAAATACACATCGCTACTAAGGTTGATGGTTTTGGTTATCGGATTATAATGGTCGGTCAGTTCTCCTTTTACAGAAAGAATTTTTATGTCTTTAATTCCATTTTCAAAAAGCATTTTTTCTGCAACCTCGCATCCTGTCATACCATTATTCATTGGTATTAGGGAGTATTTCTTAAATCTCGATTTAAGCTGATAGCTTATCAACCAACTAAGTAGCATAAATAAGCCAAAAATCATTAAATATGATACCATCTTTTAAAAATTTAGTTTAACCTTAATTTTTATATTCAAAAAATCCATATTAGAACAGAAATAAACTGTTAAATAAAATAATTTATACAAACCTAATACCACATGATAATAATAATCATGTTGAGATATAAAGGCAGATTAAAAAGTATTATCAGGAAACTTTAGGTGGTTGCCAAATGGATTGAGAGTGCTTAAGAAATACAAAGTTGTTATTTGAGAAAGGAATTAAACATATAATTTCGTCAATCAAATTAGGTTCAAAATGTTTGATAATTTGATCATCTTCAAAAGAAGCAATATCTCCGATAAAAATATTATCAAAATCAACCTTATCCACAAAATGTGTAATGTTATTTGAACTTAAATTGTTATTTGAATATTCGACCAACCCAAAACAACAAAGTATTGCTATTGAAAAGAAAATATTTAAAATTTTATTTTTTCGAATTTTCATATTTTTGTAAAAGTAGCAATATTAACATCAACTTTAAGAAATTGGATAATAAATAGTTTGATCATTAACATTTATTAATTAAATACAATACTAAACTAATTAATCAAAGAACGTGCCAAAACTAATTATTAGCAATATATTGTTAGGACAATAAAATGATTTTATTTCCTTTATAATATTACTAATGTCTTGTGAATTAAAAAGCGAAATAAATAATTCCTAATCCTGAAAATACTGTCAGTGGCGAAGAATTTTTTGCTTTGTATTGGCAGGTTGTTTGAACTTTTTCATATTATAGGTCAATGTAAATAAATAATACCGGTTAAGCACTTTGGTCTGATTGTCTTCAATGTATGTATCCGTTACGTTTCTTGTAATACTTTTATTTTGATTAAGTATATCAAACACACTGAACTTTAGCTCGAGAGATTGATTTTTAAGGAATTTATATCCAAGTGATCCATTCCAGAGTAAAAAATTCTGATTGAAATTTTGGGAGAGTCCAGCATAATATGTTTGATTCACATTTGTATTTAAAACAAATCCTTTCCAGAAAATCCAGTTTAATTTTAATGTAGCAATGTGATAAAAATAATTCGTATTGGACTGTGTTTGTATAGAATTATCTACCATATTATAATTTGCCGTATAGGATAAATTAAAATCAATTTTCTCGTTGATATTGCTGCTGAGTCCTAATCCGCCTAACATCGTGTAATTATTGGTCAGATTAATAATATGATTGATCAATGATGGTGTTTTGTTGTATGTAAATCCTCCATTCATATTCAGATTACATTTGATCAAACCAAATGGAATAGCATATGTAATTATACCTCTTGTATTCCAGCAATCATTAAGATTGACAGGTTGAGTTAATTGACTTCCTTTTTTTAAAACAATATTTTTATTCCATATTGTATCTGCAGGAGCAATAAAAGTAGAATTACCAATGTAATTTTGAGCATAGTTGCCATAGAGAAAAATAAATAATCCGGTTGCTTTTTCACTTTTAGTTCTGCCATATCGAACGATGAGGGTATGTTCGTAATCCTGCTTTAGGTCTGGATTACCGGTGCTTAATAATAAAGGATTGGTATTGTTCACTACATTTTGCAATTGAGATATTGAAGGAATATTCGTGGATGTACGATACATGAATCGTATGTTTGTTCCTTTGTCAAATTTATAGTTATACATTGCATTTGGCAACAAATTATGATAGGATTCCCTGACATGAAAAGCAACTGGAAAAATTTCATTTCCCGAAAGGGTTGCATACTGATAATTGACCCCAATCATAAAATTATTTTTTTTACCATTTCTCCTATAACTAATACCTCCTCGGTTTGAGAAGTATGTATTTTGATATTTATTACTCAAAGCAGTATCCATGAGTAAATAATCTTGTTTAATCATATCAAAATTTTCTGTTTCCTTATCCGTTTTATTCTTTATAAAAGATGGATTATAATTGAATTGTATTTGATTGTTGCTGTCTATGGGTTCAGTGTAATTGATTCCTGAAGCAATCGTATACCCGTTATTATTCTGGGTGGAATGCTGGTCAATCAGGGTGGTATCATTTATATATTGATTTAATGAATATAAACTGCCTTTCCCGTTTTTATCATTTGCATTTGTTTCAATATTCATTGAGAAAGTTCGACCGCGTTTTTTAAATTTATGTTGATACAAAATATTGTTTGAAAAAGTATATCCGAAATTATTAGACTTATTACTGTTTTCTGTTTTGTTTTCTAAACTATTTTCAGGAAAAATATTACTACCCCATACTGTTGCACTTGCATTTTTTTGTTGAAAATTCAATTTAGGAGTGAATGTCAATTTATTCAATGAATCCAGTTCATATTCAAATCTAAAATTAATACGATGATTATAATTTCTACTATCAGATTGATTATATTCATTGTAGATCAGTCCTTGATTTTTTAAAGTAAAATAGTTTCGTGTCAAAGATGTATAATTTGTATTTTCGGTATTATTAAAAAAATAACTACCTGTAACTTTCATTTTCTTTCCCCATTTATCGCTATAGTTTAATCCGATGGAATTGGTTGTGGAAACGCCTGCCTGTGTACCAATTAAAAAATTATTTGCCTGATTACTTCCAAATCCGCCACCGCCTCCACCACCGGAAAATCCGCCTCGTCCAGCAACTCCGCCTCCTCTTCCCTGTCCTCCCGCACTATTTCCTGTTACACCAAGTAAATCCTGTGAACTGAAATTCTGTTGATTGATATTATTGCTAAGCCCGATTACTGAAATTCTTCGTTCCCCTTTAAATAAATTAACATTCCCGCCTGCAATATAATGATCATCGGCTCCATACCCCGCATACACTTTCCCAAACTGCCCGTTATTCTTTCCGTTCTTTGTAATTATATTCATTGTTTTAGTGGTTTGCCCATCGTCAAACCCGGTAAACTGGGACTGATCGCTCAGTTTATCAAATATTTGAATTTTATCAACCACTTCAGCAGGAAGATTTTTTAATGCCATGCTTGGGTCATCTCCAAAAAACGGTTTGCCATCCACTAAAACCTGTTTCACTTGTTCCCCATGTGCTTTCAAATTACCGCTGTTATCCGTTGTAATACCAGGCATTTTTGCAACTAAATCTTCAGTTGTTGCATCGGGATTCGTTTTATATGCATTTGAATTATATTGAATGGTGTCTCCTTTTTGTTCAACACGGATTTGCTCTCTTGCTATTGTTAGCTCCTTTAAGTTTGTGACTGAACGTTTCAACTTTATCAATCCGAAATTCTTTTCAAGTTTAACGTCATTCAGAATAAAGATTTCTGATTTTAAATCATCATAACCCACAAAAGAAATTTTAATAAAATAATTTCCAAAAGGAACTGAAGAAATCGTAAAACGACCTGTTTTATCAGTTATTACTCCTTTTACAATTGAAAAATCTTTTGCTTGGATGAGCGCTACTGAAGCGAATGTCATTGGTTCAGATGATTGAGCATCCTTAACAAAACCGAAAACTTTGCCAGAATTATTTTGTGCGGCAACTTTGAAAAATAATAAAAAAATAAATAAAATACAAGTACTTATTTTTCTTAATATAGTCATAAAAATAAATTACTTAAAAGCGCATACGTTAATCTTTGACTAAACATATCCTAAAAAGTTTAATAGGAAACAAATAATTATTCAATTCTGTATTCTTTTGTAAAAAAGATTCAGAATAAATCGTCACAATTTCAACATGAAAAACCGAAATATTAGCAGGAACAAAATTAATTTAATACACGATGTGACATCAGATCGTTAAATTCATCTTTCTTCCTTCTCGAAATAATTACTTTAGAACCATCCTTCAGTTCAATATAATTATCATTGGTTATAAGTTTTTTTACAAAATTTAAATTAATAAGATATGATTTATGACATCGGAAGAAATCTTTATCGGTAAGCAATAATTCAAATTCCATGATATTTTTACTTACCACCATATTCTGTTTGTTGGTCATATATAGATGGGAATAACTTCCATCTGCAAGAATATAAATAATTTCATCAATATTGATATATTCCACTCCTTCTGAAGTAGATACTGAAATATTTTTTGATTGAGTTAACTTAATATTTTCAAGCAGTTTTTCTATGTTCGGATTAATTCCTTTTATGGTTGTTCTTTTATCTTCAACACGTTTAACCGCAATCATCAGTTCATCAATATTAACAGGTTTGATGATATAATCTATTGCATTGTGTTTAATAGCTTTTAAAGCATAATGATCATGAGCTGTGATAAAAATTACTTCAAAGAATCTGTTCGGAATACATTCTAATAGATCAAATCCTGTTCCTTGTGGCATTTCAATATCAAGAAAAAGCAGATCCGGCTGATGCTCCAGAATAAGTTTGATCCCCTCTTTAAAAGAATTTGTTTTGGCAGTAACGTCTACTTTCGGGCAATACCTTTTTAATATCAGGTCGAGAGTATTAATGGCATCTATTTCGTCGTCAATGATAATTGCTTTGATCATAATTCTATAAATTTATTATTGTTGGAATATTAAGTTCTACGAGTGTTCCAAGAGGATTATTGTATTCGTCTTTTAAATCAGTATACGTAAATTTTAAATCTTTTTTATACAATTTATTTATTAGTTCCAATCGTGATTTAGTAATATTTATTCCCATCGAACGATGTTGTTGCTTTTTCTGTTTTTTAAGTTCCATCGCCTTTTCCCTACCAACACCGTTATCTTGTATCCGACAGCTGATTTTATCCTCAAGGTATCTGAGTTCAATCATTATTTTTCCTGATTCCTCTTTCGGCATTAATCCATGCCAAATAGCATTTTCAATAAACGGTTGAATAATTAAAGAAGGTATCTTGTATAAGTTTGTATCTATTTTCTCATCAATGATTATTTCATACTCAAACCGATTTTTAAACCGTAAAGTTTCCAATTCTAAATAAAGATTTAAACTTTCAATTTCATCTTTGATAGGAATGACAAGATTTTGAGAATTATTCAACGTATTTCGCATTAAACTGGCAAACTTAGTAAGATAGCGGTTTGATGAAAGTATATCGTTTTGTAAAATATAATACTGAATGGAATTCATTGCATTGAAAATAAAATGAGGATTCATCTGCCGACTTAGAGCTGAAATATTCGCTTTATTCAATTCCGATTGAAGTTGATTCCGTTTACGTATTTCCTGATTTCTGTAAAATAGATAAAAAGATAAAAACAGGACGAAAACAATAATAATTCCTATAGTAAAAAAATATCGTTGACGATTGATACTATTCTGCCGTTTATTCAATTCAAGTTCATCTAATATCTTCACTTTGTTTAAGGATTCAATCATGCGTTGTTTCTTTTCCGTTTGATATTTAGTCAGGATTTCATTGATTTGCTTGTTGTTTTCCAGTTTAAATAATGAATCATAGATTGATTTAAAGAGTTTATAATTTGTAAAAGCTTCTTTATAAGAGCCCTGATTAGCATAAACTTCCGAGAGGAGCTCATAATTATTTTTGATCTGATCGACAAAATTTATTTTTAAAGCCAGGTTCAAACTTTTTTGAAGATAATGCACTGACTGATTATATTGGCGGAGATAATTATAGTTTGAACCTATCGCACTAAGGTTAAGGCATATCCCCGATTGATTATTGATCTGTTCATTGATCTTCAGTGCCTTCAGATAATAGTCAATGGAAAGAGAATTATTTTTTTTTGTTTCATAGGTATGACCTAAATTATGCAGAGAGGTAGCAATCCCTGGCAGATCATTGATTTTTTCACGGATAGAAAGAGCTTCATTAAAAACTCCAAGAGCTTTTTGCAATTCATTTTTTGCCAGATAAATATTGCCGATATTTGTAAGGGTATTGGCAATACCTGATTTATTATTTATTTTTTTTTCTACATATAGGGACTTATGAAAATAATCCAGTGCGATATCATGTTGCAGCAAATTTTCATTGATTATACCTAAGTTCGTATAACAACTGGCAATTCCTTTTTGAAAATTGATTTTTTCCGAGAGTTTCAATGCATCCTGATAACATAAAATAGCTTTGGTATATTTCCCCCAGTAAAGATAAATATTACCGATCTGGTTTAAAGATATGGCCTGCCCTTTGGTGTCATTAGCCGTTTTTTTAATTTCAAGGGCTTCCTGATAATATTGTAACGATTTTTCATAATTGCTGATGGCAGAATAAGCCAGTCCAATATTATTCAGTGTACGTGAAATATTTTTGGGGTTCCTGAATTTTTTAAAAATAAACAAGGCCTGTAAGTGAGATTCGATTGCTTTTTCATATTCCCCCTTTTGATAATAAATCAACCCAAGATTTTCAAATGATAATCCTATCCCTAAAGTATCATTAATCCTTTTTCTGATATTTAAAGATTTAGTAAAATTGAAAAGTGCTGAATCAATATTATTTTTCAGATAATATGATTTACCAAGATTATCGTAAGCCGCAGCCAACTCTTTTGAAAAGGATGTATGTTTTAAAAGGGTCAATACGGTTAAAGCATATTTTTTTGAAGAATCAGGTTGAATATTTAAATATTCTTCAGATATGTTATTAATTATAGTAATATATCTGACTCCTTTTGATTTTGATAATAAAACAGAAAGACTATCAATCTTGGGTTGCGAAAAAAGAACCCCGTTTATTAGATAAAACAAGATAAACAATAAAAAATATCTGGGCATAAATGAATAATTCATTTTTGTAAAGATATGAATTATAAATAAATAGCAAAACGTTTAATAATTGATTTTTTTCAAATTTGAAAAAAAAATTTATCTTTAAGGGACAATTTTGCCAATTTATATATATATTTGTATAAATATATTTGAAAGAACCTATTCGTTTTTAATATTAAATATAGAAAAGTGAAGATTAAATTTATTTTTTTAAATATTTTGTTTTTTTCAATATGTGGTTTTTTATTCGCACAAAAATCAAACTGTCCTGCAATTTATCAGAAGCAGGATATTTGTGTGGTTACCGTTGATCAGATAATAAATAAAGCGGTTGTAGTGTGGGAAAAAACACGTGGACTTGGTATTAAATCTTTTTTAATCTATAAATTGAGACATAATGGCTTGGATCAATGGGATGTAGCAGATACAATTCCTTTTAACAACCAGAGTATTTGGACGGATAAAAATTCCAATCCTGATTTATATCCCGAATCATATAAAATTGCAGTGATGGATTCTTGTGGAAATATTTCCAACCTTAGCAGAGTTCACAGTTCCATCTATTTTCGTGCAGTTCGACAACCGCAAGGAATGCCTTATACTGAATTTCATTGGACAAATCCAATAGAGAACCCATACGATGATTTTTATAAATATGAACTATATGGTGGAGATACTATTTCAAATTTAAAATTATTCAATTCTGGAAATTTAATAAGTGGTGGAGGTGATACAACATCACTTTCGGCTGACTGGGATCCTTCCTCACAATATAGATATTATTATATTATTTATATAAAAAGAGATTCATGTAATCCTGAAATTATTAAAAAAGGTGTGCCGGTATATGGCAAATCCATTTCAAACCTGGAAGATCTTGGAGCCCCTGAATGCAAAAATCCACCTTATATTTGGCAACAACAAATCTGTCTGACTACTGTTGATCATAAAACAAATAAGGTAGTGGTGGTTTGGGAAAAGATATTAAATGATGCGATTAAGTCTTTTTTAATATATAAATTAAGACACACAGGAACCAATCAATGGGATATTGTTGCTAACATCCCCTATAGGAGTGAAACTGTTTGGACAGATCCATATTCCAATCCCGATTTATATCCCGAGTCCTACAAAATAGCAACTATAGATACATGCGGTAATATTTCGAATCTAAGTATGGAAAACAAGTCAATCTATTTAACTGCAAAAACCATTCTTAATAATGATTCGGTTAATCAACTTAGTTGGAATTTTCCCAATTCATCAAGAGATGATGGTTTTTACTTGCCTCCCGATATTTATGGTGGAAGCACTAAAGAAACTATGAGATTATTTAGACAGGATGAGATTTCTATTATTTACGACTCTACATATAAAGTTCCTAAATACCGTTACTATTATATTGCTTATAATGTAAAGGATACTTGTTTTCCATCCATATTTAAAAAAGGTGTTCCTGTTTATTCGCGTTCTGTTTCCAATTTAGAAGATTTAGGAGCATCATTTTGCTTCAGTATTCCATATGCCGATCAAAAAATCTGCATGGTAACAATAGATACTGTTTTGAATAAGAATGTTGTAGTATGGGATAAGCTCAAAAATAAAGGAATAGAATTCTTTTATATTTATAAATACAAATTGAATGGAGATTCAATCAAAGATGTAATAGTTATTTCTTCACATATGGCAGGTGTCTGGTTAGATTCCAGTTCAACACCGGATAAAGAGTCTGCAGATTATCGGATAGGGATTATTGATACGTGCGGTAATGTATCCAAGCCCAGTCCATATTCCTTCAGATCCGTTCATTTGTCAGTTGCAAAAGATAATAATGAAATTAACTTTCAATGGAATCACCCGATTGATGATCCCACATCAGAATTTACCCGTTGTTTAATCTATGGAGGAAATGATTCATTGTATTTAACTCTACTATCAACGATAACTGATTTTAGTACAAAAAAAACATTTTTAACTTCTGATCCTTCTTCACATTATCTGTATTATCGAATTATTTATGAAAAAATTTCTATCTGTAATCCAACATTGAAAAAAGGGAATAGTAATTATTATTATCAAATCAAATCCAATTTATTCAATACTGGAATGCTCGTAGGCATAGGAAAATATTCACTTCTGAATGAATCCATACTACTTTATCCAAACCCTGTTCGGGATTTGTTATCTGTGATGATTAAGAATCAATCAGAGAATACCGTAGAAATCGAATTAAAAGATGTACTTGGCAATACATTGTTAAAACAGGAATGGAATATTACATCTAACAAACAAACCTTCAATTTAAATCTGTCCGGTTTATCCAGAGGTTTTTATTTTATAAAACTGAATAATGGTAATACGTCCATAATTCAAAAGATTATATTAAATTAAAAACTTTTTGTTTTGATATTTTTAATTATGAAAAAAGAAATCGTTTATATTTTATTTTTGATTTTTCTGTTAAATAATGTTTTTTCACAAAAATCAGATTGTCCGACTATTTATCAAGGTCAAGATATTTGTATGGTTACAGTTGATCAAACTATTAATAAAGCCGTAGTTGTTTGGGAAAGAAAAAAAGAACTTGGAATCAAATCATTTATTATTTATAAAGTTATGCAATCATCAGGTGATTGGATTGTAGCAGATACTATACCATTTGAAAAAGAAAGTATCTGGACTGACTATCAATCAAATCCTGACACTACATTTGAAATGTATAAAATTGCAGTTATTGATACTTGCGGTAATGTTTCAACTTTAAGTAGAATGCATTCATCTGTTTATCTGGCATGTTATAGAAATATTAGTTTAACAAATTTAACTTGGACACCTCCAACTTTAACACCTACAACAGATTATATCAATTGGGAAATTTATGGAGGAAATACATTATCAAAAATGAAACTGATTGAAACTGGACCAATTATTAATGATGATTTTATAATTAATAAAGAATATTTAAGTTCTGATTCCCTTTCAAAATTCCGTTATTATTCTATAGCTTATGTTAAAAAGGATACATGTTTTCCATCCATATTTAAAAAAGGTGTTCCTGTTTATTCGCGTTCTGTTTCCAATTTAGAAGATTTAGGAGCATCATTTTGCTTCAGTATTCCATATGCCGATCAAAAAATCTGCATGGTAACAATAGATACTGTTTTGAATAAGAATGTTGTAGTATGGGATAAGCTCAAAAATAAAGGAATAGAATTCTTTTATATTTATAAATACAAATTGAATGGAGATTCAATCAAAGATGTAATAGTTATTTCTTCACATATGGCAGGTGTCTGGTTAGATTCCAGTTCAACACCGGATAAAGAGTCTGCAGATTATCGGATAGGGATTATTGATACGTGCGGTAATGTATCCAAGCCCAGTCCATATTCCTTCAGATCCGTTCATTTGTCAGTTGCAAAAGATAATAATGAAATTAACTTTCAATGGAATCACCCGATTGATGATCCCACATCAGAATTTACCCGTTGTTTAATCTATGGAGGAAATGATTCATTGTATTTAACTCTACTATCAACGATAACTGATTTTAGTACAAAAAAAACATTTTTAACTTCTGATCCTTCTTCACATTATCTGTATTATCGAATTATTTATGAAAAAATTTCTATCTGTAATCCAACATTGAAAAAAGGGAATAGTAATTATTATTATCAAATCAAATCCAATTTATTCAATACTGGAATGCTCGTAGGCATAGGAAAATATTCACTTCTGAATGAATCCATACTACTTTATCCAAACCCTGTTCGGGATTTGTTATCTGTGATGATTAAGAATCAATCAGAGAATACCGTAGAAATCGAATTAAAAGATGTACTTGGCAATACATTGTTAAAACAGGAATGGAATATTACATCTAACAAACAAACCTTCAATTTAAATCTGTCCGGTTTATCCAGAGGTTTTTATTTTATAAAACTGAATAATGGTAATACGTCCATAATTCAAAAGATTATATTAAATTAAAAACTTTTTGTTTTGATATTTTTAATTATGAAAAAAGAAATCGTTTATATTTTATTTTTGATTTTTCTGTTAAATAATGTTTTTTCACAAAAATCAGATTGTCCGACTATTTATCAAGGTCAAGATATTTGTATGGTTACAGTTGATCAAACTATTAATAAAGCCGTAGTTGTTTGGGAAAGAAAAAAAGAACTTGGAATCAAATCATTTATTATTTATAAAGTTATGCAATCATCAGGTGATTGGATTGTAGCAGATACTATACCATTTGAAAAAGAAAGTATCTGGACTGACTATCAATCAAATCCTGACACTACATTTGAAATGTATAAAATTGCAGTTATTGATACTTGCGGTAATGTTTCAACTTTAAGTAGAATGCATTCATCTGTTTATCTGGCATGTTATAGAAATATTAGTTTAACAAATTTAACTTGGACACCTCCAACTTTAACACCTACAACAGATTATATCAATTGGGAAATTTATGGAGGAAATACATTATCAAAAATGAAACTGATTGAAACTGGACCAATTATTAATGATGATTTTATAATTAATAAAGAATATTTAAGTTCTGATTCCCTTTCAAAATTCCGTTATTATTCTATAGCTTATGTTAAAAAGGATACATGCTATCCTACCCTAATTAGAAAAGGGATACCTATTTACGCTCGTTCTACTTCTAATTTAGCTGATTTAGGATTTCCCCCTAAATGTGTCAGCCAACCTTATCAGGGACAAGATATTTGTCTTGTTACTATAGATCAAACTATAAATAAAGCTGTTGTTGTCTGGGAACGAAAAAAAGATCTCGGTATCAAATCGTATATCATTTATAAGTTAAGCCATACCATTGCCAATAAATGGGATGTGGCTGCTGATATTCCTTTTGAAAACGAAAGTGTCTGGATTGACCAGAATTCAAATCCTGATTTATATCCCGAATCCTATAAAATCGCTGTTATGGATACATGCGGAAACATTTCAGATCCTAGCAGAACTCATCGTTCAATCTTTTTAGAAGTTATAAGAAATTATACTGGACTACCTTATACAAATTTTAATTGGAATCGTCCTACAATAACACCTGTAAATGATTATTATAAACTTGAAATTTATGGTGGTGATACACTATCCAAATTGAAAATTATCAGTTCTATCACAATTCAAGTTGACGACACTACTACATTTATTGCAAACTGGGATCCTGCTTCACAATTCCGGTATTATTATCTAGTTTATTTCCGTTCCGATACCTGTTATCCTTCAATCATTAAGAAAGCACCTCCATTTGCTTATTCTATTTCCAATCTCCCTGATTTAGGATTTCCACCCTGTCAAAGTAAAACATATCAAAATTTTAAAATATGTTTAGTTACAGTAGATTCGACAACACATAAAACGACATTAGTTTGGGAACGTCCAAAAAATTTAGGAATAGAATCATTTCTGATCTTTAAGAAAAATACGAATGTATCACCTCCTGTTTGGGATGTACTCGATACTATTCCGTTTACCCAAAATAGCATTTGGACTGATCCTACTTCAAATCCTGATAAGAAAACCGAATTCTATAAATTTGGCATTTTAGATACATGTGGAAATTTAACATATTCTAATGTTACACAAAATTCCATCTATTTATCTCTTACGAAGAATGCTGATAATATTAAACTTTCATGGAATAATCCTTCAAAAGACCCAACATTGGATTTTAATTATTTTAAAATATTTGGCGGGAATAATCCTTCCGGTTTAAATCTAATTTTTACAGGTTCTAATTTTGACACTTCAAAAACATTTTTTCAGTCTGATCCTTCATCACAATATAAATATTATATTGTGATTTTTTACAAAATTGACACCTGTCAATCAGCAATTAATAAGAAAGGTGATTTGATTAATCTTTCTCAAATAACTTCAAATCTTGCCTACTTTGATATTCCTATAGGGATTACATCAACTAATGAATTTTCATTTCACGTGTCTCCTAATCCTGCTCACGACGAATTAACAATTTATTTTACTAATTCCGAAAAGAAAAAAACAATTATAGAAATAACTGATTTGTTGGGAAATATTATTACCCAACAAGAACTTGTAATACCTACTATTAATCATTCAATTCATATTAACTTATCATCCTTAACAAAAGGGATCTATTTTATTAGAGTTAAAAGTGATAATTATTTAAAGTTACAAAAATTGATTATCAATTAATTTTAAAATTTCATACTGTTATTAACCTCATAGTTTGACTATGAGGTTTTTTATTTTATACCGTTCGTCAATCATTTTATACCATTCATAAAATAATTAATACACTTTGTATGTTAAATGGTATTATTCATAGTTCAACATGTTAATTTTATAGAAAATTTAACGATTAATAACGATTAAAATTTAAAAACGATGAGAACACTAATTTTAATTTTAGCATTATTAATAATTACAAAAATGTCATTTACTCAAAATTTAAAACTTTCAAGACGAATAAAATTTATTGCAATAAATACTCATTCTATTAATACAATATCATCGAATATGATTTATAGTGTAACTAATAAACAGAATGTACCAAAAAAACATAAATTTTCAAATTCAAATATCAGTAGAATTTGTTTTTTTGATTCAGTTGGATCAATCAAATTTATTTATCATCCATCTGTAATTGATACTTCTTACAGTAATACACCAATTGAATGTATGCATTACCCGAAACATCTTTATTATTATTTATTTTATGTAAAAAGAGCTATTTGTTAATTACTTTTTTCCCTCATATTTACGACCTAAAAGACATAACCCAAATTCTCTCTTTTTCAAAAACATCTTTAACATCCTATCATTAATTTATCAACGAATTTTAAGTCTATTTACTCACATAAAAATTCCAAAAAATACATATTTATGTCATTGATGATTTAAAAAAATTATCTTTACCGCCCAAACAAATATTTTAATTCATGAACCGCCTCTATCTGATTGTTATTTTCATTCCATTTATTTTTTCATGTAAAAAAGATAAACCTCAGATTATTCAACATAAATATATTGACACAACCAATAAAGATTCAGTGACTTTAGATCCGAATTTACTACATTATATTAATCCGGTATTAAATACCGATTTCCCCGATCCTGCCATACTTCTGGCACAAGATGGATACTATTATTCGTATGCTACCAATGGGAAATACGATGGTGTTTTTTGTACTATTCAAGTGGCTCGTTCAGCCGACATGGTCAATTGGGAGCATCTGGGTGATGCTATGCCAGTTCAACCCGACTGGGCAAGTGGTGATTTCTGGGCGCCCCATGTGATCTATGATGATTCATTAAAAAAATATTTCATGTATTTTTCCGGTGAGAATAATGGGAAATGCCTGGGTGTTGCAACTTCCAATTCACCCGAAGGACCCTTTGTTGATAAAGGGACTCCGCTTCTGTGTGGTGATGGTTTTGTGAATATTGATCCTATGGCTTTTGATGATCCCCAAACCGGAAAGCATTATCTGTTCTGGGGTTCAGGATTCCAAGCCATCAAAGTACAAGAACTGACAAGGGATAGAATGCATTTTGTTTCGGGCAGTCAACCGAAAGGACTTATATATCCAAATGGTGGAGAACCCTATAAAATTTTAGTTGAAGGTAACTGGGTAATCTATCGGAATGGAAAATATTATATGTTTTATTCAGGTGATAATTGTTGCGGTACAAAAGCACATTACGCTGTCATGGTTGCCAGAGCCGACAGCCCAACCGGACCTTTTACCGAATTTAAAAGCCCAACTGAAAATTCAAGTGTTATCCTACGTGACAGTTATAACTGGCGTGGTCCGGGACATAATTCAATCATTACAGATAAAGCCGGCAACGACTGGATCGTTTATCATGCTATGCGTCCTGAAGATATGGCACGCACGTTCCGTGTGATGCTCATTGACAGAATATTATGGGTTGAAGGCTGGCCAAGGGTGTACAATGATCAGCCATCAAATGTTTTATGCAATGCCCCGGTAGTAAACTGATTTAAAATAATAATGATAGCGTCTTAGCCAGATCAAGCATTTCAGGTGCAATATCCTGTTCTTGTTTGGTTGCTTTTTCAAAAGGAGTGTATGCAACTTCATTATTTATGATCCCAACCATCTCTCCTCTGCGTCCGTTCAACAAAGCTTTTACGGCATTAAAACCGAGTTCGCTCGCCAGCACACGGTCTCTGCATGATGGACTTCCTCCGCGCTGAAGATGACCGAGAATAGTCACACGGGTATCAAAATATTCAAATTTCTGTTTGACTTTATTGGCTATCTCAATAGCGCCGCCTGCTTCATCGCCTTCGGAAACAATGACGATGGCTGAACGACTGTTTCTTTTTTTCAATCCATCGGCAAGACCGTCAATCACTTCTTCAATGGTCGTCTTGGTTTCGGGGATCAGTATTCCTTCGGCGCCTGTGGCAATACCGCTGTGGAGGGCAATGTAACCTGCATCACGTCCCATCACTTCAATAAAAAATATTCTATTGTGCGAGGCAGCCGTATCTCTGATCTTATCAACCGCTTCAATAACAGTATTCAATGCCGTGTCAAAGCCAATGGTCAGGTCTGTACCGCAAAGATCATTGTCTATTGTACCCGGTAATCCCATGATTGGCACATCGTATTTACTTCCAAACTCAAGAGCACCGCGGAATGTACCATCACCGCCGATCACCACCAGTCCTTCAATGCCTTCACGCATCAGGTTTTCATAGCCGGTCTTAAGTCCTTCATCAGTTCTGAAACGTTTGCTGCGTGCAGTTTTCAGGATAGTACCACCTTTACTGATGATTCCTGATACCGAATGGGTATCCATTTCCACGAACTGATCATTCATCATTCCTTCATACCCGTTGTAAATACCGGATACTTCCAATCCAAGTTGTATTGCGGTGCGCACAACCGCTCTGATAGCAGCATTCATGCCAGGGGAGTCACCGCCTGAAGTCAGGACGCCAATTTTATGTATATTATTCTTTGCCATAGGTTGTTGAATTTTGTTTCTTCAAAAATACATTAAATTTGAAATAATCGACCATCCCTTTTCTATATATTACCGAATTATGTTTCATTACTTATCAAATTTTTATGCTTGATATTTTTCTTTCTTGCTTCCTTTATAAAGTTCAAACTGAACAAATTTACATTCAAGGGGCCCATTAAACAGTTTGATTTTCTTTGAAGGATGCAAGCCGATAAATTTCAATGCCTGAATGTCGGAGCTGATAAGCCATGCGGTGTGACCGAGATAATTCTGTTTCAACGTGTCGCCGATGGATTTATAAAAAGCAATGATATCGTCCTGTTCCAATCGCTCGCCATACGGAGGATTCGTAATAATAATACCGCTTTCTGAATCAGCTTTGGTATTTTCAAATGCGTTAACAGATAATGTAATATCTTTATGAAATCCGGCTGAATGTATATTTTCTTTTGCAATATCAATCATCATTCCCGAAATATCCGAACCAATGATTTCATGGTCAAATTCAGTTTGTTCAGAATAGGAATCTTTTACTATTTTATTCCAGAGTTCGGGTTCATAATCTTTCCATTTCATAAACCCATAGTCATTCCGGTAATTTCCGGGGGCAATGTTATTGGCGATCAGGGCTGCTTCAATGAGTAATGTACCAGAACCGCACATCGGATCAATGAAGTTACAATCTTTTTTCCAACCGCTCAGCAATATTAATCCGGCTGCTAACACTTCGTTCATGGGCGCACCGCCTGTCATCCGGCGATAACCGCGTTTAAACAAAGGAATACTGGAACTGTCAAGCGAAACAGTGCAATGATTTGATTCAATGTGCAGATTAATCCTCAGTGATGGATTTTCAGTATCAACGGATGGTCTGGCTCCATGCCGGTTGCGAAACTGATCCACAATAGCATCTTTGGCTTTCTGGGCAACAAATTTGGAGTGATTGAGTTCCGAATTATTGACTACTGCATCAATTGCCAGCGTGTCCTTCACATCAATATATTCCTGCCAGTTAATAGATATAATTTTATCATACAAGTCCTGTTCATTGGTCACATCAAATTCATGAACAGGTAACAATATCCTTAAAGCTGTTCGGCACCAGTGGTTAGCAGCATACATCAGATTTTTATTCCCTTTAAAACCAACAGCACGTTTTAAAAGTTGAATATCTTCAGCACCTAACGCTTTTAATTCCTCTGCAAGTATTTCTTCCAGACCAAACAAGGTGGTTGCTACCAATGAACTTTTTTCTAATTTATCCGTCAAAATATAATTATTTTTGAATATGTAAAAAGTCAACCTATGATTGAATTTTTATTCCCAATTCTTTCAGTTGCTCATCAGAAATTTTCGAAGGAGAGTCAATCATCACATCTCTGCCTGAATTATTTTTGGGAAAAGCAATGAAATCGCGGATTGTTTCAGAACCGCCGAACAACGAACAAAGGCGGTCGAAGCCGAAGGCGAGACCGCCGTGAGGAGGAGCGCCATATTCAAAAGCATTCATCAAAAAACCAAACTGATACTGGGCTTCTTCATCCGTAAAACCAAGCACTTCAAACATTCTTTTCTGCAATGTACGATCATGGATCCTGATGGAACCACCACCAACTTCAACACCGTTGATAACCATGTCATACGCATTGGCTCTGACCTTAGCGGGTTCCGTATCTAGTAAAGAAATATCTTCGGGCTTTGGAGATGTGAACGGATGATGCTTGGCATAAAAACGTTTTGTGTCTTCATCCCATTCAAGCAGTGGAAAATCCAATACCCACAATGGTTTGAAATTTTCCGGATCACGTAAACCAAGTCGATTGCCCATTTCGAGACGTAGTTCACACAATTGTTTTTGCACTTTTTCCCGAGCACCTGCCATGACCAACATCAGTTCGCCGGGTTTGGCATTGAACTGCTCACAGATTTGTTTCAAATCATCAACAGAATAAAATTTGTCAACTGAAGATTTTAAACTCCCGTCTTTACCAAATCTAAGATAAATTAGACCTGATGCACCTATCTGCGGCTTCTTCACGAAATCAGTCAGTTCATCCAGTTGTTTACGGGTATATTCACTGCACCCTTCAACACAAATACCAACAACAAGTTCAGCTTGATCAAACACATTGAACCCTTTTCCTTTTACCACATCGTTCAGTTCAACAAATTTCATTTCAAAACGCAAATCAGGTTTGTCGCAACCATAGTATTTCATGGCTGTTTCATAGGTCATACGAGGTAATTTTTCTAATTTGATGCCTTTGACTTTTTCAAATAAATGGATGATCAACCCTTCAAAATTATTCAGAATATCTTCCTGCGTAACATATGACATTTCGCAGTCTATTTGTGTGAACTCGGGCTGACGGTCGGCACGCAGGTCTTCATCGCGGAAACAGCGTACGATCTGAAAATATTTATCAATACCGGCAACCATCAAAAGTTGTTTAAATGTCTGTGGTGACTGAGGTAAAGCATAAAATTCACCCTGATTCATCCGTGATGGCACCACAAAGTCGCGTGCACCTTCGGGAGTGGATTTAATTAGTACGGGTGTTTCTATTTCGAGAAATCCTTTTGAACTGAGAAAAGCGCGTGTTTCCTGAGCCATCCAATGACGTAGCTCAAGATTTTTTTTAACGACATTTCTCCGTAGATCAAGGTAACGGTATTTCATGCGGAGCTCATCGCCCCCGTCAGTGTTGTCTTCAATAGTGAATGGAGGTGTTTTGGATGTATTCAGAATTGTAAGTTGTTCAACAATAATTTCAATCTCACCGGTAGGTAGCTTTAAATTCTTATTGCTACGCTCCATCACTTCACCAATGACCTGAATAACAAACTCACGTCCAAGTGTTCTTGCCTGTTGGCAGAGAGCAGCATTTGATTCCATATTGAAAACGAGTTGTGTGATGCCATAGCGGTCGCGAAGATCAAGGAAGGTCATACCGCCCATGTCGCGTGTGCGTTGCACCCAGCCGCAAAGCGTAACTTGTTCATTTATATTTTTCAGCGTGAGTTCACCGCAATTATTGGTTCTGTACATATAAAAAAGTTTTATGCGAAATTACAAAAAAATAAATTTATCAGATGAAATGAATGACTGGATTAATCAATACAAAGGTGAATATGACTTTATTTTGTTTTAATCAAAGATGAATCTGATTTCTTATCTTCATCCGTATTCTTCTGATTACCGAAGATTTCATAAAGTTTTTGTGAAAGTTCTTCCCCTGAAATTCCTTTGCTGATAATTATTCCATTTGGATCGATAAGAATATTGTATGGTATTTTTTTCACATTATAAAGTGTAATAACAGGACCAGCCATATCATTGTAATCATTGACCTGAATCCAGGGAAGATAAAGATCATTGATAGCTTTTTTCCAACGTTCTTTGTTTTCGTCAATAGCAATGCTTAATATTTCAAATCCTTTTTTGTGAAATGTTTTATATACCCATTTCGAATATTTTGTTTCCTGAATACAGTCTTCACATTGAGGTGACCAGAAATTAAGAAGAACATATTTCCCACGTAATGAGAGGAGAGAAACAGTATCCCCTTTAATATTCGGTAAAACAAAGTTAGGTGCTATTGCTCCAATTAGCAGACGCTGTTCAATTAATTTTTTTTCAGCTTCATCTCTTTTCAGTTTTGCTAATCGTTCATGCAGATTTATAACATGTTTATTTTTAGGATATTTTGAAAATAATGCGTGATCAATTTTTTCGGAAAATTCAATTTCTTCATCATCAGTTATCAATCGTTTTTTTCCAAAACTTTGAAACAAGGCAAGGATAGAAGCCATTGAACCGGAATTCGCATTGATAAACTGTTTGATGTATTTTTGTTGATCTTTATATATTTCATGAAAGGAGGAATCCAATTTATTTTTAATTTCGGGGAACTCAGATTTGTTCTGACTTTCGATAAATATTTTTTTCAATGAATCAACTTTCGCTGCGTTTTTGTAGTAATACAAATACAACTCACAAATCTTTTTTGATTCATCGGAACCACTGACAGTGTACGTTCGTTCAAGTTGTAATGCATCACCATCCAGTGTCAGTGCATCTTCGGGCTGGATCAATAAGGTAATGAAATTTTTATTTTTTACTTTCAACAAATAAAAACCCGGTTCGGTAATAGTATGTTTGAAGAAAAATTCCCCATCTTCGTTGAATCTTGTTGAATCGATAGTTTGAGTCTTATTGATTAATAATTCTTCAATATAAATGGACTCCCCTTTCGTATTTTTTAATTTCCCTTTTACTACAAACTCATTTGATTTCGGCTTCAACGGATCACTGCATCCGTATCCCGCAATGATGATAAGGAATAAAGGAATGAATATTTTTCTCATATAAAATTATAACGTTTGTATCAATTCTTTAATGATCAGTGTCATACTAGGTTCTGCTATGTTGGCAGCAGCAATGATCTCATCCAGACTTGTTTCTTTTATTTTTCCCTCTATACCTAAGTCGGTAATAATTGAAATGGCAAAACAAGGAATATTCATTTGTCGTGCAACAATGACTTCCGGAACGGTTGACATGCCTACTACATCAGCGCCAATGATGTGTAGAAATTTATATTCAGCAGGTGTTTCAAGATTGGGTCCTGAAACACAAACATAAACACCTTGCTGAAGTTTTATGTTGTTTTTTTTTGCAATCTCTATTGTTTTGGCAATCATTCCTTTATCATAGGCACTGCTCATATCCGGGAAGCGCGGTCCCAGTTCATCCAGATTTTTTCCTATCAAAGGATTGGCAGGTAACAAATTAATATGATCGGTAATAACCATCAGGTCACTGACATTAAAAGCCGGATTAAGCCCACCACAAGCATTGGACAGAATAAGCTTTTCGATGCCAAGCATTTTCATAACACGGATGGGAAACGTAACCTGTTTCATGTCATACCCTTCATAAAAATGAAATCGTCCGTGCATGGCAATCACATTCTTTCCTTCCAATAATCCAAAGATCAATTCTCCCTGATGGCTTTCAACAGTTGAAACCGGAAAATCAGGAATATCTTTATATGGAATGACATGTTCAATTTCAATTTCTTTGACAAGTCCCCCAAGACCGGTGCCGAGTACTATACCAACTTGTGGTTTAATCGTTATTTTCTTCTGAATAAATTCAGTTGTTTTTCTTATTTTTTCTAACATAATCTAATATTTGATGGTCAAATTCATTTTTACAATCATCATGAAATTCAAATTGTATCGGTACAAAATAAACAGGTATATCTTTAAATTCATCTGCAAAATCAATATACTGAAAACGCATATAGTCTTTTTCTGTTGTGACAATAATTTTATTTCGCGTTGCAATATTATTAAAAATCCGGCGGATATGCTGAATATCTTGTTTTAAATAATGATGATGATCAGGATAATTCAGTTGAACGACTTCACTGCATAATTTGGTCAGATGCTCTTTTAAAGGGTAGGGATTGGCAATACCGGTCACCATCAGGATAGTATTGATTTTTTTTTCAGAATAGTTTTCCGCTGATGAATTCAGACTTTTTAATTGAAGAAATTTTATATATGAAAAATAAACTTTCTGATAAGAACGGGGCTTAATATCTTCAATTAATTTCTTTTTTATAATAGGTGAAAATATCTTGGGTGTTTTGGTAACAACAATAATGTCGGCTCTTTTAAAACCCTTTTTAAATTCGCGAAGGGTTCCTGTAGGAAACATGAAATTATTAAAAAAAGTATTGTGGTAGTCCGTCAGAATAATTGATAAACCCGGCTTTATTGAGCGATGCTGAAAGGCATCGTCCAGTAAAATCACATCGGGTGGTTTATCAGTTTTTAAAAGCATTTCAACTCCATGACATCGGTTTTCATCAACAGCAACCTTAACGTGTTCAAATTTTTGTTTGTATTGACGGGGTTCATCACCTATTTCTGACGCTGAATGATCTTCATTAGCCAATATATATCCTTTGGTTTTTCTTTTGTATCCTCTGCTAAGTATAGCCAGTACATATTCATTATTCAACAAACGCACAAGATATTCAGTGGTTGGTGTTTTTCCTGTACCTCCCATCGTTAGGTTACCGATAGATATGATGGGGACTTCAAAACTTTGAGAAGAAAAAATTCTAAAATCAAATAATTTATTCCTAACCCAAATGATAAACCCATAGAGCAATGAAATAGGAATTAAAAGTATTTTTATTAGTGTCATATTTCAAAAGTATAAAAAAAATGTTTCAATTTGACTTTTAAAACATTAAAATATTAAATCATTAAACGTTTACAACTACACTGTTTAAATATAAATTATACACATATATTTTTTGTTTCAAATTATCATTTCTTATAAAAGGATTATCAAAAAACACAACAACATTTTTTATAAATGATATAACTTTGTTAAAAGCAAGTAATGATGAAACTTAAACACTATTTTAAATTTCAAACTATGAATTTTATAAAGTTTTCTTAAAACTTTTTTTCAATACGGTTTTTTAAAAAGTGTTAAACGGAATTATGTTTTATAAATAATCTTCATTCCCATATTTAATAAAATTAATATAAAAAAAATTTCAATGAAAAAAATTGTATCTTTTCAAATACTGATTTTATTATTATCCCTAAAAATAACAGCTCAAAATATTGGTATCAATACTGATGGAAGTACACCTGATGCTGGTGTAATGCTCGACATTAAGCCATCAAGCAGCGGTTCGGTTGATCCTTTGCTACTCCGAATGAGAGGCACTACAGATGGTGCACAGTATATTGCTGTTTTATTCGGTAATAATAATTTTCAGTATTATCATACACTTAAATCAAGACACAGCAGTACAGCAAACAACAGCAATGCCCTTGATTTTTATTTATCAACCACAACATCCGGAACGCAAAAACAGGTTCTTTCTTTAACTGGAGCTGGTAATGTTGGAATTGGTACTATCGCCCCATCTGCATCTGCAATGCTTGAAATGTCATCAACATCAGGTGGTTTATTGATTCCGCGTATGACTGCTGCCCAGAAAGTTGCAATTGGAACTCCAGCCACCGGATTATTAATTTATCAAACAGATGCTCCTGTCGGATTCTGGTATTATAATGGAACATCCTGGTTGCCTTTGTTAGGAGCAATCAGCAGCAGTGATGGTACAGCCGGTTGGTCCTTAACGGGAAATACAGGCACAACAGCAGGAACAAACTATCTCGGAACTTCCGATGCAAAAGATTTTGTTATAAAAACCAATGGCACAGAAAGAGTACGTGTAAAATCAGGAGGTAATGTTGGTATTGGGACAAATGCACCGGCACAAAAACTCGAGATTACAGGGAATACGAGGATTTCAGGAGGTAATGGTCTAGAAATCACTGAAACTGGAAATCCATTTTTACGAATTGCCTTGGACCAAAGTACGGCTGGTTATAGTTGTATCGTTAATAACTGGGGCAATAGCTCAAATCCTGGTGTTGTTGTGGGTTCAACCCGAACAGACGGAAATGCTTTTCAAGTGGGGACAGGAATTACACTTGACGCAAATTCACTCCCAAATTCCAATGGAACTCAACGATTTTTAGTTCAAGGAAATGGTGATATCGGTATGACAGCCACTGACCTTTCTCATAGTTTACAAGGCGGAACAGTACCCTATAAAATTACACGTCTGGTTCGCATTGCTACTGATAATGATAATGAAGATGCACTTTTTCAAATTACCAGTTCCGGGGGGTCCTCTCATATTAATCTCTTTTCTGGAAACAGCACTGATAATCCAGCTTTTATCTGGCAACAAAACAAAAGTATTCGTTTCGGCGTATGGGATTCATGGAAAACAGCAACATTCACAAGTATGATATTAATCAATGGAACTAACGGTTATGTTGGTATAAATAATGATGTACCTTCAGCAAGGTTAAGCATTGCTAACACTGGAGTAACGGAATTAACCGGTACTTCTCATTCATCCACATTTCGAACAATTGCAGGTACACTTGGAAATACTGTTGGGGATCTTCTTCAGTTAGCTTCAATTGGCTATAAAACAAATCAACCAAATAGCTGTGCTCTTGGTTTTTGGTCTTACAGACATTCAACTACATCCCCTTTTCCTCATGGATGGGATGGAACATCTATAGGACTTACAATGGATGTTGACAACTCAGCAAGAGCTGGAAATGGACTTTGGTTAAAACATAATGGCTATATTGGTATTGGCACACCGAATCCACAAAATAAATTTGAAGTCAGTAAAGACGGTACTACCGAAGGATTTTCAGTTTCAACAGGTGGGGTTGTCAAAATAAACAATGTGTACTCATTGCCAACTGCCGTTGGAATATCAGGGCAAGCGCTTATTTCGGCTGGTGCAACATCTAACTGGGGGACACTGGGTGTAGCTGGAGGTGGAACCGGAGCCAACTCGTTAACCGGCATGATTAAAGGAAATGGAATAGGTGCATTTACCGGTATTACAGGTACACAATGGGGAATAACCTACTGGTCAAATGCAAATACGATTGCTTCTACTGCTGCTGGTACTGCAGGGCAGGTGCTCATTTCAAATGGAGCTGCAGCGCCTGCATGGGCAAACATGAACTCCTACAATTGGAGTTTGACGGGTAATTCTGGTACCACACCCGGAACCAATTATTTAGGCACTTCCGATGCAAAAGATTTAATCCTGTCAACGGCTGCCACCGAACGATTCCGTATTACCAGTGATGGGACTAAATTTGGTTTTAATACCGGAGGCACTCCCACCTATAATTTTCATGTTAAACCTGCTTCAGGCAATACGATTGATGCCATGTTCACACCAACAGAATGGAATTCAACCGATGATTATTCTAAAATCATGTTAGGTTTTACTGACCATTATATTAAAGCAGCTCAAAATGCAGGAATGGATATCTATACCAATGATGATCTGAGGTTTTATACCGGAACCGGTTCGGGGGGAAGCAATGTGGGTAAACAACGGATGAAGATTGAGGAAACCGCCAATAATACGACCTATGTTGATCTGACCACGGACCCTTCTGATGCCACAGCATGGAACAGTAGCGGAGATTTCGTGCGTCTGCGTTTGGGTGATGACAATCATTACATTCATGGAGAATATGGAGTTGGAATGACATTTAATGATGTAAATAAATTCAATTTTACAGGCGGGAATGTCGGTATTAACCAAACTGCTCCCGAATGGAAATTGCAGATGACATCATCCGGAAATAATACACCGGATGCATTACAGGCAACGAATGCCAATAAATCCCGATTCCTGACCGTTTTTTCCGGAAGTGAAAATGCAAACGATGATTCACCTGCTTTGGTTTGGGGTCAACGAGGAGGAACTGCCGGATTGCAGGGAAATATATTAAGACTTGGTACCTGGAACGCTTCCAGTGGATCAAGCTGGCAAGAACATTACAGGTTTTATGGGGACGGTAATACAACCGCAAATGCAACTCGGGTTGATATAAAACAAGGATATGACAGGACCACAGCAACAGATAACTATTATACTCTTGATTTACGAAAAGGTGATAATACAGATGTGACAGGCACCTGTGTCATTAATGATAATTTAAATGTTTATGGAACGATATGGGCTAATGGCGCTACCATTACTAACGGCTTTACTACGTGGTCTGACGGACGATTTAAAACAAATATCTATCCGATTAATTTCCCTTCAGAAAAAATCAAGAAACTCAATGGGGTTTATTATCTTTGGCGAACCGATACATCCACTGCCGGAATTAATTTCCCGGTTGGCAAACAAATGGGGTTGATTGCTCAAGATGTTGAAAAAGTTTTTCCGGAAGCAGTAATTGAATTCAAAGGGTTAAAAACAATTGATTACGGCAAATTAATTTCACCTTTGATTGAAGCTTTTAAAGAACAACAAATATTATTAGAACAATTGATACATGATAATCAACTTCTTGAATCAGATAATAAAAATTTAAAAGAATATCTTGACAAACTGGATACAAGACTTAAAAATATTGAAGCATTATCTAAAACAGACAAATAGTATTATATTTGATTTTAGAGTATTAACTAATGACTGTAAAAAAATTCATCCCGTTGATTTTTCTGACTATTTATTTATTAATTAGTTCGGATGTCTGTGCTCAGTCCCGATTAGTAATGAATAATGACCCGTATGTTGTTTATGCCAATGGCAGTTCATCCAAACCGGTTTATCTGGTGTTGAATAACTCAAATGCAAATTCCATCACACTTTCAGGTACAGGAGGAAACATTATTTCGGAAAATGAATATCATATATTGAAATGGAATATAGGTACTCAGACAGGGAACTATACAGTACCTTTTACTAAAACATCTGGCAATAAAATTCCATATACATTGAATATTACAAATGCAGGATCCGGTTCCGGCAATATTAAATTTTCAACCTATACTTCAAATTCAGCAAATACACCATTTCCTTCTGATGTAACTTTTCTGAATGACATTTCAACAAATTCAGATAATTCCCTAAAAGTAATTGATCGCTTCTGGATCATTGATGCGAACGGTTATACAACCAAACCAACATCAACTATGCTCTTTACGTATTTGCATTCGGAATATGCAGCACCTAATACAATCACAGAATCAAATTTACGCGCACAACGTTTTAATTCAACACTACCTAAATGGGGAGATTATCTGCCCCAGGGAACCATAGATATCGGTGCAAACACTGTCTCATCTGTACCTGCTGCACCTGCAGATTTTTTCCGATCCTGGACGTTGGTTGATAATTCAAGTCCCTTACCTATTGAATTACTTTATTTTAATGGTCTTTGCTCTGATAATCAATTGAAATTATTCTGGGCAACACAAACTGAAACAAATAATGATTTTTTCACCATCGAAGAGTCCTCGAACGGTTCTGACTTTACAGAGATGAGACGAATCAAAGGCGCCGGAAACAGTAATAAAATCAGGTATTATCAGGTAAACATTCCCGGTGATGCAAATGAACAATTTTATTTCCGTTTAAAGCAAACCGATTTCAACGGAAAATATCATTATTATTCCATAATACATCCCGAAAATAACTGTGTAAAAAAGACAACACGTTTTTTTTATTCAGTTTCTCCCAATCCTGCCACTTCAGATAATTTAAAATTGACCTTATTCAGTCCGATACGACAGAATATTTCGGTATCTTTTTATTCATTAATCGGTCAATTGGTGTATGAAATGATATTACCCGTTGGAAATGACCAACCCATTAGTCATATTTTTCAATTGCAGCATCTCACTCCTGCAATGTATCTGATGGTACTATCAACTTCATCAAACAATTATGTTGAGAAAATTATTGTTAAATAATCTATTTTCATTTTTTACTTTCTACACATTAATTTTTGAATAAAAAATTAGCAAAAAATACTTATCTTTGATTTTTAGAAAAACTAAAAATGAAAATTTCGGAGATTATTCATTATCTTGAATCAATTGCACCCAAGCAAATACAGGAATCATATGATAATTGCGGTTTACTGGTAGGAGAAATTGAAAGAGATGTAACGAAAGCTTTGATTTGTCTTGATGTAACAGAAGATGTCATTCAGGAAGCTATTGACAACAATTGCCAACTGATCATTTCACATCATCCGGTTATTTTCAAAGCAATAAAAAAAATCACTACTCAAAATTTTACTGAACGGATATTACTCAAAGCGATCAGAAACGAACTAGCAATTTATGCGATCCATACCAATCTGGATCAGGTTGATACCGGTGTAAACTTCATAATCGCTGAAAAAATCGGATTAAAGAATACTAAAATACTTTCTCCTGTTCAGGATATACTTTGTAAACTGGTTACATTCTGTCCGACAGATAAAGCTGAAGAAATCCGTATAGCTTTATTCAAGGCAGGTGCAGGGCAAATTGGATTATATGATAATTGCAGTTTTAATTCCGGAGGAACTGGCACTTTTCGTGCATCAGAACAAACCAATCCCTATGTTGGAGAAAAAGGGAAAATACATTTCGAACCCGAAACCCGGATTGAAGTCATATTTCCTGCTTATACTGAATCTGCTGTTATCAGTTCGTTAATTAATGTTCACCCTTACGAAGAACCGGCATACGATATTTATCCGTTAAAAAATAATCATTCCAAAATTGGTTCCGGAATGATAGGTGAACTTGAAAATCCATCAGATGAAAAAGAATTTCTTTCAAGAATTAAAACTATTTTCAGAACCGGTTGTATCAGACATTCAAAGTTGAAAAATAAAAAAATAAAAAGAGTAGCAGTTTGTGGTGGGTCAGGTAGTTTTTTAATTTCAAATGCCATTGCAGCCGGAGCAGATATTTTTATTACTGCCGATATAAAATACCACGATTTTTTTATTGCCGACAATCGAATTGTTTTGGCTGATATCGGGCATTACGAAAGCGAATGGGTAACAAAAGAATTATTGTTTTCACTAATTAATAAAAAATTCCCTACATTTGCACTGCAAATTTCAGAGCAGGATCTAAACCCCGTTAATTATTTTTAAAAATATAATTATGGCCACATCAAAAAAACCTGTCAAATCAAAATCACCGGCTAAAAAAGCATCCGTTAAAAAAATTGCTAAACCGGTAAAAACTAAATCCAATTCTGTGGCTTTGAAAAAACCTGTTTCTAAAAAGAAACCTGATTTAAAAAAACAAGTACCTGTTAAAAAAACGGTTGTTGCTAAAAAGCCGGTTGTTGTTAAAAAGACAACCAAACAGGTCACAAAATCAGAAAAATCAAATATAAAAACTCCAAGTAAACTTAAGCCGGTTGTTAACAAAAAAACCGCCATACATAAAACAATAAATAAACTTAATCAACAACATTTATTAAAAAAGAAAACTGAAAAAGGAAAAAAAATTATGAGTGAGAATATCAAAGAAGTTGAAAAATCAAAAGAAAAGAAAAAAGAACCGATTGAAATTGGTCTGGAATTGGATAAAGTAAAAATTCCCGATATGTTTAAAGGTGATGATGCGGATGATGCCATGCAATATACTGTTGAAAAAAAACTGATTGCGCTTTACAGTTTACAACAAATCGATTCTCAGATTGATAAGATTAAAATAGTCAGAGGGGAACTCCCACTTGAGGTGCAGGACATGGAAGACAGTTTTGTCGGACTGGAAACACGCATTGAAAACTATCAGCAAGAGATTGCAAATCTTGAAAAAGAAATACTCAGCAAACAAAACGCAATTAAAGACTCCAATACGTTAATTAAAAAATATAAAGACCAAAAAAATAATGTTCGTAATAACCGTGAATTCAATTCTCTGACCAATGAAATTGAATTTCAAACATTGGATATCCAGTTATCTGAAAAGAAAATTGCTGAATTCAAACTGTTACTTGATGCTAAAAAAGAAGCTATTAAAATTGCAAACAGTGAGTTGAAGGAATTAAAAAATGATTTAACGATCAAGAAAAACGAACTAAATGAAATTACATCCGAAACGGAAAAAGAAGAAACGGATCTGAATAAAAAATCCATACAGAATCAAAAATATATTGAAGAACGTTTGCTTAGCGCTTACAAACGTATCCGTTCTAATGCCAATAATGGTCTGGCTGTTGTTAAGGTCGAACGGGATGCCTGTGGCGGTTGTTTCAATAAAATTCCACCTCAACGACAACTCGATATTCAAATACATAAAAAAATAATTGTATGTGAATACTGTGGTCGCATTCTGGTTGATGACGAAATTGCCAATGCAGTAAAAATAAAATAAAGTTTTTTGACTATTTCAAAGGAGTTGCTTCACAGGCGCTCCTTTTTTTTTAACATTATCTCTGTAAAACGTTTAGATGAAAAATATTCTTTTCATATTTATTTTTATACTCATCCATTTATTCTCTTTTGGCTATTATGATTTTAATTCTTCATGCAAAAAAGCATTCATTGAAATCATGAATCTACGGTTTGACAATGGCAGACAACTGATTGAAACCGAAAAAAAAATCCGACCAGCAAACGATATACCTTATTTTATTGAAAATTATATTGACTTCCTGACTATCATGATCGGCGAGGAAGAAGATGTTTATTTGAAATTACTAAACGAAAAATCCAAACGAATTCAACGACTTGAGAGGGGAGAAAAAAATTCCCCTTACTATAAATATTGTCTTGCCGAGCTTGAGTTGCAATGGGCTTTTTGCAGAATTAAATTCAATGACTACCTCACGGCTGCTTATGAAATCAATAAAGCATACCGTTTATTATCCAAAAATCAAGAAGAGTATTCATGGTTTATCTTGAATTTGAAGGGACTTGGAGTTATTCATTCTTTATCAGAATCGGTTCCTCCGGGTTATAAATGGATTATCAATGTTGCCGGAATGGAAAGCGCAACCGGACAAGGCGCTAATGAACTTAATAAAATCTGTTTAGTTACCATAAACAATCCCTCTTATCATTATTTGAAATTGGAATGTGCTTACTTGTATTCTTCTATTCAATGGATACAATCAGATAATAAAAATGAACTTAAAACATTATTAAAACAATTGGAACAAATATCAACGGATACAAGTTTTTCCCGATCTCCTTTATTAACCTTTTGTAAAATAAAAACAGCATATATCACTCATGATGGTGACCTCGCCGAAAAATTTACTTTGATGCGCCAAACAGGTAAAGACTATTTTCCGTTTTATTATCTTGATTATTTAACCGGACTGATTCGACTGGATCGGCTTGATAACAATGCGTGTAACAACTTCACCTATTTTATTTCTAATTATAAAGGGAAAAATTTTATTCGTTCTGCTTATCAGAAACTTGCCTGGTGCTATCTTATTCAAAACGATTTTTCAAATTACAAAAAAAATATTTTGAATGTAAAAAAATATGGACATTCAAATGCTGACGATGATCAACAAGCCGAAGTGGAAGCAACCGGACAAACCATCCCCAACATTGCCCTCTTAAAAGCACGTTTGCTCTGCGACGGTGGCTATTTCCAAGAGGCATTGAAGAGTATTAAACATCCGAATACAATTAAATCCTTGCGGGATAAAAAAGATTCGTTGGAATACTTCTATCGAACCGGAAGAATACTGCATGAATCTGGTAAACTACAACAATGTATTCCGAACTACCAGAAAACACTGGAAATTGGAGCAAATGAAAAATATTATTTTGCTGCAAACGCTGCCCTGCAGCTTGGACTGATTTATGAAAAAAACGGGAATACATCTCTTGCTTCAAACTATTACACTAAAGTTTTTACATTAAAAAATACGGAATATAAAAACAGTATTGAACAAAAAGCTAAAGCCGGCTTAAAAAGATTAAAAAAGAAATAATCATTGATTTATTTATAATTTATTTCAATTTTCGCATTTAATTTTTTTTCCTTTTTATATGTCAAAATAAACCATTTATGAATTTTTTATCAAGTCATTGTGTAATTAAAAAAAATCATGTAGGTTTGCACTTTTACTCTCTGTAGCTCAGTTGGTAGAGCAATTGACTCTTAATCAATGGGTCGCAGGTTCGAATCCTGCCAGGGAGACCAATAAATCAATGGTGATTGAAGACACAAGCGAGTAAAAACAAAAACTCGTTTTTGTTTTTACAAAATGATGTGGATTTCATTTGCATAGCAAATGAACCTTTGATTTTGACTTGGCGATTTCAAGGATCATTTCTAATAATCCTGCCAGGGAGACTTCACAGACAGTTTAGAAAAATCTGAACTGTCTTTATTTTTTATTGAAGGTGTTAGCCCAATGGTATTATTTGTTTTTAAAATCTTTTTGGGGTAATTGCATTTGATGTATAGATAACCCTAGCAATAGCAACTGACATAACAAACATTGAAATTAAAATAAATTGTTTTTAATTTCTTTAATTTTTAATTTTCGCTACAAATGAAATCTTTTTTAAAGAATTCATTCTCGACAAAGTTGAATCCTCTATTCATTGAATAAATTATTAATTAAATAAAAGAGTTAAATCATTCACACATTATCAGTTTCAGGATAATCATATACAGATTTTTCACATACAACTTTATTGAAATAAACATTTTACGAACATATTGGTATAAAACTTAATGCCGTTAAATGAATTTATTTTGAAAGTCTAAATACTTTTCTATAATGATAACCATAAATTGAAAATGTAATTGCATCAACTATTAAAGTAGGGCGTCTGAAATGGTCCATAGTAACAATTTCCAGTAGTCTGTTCTTCCCTTATTAAGAACTCCAATTATAAAAATTGATTTCATAAAAGCTTTTAATGTAACAATATTAATTTGGGAAGGCAAATTATTGTGGGGATTATAATTTAAAAGTAACTGACGAATTCGTTTATAATATGGTTTTGTAGTATATATATCATGAATGATTTTTTTATATCCCAACACCAATTCATTAACATTCATCTTAGGAATAAAATTCATTGAAAAGTCGGTGTTATTGCCTGATGCTTCAATGGTCAGCCTGTTTTCTGCTTCAAGTCGTCTGTATAGTTTGGTGTTTTTAGGTGCATTCAATAAACCCACCATGGCAGATACAATTCCGCTTTGCTGGATAAAATCAATTTGTCTTTGAAAAACAGTTGTCGTATCACTATCGAAACCTACAATAAATCCGGCTGAAACCTGTAATCCTGCTTGTTGGATTTTCTTAACACTTTCCAACATGTCTCTGTTTTTATTCTGACTTTTATTACACTCCTGTAAAGATTTTTCATCCGTTGTTTCAATTCCTATAAAAGTAGAGTTAAATCCTGCTTCAACCATTAATGACATAAGCTTTTCATCATCTGCAAGGTTTATGGATGTTTCTGTGTTAAAAACAAATGGATATTTATGCCTTTTCATCCATGTTTTCATAGCAGGGAGAAGATTGTTTTTAATTTCATTTTTGTTTCCAATGAAATTATCATCAACGATAAGTATAGGTCCACGCCAATTCAGTTGATAAAGTGTTTCAAGTTCATGTATTATTTGAGAGGTAGCTTTCATTCGTACCTTGTGTCCTAAAAGGGAAGTAATTTCACAAAAATCGCATGAAAAGGGACATCCACGTGAAACCTGAATATTCATTAATGCGTAATCCTTTCTTGATAATAAATGAAAATCAGGAACAGGAGTCAAACGAATATCAGCATATTCATCCGTTTTATATATTTTTTGAGGATGACCAGATTCTAAATCTTTCAAAAAGTGCGGGAAGGTAATTTCTGCTTCATTCAAAATCAAATGATCTATTTGCGGATAGTTGTTAAACTCCTGAGTAAAAAGAGGGCCACCAGCAACAATTTTAACTTTATGTTTAACACATTCTTCAATGATCTTGTTTACCGATTCCTTTTGGATGTACATGGCGCTGATAAAAACATAATCCGCCCAAAGGATATCATTTGTCCGAAGGGTAGATATATTCATATCTACCAATTTTTTTTTCCATGTTTTGGGTAGCATGGCAGATATGGTGATCAAACCAAGTGGAGGTACACCGGCTTTTTTAGAAATAAAACGTAAAGCATACTTGAAACTCCAGAATGAATCAGGGTATTGTGGATATATTAATAAAACTTTCATATTTAATTTTTTAATAAATGATTCTAAATAAATTTATCGTTTGATAGACGACGGATATTAAATAACTCCATTCATCCCCTTAACTGTTAAGCCAATCAATGGTAATCAACTTAGGTAATGTGGTTGTGTATGATGTTTAAACTTTTCCTATTAATCTACTTTCTCTTTTAAATAAAAAGTAAAAACTATAAAAGTTCTTTATTTAAAACCATGAAGTACACTAATGACAGCAGCGTTTATCTTTATTATGCCTAAATAATTACGATATAAAAATAAGAAAAGGTTGTAACGAAAGCGTTATATAATTTTTGATAAAAATTACATTATTCACACATTTCCCAAAGCGCTTCGTCTTTTGTGTTTTAATTTTTTAAAGTGAGTAGGAGTAAGTCCTGTCATTTTTTTAAATTGGGTTGAAAGATGGGCTACGCTACTGTAATGGAGCTTATATGCAATTTCAGTAAGATTAAGTTCATCATATACCAGGAGTTCTTTTGCTTTTTCTATTTTATGTGACAGATAAAAATTTTCAATTGTAGTTCCTTTAACTTCTGAAAACAGATTTGAAAGATATGTATAATCAAGATGGAGCTTATCGCTTAAGTAATCGGAAAGATTTGTTTTAATTTGTTCGTCTGTATAATGAACCAGTTCAATAATAATTGTTTTTATATGTTCAACCAGAATACTTTTTTTATCATCCATCAATTCAAGACCACTCTTTTTGAGAGTACTATTTATATAACTCATCTGCTCTGGAGTAATATCCTCCAATATTTCAGCTTCACCCAAATCAACAGAAATATAATGCAATCCAAGTTCTTTCAAAACAGATTTAACTACCATTTTGCAACGAATGCAAACCATATTTTTAATGAAGATTTTCATTTAAATTTAAACAAAAACATAAGCAACTCTGATCCTATCAAACAAATATACAAAATCTTGTCGGAGGAAAAAATTCATTAAAACATAAATATTCCTGATCAGACTGATTTAATTAAGTTCCTTAAATTTTTTCTATTTCATATTTTATTCTGTAATTTTGAAAATACAGCACTTCAACAAATAAACTCAAAATTTCCATTAGGAATTATACCGATGTTCGCTTCATTAAACTGTTTTACCGTTTCCGACCAAGCTGTTTCTTTTTTTACAAAACCAGTCTGTCTCTTCTCTATCACCAATTCATCAAGATAAGCAATGGTGTGGTCAAAGGTATTTTTGCAAACTAATTTTATTTTTTTGGTTCCTACAGGAAGTTTAATTTCGTTTTCAAATTCTGTCCAGTTTGAATTTTTATCAGTAAATTCAATACTTCCACCTGGTATTGCAGTAAATATTTTTTTTGATTTATCATTTTGAGCTTCAATGTAAAGTGTGATTGATTTATTTTTTTCATTTTTTCGATCCTTTCCGATGATATGAATCCAGCCCTTAAGTACAATCTCATTTACATGAAATGGAAGGTCAAGTATATATGAAGCTCTTCCGTTACCGGAAATTTCCAATGCCTGTTGTCCTTTGTATGATTGGGTATTAACCGGAACTGCATTCTTTAATGTCCAGGAAGAATCTGTCATATTCTCAAATCCATCATTCATAAGAATATAGTTTTGAGCAAACAAGTCAACTGAAAAAAAGAATACAACTGTAATTAAAGATATGATTAAATGAAGAGAATAGATTTTTATTTTATTCATATTTTAAAGAACAATTATATCGTGATTTTAAACTTCTAAACAAAGATAAAAATTATCATGAAACGAAAAAATATTATTCTTTTGGTTAGTCAACATTACTAACGGGTCATTACTTAAACCTTTTTAATTTATATCTCAAACTATTTATGCATGCAAGAATTTTCAATACATACTAAAACGAGAATGAATGCAAAAAATATTCATTTAACAAATTACTTAGTAAATTCATTTCAAATTTGTTTTGACTTTCTTATTATTCTTTTTGTATTGCGTATTTATATGAAATTCACTTATGAAATTCTTTTATTTTAAAATAAATATCATCTTTGCAATATAATTATTAATCCAACTATATGAAATTTATTCACACCCTGTTATATCTATCAATTTTTAATATAAGTTTTTCACAAACTGTTTCAAAATTTATAGTTGTTGATCAGTTTGGATATATGCCTTACATGAAAAAAGTGGCTGTAATGCGTTCACCTCAGACCGGTTATGATTCATTGGAAACATTTACACCAGGATCAAATTATGCTGTTGTTAATTCAGCAAATGGTATGCAGGTTTTCACTGCGTCTCCTGCTCTTTTTAATTCCGGGCAAACCGATCCGTCATCCGGTGATAAAGTATGGTGGTTTGATTTTTCTTCTGTTACTACACCCGGGTCATATTTTATTTTAGATATTACCAATAATTTAAAATCATATAATTTTATTATTTCGGATACGGTTTATAAAAATGTATTAAAAGCAGCAGTCCGAATGTTTTTTTATCAGCGATTCGGTTGCGCAAAAGAAGCGAAGTATGCCGGTGTCGGTTGGGCTGATGGCGCCAGTCATATTGGACCGTTGCAAGACAAGAATTGCAGAGTATATAATGATAAAAACAATCCGGCAACAGAACATGATCTCAGCGGTGGCTGGTATGATGCAGGCGATCTGAATAAATATACAGCATGGACCACAAGCTATGTTATTGGCTTACTGCGTTCATATCAAGAATTTCCAAATGTATTCACTGATGATAATAATATCCCTGAATCGGGCAATGGAATACCTGATCTTTTGGATGAAATTAAATGGGGTATGGACTGGCTGTTGCGCATGCAATTACTTGATGGATCATGTTTAAGTGTTGTGGGTGGTGCTCCCAAAAGTCCACCTTCGCTTGCAACCGGTCAAAGCTTATATGGCTTACCCAGCACCAATGCAACGATGAGTTGTGCTGCTGCATTTGCTCTTGGCGCTAAAATTTACAGGTCAACAGGGAATTCTGCATTGCAAATATATGCAGATACTTTACAAGCAAGAGCATTTAAAGCATGGAACTGGGCAATAGCTAATCCTTCTATTCTGTTTCATAGCAACAATGCTGCTAATGGCAGCAGTGGCATATTACCCGGCGATCAGGAAACGGATTCATTAGGTCGTTTAGTATGCAAAATTTCTGCTGCAGTTTATTTGTTTGATCTAACAGGAGATGTAAAATACAGAAGTATTTTTGATGCCAATTTCAAAGGACTTCCATTATTTACCTGGTACTATTTTGTAGATCAATACCGGGCTTCACAACAAGATATTTTACTTTATTATACATCAATACCTAATGCGACAAATACCAATTGTCTGATGATCAAAAACTATTTAACAACAGGATTTAAAAAAACCGGTGATTATATTTCAATGATTGATACAGATCCGTATCGTGCATTTATCAAGGATTACAACTGGGGTTCGAATGCATATAAAAGTACTTATTCATTTACTTTTTACAATATTCAAAAGTACAATCTTGATCCTGTCAATAATCAAAAATATTTGGATGCAGCTACGGATTATGTTCATTATATTCATGGTATCAATCCGTTCAATATGGTTTATTTGACCAATATGAGCAGCTATGGAGCAGAGTCCAGCGCCACCACGATGTATCATTCATGGTTTTGCGATGGTAGCGCTAAATGGGATCAGGTTGGCAAATCACTCTATGGTCCTGCTCCGGGTTATATTACAGGTGGTCCAAATCAATATTATAAATGGGCTGATTGTTGTCCTTCATCCTGTGGAAGCATAGCAAATAATAAATTATGCACCTCTGAATCCTTACTTCCTCCTTTGAACCAGCCACAACAAAAATCGTATAAAGATTTTAATACCAGCTGGCCATTGGATTCATGGGAGATCACAGAACCAAGTTGCGGGTATCAAACAGATTATATCCGCATGTTGTCCATGGTGATCGGCTCACAATCCTTGATCACAAAGGTTGCAGAAAATTCCAAATTTAATAGGGATTATGATTTTATATTGTTTCCTAATCCGGCTTCAGATCAACTGACTATTCAGGAAAGTTGGACTCAGGACAGAGAAATAAAAACTGTTACCTTAACGAATACTCTTGGTCAAATTGTTTTTACAAAACAAATACATTTATCCAATAATTCTTTTACCCTTGATATGTCTGATATTCCGGAAGGAGTATATTTCGTTACAATAAAAAACAGCACCAAAAAGATTTTGATAATTAAATAAAAATTGGTGATTCAGACTAATCCAATAAAGTCAGTTTTTTTGTATATGTTTTCTTCGTTTTACTATTTTCCAGAGAGCAGATATAAACACCTGAACGTAATTTATTTCCATTTTGATCATCACCATACCATTGGATTTGATTGAAATTATTCACTCTAACTATCTTTACTAACTTACCGTTTAAATTAAAAACTCTGAAAACTACATCATCGGGACCATTATTAAATTTAATGGTAGTACATATATTAAATGGATTAGGATATGCAATAAAAGTAAAATCAACATCATTTTTATTCAATCCAACAGGTGTAAATGAATTAACATAAAGTAATTCGATGCCATCTCCTGTACCTAAATTCCTTGTATATTTTCTATCAGATGCATTATTCCAGTGTTCAAAGACACCCTGACTTGCAATTGGAGTACCATCTCCTTCAGGATCATAACTGATACCGGAAGGCCAGTAGGCAGAGCTGGCACACTGTTTTAAATAATCAGCAATTTCCGCCCTTAATGTAACAGGATATTCACGCATGGATGTATCCACCAGATTTTCCTGAAAAAGAACATCAAAACAAACAGATTCAATAGCAACCGGATCCTGACTAATTAAAATAGAATTCGGATAGTCGGTATTGAACGGTTCTGTTTGAAATTTATGTATGAACCCTTCCCATCCATCACCACCCCAGATGCCATCCACAAGATAGATCAGTGTTTTACCTCCAGTTTCTTTATGCCCCATGTAATCGACCAGATGACGATATTTTCCGGTACCCGGACTATTTATAAATAAATAATCATGCAACATTTTAGCACTTTGGCTTTCAGGTTTTCCGCCCAAAGGTAAATACGAACCCTGATGGTTTTTGGCAGCAATCGTAATTCCTCCATCCGCATGTGTTTTTAAACATGGCATATTGATAAAATATTTGGCATCCAAATAATATTGAGGTAAAGTTGATTTTGCTTTTCCATTACTGAACTTAAGTACTTCCAATGAGCTGGGAACTGTCTTCGTTACACCTAATGAACCCGTTCCATCAACATAATTCACCGTAGGATAAATGGATGCACATATATCCTTGTATTCCTGACGAAACTGACGATACGGATCACCAAGGATAATATCTTTTGGATTTACACCGACATGCTCTATCAACTGTTTTAATAAAGCCAGAACCAGATGAGGAGTCGCATTCATCCTTTCTTCGGATGTACTCACCTGATTCGTTAAATTTATTTTTACTACAATCTTTTCACCTTTTTTATACCCAACTTTTCCAAAACCGTGTGCACTATTAAAATAGCTAAAAATATAATTCCAGGCAGTATCAATATTTTCTGTATTTGCATACTGCATGATTGCATATGAAAGGGTAAGATCAACTTGAGTCTGGTTAACATTTGTATTGCTGTACCAGAAATTTTTACTGCCCGCAACCGGATTATACTTTTCATTCGTCATATCGGTGTTATGTGCCCAGACTACACGACCCGGATAAAGACCTAAAGCTTCACCAACTGGTATGTTGGAAGCAACAGGAAATGAAATTCCTTTAATAGAGTGTTTCGTAGCAAAAGAAAATTTTGAATCATTGACTATAAATATCGCTCCACAAATAACAAACAAAATCAGAAATGCAAAAGCAAAACGATAATGTGACCTCGCGAAATTTTTCTTAAACGTCCTGAATGCTGCAATACTGCCAAACAAACTGATTAAATATATGACCATGCCCGACATAAGCGGAGATGCAACTCTCATACAAGGATATGTTGCTCTGCTCGGTTTAGGGATGACCCTGAAAAGAAACCATACTGTTGATGCAATACCAATTAAGAAAAAATAAAATTTTGAATTTTTATAATTTTTAATGAACCTCAGTAATTTTAACAACATCGTTTTTATAATTATAATATAGACAAATTTAATTTTTTTCTGACACCAAAATTTTATTCAAAGATTTAATTTTTTCATGTCACTTAAATATCTGAAAAAATCAGAAAAAAAATGATTTTAAACCCTGAAAAAATTGAAAAATAAAGTATTAGTCTTTAACACAACGGATAGAAAATCCATTGGTTTTATAACTAAAATTTTTTCCGATCTCATCGCTGTGATCAAAGAGATAACGGCACCAGGCACCATCAGGTTTATTCATCGTGGATGTCCACCAAAAACCATCCTCCCCTATGCCTCCAAATTTACCAAAACCGAATCGTGAACCACCGGGAAGTGCTGAAAAATTACTTTCATTGGTCACAAAGGATGAAGAAACATTCCAATGTTTAGTTCCTGACTCTTTCAATTTTGAACCTACAAAAAAACCAAGATATTTGGCTAAATTTGTCCATTCAGCATCAGAAGGTACATGCCACCCTTTTGGACAAAGTTTACCTGACTGAACAGCAAACCAATTATATAAAGCGCCATATATATTTTTATTGTTAACATCGTTTGCATACCAACAATAAGCGGGAGAAAAAAATGACATCCAAATACTATCGCTCGTTATCAATGAAATAGGAGTCCCATCATTTAATTTTGTTGTTCTTAAATTCTCTGCCATCCACCATTGATTACCAATTTTTATTGTTTTATAAACATTTCCATCAATATCTGTAACTGAACCAATAGTTTGTTGATAAACTGATAAAACCGAATGATTATATGATGATCGTTTAAAACTTATTATACCCATTATTAAAGGAATCATCATTAAAAAAATTAAAAAAGAATTATATCTTTTCATAGTAATTATTATTAATAAAAAACACGTATAAAATTATGAAAATTTAATATATAATAGGGAAAAAAGCAAATAAAAAAATATAATTGTAGAAATTTTTTGCAATTCAAAAACATAAAAATTTCTTAATTCGGACACCTTCATTATGAGATTTTTTTAGACTGATAATACATATTTAAATTTATTAAATACAACCAAAAATAATTCAATTAGGTTATTGTTATTTTGACTATAATTTAGTATATTTGTATTATTGAAAATTATTAATTTACTATATATTCAAATATTATAAACATGAGATTACATATTATATTTCCTATTTTCATTTTATTTTTCTCGGTTCATCTTTTACAAGCACAAACCCGCACTTTAGTTTTCGTTAATAATATGTCCAAAGATATCTGGGTTGGAACGCAAGGGGCTCCCAATGCTGCTGTTCCTGCGAACGGAGGATTTGTTTTGCCTGCCAGAGGAGAATATACGCTTCAGCTACCCAATGGCTCTTCTTCCTTACGATTCTGGGGAAGAACAGGATGCAATCCACAAACAGGTAAATGTGAAACGGGTGATTGCACATCCGGTAAAGTTGAATGCAATGGGATGGGAGGTGTACCTCCGATAACACTTGTTGAAATGACATTGGGTGATCCAAAAGCGCAGAATGCTGATTTCTATGACATCAGCTTGGTGGATGGATATAACCTGCCTATCCGGATTATTCCTGTTGTTGGTACCTTTACCCCACCGACTTCTGGAAATCCATTTGATTGCGGGATTGCCGGCTGTACGTCTGATCTGAATAAAACATGTCCACTGGAACTACAGGTAAATAACAAAAACGGTGATACCATTGCATGTAAAAGCGGATGTATGCGATTCAACACTGATCGGTTTTGTTGTCGCAATGCGTTTGGCACTCCGGATAAATGTCCTCCAACCGATTACTCCATGCTCTTCAAAGAAGCCTGTCCTGATGCTTACAGCTATGCCTATGATGATCTTTCAAGCACCTATGTTTGCTTCAATGCAACCTACAGAATTGAATTCGGTATTCTGGAAAGTACCGGAAAGCCAACTGCAAAAATCATTGCCTCTAAAGTGACAGGTACAGCTCCTTTAACCGTTAATTTTGATGCTTCGGGTTCATTTGATCCAAATGGTAAACCATTAACCTATTTCTGGGATTTTCACGATAATTCCAATGGTACAGGCAAAAACATACAGCATACCTATACTCAAACCGGAAGTCATATTGCTTCACTTACTGTGAATAATGGTGTATCCAGCGATGTTGCATTTGTTAAAATAAATGTTGGTGCAACAAATCTGCTTCCATCCATTAACTGGAATTTACCTTTGGATGGAAGTGTTTATTCTCAAGGCAGTTCAATTACTTTTTCAGTTACCGCTGAAGATGAAAGTGGAATTTCATTGGTTGAATTCTTTGCGGATGGTCTTAAGATTGGCGATGATTCCACTTTTCCTTATTCATTTGTATGGTTGAGCCCGACAAATGGAAAACACATTTTAACTGCCCGTGCAACTGATAATTTAAATCACTCAGCATCAACTGCTGAAATTACCGTTAACATTGGACAAAGTGAAGGGGGCGGTTGCACCTTAAATGATTTAACCGGAGATTTCAAAACCATTGTTTCGGGTGCTTTAAGCAATCCAACGATTACTTTTATTCCATTACGAACCGGTGTTGGTGAAACTACCTGTATACTATATTATTCATTAACCGGAGTGAGTCCATTTGGTGGACACTTGGCAACACAAGGGCTCCCGTTTCAGATTAATGCATCGCTTGGGAATACTGTTTATTTCTATTATACTTATTCTGTTCCTGAAGGAGGTGAACGGAATAATTCAGCTAACAAATTTCAGGTCAAGATTGGCGATTGCACATCAACTGGTATCAATTCAAATAAAAATAAGGATATAACAATAGATGTAAAACAAACGGATAATAGTCTTTTTTTGGATTTCAAACAAAATCAAATTAATTTGCTTGAGATTTATAATTTAGTTGGACAAAAAATAATTAGCTCTGATCATATCGTCAACTCATTCCTGAACATTGATATTTCTATTTTAATTTCAGGATTTTATTACATCAAATTTTATGGTAGTACAAACCCGGCAATTCCATTTTATAAAAAATAAATATATTTAAATCAATCAAATATGTTTGTTGGTTAAACTAAATTCAAATTGCAGCAAAAAAACAGACTCTAGAATCCTGCTAAATAAAATGCAGTAACAAACTGTTTGTTATTCCGATTCTGTTTTGACCTTCTTGCCTTTTTTTTGAGGATACGTTCCGGGTAAAATAACATCAATCAGTTTCTTTCCCCATAAACCTAATTGCACCCCTAAGCCAAGACAGACAATACCTAACACGATCGTCCATGTTTTATAATCTTCACGGGGAGCAATGAAAAAAAGAATAATGGAAAAAAGAATAATTGCAATACCTGCAATAATTTTAACATTTAATAAAGGCGTTTTCAATGTTTTAAAACGTGTCAGCCCGTCAACAATACCCGTTAAAAAAGCAAGTATCAAAGTAAATGGGAATGTGGCTACAGCAAAAATCAAGACGGCTTTAAGCGTATCATGAAAAAAAGTATCAAAAATATTTACGACCAAAGCAAGAGCGGGTATTGTAATTACCAAAGCTTGTGAAAGATGAATGGCGATTGGATGTAAATCAAGATTTAAGACAAACAGTCTGTTTAATGAAACTCTTTCACGATAAGGTTCAAAAACCTTTCTGGGTAGTCCGCAGGCGGGACACACATCGCCTAACTTATCTGCTTCCATTACAAATCCGCAAGGTCGACAACGAACAAGTTCTTTCATAAAAATGATTATTTAATCTTTAATTATTACAAAGAAAAGAAAAATAAAAAAGAATTACAAAACAAACTTCATTCGTTTTCCTGATAAAAGCATCTAAAAAAAAGAATGTGTAATATCTAACTATACAAAATTTATACATATTTTAAGTGATTTAAACTAATCACGATCTGAAAAATATTTAATTTCTTAAAATTAGATACAACCCATTATATAGAAACAAATACTTGACTTATCTGTTTTTTTATTGTATGTTTGTTATATGCATCTATTAATTTGCCCTATACTTACAACTAATTTTTATTACTAATTAAATTTTAAATTTATGAGTAAAAGAAATTCCACCCTCTTTATGGTCTTGCTGCTTATTTGCAGCATTTTTATTTTTACAGTTTGCACAAAAGATCCAAAAGAAAACAAAGAGAATAATAATCCAACTATTCAATATATTCAAGTAAAAACAGAAGTCAGTCCATTGGAATATACCAATATTATTGTCAGAAATGGAACATTAAAAAATGATACTTATTCAGGTACCATTTCAAATGAAATTGTCACCTTAATCAAATTGAATGATACAACACTGACGTTTCTGATGCCCAATATAACATTAGGCCAGAACAGTCTTCAATGTACAATTGACAATACAACTTTTCAAATGGTATTTACAATATTGCAGCCACCTGTTTTCGCCAATCCGAAAGATTATATATTAAACTATATCAATAGTTTTGAAAACAGTATGAGTCTAATCTTAAATCAAATGATTATTGATTCACTTCCTACTGACAATAATTTAAATGAAGTATCACAATATTATATTCAAGATTTCAAAGATCAATTGAATACTCTTTCGGAGGATGATTTAAATCAAATGGCATTATTAATTCAATCAAATCAATATTTTGATGTATTTATCAATAAGCGGAAAAAAGGAGATAATATTGGCAGTCCATGTCTGATTTCATCTTTTGATTGTCTTGATTCATACTATCAATGCGAATTACAACATCTTTATCAGGATGTGAAAAAAAATTGGACAGAATTATATAAATGTTCATTAAAAATCAAAAATGCTTACAATGGTGGATTGGTAGAGAAACTAAATATATTACCCTCATTGCTAACCTATGTTGTAACATATGGGAAATTATATTATGATGCATATAAATATGAAAAGATCAAACCCTTAATTTCAGATAAATCGGAAGACAAACCTTCCATCATACAATATTACTGGAATGAAATTTCAGGGCAATGGGAAAAAATAGTTCAATCCTTTTCGGAAAAGAAAAAATCACAAATTGAATTTAAAAAAGACACAAAATATGCCATTTCATTATATTCAAAATTCAGGAATATTAATAAAAATGATTTGGGGAACACTCAAAATATTATATCCGGAAGTGTTAATACCGTTTCAAATATTGTTTCAAATGTTAAATTTGCAAATACCGATTTCCTGAATAAAAAACCGGTATCCGTTTTTAGAGATTTTTCGGAGGTGAATGAATTAGTAAGCTCAAAACAATTAAAAATAAATACCAGCTATTATAATATTCAAGGGTTATCCAATCCAAATGTTACCATCAAGATATTAGGAAAAAAAGATTCAATCATTGAAGTAGAATTTACGACAACACAAAATACAAATCAGGATTTTACTTTTGATATCGTTTATTATAATCAGGGAATTGCTTCAAATACTTCTCATTTTTCAGCAAAATTAATTGTTCCGGAACCTTACACTATTGAATATGTATCTGGGAACAATCAAAAATCTAATTCAATTGGTCAGCTACCTCTTCCATTAAAAGTTTTAGTAAAAGATATTAATAACAAACCATTATCAGGCGTTAAGGTATATTATAATATCTCCCCCAGTTGTGGTTCAACCGCTCCTAATCCGGCCATTACGAATGCTTCAGGTATTGCTGAGTCAGTATGGACCTTAAATTATGCAGGAGATCTAAAAACCCAAACACTGACTGCTTATGCCTTGAAATCAGATCTCACAACCTATGTAAATGGTTCTCCAATTAACTTTTCAGCTACATTAAATAATATTGATCTGACAGTATCACCTGCCAGTTACACCATGAGGTGTTTTGTTGGTTCAAAACAATTAATAGTTGAAACCCAGAATAGCTGGACTGCAACCAGTGATGCAGATTGGTTGACCTTAACATCAGCAAGCGGAACCGGAAACGGAAAATTAACTGCAAAATATACGTATAATGAATCATCACTTCCAAGAACTGCAAATATTACATTTTATATAAATGGAACTGAAGCACAAAAGGTAACAATTAACCAAGAAGGAATCAATGGACTTTGGGCAAAATTGATCAATAAATCTTTTTATGTTTCAACAACAGGAACTACTTGTAGTGGTTGTTTATCAGCTTTGAATAATGGAAAATCTTACTGGGATGTTTTTTATTCAAACGGTACATTTAAATATTGTGATAATGTTTCGGGAACTGTGTGGTCATCAAACATCTATACAGTTACAGGAATAGAATTAATAACTGACAGTGACACCCCTACAGATTCAATAATTATTGGAATTGATAAAAACGGAAACACTTCAAAATTACCTATTTGTTCATTTAAAGAAACTCAATACGAAATGGAGTTTTTGCAACATTGGGCTGATGGAGCTAGTTCTTGCATAAGACGCTATTATTGGTGGTCTTTCAAAAAATAATACCAATTTGTAGTTCGTTAACTTACGTATTGCTTTTGTTATTTTTAGCAAACCAAATTCTATTTAGAAGAACAATCCTTTATATGTAAATTTGATTGTGAGAATTTCAATCCGATAGTAATACTTTCATAAAAAATTATCAAAAAGTATTTATTTAACTCGTTTTTTTTCAGGGGTAGTATTATTCTCCTCTGTTTTCACCACCTTTTACCACGCCTAAATATTACAAGTGATTCAGACACAGAATCTCACTATCTTTGTTGCTGATTTAAAAACATTATTGTGACGTTTGACGAACTAAATTTAAATTCACCTTTAACTAAAGCACTTGCAGAATTGGAGTATGAGTATCTCACACCCATTCAGGCTCAAGCTTATCCGGTGGTATTGTCCGGCAGAAATGTTGTCGGTATTGCACAAACCGGAACAGGTAAAACCATTGCCTATTTACTGCCTTTGTTAAGACAGCTTCCATTTTCCGATCAGAGAGCCCCCCGCATCCTGATTGTAGCACCTACTCGAGAACTTGTCATTCAGATATTGAATGAAATTCAAAAATTGACTAAATACACACAGATAAGGTCTGCTGCAGTTTACGGAGGCACCAATATAAATACACAAAAACAATTGGTGTACCAAGGGCTTGACATACTTGTTGCCACACCCGGTAGATTAATCGATCTGGCTTTTACAGGTGTGTTAAATTTAAAATGTATTCAAAAATTTGTCATCGATGAAGTAGATGAAATGCTAAGTCTTGGATTTCGTTTGCAATTAAACAGTCTGTTGGAATTACTCCCAACTAAACGACAAACCCTCATGTTTTCGGCTACCTTAACCAATGATGTCGACTCATTGATTAAAAAATCCATCTCTATCCCTTATAAAATTGAAATTGCCGTTCACGGTACACCCATTGACAAAATTATCCAACAGGCATATCATGTACCTAATTTTAACACCAAAGTAAATTTGCTGGAAAACTTGCTTTCCACAGATTCTGAATTAAACAAAGTACTTGTTTTTGTTGGAACAAAAAAATTAGCAGATCGCTTGTATGACCGAATTGCCAAGGTGTTTCCCAATCAGGTGGGTGTTATCCACTCAAATAAATCACATAATACACGACTTAATGCATTGAAACAATTTCGGGAAGGTATTCACCGGATATTAATTGCCACAGATATTATTGCACGCGGGATGGATATTACGGATGTAAGTCATGTGATCAATTTCGATATCCCTGATGTGCCCGGAAATTATATTCATCGCATCGGTCGCACCGGAAGGGCCGACAAGGCAGGCGTTGCTATTTCGTTCATCAACCAAGCCGAACAGTACTATCAGATGGAAATAGAAGAATTAATGAAAAAACCAATTCCAATGGAAATGTTACCTGAAAATATTATCATTTCCAACATATTTACCGAAGAAGAAAAACCGGCTAAAACAGTTTTCAAAAAATACCTGAAAGTACCATCATTGAAAAATTCACAAGGCGCTTTTCATGAAAAAAAAGAAAAAAACAAAAAAGTAAATATTGGTGGACCAAAGAAAAGAAATGAAAAATTTGATAAATCAGGAAAGCCAAGAAAATCAACTAAAAGATCGGTTAGATCAAAACATTAAAAAAGTATTCATTCATACATCACAAACTAATTTTAATGCATTCTACTGATAACATAACTGCAAAATGAATCAGGAACAGATCAATAATCCATTGCATGGAATTACATTGGAAATGATTTTAATCCATTTGGTGGATCATTTTGGATGGGAAGAATTAGGAAGTAGAATCAACATCAAATGTTTTAACAACAATCCAAGTATAAAATCAAGTCTGACCTGGTAGTGTGAAGAATTTTGTGTAAACATTAGGTAACTGTATTATAAAGTTTAGA
>CAYVNP010000014.1:0-12981 GCA_964452905.1 uncultured Bacteroidales bacterium
TTCAATCAGATTGGTCTTAAAAAAGGTTTTTATATTTTCTTTTCGTAAGTGTTTAAGAAATGCGAATGGTTTAATATAAAGCAATGTAATAAAAACAAGAGCTGTATTTAATATACTAATGCGTCCAAAATCCCAGAAAGGTCTGAAATGAGTAATGCGTTCTTTTTGGGGTGGATAAAAAACTTTAACCGGAACAGGAAGAATTTTAATGCCTACCCATGCAGCTCTGACCAATACTTCAATTTCAAACTCATATTTATTTGTAAAATAATTTATATCTTTTAGTTTATTGACAGGATATAATCTATATCCGGACTGAGTATCCTGAAGTTCAATTCCAGTAATAAAATGAAACCAGAAATTTGAAAATTTATTGGCAAAAGTACTTTTCCGATTTACATTTTCTGCAGGCATATTCCTGATCCCAATCATCAATGAGTTTGGTTCCTGTATTAAATTTTCAGCAAAAACCGTAATATCATCAGGGGCGTGTTGCCCATCCGAATCAATTGTAATAGCTGAATCAAAATGATGTTGAACAGCCCATTTAAACGCATGTCGCAAAGCATATCCTTTTCCTTTGTTCTGAGAATAACTGATTATATTTATCTGTTTAAAGAATTGTAGTATTTCGCTCGTATGATCAGTTGAACCATCATTCACGACAATAACATCTTCGCAAAAATCAAGTACTCCGGTAATTACTGCACTTAAATATTTTTCATTATTATAAGTAGGAATTATAACACAACATTTATTGTCTTTCAATATTTTTTTACAGTCAGAGTTCAAAATCATATTTATTATTGGTTTACCTGAATTTAAAAATAAATATCAGGGTGAGAAATTAAAATTATGAAATGAGAGTTCAAAATTAATGAAAAGTATTACACTTAAAAATTTTTGTTTTTTGATATTTATTGAATAATTAAATACATTATTGTAGGAAAATGAAAAAATCAAAAAAAGGGCTTGTTTGTATAGTTTTTTTTGTATTTTCGCAAAAAAAATCGACTTTTTTTAAAGATTTCACACTATTTATAAAAAAATAAGAATGATAAAAATCGGAAAGAGACAACTGACATTAGATGATTTTAATAAAGTTTTATTTAATAAAAGTAAAATTGAAATTCTTCCTGAAGTTTTAGACAAATCTGTTAAAAGCCATACTTTTTTAAAAAATTTTCATAAAGACAAAATTATTTATGGGATCAATACCGGTCTTGGTCCAATGGCGCAATATAAAATAAGTGAAGAAGACAGGATCAGTTTGCAATACAATGCTATTCGAAGTCATTCATCCAGTTGTGGTGAAAAAGTAGCCGATATTTATGTAAGAGCTGCAATGATGGTACTCCTCAGTAATCTTACTAAAGGTTATTCGGGTGTACATCAAGAAATACCGGTACTTTTAAAAGAAATGATCAATCGTTCAATTATTCCGGTTGTTTATGAACATGGCGGTGTGGGTGCCAGTGGCGACCTTGTTCAGCTTGCACATATTGCTCTTGCATTGATTGGTGAAGGGAATGTTTCGTATAAAGGTAAAATTATTCCAACTCATGTTGCATTTGATAAAAATAAACTTAAACCTGCTGCAATTCATATTCGTGAAGGATTATCTCTTATAAATGGGACCTGTTTTATGACAGGAATTGGAACGGTTAATCTCATTCTTGCAAAAAATCTTGTCAACTGGGCCATTACTGCTTCTGCTATTATCAATGAGATCGTACGTTCTTTTGATGATTATTTTTCAAAAGAATTGAATGGAGTTAAACTTCATAAAGGACAAAACAATATTGCACTTAAAGTCAGGACTATTTTAAATGACAGTAAGCTTATCCGTAAAAGGGAAGAACATTTTTTTAATGATAAACGTGAAGATAAATATGTTTTTGCCGATAAAGTACAGGAATATTATTCCATTCGCTGTGTGCCTCAAATATTAGGACCTATCACGGATACACTTGAATATGCTGAAAAAGTAGTTATGAATGAGGCTAACTCATCATGTGATAATCCTGTTATTGATAGTGAAAACAATAATATTCATCACGGTGGAAATTTCCATGGCGATTATATTTCTTTTGAAATGGATAAGATTAAAATTGCAATTGCAAAATTATCCATGTTATGTGAACGTCAGTTGAATTACCTGATGAATGATAAACTGAATGGGAAATTGCCACCATTTGTCAATCTTGGTAAATTAGGTGTTAACTTTGGCATGCAGGGAGTACAATTTACCGCCACATCAACCACCGCTGAAAATCAGACCTTATCATTTCCAATGTATGTTCATAGCATTTCCAATAATAATGATAATCAGGATATCGTCAGTATGGGGACTAATTCAGCACTTATAACACGTAGAGTGATAGAAAACTCTTATCAGGTGATCGCTATTGAACTCATGTCTATTATTCAAGCTGTGGATTATCTGAAGATTGAAAACAGATTATCTTCTTTTACAAGAAATATCTTTCAGCAACTTAGAAAGGTAGTTCCTATGTTTAAAGATGATCAAATAAAGTATCCCGAAGTTAAGAACATGAAGGATTATATTATGTCGGAACTTTTAGATATTGACAGTTTGATTGAAAATAAAAAAATAAATAAATAAATCATACGAATTAATGAAATACGCCTTAGTTACCGGTGGTTCAAGAGGAATAGGACGAGCGATCTGTATACGACTTGCTACTGATGGTTATCATGTTCTGATCAATTATAAATCAAATGAAACAGAAGCTTTACTTACTCTTGATCAGATTAAAGAAAAAGGTGGTAATGGAACATTAATGAGATTTGATGTGGCTAATCAGACTCAAACTGAACAAGTGCTTCAGGAATGGAAAGATAGTCATCCCGAAAATTATATTGAAGTACTTGTCAATAATGCAGGCATTCGGAAAGATATGCTTCTGATGTGGATGGAAAATGAACAATGGTTTGATGTCATTAATACCAATTTGAACGGATTCTTTTTTGTAACCCGTTTTTTGCTGAAAGAGATGCTTGTAGGTAAGTTCGGACGAATCATCAATATTGTTTCTTTATCCGGTATCAAAGGATTGCCGGGGCAGTTCAATTATTCTGCTGCCAAAGGTGCAATCATTGCTGCTACCAAGTCTTTGGCACAGGAAGTAGGGAAAAAGAAAGTCACAGTGAATGCAGTTGCACCCGGTTACGTTAAAACAGATATGACAGGGGAATTGAATGAAAAAGAATTAAAAGCATTCATTCCTCTCAATCGTTTTGGTGAACCGGAAGAAGTTGCAGAATTGGTTGGGTTTCTTGCATCAGATAAATCATCCTATATTACCGGTGAGGTAATTTCAATTAACGGTGGTTTGTATACATAAATTTTAAATATTAAAAATAAGAAAATATGAATAGGGTTGTCATTACAGGGATGGGAGTATATTCTACGATAGGTAAAAATCTGGACGAGGTAAAAGATTCTTTGTTTAATGGCAGGTCAGGTATCGTGTTGGATATGGAACGTAAGTTTTATGGTTTTCAATCCGGACTTACCGGTAAGTTGGATCGGCCCCAATTGAAAGGTGTGATCGACAGACGTTCACGTGTTAGTATGCCGGAACAAGCTGAATATGCATACATGTCTACCGTTGAAGCATTGAAAAATGCCGCCATTGAGCAGAGTTTTCTGGATCAGAATGAAGTTGGAATTATTTACGGAAATGATAGTTCGACAATACCAGTGATTACATCCATTGATATTATCAGAGAAAAAAAAGATACGCTACTTGTAGGTTCCGGTGCTGTTTTTCAGGCAATGAACTCATCCGTTACAATGAATTTATCCGTGATCTTTAAATTGAGAGGGGTGAACTTTACCTTAAGTGGGGCATGTGCCAGCGGTTCGCATTCAATCGGAATGGGATTCTTTCTGATCCGACATGGATATCAACAAACCGTTATATGTGGTGGAGCACAAGAGGTAAATATTTTTTGCGTAGGCAGTTTCGATGGGTTAGGCGCTTTTTCTAAACGTGAAAATGAACCTACAAAAGCATCTCGTCCGTTTGACAAAACACGTGATGGACTTGTTCCGAGTGGTGGCGCTGCAACTGTTATTCTCGAAAGTTACGAATCAGCTGTGAAAAGAGGTGCTCCGATACTTGCTGAAGTGATTGGGTATGGTTTTTCTTCTGATGGAAAACATATATCTGTTCCCGATGTGGATGGTCCTATCAGAGCAATCCAGATGTCATTGCGTGAAGCAGGTGTTGATGCAGGAGCAATAGATTATATCAACGCACATGCAACGTCTACACCATTAGGCGACCAGAATGAAGCCAAAGCCATTGACCATGTTTTTGGAAAACATAAACCACTTGTTTCATCCACCAAATCAATGACAGGACATGAAATGTGGATGGCAGGTGCCAGTGAAATTGTTTATTCAATGTTGATGATGCAGAATTCGTTTGTCGCACCGAATATTAATTTCACTGAACCGGATGAAGTAACTGCTAAGCTTAATATTGCAAGTAAAACAACAGAAAAGAATATAGATGTATTCCTTTCAAATTCTTTTGGATTTGGAGGAACAAATTCTTCACTGATTGTTAGAAAAATAAAATAAATTGTATATTCGCTTTTTTAAAAAATAGATCTATGACAAAAGAAGAAATTATAAAAATTATTAACGAGTTCTTGGTTGATGAATTTGAGATGGAAGAAAGTCAGTTGAAACCGGATGCTTTACTCAAAGATGATTTAAATATTGAAAGTCTCGATTTTGTTGACATTGCCGTGGTGATTGAAAAAAAATTCGGTTTCAAGGTCAAAGGGGAAGAGATGATCAATGTGCGCACGCTCAATGATCTGTATGACTATATTTTTAATTATTTAAACAAGAATAAATAATCCTGTTGTGTCATCATGGCAAGGCAAGACCCGCGGCGGGGTTTTAGGATATCAACTTTTCATTCTGGCTCTTAAATATCTTGGTCTGCCGTATGCATATTTTTTTCTGCGATTTGTTGTAGTTTATTTTTTTGTTTTTGCGCCTAAATCATTTAGGTCATCCTTTTTTTATTTTAATACTATTTTGCACAGAAATCCTTTACATTCTGTCGTGAATATATTCAAAAATTATTATATGTTCGGACAGGTATTGCTTGATAAAGCGGCAATCATGGCCGGATTCAAAACACATCTTACATTTGAATTTGATGGGGAGGAGAATCTGCGTAAAATGCTTGAAGGTAATACCGGCGGGCTTTTAATCGGAGGGCATGTCGGTAATTTTGAAATTGCAGGTTACTTATTAAATCGTCTGGAAGCAAAGATAAATGTGGTCATGTATGATGCAGAGCGACAGCAGATCAAAAAGTATTTTTCTGATATACAACTGAATAAATATGTTAATGTGATCACGATTAAAAATGATTATTCCCATATTTTTGAAATAAGTAATGCTTTGCGAAATAAGGAATTGGTTTGTTTGCATGGTGATCGTTTCGTAGAAGGAAGTAAAACGGTTTTATGTGATTTTCTTGGCAGAAAAGCATTGTTTCCAACGGGTCCTTTTTATCTTGCTGCAAAATACGAAGTCCCCGTTTCGTTTGTTTTTGCCATGAAAGAATCGTCCAGTCATTATCATTTTTACGGCTCCCCTTTGCACACGTTTGAATATTTACCAAGCATTGCCAAACGCAATGAAGCATTGAAACATATTGTAGAAAAATATATTTCTGAACTGGAAAAGATAATAGCTAAATATCCCGAGCAATGGTTTAATTACTTTATGTTTTGGGAAAAACAATAAGTCATGAAAAAAAAGATTTTATTGATTTCTGCTAATCAGTACACTGTTCCGTATCCTGTATATCCATTGGGGTTAGCTTATATTAAGACATACCTTGAATCAAAGACCAATGATTTCGAAATTAAATTGTTTGATTTTGTCCGAAAAAAAGATGAAGAGTTTATAGAATACCTGATTGAATTTAAACCGGATTATGTTGGAATCTCATTTCGTAATATTGATGATGTTAACATATGTAAAAAAGAAAGTTTCATACATCATTACAGAGAGATTGTTGAACTTTCCAGAAAATACAGCAATAGTATGATAGTCGTTGGTGGTCCGGGGTTTTCCATCTATCCGAAATTTTTATTTGAGTTTGTGAAACCTGATTTTGGGATTTATGGTGAAGGGGAAGAGAGCTTTTATCAGTTGTTACTTGCCCTTGAAAATAATTCTGATTTTTCACATATTGAAGGATTGGTATTTTCAAGCAATAACAGCACACAGATCAATTCAAAGAAAAATATATTCCGAAGTCTTGATCTTAGTTTTGATGATGAACTCATTGATTTTTATTGGCAAAACAGCGGAATGCTGAATATTCAGACGAAACGCGGTTGTCCTTACAAATGTATTTATTGTACTTATCCAGTCATTGAAGGAAGTAAAGTTCGTACACTTGATACAGATAAAATTATCCATACCCTCAAGGATCTTTATTACAATAAAAAGATTGATTATATCTTTTTCACGGATTCAGTTTTTAACATGAGCAATGATTATAATCACGAGTTAGCAGATAAGATCATTCAAAGTGGCATGGACATCAAGTGGGGTGGGTATTTTAATTTTGCAAAAATAAATGAACCCCTTTTAGTGAAGTTAAAAAAAGCAGGGCTGAAACATATTGAGTTTGGCACTGAATCTATCAGTGATACCACTTTAAAAAGCTATAATAAACCATTTACAGTTAAAGATATTATTGAAACATCCGCATTGTGTAATAAACTGGACATTGATTTCGCTCATTTTCTTATCCTGGGCGGATATGGTGAAACAGATGATACGATCAATGAAACATTTGAAAATTCGAAAAAAATTAACAAGTCGGTGTTTTTTCCTTTTATCGGTATGCGAATATATCCGGGAACCCGTTTACATCAGCTTGCCATTGAAGAAAATAAAATTGCCGCTGACGATGATTTACTGGAACCTAAATTCTATATTTCTGATAAAATCACTTTAACTTCACTCAAAGAACGAGCTAAAGCAAGCGGTAAGAAATGGATATTTCCTGATGAGGATATGTCGGCTGTTATGAATCGCATGAGACAGAAGAACAAAAAAGGTCCTCTTTGGGAATATTTGATTGAATAAAATAATTTTTTTGTTTGTGCATTCCCATTTAGAAAGTCAATATTATTCAAAAGTTTCAATTTTTGCAGGAGTGATTTTTAGTGTTATTCTGTCTTCTTTATCTTCAATTATATTTATTATTACATTAAATTATTTTTTTCAGATTGACGATATTGGTATTAATAATGCTACAAATTTTAATTTTTTAATGGTCTTTATTTTACCTGTTAGTGTTATCATTTTTTTTCTGATCGCTTTTATTTTTTTTCTGATTTTTCGAAATTTAATTTATTTTCGAAAAAATAAAATTATGTTATTTTTTATTGAGATTATTTTTGTCGGATTTGTATTATTTCTTGCACTTGATTATAATTTATGGATAATTCGTAATTCACCAACTTCTACAAATCAAAATGGGGTCAACCGATCAATATTCTGGAAATATATTTTGAAGGAAAAGCATGATTTTAAAATAAATTTAATGAATTAATACTATTTCAAATTATACTGTTATTCCTTGTAGTAAATTATGTCATTTGAAATTTCTCACTTATTTATTCTGAGATCATAGAATATAAATTGCCATGAATATAGATCATGTTTTATTGGCTTTACCAAATATATAGAATTAATCTGTATTTAACTTTGCGTTTGTAATCAGCATAACCGGTTAATTCATTCTCCAACATTTTTTCCTCACCAATAATTCGGAATGCCAAAAGGATGACCATTGCAAAAGCAATAATGAAACCAATGAAAGAACTCATTAGTAAAGGGGCTCCCATAAAAAGTAAAATTACTACAAGATACATCGGGTGACGAACAAAACCATATACTCCATGCGAGACCACATGATGTTTGCGTTCAGATTATATCCTGACCAAAGGTGAAAGAAAAGTATTGTCCGAATAAGATCGAAAGAAAAAAAGAATGAAAGAATCAAGGCAATACCACCTGAAATATTGATCCATAAAGGAAATGAGGCAGTCCAGCAAAATCTTTTTGCATCCAAAGGTATTATGACTATCCATGATGTAAATCCAGCTACAAGACCATAAACAACATATTTATCCCATCCTTTTTGATTAGAGGTACCAGGTTGTTTATATCTTTCTGTCAGCAAAGCCGGATTCTTACGATATAAGTAAATGATGGTCGTATAACAGAGAATGATGAACCAAACACTGAATAGCAATCCTTCAATCCAGAACCAATTGCCTGATAGGAAAAGCAGGAGTAAGGGAAAAAAAAGAATGTAAATTAAAGTAAAAATAATTTTACCGAAATTTACATTCTTAATATGAGTATTCGTTTCAAATTAAATGTTAAAAATCAGAAACATGGTTTATTTTACTCCACAAACCATTTATAACAACTAAGTTCTATCAGTTGAAATGAAATGTGATATTACCAACGTTTTGTGTTTCTGCGGTCATTGCTATGTCCGCCACGGTCACTGTTGTATCCACCGCCACCGCCTCTGTTTCCGCCAAAGTCTCTGCGTGGTTGATCTGTTTTAGGTCTGGCAACATTAACAGAAATCTTTTTTCCGTCAAATTCACCTTCGTTTAATTCTTCAATGGCTTTATTGCCTTCTGCGTCGTCAGGCATTTCCACAAAACCAAATCCTCTTGATTTACCAGTGTATTTGTCAAGGATCACTTTTGCTGAAGTAACTGTTCCAAAGCCTGCGAATAAGTCTTTAAGGTCGTTGTCGTTCACACCATAACTTAAATTTGAAATGTAAATGTTCATTTGTTTAAATGTTTAATTGTTTTAATTGTTAATACTAAAATTATGATATTGAATACAACGTTTAATTATTAAATCGCAATCTACCATAAAATTTTGGGTAAAGATAGACATTTTATTGATTGAACAAAATTTAATCAATGCTTATTTTATTTAATTAGTGGTAAATAACGTATTCATTCTTTCATTTATTGACTGAAATTTAATATACGAAAATTACTAATATGATTTATTAAGTTGGTTTTGTTGTTAACTTTTTTTAGGGCATTTGTGTAATTGATAAAAATCCTGTAGGTTTGTTATTGGTAAAAAAAAGGAAATAAAATGGAACCGCATGATTATAATATTCTTGAATTAATTCCCCAAAGACCGCCTATAGTGATGGTTGACAAACTACTTCGGGTTGACGGAAATTTTTCATTGACTCTTTTAAACATTAAAGAGGATAATATATTTTGCCGTAATGGGAAATTTACAGAACCGGGAATTATTGAGAATATTGCTCAATCAGCTGCAGCAAAAGCAGGTTACTTATGTAAAAAAGAGGATGCAGATGTGCGTTTGGGGTTTATTGGGAATATAAAGAATCTACATATATACCTTTTGCCAGAAACAGGGAATGAACTTTACACAGAGATAATTCATGAAAATGAAATTATGGGTGTTACTATTATTACTGCTAAATCTAAGTGCAATGATCAACTGGTGGCTGAATGTGAAATGAAAATATTTTTACAATAATAACGCGTTGAAATAAAAGAGAAGTTTAATATTTTTACATATTAAATATGCGTTTTTGTTTATCTATGAAAAACATACTTCTAATTTTTCTGATATTTTTTCATTTCAACTTGATTGCACAATCACCAACCATTATCAGGGGAAGAATTACAGATGCGTCAACCAATGAACCTATAGCTTTTGTCAATATTTCATTAAAAAATCTTAAACTTTATACGACCACTGACTTTGACGGCAAATACGAAATAAAAACCACATTGCCTGCAGATTCAATTATAGCTCAATTTGTAGGATATTATCGAATTGCCAAACCTTTAAAAAAACATATAACTCAGAATATTGATTTTCATATGAAATCGTCGGTGAATCAATTGAATGAAGTTGTTGTTACTCCTTCCGAAGAACCGGTTATGAAGATTATGCGTCAGGTATGGGACAATAAGAAAAGGCATAATATGGATTGGCTGGATGCATATCAATGTGAAAATTATTCTAAAGTACAGGTTTACCTTCGACGTTTACTGAAGAAACGAAGAGATAAAAATTTACTGGATACCTCAAAAGTAGTTGACAAACTTTCCATTGCTACTGGTGAAAATGATATTCCTGCCATTCCTGTCTACATGACAGAGTCTATGTCGGATGTTTATTTTATCAGTCAACCTGAAAGAGAAAAGATGATTGTAAAAGCAAGCAAAACACAGAGTCTTGCCGGTATTGAAACAGACCTGATCCTTCAACTGACCGGTAAAAATTCCAAATATAATTTTAATGATAACTGGATAAAAATTCTGGATAAGAATTTTGTTTCACCAATTGCCAAAGGGGGTTCCTTTTATTACAAATATTATTTGAAAGATACTGTTGTCATTGATGGCAGCTATTGTTATGAAATCAGGGTTAAGCCAAAACGTAAACAGGATCTGGCTTTTAACGGAACAATATGGATCAATGATACGTCGTTCGCATTAAAGAGGATTTCTGTTGAAGTTGGAAAAGAAGCCAATCTTAATTTTGTGGAGAGAATAAAAATCCAGCAGGATATGATTCCAACAACCACTGATGCATGGATGCCTTTTAAAACCAGAGTTCTTGCAGATGCAGTTAATATTTTTATCAGTATTTATACCATCAATACGAATATTGTTGTAAACAAACCTCAACCGGTTTCTTTTTTTAATAATGACATTGAGATTGCCGATTCGTCTGATAAAGTGAAGGAAACATTTTGGGAGGGACATCGTCCTGCAACCTTAACAGGAACGGATAGTTTATCCGATAAAAATATTTCAGCATTGCGTAAGGTACCCCGTTTGCGTTTTCTGGCAAGTCTTGCAAGCACAGCCATTAAAGGGTTTTACACGTTAGGAGGTGTGGAGTTAGGACCATGGATCATGGTGTATAATAAAAACAAAGTTGAAGGTGACCGTATACGTTTGGGGATGAAAACAAATTCCGTTTTCAGTAAAAAATGGATATTCAGAGGATATTTGGCGTATGGATTTAAAGATGCCTTGATGAAATACAATATTCAAACAGAACATTTCTTTTCACGCAGAACATGGACAAAAGCCGGATTTCAATATAGTGAAGATGTTGAAAATGTTGGGGCAATGGATTTGTTTTATTCTAATTCTACCTTTTTGACCTATGCTTCTTCTTTCGGAGGTTCAGATAAAATCAACAGGATAAAAATTAGCAGAGTTTGGTTTGAATCTGATTTATTCAAGGGATTTACAGCAAAGATGATCTTTCTGAATAAATATTTTTTACCTGCAAGCAATGATTATTTTTTCGAATATTATACGGATAAGACGAAAACCCTCACGCGAAGGGATTTTACAATATCTCAAATTACTTTTCTTGCCATTTATCAGCCGAAAGCAACTTTCATCATTGATAAGAACGAACGCTTTCCGGTATCCATACAAAAATCACCCATGTTAACACTTGATTATACGATAGGTTTCAAAAATGTATTCAACAGTAATTTTTCGTATTCAAAAATTTCCATAGGTATCAAGCATCGGTTTAATATGGCCGGCTTGGGATATGTCAATTATGATCTGAAAGCAACAAAAACATTTTCTTCTTTGCCATATCCGCTTTTAAATACACTTGCAGGGAATCAATCTATATTCAGGACCGATAATACGTATAATCTGATGCGATATGGAGAATTTGTTTCTGACCAGACCATTGAATTCTTTTACAGTTACCGGCTGGATGGACTTATATTGGATAAGTTACCTTTATTGAAAAAATTAAATCTTCGAATGGTCACCACCGGTCATTTTGCTTTTGGATCGTTTGATGAAAAGAAAAACGGGTTTTATGACAAGACGACAAATCCCGGTGGTATATTGCCTGCAAAGGATTTGAATGGAAATGATCTGACAAGTTTTTATACATTGGAATGGGGAAAACCATATGTTGAACTTTCCTACGGAATTGAAAATATATTTCGTTTTCTGCGATTGGATGCTATTTACCGTCTTACCTATCTTGAACATAAGGATGTTAAACCTTTTGGGATCAAGGCAACGATGGTATTCAGATTTTAATAGCTAATTAAAATTTCTTGTATTCTTTCAAAATTTTAATTATTAGGTTTTTATCAGCAATCTTGTCAAGTATTATTCCTAATTCACAATCAATTATTAAATCATTTTCATAATCTAATTTATTAAATACTAAATATCGATTTTCAATAATTGATTCTGAATTTTTATTTTTTATTTGTAATTTTAAATCTTTGAATATATATCTGATTTCACTCCAAACATAACCATTTGCGCTTACACATTTTTTTGATGAATTATAATTTATTAAATAATTAGCAAATATTCCATTAATAGAATCTACTTTATTACTGTCAAGAAAAAAAACACTAAAACCATTGTACTTTCCATTAACCTGAATAGGTTTATTCAAATTAGTTAGATTATAACAAAATATCCCCTTGTCGGCTGAAAACCCAAGCAGATATTTCCCATCATCAAATATTTCAAAGCAGGTTAAATATCCACTTATGGCATCTCCACCTAATCTCTCAAACTTAGGTTCAAAAACACCTTCAGCCTTACAGTTAACCAAATCAATAATATAAAAAAAATACTTATAACTAACCACAAGAAACTTTCTTTTGTCAAAATAACTTGATACAAAGCGTACTTCATTATAATTGCCTGATACATCACCAATAGAAATGTCTCTTATTACTTTCCCTTTTAGGTCTAATTCTCTTACAATAACATTAAGTGAACTCTTTGAAAACCCTTTTTTTAAATAGAAATGATGTCCCATGCTATCCTCTTTAAGCTCAAATCCTTCGGGTTTTATATTCC
>CAYVNP010000014.1:12991-73753 GCA_964452905.1 uncultured Bacteroidales bacterium
CCAGGAAATTTTTGTTCTAGAAAATTTGAAAATTCTACGTCATATATTTGTTTCAAATTATCAACACGCTTTAACTGCATATTTTTTTGTTCGTCACGATTTAATCCTATTAATAATCTATTTGACTCTGTTTCTTTTTCAATAGTTATTTCATCAAATACCACAAAAATATCTTTAGAATGTAGTTCAGAAAGTGTTAATAAAAGAATTGATAAAACTATTATTATTTTCATTATTTATTAAATTTTCATAGACGTTTTTCATTTTAAAAATTTTTTATTATTCTTTTGCTCCTGCTTCTTTTAATAGTTTTATTATTTCCATTTTTTTATATTGATCATTTTGTATTACATATGCATAACTTAAAGCTGTGTGTCTATTTTTATCCTTTATATTAATTTTTGCATTAGCATTAATCAAATAATTAATTGAATTTATATTTCCAAAAATAACTGCATACATTAGGGCAGTTTTACCAAAATGATCTACTTGGTTTATATCTATTTCATATTTGATCAAAAATTTAACAATTTCTGACACTTTGCTAATCTGGTTGGATGCTGCATACATCAATACAGTCTTTCCAAAATTGTCAACTTCATTAATGTTTGCATTAGCTTCAATCAATGATTTAATTCCACTATAATTAGAATCATAATGGGGATTATAACCTTTAGCTGCAAACATTAAAGGAGTAGTTCCATTTTTATCTCTTTCATTTACATTTGCACCAGCTTTTATCAACCAATAAATTGATTTTTGTCTACAGTTTCCTGCTGCTAACATCAGTGTAGTTAGCCCTTGGTTATCTGTTATATTGACGACAGCTTTATTGTCAATTAAAAATTTAACAATTTCTTGATTATATGGATGATATTTTATCGCATACATCAAAGCTGTCATACCGTTACTATCTTTTTCATTTACATTCGCTTTAGCTTCTAACAGAATTTTAACCAATTCTGTATTAGTATCTCTATAAATATTGTGATTCTTTACTGCATACATTAAAGCAGTCATTCCTTTATTGTCTTTTTCATTAACATTGGCTTTTGCTCCAATCAATAAATTTAATGCAATTTTAAAATCATCATTGTAATAATTACTATAATCCATTAAATGTAAGAGGGCGGTCATTCCATTTTTATCTTTAATATTCACATTCGCTTTTGAATTAAGCAGAAGTTTAATAATATCAATATTAATATGATGATCATATGTTTCTGTCTTTTGATGTATAATATCATCCATATTAATAATGTTTAACATTAATGCAGTTTGATCAAAATCATTTCTAATATTAACTTCTGCTCCTGCCTGTATTAACATCTTCACAGATTCATATCTTTGGTAACCAGCAGCATACATCAAAGCTGTTGTTCCGAAATTATCTTTTGCATTTATATTTGCTTTATTAATTATTAGGGTTCGAATTGCATTGGTATCACCAACTTTAGCTTTTAAGATTAAAGGAGTTTGCCCATCATTACTTTTAGCATTAACATCAGCTCCTTTATCAATCAAATATTTAAAGATATTCGGAACCGATGCATACATTAATGCAGTATAACCATTTTGAGCTTTTTCATTGATATTAATGCCTGCATTTAACAACAAATTGATTGCTTCGATTTCACATTTTTTATTTGATACCAACCACATCAAGGCATTTAGATAATAGGTACTATCAAAAGTATGGACATTAATTCCTGCTGCAATTAACATTTTTATTATTTCTGTTTTTCCTTCTTTTGCTGCAAAAGTTAGGGCGTTCCATCCGCTTTTTTCAATTAAATTTACATTGGCCTTGGCAGATAATAAAAGTTGGATAATTTTAGGATTAAATGTCTTCATCAAAGCGGTTTGGCCCATAATATCAGCGATATTTACATTTGCTTTGGCATTAATTAACATTTGAACAACTTCAGGCTGATTAGATACTGCTGCAATCATTAAAGGAGTTTCGCCTGACTTGTTTTGAATATTGACATTTGTTTGTGAACTTAACAATGAATTAATTATTTCATTTTTTTGATATCGGATAGCATAAATTAATTCTGGCTCATCATAACGCATTGGATCATTATCCCTGATTCCTTTACTTTTTAATAGTGTTCTTATTTTGTCATCTGTTGCATACATCAATGCATTATGTTTCATATTATCAACAGCATTAATATTTACACCTGAATTAATTAAAATTTTTACAATTTCAATACTATAAGGATCTTCAACAGCGTACATTAAGACTGTTTTTCCGGTATAATCTTTTGCATTAATATTTGCCTTAAACTGAATTAAAGTTCGAACAATCTCTTTTCCATGAAAGTTTATCACAGCATACATTAATGCTGTTTTTCCTTCTTTATCAAAAAAATTGATATTGGCTTTTGCAAAAATAATTGCTTTAACAATATCATTATTTCCTGATTCAGCTGCATACATTAACGCCGTCTTACCAATGTTGTCAGAGAAATTGATATTGGCTTTAACCAAAATAATTAATTTTACAATTTCATTATTTCCTGATTCAGTAGCATACATTAAAGCTGTTTTTCCACCTAAACCAGAAATATTAACATTTGCATTAGCATTAATTAATAATTTTGCTATCTCATACTGCTTTAATTGAATGGCAAGCATTAAAGGTGTTTCACCATTTATATTTTTAAGATTTACAGATGTATTATTTATTGATGCCTTCACAGTTTCAATTTTTTTATATCGAATAGCATAAAATATTTCGGGTTCACTTTGAAAAGAATAATTTTCTTTAGCTCCTGCATTTTTTAAGATAGTAATTATTTCATCGTTTCTTCTATTCTGAGCATACATTAAAGCAGTATTTCCTGATTTATCTCTGATATTAATATTTGCTTTAGCTGCTATCAGAAGTTTTACGTATTCCACCATACCTATATATGATGCCTGAATTAAAGCTGTTGTTCCTAAATAATCAACTGAATTTACATTTATATTTTTATTTATTAATATTTTTATTATTTCCACATTATTAGGGGTTTCAATAAGATTCATTAAAATTGTTTTCTTGTATAATGAATCGAAAACATTGATATCTGCATTGGCCTGAATTAACTTGAGGATAATTTTTGTATCTTTTGCAAACAGTAATGCTGTTTTTCCTGAATTATCTTTGAGATTGATATTAGCATTGGCATTTATAAAATCCGTAACCATATCAATATTGTTATTTGAAACTGCATACATTAATGCTGTTTTACCAGAATTATCCTGGATATTTATATCCACATTGGCATTTAATAATATTTTAACTATTGTTTTATTTCCATATAAAACTGCATGTATTAATGCTTTTTTTCCCTCTTTATCCTTATAATTAATATTTATTTTTGCATCAATCAACATTTTTACAGCTTTTTCATTTCCTCTTGAAATTGCATAATACAATGCATTGTATCCGTTTTTATCATCAATATTAATATTAACATTTGCATCCATCAACATTTTTACAGCTTTTTCGTTTCCTCTTGAAATTGCATAATAAAAAGCATTGCATCCGTTTTTATCAACTATGTTAACATTAGCATTATGAGAAATTAATAATCTAACCAAAGTTGTATCATACTTATTGGATGCAGCCATCATTAATGATGTTATTCCATAATCATTAGCAATATTTACATTTACACCTACATTAAGTAATACCTTAATAAGTTCAACAAAATCCTTATTTGAACCATATATGGAATCTATCCCATGTGTTTTATCACGTTCTCTGAATAATTCAGAGACAGCTAATAATAAATACTTATCCTCAATTTTTACTCCTTTTTCAATTAAGGCATTTACAGATTTAATTTTGCCATACTTTACCGCAAAATTTATAGCAGTCAGATTATAATAAACAATCGTATCAATATTTTCTTTATAGTTTCTAATAAATTCAACATTATCGGTTATTATAGCCTTGAACAGATCATATTGAACATTCCCAGTATCTTTTGCTCCAGCATTTTTTAAGATGGCAATCATTTTATCATTTCTACTTTCCTGAGCATACAACAATGCTGTTCTTCCTTCTATGTTTCTTACATTAACGTTGACTTTAGCTTCAATCAAAGCTTTAACAATTTCTACATTCCCCATTATTACGGCAATCATTAAAGCAGTTGTACCAAATTTACTTTCAGCAAAATTGACATTGGCCTTGGCTTTGATTAATTCCTTCACTACATTGATATATGCATCCCCCTTCCCAGCTATTTCCATCAAAACTGTAAACCCATCATTTACAGTATCAATATTTCCTTTATAATTTCTAATTAAATCTATATCCTTGTTTTTTGCAGCCTTAAACAAATCATAATTTTTTGATTCTTTAAATAAATCTATAATATTGTTATTTCCAACTTCTTTGGCATACATTAAAGCGGTTTTACGATTATTATCTTGTAAATTTATATTCGCATTGGCATTTAATAATATTTTAATTATATTACTTTTTCCAAATAAAACAGCTTCAATTAATGGCGTTCTTCCTTTAATGTCCTTATGGTTAATATTTATTTTTGATTTAATTAATAAATTTATAGTTTTTTCGTTTCCATTTCTAATGGCAAAATGAAGAGCATTGTTTCCATTTTTTTCTAAAATATTAAGATTGGCATTATGTGAAATTAACAAACTAACAATATTGGTATCAAAATAATAAGATGAAGCTATCATTAATGGTGTAACTCCATAATCGTCTGTTACATTTACATTAACACCTGCTTTAAGTAAAACCTTAACAATTTCAATAAAATCCTGATTTGAACCATATAACGAATCTATCTTATTCGCTTTATCACGCTCTCTGCATAATTCAGAAACTGCTAATAATAAATGTTTATCTTCAATTTTTGCTCCTTTATCAATTAAGGCATTTACAGATTTAATTTTGCCATACTTTACCGCAAAATTTATAGCAGTCAGATTATAATAAACAATAATATCAATATTTTCTTTATAGTTTCTAATAAATTCAATATTATCGGTTATTATAGCCTTGAACAGATCAAATTGAGCATTACCAGTATCTTTTGCTCCAGCATTTTTTAAGATGGCATTCATTTTCTCGTTTCTACTTTCCTGTGCATATAACAATGCCGTTCTTCCTTCTATGTTTCTTGCATTAACGTTGACTTTAGCTTCAATCAATGCTTTAACAATTTCTACATTCCCCATTATTACTGCAATCATTAATGCAGTTGTACCAAATTTACTTTCAGCAAAATTGACATTGACATTAGCTTTGATTAGTGCCTTCACTACACTGATATAAGTATCCCCCTTCCCAGCTATTTCCATTAATACAGTTAACCCATATTTATTTAAAGTATCAATATTTCCTTTATAATTCTTAATAAAATCAATATCCTTATTTTTTGCAGTCTCAAACAGATCGTTTTGAGAAAAGCAAAAAAATGGAATTAAATGTAAAACAGTTAATAAAAACCTTTTCATATAAATATGTTTAAGCAGCTCATATGTAATATTGAAAAATTATATATATTGAAAAAGCAACTTTTGTACCAGAAATGTCAAATTTAATAAAGTAAAATATTAAGCCAATAAATAATATTTTAAAAAGGAATCAAATTTGAATTAATAGAAAAGGTGAAAAGGGTATGAGTTTTTATTTGCCTATAAAGAAATGTTTACCATTTTCTTTACATATTTTTTTGGCTGTTTCGCGCGCATTCATGATTGCGACAGGTAGTCCGCCTCCCGGTGTTGACCAATGACTGGAATAATAAAAGTTTTTTAATCCTTCTATTTTCATTTTTACGGGTGATTTTGCACCAATGTTTTTCCCGGGGAACCAACCTTGTGTACTTCCCTTTCTATTGTTGGTATATCGGAAATAGGTGGCAGGTGTTGCAACATCTTTTTCTTCTATAAAATCTTTTATATTTCCAATTTTTTCTTCTAAAATAGTTATGATTTCCTCTGCAAAAAGATTTTTTGTTTTAACATATGTTTCTTTATCATTATTTCTCAAATCAATCCAATAGTTGCTATTCGTTGTATTTAAACTGATTGAAACAACTGTTTTTCCTTCAGGTGCCAGTGTGGGATCATAATTGTATACATGAACTTCCAAGCGGGAATAATGTGTTCCATCGGGAGAACTAATTTCATGTTGAAGCGGAAACCGGAATAAATGTGGGAAATCCTCGAAACTACGGTTGATGCCAAGCGAAATTAAAATGATGGAATAAAAAACATTCATTTTTTTTTCATCTTTTAGATCAAGCATCGTTTGATTAACAAATTTTTCATCTAATGCTTTAAAATGTGTGTAATACCAATCGGCACAGGAAAGTGTAATATCCGAAAAAATGTCGATCTTATTTTTCAAACGGATTCCCTTGGCAATATTATTTTCAATGATGATTTTTTCCACATCCGAATTGAAATGTATTTTTCCTCCAATAGATTTATATTTATCTTCTAATTGTCTGGCAAATTGATAAGACCCTCCAATGGGATAGCCGGCGCTATTTTTATCGAAATATGCCAAAGGCATTGCTATGATCAACAAATTTAAATCCTCACCGTCAAACAATAATTGAAAAGCTTCCTTCAGAAAAGGATTGGTAAGTTGCTCGGCAAAAATGTAATTTGTAACTTTTTTCCATTTAAGATAGAGATAAACAAAAGGAAGCAATTTAATCATCGCAATCCAATTGCTGAACATTGAAAAAACCCCTGTATCATCAAGCATGGGCGGGATGTCGTATTTCTGTATTTCCCGCATCATGCCGGTTAATCGTTTAATGGTCGAGCTATCCTCCGGAGCAAGATCAATCATATACTTTTCAAGCCGATTTATATTCGTATATAAATGAAATATATTTTCACCGTATTTGTTTTTATTGTGCAACAATTCTATATGCAGGCGAACGTCATGATTATGGAACGGAATGGATTTAATATCAATAAGTTCATTCCATTTTTTAAAGAAAGGACTACCCGAATCAGAACCAAGTAGCCAATGCAAGCATCCGTCAAAAGTGTACCCATTCCTTTTCCAACTGGTGCATAATCCTCCGCTGGTAGATTGTTTTTCAAATATCTCTGTTTCAAAACCATTCATTTGCAGGTAACATCCTGCTGAAAGTCCTGACACACCTGCTCCGATTATACTTACTTTTTTACCCATGGAAATTAATTAAATGTGTTTTTTAGCTGTTTCTCGTATCAATTCCCATGCAGATTTAATATGCTCAAATGTTGCATATGTTTGACCTCCAACAAACCGGATGACGTATTTGTCATTCAGTTTGGTATGCGTTAAGAAAAGTTTTTTACTATAGTTTAATTCATTCAAAAGTGCAATATTGATTTTTTCAATATTTTCCTCGTCTTGAATTTTAGTGGGTTTTAATCTGAAACAAACCAGATTGAGTGGGGCAGGAGCCATCAGTTCAAAATTAGAAGTATGTTCAATTTCATTTTTAAGCCATTGCCCCCATTCGATTTGGTCTCTGAGTATTTTTTGCAGTCCGTTGATTCCATAAGTGCGGATCACAAACCACAGTTTAAGCGCTCTGAACCTCCGTCCCAAAGGGATTCCCCAGTCACGATAATTCTTTACCAGCTTATCTTCATTGGTCTTTAAATATTCAGGAAGGATGGAAAAAGTTTTAATCAACGCTTCTTTATTTTTGACAAAATAAGCAGAGCAATCAAAATTGGTGAACATCCATTTATGCGGATTAAAAACAAAACTGTCAACAGAATCAATTCCTTTGCTCATCCATCGCATTTCCGGTAACAGAAGAGCAGTTCCAGCATAGGATGCATCAATGTGATGGAAACAATTGTATTTTTTGCATATAATATTTATTTCTTCTATGGGATCAATAGCTGTAGAACTCGTGGTGCCAATAGTTGAAATGATGCATAGTGGGGTGTATCCGTTTGTAATATCCTGCTTGATTTTTTCTTCCAGTAATGTCGGAATCATTGCAAAGTTCTTGTCAACAGGAATTTTTTCTAAATTGTCAATACCAATGCCTGCAATTTTAACCCCTTTGTCAACTGATGAGTGGGCTTGTGTGGAAGTATATACTTTATATTTATGTGTTGAATCAAATCCATTTTGATTTATTTGAAAACCTGAATGTATTTCTCTTGCAGTCAGGATAGAAACCAAGGTTGATGACGAGCTGCTATCCTGAATAACGCCTATAAATGTATTAGGAAGACCCAGCATTTCAGCCAGCCATTCCATCATTCGTTCTTCCAGTTCTTCTGCAGCGGGTGAAGTCAACCAGATCATGCACTGTGCACCAAGTGTAGCCGTAAGCATTTCAGCTAGCACAGATGGATGGCTGTTGTTGGCAGGGAAATAGGCAAAAAAATTCGGATGTTGCCAATGCGTCATTCCGGGGATGATGATGTTTTTAAAATCAGAAAAAATCGCATCGAAATTTTCAGGATGAACGGGTGCATGTTCTGGTAATTGCGATTTGATATCTCCCGGTTTCAGGTCAGGTTTGACAGGATATTGTTCAATTTTTTCAAAATAATCTGCCATCCAGTCTGCCAGTTGATGGGCGTTCTTTCTGAATTCGTTCGAGTTCATTGTAAATTACAATTTGATTTTGTAAATAAAAATTAATTTAATCTGAATATCCCTTTGATACTGCAGAATTTCAGTTCTTCAAAATACACTTTGACATCAAATAATGAGATGTTATCATCGGATGGAGAAAAATGCAAGTCAAAGAAAATAATTTTATTGAAGAGGGGATTGATTACCGACATATATTTTATATTGCTTCCTTTGGTAAGCGTTAACTCTTTTTTTAATATTTCAGATGAAATTTCCTTGATCATCTGAATGATACAAACCCCTGGAACTACAGGAGTTTCAGGAAAGTGACCTTTGAAAATTGAGTGATTCTCATTCAGTTCAATCATTGCACGAAAATGTCCTTCCTTTTCCAGCGTATTTAGTTCATGAAGTTTAAAAAAATCGTTCTTCAGCATAGTTAATTTTTTATTAAGGGATTTAACTTCATATTGAATTTTATATTATAATGAGAAATATAAATTGAGTCAGGAAAATTGTTCGTTGACTGATAAAAGAGGATGGAAACTTTTTTGATCAAACCCTTTGTTTGAATGATTTGAGATAATTGATATGTGTTTTTAGTATAAAAATAATATTGTTTTTTGCATTTGTTCTTTATTTTCAAAATAGAATATTGATGGTTCTTATCTTGTAAAACCTTGCATTCTTCCTGCTTTTGAAGATTATTCATCAGTAATAAACCAATATCATTTTTTAACATTTTTATAATGGGTTTTCGGTTTAAAGCATCCATGCAGTAATGTAATTTAAAACCGTCTTCAGATTTTTTAGTTATAGAAACAAATTCCATATCAAAAAGTTTAATTCCGACCTCTGTCAGGAAGATCACCCTGTAACACTGATCTGGTAAGGGTTTAATGATCATCAGTCCACTGAAATGATTTTTAAGTACATTGATGGATGTTTGAAAAATGATTGCGTTTGTATCTGAACTGAAAATGGAATTCAATTCTTTATCAGTTGGAATTCTTTTCTCTGTTTTATGATAACCATTGAAAACATTGAATGAACAACCCGACATCAACAAAATAAGTAGACTACTTAAAATTAAATTTTTCATCAGGAATATCAGCATTCATTGTTTTGTTTGAAAATTCAATGCTTGTATAATCACCTCCATCTTCAATCATTTTTAATCTGGAAACAGAAAAATCTTTTTTGTCAAAATAGATTTGAATTTCACTCATGATCTGTTTCATTTTTACGGATTTAGGTATCAGCTTCACAAAATAAAATTTTTCATTTTCGAAAAATTCAATTTTGTATTCTTTCTCTTTATTCAGTATATCGCCTTGAATACAGCCCATCATAAAGTTATTTATTTCTTTGAAAATCTTATTTGATTGTGCATCGTACTGTTTCTTTTGATTCTGATCCTGTATGAAAATTTTATCACCATTAATGATGATGAGGTATTTGTAAGGTTGTAAATACTCCCACCTGACTTTATTTTCTTTTTTAAATCTGAAATTTCCTTTTGATATAATTTTATTGGAAAGTACACTTAAATTTTTTTCTTGAACAAAGTCACTCATAACCGTATTAGCTTTTTTAGATGCTTCCTGCAATTTTGTTTTGAACAGGGAAATGTCTTTCATCGGAGTAAATGATTGACCTGATAAAATCAAAATAGATGTAAAATTAATGAATATAATAAGAGGTATAGTTTTGAAAAATTTATTCATATGTTTTTATTTTTAGTAATTGATCCAATGGAATAATCTCGAAATTATTTTTGTTTGCAAACTCAATCACTTTTGTTAACAAAGGTATGATTTTTTGATGGGTATCATGAAAAAGGATGATATCGCCTGATTTTATTTTAGATGTTATTTTTTTTAATGTTTCGTCAACCGGTTTATCTTGTTTATCAAACGTTCGGATGCTCCATCCAATGGTTTTCAGTCCTGTATGTTTAACGGCTCTGTAAACATTGGGATTTGTAACTCCATAAGGTGGGCGAAACATACTTGGTTTTTTATGTATGGTTTGAAAAATAAGTTCATTCGTTTGAATGATTTCATTTGTCATTTTTCCGGAAGAAAACAGATCAAACCAGTAATGATGCGAAAAACTGTGATTCCCAATAAGGTGACCTTCGTCATCCATTTTTTTTATTAGTTCTTTGTTGGGTTCAATATTTTTTCCAATGATAAAAAATGTAGCTTTTATGTTTTTTTCTTTTAAAACAGCTAATACAGCGGGGGTAATTTCTTTGTCAGGTCCATCGTCAAAGGTGATGGAGATTTTTTTATCCTGACGATCAGCCGAGCAGATTGCGTTCAGAAATAATCCGGATTGAATAAAAGCAGCGCCATAAAAAATAATTGAAAAATAAATGAATATGAGTGCAAGCAGATAAACCGGATGAAGTGAAACGGTAAACATTGCAATCGCTAAACCCGCTGCAATCAAGAAAAACAGGATGGTTATGACTCTGAATTTCAGCATTGGCTGATTAGAATTATTGAATGATCTATTGTGCGGTAATGATTATATATGAGAATATTCTTAATGTTTTTAACAGGATTCAAGTTCAGTTTAACGTCATTCGGTATGAGCTGATGTTTGATAATATGTATTGCTAACCAACAAGCAAATGCCGTAGCCGTTTGATATTCACCGCAAAGATGCTTGAAATAAGCAGAACCGTTTGTTTTGAAAAGTGTTTCCTGAACTAAATGATAAATAGCATCCTGTGATTTATCCCCATTGATACCATACAGAACCAGATCAACATCCTCAACAGACATCTTTTGTTTTGATAAAAAAATAATGATGCGGGATTTTATTTCTTCAGGACTTTCCGGTTTATAGCATGTTTCAATGGCTTTTAATTCTGCATACGTTTTTTCAGTTTTTTGATTACCAAGAACAAAAAATGTAGAACCCTCACCGGCAATCGATCCGGATGTATTGCTGTTAAAAAGTTGACTCGTAGAAACAGTGTGTCTTTTGATATGCCCCAGTCGTTTCTGAAGAATATAGAAATTTTCCGTTAGTTCATCACTGCCACCAACAAGAATATATGCAGCAGATTTTTCATTGATCATCATCATGGCATCCATCAGAGCGCTTTCAAACGAAAAACCACGATGAACATAAGTGAAGTTGTAATTATGACATTTCAGCATTAAAGCTATCTGACCACCAACAGTATTGTGTGTTGACTGGATAAACGGTGTTGGATTGAGCAATTGCTCGTTATTGGTGATCATTGATGATAAAAATTTCTCAGTATCTTCAATGCAGCCCATACCAGTCCCAACAATGATTGCATCAGGATTTTCCACTCCGGCTTCTTTCAAACTGAATTTTGCAGCAGTAAATCCGGACTTGATCAGACGGCTCATTCTGCGTGATACCATTGGATCTATATATTCTTTATAGATCGGTTCAATACATTTTAAATGGTCGGTTTGTTCATGAGAAATGATTTCAAATGGAAAACCTGTATTAAATGTTTTCTGAGGCGATATGGCTCCTGTACCGTTGAAATACGTTTTCATTTTACTATTTTCCAAAAATCAATGTGGTATTATTTCCGCCAAACCCAAATGAATTAGATAATACATTGCTAACCTCTGTATTGCAAATCAAATTGGTTTCAGGGGAAATAGTTAGTTCTTTCATTTTTTCCGAAAAATTCAGATTCGGAAATATTAATTTATGTTTGATTGCTAACGCACATAAAACAGCTTCTATTCCGCCTGCAGCGCCAAGTGTATGTCCTGTGAATGATTTTGTTGAACTGAATTTGGGAATATGTTGTCCGAATATTTTTTCTATTGCTTTGCCTTCTGACAGGTCATTATTGGGTGTTCCGGTACCATGTGCATTTATATAATCGATTTCATTGGGTTGAAGATTGCTTGTTTCAAGCGCTTTGGATATAGCCAGGCATGCACCCGTACCATCTGGAGATGAAGCTGTTTGGTGATATGCATCACATGCATTTCCATATCCTTTCAGTTCACAGATGATTCTTTCGGAATTTTTTTTAACGGTTTTTTCTGATTCAATGACGATGAATCCTGCACCTTCACCAAGATTCAGTCCTGTCCGTGTTTCATCAAAAGGACGACAATGCGTTTTATCAAGAATTAAAAGTGAATTAAATCCATTCAATGTAAATTTTGTTAATGAATCTGTTCCGCCAACAACAACACGATCCAACAGATTGTTTTTAATGAGACGAGCTCCTAATAAAATTGAATTTGCTGAAGAAGAACATGCGGTGCTGATCGTTGAAATGTAATCTTTGATATTGAGTGCATCAGCAATTTTTTCAGTGCTGTCACCGCAATCATGTGTAATTATTTGTCGAAGTCTCCCTGAATTTTTATTTGTAAGAAATGAAGGGAAAAATAATTCAGTTTGATCCATTCCACCAACGGAAGTAGCAGAAATAAGACCAGTGCGAAATTCGGACATATGTTCAATTTTTGTATTTTGAACTGCTTCCAGTGCTGCTGTAATGCCGAGTAAAGCAGTACGGGTATAAGGTTTTTTTTGATGAGATGGTAAACGTTCAATCAATTCTTCATTGGACAGTTTAACTTCACCAACCGGAAATTCATTTTTGTGGAACGTATTCAGAAATTTTGGAAAATCAATACCATGCTTTGAATGCAGAATAGAATTCAAAACTTCATGCGTATTATTACCGATAGCAGAAATAATACCAATGCCGGTAACAAAAATTCTTTCAGACACTATTATTTTTTCTGGGTTTGTGAGATATGCTCAGCCATTGACCTAACTGAATGAAGAATTTTTTTCCCTTGTTCAGCAGTATCTATTTTAATGCCATATTTTTTTTCAAGCAGCACATTTAATTCCAACGCATCTATTGAGTCCAGCCCAAGTCCGTCAAAAAAAAGAGGAGCATCTGCATCAATATCCTCCGGTGTCATTTCTTCCAGATTCAATGCTACGATAATTTCAGTTTTCAGTTTGGCTATTAATTCTTCCATAATTTAAAATTGCTTGACAAATAATTTATTCAGATTTTCAGCATCAAAGATAATATTTCCCTGATAATCATCTTCATTCTCTCCTTTCTTTTTAATCAAACAAAGAAAAGATTCATAGGAATCTCCTATTAAATCAACCCATCCGATGATACAATACGATATTATTTTCTGATCAAAAAGTAATTTAACATAGGTGTAAATAAAATCCGCATCAAATTTTTCAGAAACAAAAAACGAACTTTCACCGGTAATCCTATGTTTAATGCAAATTTCACCGATCATTATATTCGGTAAAGTATAAACAAATACTGCAGGACTGGGGAAATAGTCATTTCTGTTTGAAATAGTTGTTTGATGATTGATGTCTGTATCCATTGACGATGCTGCATTTTGAAGTATCAATCCGGTTTCAGCAGAATGTTTTTCAGGAATGAATGATGATTCATTTAAAAGTAACTCACAGGTCAGGAAACCTAATTTGCTTAAACTATCCATTTTGAAAAATTTTGGATAATTCAGTTTGAAATGTTTATAAATCTTTTTTGAAAAATCAGAAAATGAATCTTCGTCCTGATCAATAAATATAAGATGATCATCCAGAATTACTGATTGATTCCTGATAATACAATAATTTTTTATGATATATTTTTCTTTCATTTTTTGATCAGTAAAACACCTGCATTGCATCCTCCAAAACCAGATGCCAGTTTAAGACAGGTTTGAATATTTTGTTGACGTGTTGAATCAATCACATTAATCGGTTTGCTGACACCAAGTGATAAGAATCCAAGGGTGTTGAATAATATGTTGTTCTTCAAACTATAAGCAGAAACGATCGTTTCAATAATTCCTGCTGCCCCCAACGTGTGTCCCCAGTACCCTTTGAAACTGTTGACGGGCACTTGTTCAAGATCCGATCTGCTGATGGCAATAGCTTCCATCTCATCATTATAAGGTGTTGCGGTTCCATGAGCAGAAATATAATCAACCGAATCCGAATTCAAATATTCCGTTTGGTTGAATATGTTTTGAATAACCTGATATAAGCCCTCACCTGTGCGAGAGGGTCCTGAAATGTGGTTGGCGTCATTACTGACTGCCCCATTGCCAATCAGAACACGTTGTTCAATGAATGTATTTTGGGGAACTGTTGACAGGATGATAGTGCCACAACCTTCACCAAGACTCAATCCGTCGCGGTCTTTATCAAAAGGTTTGCATGGACCAACACTCAAAGATTTAAAGGATAAAAATCCGGACACGACAAATTCAGAAACGATATCAGCACCGACGATGACAATGTTATTAAAATAACCGGCTTGCATCAATCTTTCAGCAACAATTAAAGCGACAACACCTGAAATACAGGCATTGGACACAACAATTGGAATATTAGGATTTTTAAAATAATGTTGAATAACCTTAGCGGAACTCCACAGATAGAGTCTGTCGGAAGGGAAATTATTTTTTTTGTCCTCTTCAAGCAAATCTATATTCCCTTTGGTCGTAGAAAGAATAATTAATGTTTTTTTATCTGTGATATCAATATTGGTTTTGGAAAGAGCATCGTGTATGGATACAATAACCATTTGTTCAAAGCGTGTGAAATGAGTTGTATCAGCCAGTGCTGAAAATTTTTCTGATAAAATGGATGTATCAACCAAAGAAGCAAAAAAAGGAGAAGGAAATAAGGTCTGATCTTCAATATTTTCAATACCAGTAATATTGGCGTTGATATTCTTAATGTTCTCATCGGTCGTAAAACCAAGTGATGTAATAATATTATCAGAAATAATGCTGATCTCTTTCATATTTAGAAATATGCTTTCCTCTACCAATTAAATTTTTTAAATCAGATTCATCTTTTTTTTCCAATCCATGAAGAAAGCAGGTGTTGAAAGCATGAGTTCTCTGTTTTCATTCAGAAAAACCTGAACGCTATTTCCTTTGGCAACCACTTCTTTTGTAGAACTTTTGTAAATGGTGTATTCATAGATTAATTTAGCAGCTTCACTATCTATAAATGTTGTTTCAATGATTGCCTTGTCACCGTAGGTGAGTGGCAGTTTGTAATCGCAATGCACCTGTACCAAAGGGGTGTAAATACCTTGACGGTAAAAATCATAATATCCCAGTCCGTGTTTTTCTCCAAAAGCTTCTCTGCCGTCTTCAAACAAAGTGATGTAATGACCGTGCCAAACGATCTTCATGGAATCAACTTCATTAAATCGAATGCGAGATTCAACCGTTACAATAATATCTTTCATCATTCTTTTTTCTTTCGCTAAATTACTTACTTGTTCGCATATTATAAAAGCTATACGATAATATTTTTTAACATCTGATTAAAATACTTTGGTAATTTTTCGATATCAGGACTAAAGTCCTTTAATTACGGGTTTTTTACTAACCACGACCTTAAGGTCGTGGTTAATTAACAGCAATAGAATTGGGTTTTAACCCTGAACAATTAAAAAATACCGATAAAGTATAATTACAAGTGATGTTTTTATTTTTCAGCAACGATGATATTCAATAAGCCCATCCATAGGCGATTGAAGTATCTTATCCATCTTAACTTTATGTTTTTGTGCTACTATGTTTAATACATCAGAAAAAATAAATGCCACGGAACCGACAAAGTTTACAGGTGTTGAATTATAGTTTGAGAAGGTAAACAATTGATTTGTGAAAAAATCGTCAAAACAATTTTTAATTAAATTGATACAAAATTCATCCTGAATGTTTTCAGATAAAAACTTGGTGAATGAAGCCAGAAATCGGTTAGGGTAGGGCTTACGATAAAGTTCAACTAAAATTTCTTCTTTTGTCAAAGCATACTTCTTGTTGAATTTTAATGAAAGCATTTCAGGTAATTTATCAGAAAGATAGCATTTCAATAATGTTTTACCAAGATGTGCACCACTGCCTTCATCACCTATTATATAACCGAGAGAAAATATTTTTTCCGTAATCTGATTTCCATCATACAAACACGCATTTGAACCGGTACCAAGAATACAAGCAATCCCTGGCTTATTTCCGCAAAGCGCCCTGGCAGAACCCAGTAGATCTGTATTCACTTCAATTGATGCATTTGGAAAAAGTTTTTGTATTCCTGATGAAACAATTTGCTTGTTAGTATCTGTGGAACAACCTGCCCCATAAAAATAGATATGTTCAATTTTAGAATGTAAAGAAGGGAGGAGATTCTCTTTCAGATTTTGCTCAATCCCTTTCGCATCAATAAATAATGGATGGAAACCTTCAGTTGCTAAATGTTTAATGATTTTCTTTCCGTCATCAATCACCCAGTCTGTCTTGGTTGCACCACTATCGGCTATGAGTATCATTTTATTAAAGTTAATATTTTATAAAGAAAAACTTTCTCCGTCTTTCGTCAAATAGGTTTCAGGAAAAATGCTTCTGCATTCATTAAGCAATAAGTTCAGATCTTCATAACGGGCAGAATAATGTCCTATCAGCAGTTTTTTAACATTTGCTTTTTTAGCAATTTGAGCTGTTTCGATGGTGGTTGAATGCAGTTTTTCACTTGCAGCATCCTGTCTGTCGAGCATGAACGTTGTTTCATGATACAGGAGGTCAACATTTTTTATATGTTCAATTATGGGTTCAAAATAAGCAGTATCAGAACAATAGGCGAATGACCGTGATGCAACAGGTTCAAATGTCAGCAGTTTGTTTTCATAAAAATTTCCTTTTTCATCCGTAAAGTTTTCTCCTTTTTTAATCTTTGGAAATTCATGGACGGGAATATTTAATTTATCCGTTACTGCTTTGTTAATATGTCTTTCGTGCGGTTTTTCTTTAAATACAAATCCGCAGGTTGGTATTGAATGTTTCAGCGGAAAAGATTGTATGAATAGTTTTTTATTTTCAAAAATTTGTTGAACCGTATCATGCTGTAATGGATGAAAGACTAATGGATACTGTAGTTTTGAGTTTGATGCCTGAAATTGTAAATGAATGATTTCCTCCAGTAAGGGATGAGCATAAATATGCAGTTCGTCCTTCCTGCCTAAAAGATGCATGGTAGAGATCAATCCGACCAGTCCGAAAAAATGGTCTCCATGCAAATGACTGATCAGGATATGACGTATGCGTTGAAATTTAATGTGATATTTTTTAAATTGCAATTGAGTTCCTTCACCACAATCAATTAAAAAAAGTTCATCCTGTATATTCAGCAATTGTGCTGTCTGATTTCTGTCAGCAGATGGTATGGCAGAATTGCAACCGAGGATGGTTAATGAAAAATTCATTAATTAGTTGTAATGATCATGCGGTGTGTAGCAGATTGTTTTCCATTGGATATCTGATAAAAATAAATTCCGGAAGGCAAATTTTTTGCTTCGAAAATTATTTTATTGCTGCCCGGATTAATACGGTACTGTTCATTTTTGATTAGCTTGCCAACCATGTTATACACGGAAAAATCAATCAGGTCATTAACAGTTGAAGAAACATTGATTTCTGTTTTTGTAACAAAAGGATTTGGTGAGTTTGTTGATACATTAAAAGAATACGTATCAGCCGGACGAATACCTAAATTATGGGTAGTGTCAAGAATTGAAATATTGAAATCATAAGATGACGGCAGCATCTGAGATATACCTGAAATCTTCCCATACAATTTGAAATAGATTGTAATGGAATGAATAGATGTGTCTTTCTTGACTGGTGTTCCGCTTATTTGCATACAACCCAACTGTCCGCCAATGAATCGTTTTGCCGGATTTAGTTGGTAAGAAAATGTTTTAGGTTTATTCCCGACACTATCTATCATGACAGAATCAATTTGAGCGTTAACGTATCCACCGTAAGTAAAATTAGTTGGGAACTTAACGGTTATGGTTTCATTGTAAGGCGCATTCACATAAGCAGGAGAAAGACTTTTTGGACAAAACAATGTATCGCTGCAATTCATTACCGGTGTGCACTGTGATTGAACATTGAATGAAAAGCTTATTAAAAAGCCAAGAAAGAAAAGTATTTTTGTTGTCATAACTAATTTTTTTTCAAAAGTAATTAATTAATTTTAAATATAAAAAAACCCGATAATTGAAACTATCGGGTTTTAATAAAGTATGCTAGTTATTATTCAGCTGCGGCATCAGCAGCATTTTTTGCATTTTGTTTTGATTCCATTTCAGAACGTATATCCTTCAAAGCATCCAAGTCACCGAGTGTAGTTTTTTCTACTTTGTCGCTGGTTGTTTTTGAAGATTTCTGTTTTGGTTTCTTTTCTTCCTGCTCATCGCTTTTCTTTTTCTTTTCTGCGCTGGCAGCATCTCTGTGGATTTTTGAATGCGAAAGGATGATCTTTTTGTTTTCTTTGGAGAATTCAATGATTTTGAATTCAAGTGTTTCATCCACTTTTGCATTGGAGCCGTCTTCTTTAACGATATGACGAACAGGAGCAAAGCCCTCTACGCCGTAAGGTAAAGCAACGATAGCGCCTTTATCGTTTGCAGTAACGATGGTTCCTTTATGAACTGAATCCAGTGTAAATACTGTTTCAAAAACATCCCAGGGATTTTCTTCGAGTTGTTTGTGTCCTAAACTGAGTCTTCTGTTCTCAATATCAATATCCAGAACAATTACATCGATCTTTTCATTGATCTTGGTGAATTCAGCAGGATGCTTGATTTTCTTAGACCATGAAAGATCAGAGATATGGATCAGTCCGTCAACACCTTCTTCCAGTTCAACGAAAATACCGAAGTTGGTGAAGTTTCTGACTGTTGCCTGATGTTTCGAATTGATCGGATATTTATCTTTGATGTTTGTCCAAGGATCCGGCATAAGTTGTTTGATACCGAGAGACATTTTTCTTTCTTCGCGGTCGAGGGTAAGGATAACAGCTTCTACTTCGTCGCCGATTTTCATGAAGTCCTGTGCACTGCGTAAATGCTGTGACCATGACATTTCAGAAACGTGAACCAAACCCTCGATACCGGGTTCAATTTCAACGAATGCGCCGTAATCAGCGATCACCACTACGCGACCTTTCACTTTGTCACCTATTTTCAGTTCAGCATCCAATGAATCCCATGGATGAGACGTGAGTTGTTTCAGACCAAGAGCGATACGTTTTTTCTCATCGTCAAAGTCGAGAATAACCACATTGATCTTTTGATCCAACTGTACAATTTCTTCCGGATGATTGATGCGTCCCCATGACAGGTCAGTGATGTGGATAAGTCCGTCAACACCGCCCAGGTCAATGAACACACCGTATGATGTGATATTTTTAACAGTCCCTTCAAGTATCTGTCCTTTTTCCAGTTTCTTGATGATCTCTGCTTTTTGTTCTTCGAGTTCAGCTTCAATCAGCGCTTTGTGCGATACAACCACATTCTTGAATTCGTGATTGATCTTCACCACTTTGAATTCCATTGTTTTGCCAACATATATATCGTAATCGCGGATCGGTTTCACATCAATCTGTGAGCCGGGTAAGAATGCTTCGATACCGAACACATCGACGATCAACCCGCCTTTGGTGCGGCATTTCACAAAACCGTTTACGATTTCTTCTTTTTCCAATGCTCTGTTTACATTATCCCATGATTTTAACGTACGTGCTTTTTTGTGCGACAAGATAAGCTGTCCGTTGGTGTCTTCCTGACTTTCAACATAAACGTCCACTTTGTCGCCTATCTGTAAGTTCGGGTTATATCTGAGTTCTGACAATGGGATCACACCATCTGATTTGTAACCAATGTTTACAACCACATCACGGTTAGTTTTTGAAACCACTGTGCCTTCAATCACTTGTTGAACGGTGATTGAACTTAATGTGTCGGTATAAAGTTTTTCGAGATTATTCCGTTCATCTTTTGAATAAATGTCTTCATTCTTTGAATAAAGTTTCCAGTCAAATTCTTCCTGCGGAACATTTTGATTGCTGAGTCTGGTATCTTTAACAATTAATTCTTCCTGTAAATTGTCTTCAGTTTCAGCGTTTTGTAATTCTTCGTTTTCCATTAATAATACTAAATAAGTTAATAATCCGTGAATTTCGCCCTTCATGATTCATGAAAAGGGGGTGCAAAGATAAAAAATATTTTTAAATAATTGTAAATTAAGGAGAAATGTTAAAAAAGCGGAAATATAACGTTGTTGTTATATGCGGTTTTTTTGCGTATTAGATTTTTCTTAGAATATCTGTCATATTAAGGATCAGTGGATCAATATCTCTTTCAATTATTGTCCAGACAATATTATAATCTATTCCCATATAATCATGAACAATTCTATTGCGAAAACCAACAATTATGTACCAATTAATATTCGTGTATAATTCTTTAAAATCAGAAGGAAGTCGATTGCCGCTTCACCTATTATTTCAAAATTTCTAATAACTGCATCATTCGTTTTAGTGTCGGAAATAAAATCCGTAAGTGTAAGCCCTATAGTGTATTTTTTTATTCTTTGAGCAGCTTCAATAATATCTTCAAGTAAAAGACGTGGTTCTCTTTTAGACATAGTTTAAATCAGTTTCAATAGACTTCAAATATTTAGGTTTAATACCTTTTTTCGATACTAAATCAACTTTATGATTAAGAATTTTTTCTAATTCATTTGCAAGAAGAATAAATTCAACCCCTATGGGTTTATCGAAATCAACTAATATATCTATGTCGCTGTCTTTAGTTTGTTTTCCTTGAGTGTAAGATCCAAAAATGGCTATAAAAGTCAATCCGTATTTTAGTACCAATTGATGCTTGTGTTTTCCTAGAATTGTTTTTATATCCTGAATATTTTTCATAGAACAAATTTGCATTTTTTTTAAAGGAATATATTTATAGGGTTAAATTTTTTATTTAAAATCTTTAAATATTAGTGTTATTATAATTCTTTCATATTCACCATCTAATCTCTTCGGGGTTAGTTCCCCGAAGCTCTGCTTCAAAAAAAAATTAATTTTGGTATGTGAGCGAATTTATTCATAAGAGTCATAATGTATCAGTATTACTGTATCATTTTGTTTGTCCATCCAAATATCGTCGTGTGGTCTTCACTAAAGAGTTAGATGAAAGTTTGAAGGAAATTTGTCTTGAAATATCGAAACGGTATGAAATTACCTTTTTAGAGATAGGGACAGATAAAGACCATGTTTATTTTTTGATACAAAGCATACCAATGTTGAGTCCAACAAGGATTATCCAGACTGTAAAAAGTATTACGGCAAAGGAAATTTTTAAGATTCATCCAGAAGTAAAGGAGAAACTTTGGGGAGGGGAGTTTTGGACGAAAGGATTTTATGTTGATACGGTTGGTCGACATGGGAATGAAGATAATATTCAAGAATATGTTAAAGCGCAAGGCACAGAAAAATAATATAAAAGGATTCATCGTCAGCAATTGTCTTTGTTTTGGTACCTCGTCAGCTCTGCTGCGAGGTAGTTCATTTTTATTGCTGTTTCAACAACTTTTTAAAAGGTAGTGTTAATGTTTTGGGTGGCATATTTTGTTTTTGTTTGATCTGATGCGTTCTTAAAATATTTTTAAATAATTTATATTACAAATCATTACTGATGCATTATTTTTTTTCGACTCAATCCTTTCCGCTGATATCAGGGAAGGGGACGTGGATGGGGTATATGAATAAAAAACACTTTAAATTAATTTAAAAAATCAAAGAACATTCTGTAGGGGTTGATATTATTATGCTTTTGACAGAGAACTCAATTTTATACGCATCATTACTTATTTTGAAAATTATTTTTATATTAGCTTTTCAAAAATGAAATAAAGATTTCAACAGTTGGAATTTCAAATTTTAATAATTGTAATTTTGAATTCTTAAATAATTAATGAAAAACTTAAAACTATGAGTAAGGAAAAAGATAACAATGATAGTTCGGAACGGCTGAAAGCATTGAAGCTGACATTAGATAAAATAGAAAAGAGTTATGGTAAAGGTACCATCATGAAGTTGGGTGATGAATCTGTAGATGATTCTATTCAGTCAATATCAACCGGATCCATCGGATTGGATATTGCACTTGGCGTAGGTGGTGTTCCCAAAGGCAGAGTCGTTGAGATATTTGGTCCTGAATCATCAGGAAAAACAACATTGGCATTGCATGTCATTGCTGAGTCGCAAAAGAAAAAAGGCATCTGTGCATTCATTGATGCGGAACATGCATTCGACCGTTTTTATGCTTCAAAACTTGGCGTAGATACCAAAGAATTACTGATCTCACAACCTGATAATGGTGAACAAGCGCTGGAGATCACAGAAAACCTGATCCGTTCAGGCGCCATTGATGTGATCGTTATTGATTCGGTTGCTGCGCTCACACCCAAAAGCGAAATCGAAGGAGAAATGGGCGATTCAAAAATGGGTTTGCAGGCACGTTTGATGTCCCAGGCATTGCGTAAACTGACTTCCATCATCAGCAAAACAGGCTGCTGCTGTATTTTTATCAATCAGTTGCGCGAAAAGATCGGGATCGTGTTCGGTAATCCCGAAACAACCACAGGTGGAAATGCGCTAAAATTCTATGCTTCCGTCAGGTTGGATATTCGTCGTTTAGGACAAATAAAAGACAATGATAACATCATTGGTAACAGAGTGAAGGTGAAAGTGATCAAGAATAAAGTGGCACCCCCTTTTAAAACCACTGAATTTGATATTATTTACGGTGAAGGTATTTCAAAGCTGGGTGAGATCGTTGACCTGGGTGTGGAATTGGGTATTATTAAAAAGAGCGGTTCATGGTTCAGTTACGGTGATACTAAACTCGGTCAAGGTAGGGATTCTGTTAAAACATTGATGCAGGATAATCCTGAACTGAGTGATGAGATTGAAGGCAAGATCAGAGAAGCTTTTAAAAATGCAGCGATGACTAACTGATAATGTATGTGCTTGGATTTTTTTAAAAAAATTCTTCTGCTTTTTCTTCTTCCAATTCTTTTTTCATGCAATCATCATAAAGTAAATCTAAAATATTTACCGAAAGATTCTTTGACCCGCAAGATAGATTCTTTATCCTTATTAATCAATGAATCTCCTGAAAAGGCAAATCTGTATGACTTGCGTGCACAATACTATTTGAAAACAAATCAGCCGGAACAATCCCTGAGGGATTTGTCAATGGCTTTATCCATCGACTCGGCCAAAGCTTCGGTTTACCTTACTTTATCCGATATTTATTTTTCGTTAAAACAATATGATAAATGTTTTCAGGCGATCCAAAAAGCATTGTCTCTTGAAAACACCAATAAAACTGCTTTATACAAAATGGCTGAATTTTATTTTTATTTAAAAAAGTATAATGAGGTTTTTACGTACACGGAAAAATTATTGGAAATAGATCGAAATTATCCAAGCGCAAATGTTATTCTTGGCTTAACCTATAAAGAAACCGGTGATACTATAAAGGCAATTAATTGTTTTCAGAAAGCAGTTGAACTTGATATGAATCAATACGATTCTTATTTGCAGCTTGGTTTGATATATTCTGCAAAAAAGAATGAGTTGGCAATCGCTTTTATTCAAAATGCATTAAACCTTCGTCCTTCAAGTATTGAAGCCATGTATGCACTTGCCATGTTTTACCAAGAAAGCGGTAAATATACTGATGCGATTAACCATTATAATAATATTTTGAAGATCGAACCAAAGAATAAAAATGCTTCATATAATATCGGTTATATTCAACTCGTTTATTTGAAAGATTATGTTCAGGCAAAAACATATTTTTCAATGGCAGCTACAGTTGATTCTACTTATGCTGAAGCATTTTATAACAGGGGATATTGCAATGAATTGCTGCATTCCGTTGGTGAAGCTGAGCAGGACTATAGAAAAGCGCTTGCACTGAAACATAATTACGAGAAAGCTTTGGAAGGGTTGAACAGAATTGAAAAATAAACTAATGTTATGTTTAGTGAAAAATGACGCTTCGTGTGACCCTTTTAAACTCAGCATGACAATCAGTTATTTAAATTTCAATAGCACAACGGGTAATTTATTTAAAAATACATGTTTCGACAAGCTCAACATGACACAAAGGGTAGGCAGTCTGACCCTGCCTGCCCGCCAACCGGCGTGGTCGAAGACTGTAGGAGGAAATTTATAGAAACTGAAAGTAGCTGCAATTAATTGCAGAGTTTCATTCAAAATATAAGATAATGAAAAAGAAAGGATTAATCGAACTATTCAAAGTTTCCCTGAGCATGCCTGCCGGTCAAAGGGCGTGGTCGAAAGGTGCCCATATTGAAACTACTTTCTTCGATGGTCTCGGAATGACTGCCTTTTTGTGTCTGATTATTTTATTTCCATCTTTATCCATTGGGCAGAAATTACAGGCAGATAAAAAATATCAGATCACAGGTACGGCTAAAAAAGGTTTGCTGGCTATGGTTGAGTTTGATAAAAAGGATGCGTTTTATAAACTGTATTATGTGGATGGTTCGGCTATATCAAAAAAAATAAAGATCAGAAAATATACATTAGACCTTGATCTGAATTTTATTGATATGAATGAAAGCGAACCGGAAAAAGATGAGGCAAAGAAAAAATATGATTGGCTGAAAGTATTTATGGCAAATAAATCCGGTATGATATTGGACACGTTCAAAACCCCGGATTGGTTTAATGATGCAGTCAGCAAGATATCTTCAGATACGCTTGAATATAAAATAAAAAAAATTAAAGATGACCATCCGACAACTTTTTCAGGGAAAGACTATGAGTTATCTTGCAGTTATACTGACAGCATGAATAATTTTTTTATCGGAGGGCAGAACTATCATACAGTTACAAAGATCATCCGGAAAAAAAAGGTATCGCAAAAAACATATTCTGATGTTTTTACTTTGTTTTTTGATAAAAATAAAAATTTTGTAACACAGTTCTGTGTCAGCGCTGATAGTCCATACGAAATAACAAAATTCATTCAACGATATCTGCGTAATCAGGAAACCCAATGTATTTACCAACTACTGCTCGAACCTTATGGAACAGTTTCATGGTACAATCAAAAATTAAATGCACCTCATTTATTTCGGATTGATCTGAAAAATGATTCCATCAGCGAAGCATTTGATTTTAGGAAAAATGATTTTTATCTGGAACCCTGTTTCCCTTATCTGTATAATCCAAACATACACTCTATTGTGTTTTTTGGTTCGGATAAAACCGGGAAATCAATTCACCTCATTAAATGTAAATTGGATTAATAAAAAAAACCACACAATCTGTGTGGTTTTTTTTATTAATTTAAAAATATTATTTGCAGTATTCGTTTTTCCAACCGGGCATGAGGAGTTCACATGATTTTAATGCAGCAAAGATTGACCCTGCCCAATAATTTCGTGTTCCAATGCCAACTGCTTTTCCAATAATTTTTTTAGCAACTAATACTTTTTTTGTTGCCAGATCAATGAAGGTAATATAAAAACGACCTGTTTCTTCAACCTTATTAAAACTTTCAGCAATCAACAAAACACCAATGCCGGTTTTTTTATCAAAAGTATATTTGTTGACAATCGTTTGAAGGTCTGCTTCTTTAAGTTCAGTTGATTCTGTTGAACTAAGAACGACCATTTTATTTTCGTCCACCTTATTGTTTACATCGGTTACAGGACTTAAATTAAATGGAATATTTGATTTGTGAAAGAATTTTTTTAGGTCATATTTTTTTGCTTCTGTCAGAATAACATTATTCCATGAAGGTAAAAGGGTTGATTTTATTACTGCTGGCACTCCAAACCCAGGTCCAACCATTTTTGCCATACTGAAATCAACACCATACCAGATGACTTCATTTGAATTAAATACTTCACAGGCATTCTGTGAAAAACTAATTTGTTGCATTGAAGCAACGAACATAAGGATGATCAGAATTTTTTTCATAATAATAAATTTTTAGGTTAAACAATTTTTGACTGGATTAGCATAGATGGATAGCATTATTTTTTTTAATTCATCTTGGTTGCCGGATAGTTTTGAAAGCTCTTTGTTGATATATGTATTAAATTTTGTTTTTTCATCAGCCGAATAATGTTGAGCGTAAACAGAATTATTTTCGAGCAGATCACAGGCAATATAATTGGTTGGAAAGAGTTTGTAACATTTGAAAATCTGATGGTCAATCCATTCAGCCATTGCGTTGACCTTATCATTATTTCCATGTATTGAATGCAGATCATCCAACATGACGTTCAATGGTTTGCCTAAGGATATATGTATCTTCCCTTTATATTCGGTAATCCCTGAAATAATACTTTGCAGGTCTTCATTGGGTTGTTTTATATATTCGGAAGTTGAAGAAATAAATAGTTCATTTGTTTTTGAGGCACAACAGGGTTCGTATTCATAAGAAACCGACATGGGAACAATATTCAGTGAGGAAAAATTAGATATGATATCATTTTTTTTGCCACTCATGTTCAGCATTTTTAACAGGGCAGGTTCTGTTTTATCCAGTCCATCCTTTGTTCTGCCATTACGCTGAGCGATCCAGATAGAATGCTTTTTAGTTTCAATGGTATATCTGATATATGATGATAACAGCAAGGAGTTTTGCAGAAATTCTTTTTTATTGCCTCCCCTGTAAACCGTGAACATCCTGTTGATCTTACCGAGGTCAGTGACAAACTGGTCGGACATTAAATTATCACCAAATGTAATTTCAGATGTGGGAAAACCATTGTCGTGTAACAATACCTGTAATATTGCCGAGTCGAGCATGATATCGCGATGGTTGGAAATAAACAGGTAGGGTATTGAAGGGTCAAGTTCTTTGAACCCATCATGTGTTAATCCGTCTGAGGTTTGATGGAGAATGGAATAAACCACATGATACATACACTTAATCTGGAATTCATAAATGGACTGCATGGTATTAAGTTCTGCGATGATTTCATCAACCGGTCTGTCAGGGAAAAGGAATGAGAGAATATATTTAATGGCAGGTACAGCCGTGATCCGTTTTAACGCAGGATTTATTTCTTCATCAAAATACGGTCTAATCTCTTTAAAATCTTCCGGGTTAAAATGCATGGTCATTTAAATTTTAACAAAAATAAAGTTTTTATTTTTTAAAAAAAAGAATCTTTTTTTATTTGATAAAATATAAGTGAGAACAACTATTATTCCTGAAGAATAAGTTTTGTAAAACGATCCTTCCCTCTGTCTTCGGTGTAAATAAAAATGGTATTGCTTTTATCTTTTACAAAGTTTTCACATTCAGGAGGGGGAAAGAAATTGGGGTCTTTCTCCTGAATGGGAGCAAAACAATACGTGTCATTTTCGAATACCAGAAAATGTTTTTTTGCTCCGTCAGAACAGGAAACTTGTGAACATACAAAGTTAGTTCCATGTATGCCGCTCATGGCTCTGAAATCATCCGGGTCAATAATGGATTGAGCGTAAAGAGTCATGTTCTTGGGATGTTCATTAAAAAACACATAAATATTGTTGTCAGTGGCAGTAGCGATATATTGTTTAAAAATATGTGGGTAATTTAATCTTAAACTGATACGTACAGGCACATTTTGTATCCATTCAAATTCGCCCGAACTGTTTAGTTTGGCAACGATCACATCCTGATATTCATAGGCGTAGTAGGTCGTTGAAGACCCTGTCTGTGAATTATACGTGGTAACAACGCGTTCATCATATTTTTCACCAATATAGAAAACATCTTTGCCAATGGGTAAGATATAATCTAACTTATACTCAAAGCTGGGACGCTTAATGCTTGCCTGCAGTGCTTTTAATAAATTCAGATCAAACATTTTTATGGATTGAGCTACAACGGAAGCAGAAGCAATATTCACGTTAAAGCTGAAAATACCGATTTTGATCAGGTCGCGCCCTTTGCGTTCAATCACATCTTTAAGAAAACCGCCAACCACCAGCTCATTTGCAGGTGTTTTTGAAAATTCAATTTCTTTCACCCAGTAATCATCATCGAACGGCAGATCAACTTTTTTTTCTTCTTCTGATTTTTGTTCAATGATTGAAACAGCCAACTTATATTTTTTGTCTTTTGGTCCTGTATTTTTTGTTTTATAGTTATATGCATAATATATATTTTCATTATTGTCGAGGTACAATCCAATGAGAATCACATTCCCGTTGAAGTCAATGTTGGAGCCAAACCAGATATTCATGCTGGGCATAGAGCCAAACAAGCGTTGGTTAATTGTTTTGACCCATTTCTGTTTCATGCTTCCGGCATCCATTAGCATGAAATCCGTTTTATACTGGTCGGTTTTGTTTGCTTTATGAGAAGCTTTAATCAAAAAGTTAGCTTTATCAGGGCTTTGAACAATATCAAAATCAATAAATTCATAATGGTCGGTATGAATGGTTACAATTTCAGTTAATTTATTGGCAACCTCACCGCTTGATGAAACGGTCTGATAATATAATTTCATCTCTTCCGCTTTTTTAAAGTATTGTCTTCTGAAAATATAAACATTGTTTGCGGCATACAGTACATCAACAATCTTGGTATCTTCGGCATCTTCAATGCTGATTTCTTTTGTGAACATTGGCTTTAATGCTTGTTTGGAATATTTTTCAACATAAAAAGAAGTACCTCTTCCTTTGGTGCGTATCCTGTAACTGTAAAAATTATCATCATCACCTTGGAGCATCCTGTTCATTTTTATTTCTTTATCATTATCCAACGCAGTACCATGTTCTACCTTAACTTGAGCGCCTGCATACAATCCGTAGCAGGTCATTATTGCAAAAAGAATTTTTTTCATTATACGTGATTTAATGGATTATTATTTAGAAGCAAATAAATAAAAAATTTTAATATAAAAAATGAATTAATGTTAACAATTATCCTGACGGTTAATAAAGTTCTTCATCCCTGATAAGCAGGAGAATAGCGTTTTGCGAAACAATAATATATTTTTCTTTATTGAATTCAATTTCATAGGCACTGTTTTGAAGGTAAACAGCCAGATCACCTTCTTTGGCTTGAAGGGGAACATATTTCACATCATCCGCTTTATTTTTCCATGGCTCATCTACATCCTGAATGGATGGTATCGGGAAACCGGGACCTGTTTTAATAATGTAGCCGGATTGAATCTTTTCTTTTTCCTCTATGCCGGGCGGAAGAAATAATCCTGAGCTTGATTTTTCTTTTGGTGACTTGGGTTTGATCAATACACGTTCCCCAATCACAATAAATTTATTGATGTCTTGTTTTCCCGAAATAGATGCCATTACCGAATTTTTTTCAAATTTAAATCAATAGTTTTTTAATACAAAATTTTAATAGGATAAGTAAATTTAATTTTTACTGATCTTCATTTCATCCACCAGTTGTTTCATTCCTGCATATTTATCAATGATGAACAGCACGTAACGTATGTCAACACTGATATTTCTGCATGTTTCAGGATTGTACATGATGTCGCTCATGGTGCCTTCCCAGTTGCGGTCAAAATTAATTCCGATGAGTTGTCCGTTGCCATTTAACACAGGACTGCCTGAATTTCCGCCACTGGTATGGTTTGTAGCTATAAAGCACAGGGGTAATGTGTCTTTTACTGCATAACAACCATACTCCTTACTGTTAAATAATTCTTTCAAACGGTTGGGAATATTATATTCTTCCTTGTTTGTTTTGTTTTTTTCTATAAGTCCGTTAAGGTTTGTGTTGTAATGATAGCTGATTCCATCTGTGGATTGATATCCTGAAATTTTCCCATAAGTGAGTCGAAGCGATGAGTTTGCATCAGAATAAAACAATTTGTTTTTTTGTATGTTTAATTGGGTTGCCATAAAAATTCGGTTCATACTGTCCAACTTATTTTCATAATAAATTAAGGCGGGTTGAAAATTTAGATAATAATAATTAATTAATTCATCAGTAAGCTTAAATAAAGGGTCATTCAGTAATTTGGTTTTGTTAAAATGGGTCAATGATCTTTGAATTTTATCCGATGAAACAAATATGGATTTTTTAAATAGATAGGATGAGAAATCGTTCGTATTGTTTTTGAATTTTGTTTGTATCTGAGAAAACACTGCAGGATGTAAATTTGAATCAACATCTCGACAAAACATATCAAGCATAGCGGAATATGTTTTTTCAACAATGGACAAATTGGAATTAGTAAAAAATGATGAAGAAATTTTTTTTAATTTTTCAAATTCAATTTTGATCAATCGGCTTGAATCATCTGGGATGGAAGCAAGACTTCGGAACGATTTAATGAATTTGAATAAATCATCAGTGGCAAATGCATCGTAATAAAAGTCAGTCCAGTATTTCGCTATTGAGTAATGCCGGATAGTTTTTTCATACTCATGCATTAAATGAATATATTCGTTCTTTTTAACACTGTCCGAATTAAGTTTAAGGTTGAATTCGTTCTCTAATGCTTTTTTCTTATCAATGGCATTGTATTTAAGTAAGCCATTGTTTTGCCCGATTGACTTTTTCCAAAAATTTGAAATAGTAAAATATCTTGAAGTATATTGAATCTTAACTTGTTCCGACTGATTCATGAACTCATTCATAATGTCTAACTTCTTTCTGTTGATTTTGATGGATACCGGATTTTCAATTTGAGTTAACATCTCAACAGCATAGGAGGGAAGGTATTCCTGAGTGTGAGCAGGGAAACCGTACACCATTGTGAAATCGTTTTCCTGAATTCCTTTTAATGATATTTCCAGAAATTGTTTTGGTTTGTAAGGGATATTGGTTCTGGAATATTTGGCAGGTTGATTATTTGAATCAGCATAAATTCTGAACAAAGCAAAATCGGCTGAATGGCGTGGCCACATCCAGTTATCGGTTTCACTGCCGAAATCACCGATGGATATAGGCGGAGCGCCCACCAAACGAATATCACTGAACGTTTCCATTACATACAGGAAGTATTGATTACCTGAAAAAACCGGTTCAACAGTTGCATTGAAATATGTACCCTTTGTTTCGTTATCAATGATCTTTTTTATTTCTGCTTCAATGAGTTCGTATCGTTCACTTTCATTCATTGCGGGTGAAATATTTTTTAAAACCTGTTCAGACACATCTTCCATCCGGACAAGAAAAGAAACGGTCAGCCCGGGACAAGGCAATTCATCTTCTTTTGACTTTGCCCAGAATCCGTCTTTCAGATAATTATGTTCAATCGTGCTATGGGATTGTATCATGCTTTTCCCGCAATGATGATTGGTAAACAACAAACCCTGACCGGATACCACTTCACCGGTGCAACCCCTGCCAAATAATAATACGGCGTCTTTCAGACTTGAATGGTTAATGCTGTATATGTCATCGGCAGTAATTCGTAAACCTTTTTGTTGCATGTCTGCTTCATTGTATTTGCTTAAAAGCAATGGAATCCAGATTCCTTCATCAGCAAAGAGAAAAGAAATATTCAAACATGTAAAAAGAAGTATAGAAACGCGAATATGTTTTTTTGTGATTTTTATTAACATAAAAAAATGAATACACAAATTTATATTAGAAAATAAGGTATGTGATTATTTTCCTGCAATCATAGAAATCTCAACATCAGCATTCAAGGGTAGTTTTGAAATCTGGATGGTTTCCCGTGCAGGTGGATTTTCAGAAAAATAAGATCCATACACCTCATTGATGACAGAAAAATTATTCATGTCAGTAATAAATATAGATGATTTTACTACATCTGAAAAATTCATTCCTGCTTCTGATAAAATGGTTTTAATATTCTCCATCACCTGTTTGGCCTGATCTTGAATGCTATGTGCTTCCATCTTTCCTGTTTTCGGGTCAATAGGAATCTGCCCGGAAATAAACAATAGGTTGTTTGATAAAACTGCCTGACTATAAGGTCCAACTGGCTTAGGTGCATTCGGTGTAAAAATTATTTTTTTCATAAAGACGTAAATTTAGATTAGAAATTATCCCGTGAACTTTTTCTTTTTTCAAATTTAAGATCCTGTAACAAGGAAGATTTAGCTCGGATTGTAAAGTTATAACTTCTGTACATGCCGAGTGGAACCCACGAAAAGTGCATTTCCCAGCAATGCAGGTCGCGTGAGATCTCCACATGGGTATAAGATATTTGCTTATTTTGAAAATCATATCCTGACCCAAACGTAACTTTCCATTTATTGGTAATATCCAAACTGCCTGTCAAACCGAGTGTCTGTAAGAACGTTTTTTTTGTTTTTCCGCCCCATTCGCGGGGTGTATCCCTGAAATAAGGCCAGACATAGTAGGGTGCATAAATGGATGAATACCCGAGTGAGTAATCAAGTGAGATCCGCCAGGGTACCTTGTATGGGTTTTGTTTTACGGTTTTATCTTTTGTTTTAAAATCCGTTTTTTTATTTTTTGATCCGGGTAAACTCCAGTTCAAGCTGACAGCCCATGCATCATTGGTCATTCGGAGCAGACGATGATTATCCTGCAGTTCAAATTCAGGAACATTTTTATTGTTGTAATCTACTACATACGGATCAAACAAGGCATTGTAACTGATGTTGATATTATTGAACAAACGTGTTCTTCCGGATAAATTAATTTTTGACCATTTGTAAATAACAGGCGCCAGATTATAGGAACCGGATAAAGAAATGTTTTCAATTAAAACAATTTTTTTAGTACCTGTGATTGTATCTTTTTTACTTTTAACTTTCATTTCAAGATTACCGGTTAAAGAGAATCCTAAACTTCCTGATTTTCCGGCAGCAGGATATCCGTACATGCCTTGTTCATAAATAGAATAGACGATCTTCTGATCTTTATCATTCATGTAGGATCTATACATGTGATATTTGGGGTCGCTGAAATCAGGTCGGTAATTAAAACTGAACGAGGGCGACAAAACCAGTCTGAACGCATTGACAGGGAAGGTTTTTTTGAAACGCATCATGCCGTATAGTTTGGTCGTCAACGATGAAGAAAAATTATAATCTCTGGCTTCACCAAACCCACTATGGACAACGTCAACAGGGCGATCTTTGAGGGTGTCCCAGTTGCGTTCAATGCTTTGGAAATACCATCTCTCAGTAAGATTAAATGAATTGGTCAGGTTGAAATACTTTAATATTTTAATTGAACTCTGTATGGGAATACTGTGATTAATACCATTTCGCATACTATCCAGCGTAGTTGATTTGAACAGGTTGGTGTCCGTAACATTGACTTCATTCCGAGCATTCATAACATAACTCACACTGATGTTTTCATACCAACGAAGTTTACCGGATTGTTTTTTTCGACGTAGGGGAAAAAATCTGTTGGCTGAAAAGGTCAGCTCGGGCAACGTTACATTCACTTTTCTGTTCAATGTATTTTGACTGTGACGGAAGTTGGCTGAAAAATTAAATTTATTTGACCACGATTTTGAATAGGAAATACTGGATTGCATACTGTTTGACAGACGGTCAGCCGTGGCGGTTGTGTTGAACATATTGTATTTACTGGACCCTGCATTAACATTTGCAGAGAAAGAACTGCTGGGTCTTGCTTTGGCATCCTGTGCGTGTGTCCATGTAATTCTGAAATCACGACTCGACATGTAATCAGGCAATCCTTTTTCACCCCAGTTGTTTAAGGTGTAATTAAAATTGAAAGCGCCGTTGTATTTATATTTTTTTCGATATCTGACCGAACTGTAAGCAGCCCAACTGAGGTTTGAATAAATATCACCCCGCAATTCCATATCAATATAATCATTGATTCCAAAGTAATATCCGGCATTTTTTAAATAAAATCCCTGACGTGATGACTCACCGGGAGCCGGCATGAGTATGCCTGATGCACGTCCTTTTTTTAGCGGAAAATAACCGAAGGGGATGATCAGCGGTGTTGGTACATCCTCAACAACCATAAAGGCAGGACCACAGATTATTTTTTTGTTAGGAATCACTTTGGCTTTTGAAAACTTAAGTTCAAAATGCGGATCATCTCTGTCGCATGTCGTATAAGAACCATGCTTGATGTTAATGACCTCATCCTGCATTTTTTTTACTGTCTGACCATGCAGATATCCTTCACCTTCCTGGCTTATAATCTTTTTAATGATACCTTTCTTGGTGTTGAAATTATAGGTCATATTGTCTGACTTAAAACTTTTTTCCTTTTCGGTAAATACAGGTTTGCCAACAATTTTTCCTGTGCTGTCTGGCATTCCTTTGGCAAATAACACCTTGGAATTAAAGTTTATTTCAATAAAATCCGCCTCAACGGTTATATCGCCATAATTGATTTTTGCTTTACCATAAAGTTGAACAAGTTTTTTGGAAGGATGAACAAAAACAGAATCTGTTGCAGAATACTTGATTTTTTTTGTAATTGCCTGTTTCGAGATTGTTCCTTTTTTATTATGGGTAGAATCTTTTTTGACAATAGAATCAGTGACGTTTTCAGGAATGGAATCCTTTGATAAATAAAATTCCTGCATAACAATGCTGTCAACGCCTTGCTTGACAACCTGTGCATTCAGATCATTTGATAAATAAAATAATGTTCCGACTAAAAAGAGAAATGGTATGGATGTTTTTATTAACAATTTTATTGTGGACTATTTTTTGTAATTACTAAAAAATATATGCAAATGAAGTTATATTTTTGAATTGTCAAAATTAAGATAAATATCTTTTTATGAAACGTATCCTTTTCTTTTTTGGTATATTTTGTTTAATGTCCTTAGCGTCATTTAATTCGGGTACACATCAAAGTAAAAAGTATGCCATCACTAAAATAGTGATTGATGCCGGACATGGTGGTGTGGACCCGGGTTGTGTCGGGAAAAAATCAAAAGAAAAAGATGTGGCATTGGATATTGTTTTAAAGTTAGGAAATTATATCAAATCGAATTTTAAAGATGTGGAAGTGATTTACACCCGTAGCGATGATTCATTTGTTGAATTATATCGTCGGGCAAAAATTGCCAATGAAAAGAAAGCAGATTTATTTATATCTGTTCACTGTAATGCCAGTAAAAGTAAAGAACCTTATGGAGTTGAAACATTTGTAATGGGGATTAATAAAAGTGCGGGGAATTTTGATGTTGCCAGCAAAGAAAATGCTTCCATATATTTAGAAAGCGATTATAAAAATCAATATGATAATTTTGATCCGTCAAAAGGGTTCAATCCTGATTCACCCGAATTTATGATCAGTTATAATTTGTATCAAAAAACATATCTGGAGCAAAGTCTTGATTTTGCTGCTAAAGTTCAAAATCAACTGAGTCATCACCTGAACAGATTCAATAGAGGAGTGAAACAAGCGGGTTTTCTTGTTCTCTGGAAAACCACCATGCCGGGCGTACTGATAGAAACAGGTTTTTTGAGTAATCTTTCTGAAGAAGAATTTATGATCACTGAATCCGGAAGAAAAAATATTGCATTATCAATCTTTAGAGCATTTAAAGAATATAAATCAAAATTAGAAGGAGTTCCCTATTCAGATAATATCATTGAACCGGAACGACCTCTAATAAAAGCTGAGTCAGAGAAAAGTACGGTTACTATTGTAAAACAAGAAAATAAAAACAATTTATCGACAGATTCAATTCCTAAACAACCGCATATAAATAATGAAAGTACTGTTAGTTCCGACAATCAGCCAAAAGAAATTGTATTTAAAGTACAATTTGCTACAGGTACCAATAAAAAATTATTGTCTGCACCGGAATTAAAAGAGATTGAATTTTTGGATTGCTATCAACAGGAAGGGTTGTATAAATTCACTGTCGGAAAATCAGATAAAATTGATGATGCAGTTACGTTGATGAATAAAATGAAAAGAATGGGGTATAAAGATGCGTTTGTGATTGCATTTTCAAATGGAAAAAGAGTAAGCGTCAAAGAAGCAGTCAGTTTATTGAAACACTGATTTTAATAATATATTATTTGTAATTTGTTTTTGTGTTTTTGAAAAAAACACGTAGGTTTGTAATCAAAAAAATTGAAAAATAATAAAGCATATATAATTGGTTTGGTTTCCGTAATCGGGTTTGCTCTGTTGTTATGGGGGCTTAACTTTTTAAAAGGTAGAGATATTTTTAAGAAGAAGATTACTATATATGCTGTTTATAAACATGTAAATGGATTGTCCGAAGCCAATGCTGTACTTATCAATGGGTTTAAAATCGGACAAGTGAAGAAGATTTCGTTTGTGAACGATACCACCAATCGTTTGTTGATTGAAATGATTATTGAAAGTAATATTTCAATCCCTAAAGGTTCGGTTGCCCGTATTTATAGTGCTGACCTGATGGGTTCCAAAGCCATTGAAATTGTTCCTTCGCATGACAGAAAATATATTACAGATGGTGACACATTAAAATCAGACATTCAAACGACCCTTCAGGAAGAGGTAAATAAACAGGTACTTCCACTGAAACGAAAAGCAGAAACTCTTATATTGTCAATTGATTCATTGATTTCAACCGTTCAGTTAGTATTAAATAAAAATACTAGAAATAATCTGGAAAAGAGTTTCGAGAGTATTCATCACGCGATCAAAAATCTTGAAAATATTACGTTCAGAGTAGATACATTGTTTTCATCCGAACAGGGACGTATCAAACGCATACTTCAGAATGTGGAATCCATTACGTTTAACCTGAAAAACAATAATGATAAAATTAAGAAGATCATTGAAAATTTTTCGGTAATCAGCGATTCATTGTCAAAAGTTGATTTTGTGAATACGATTAAAGGAGCTGAAAAAACATTGAATCAGTTTTCAGAGATAGCTACAAAAATAAATAAAGGCGAAGGGAGTCTGGGTGCATTGATCAATAATGATACATTATATAATAATCTTGAATCTTCTTCTAAAGAACTGAATGAATTGATAAGGGATATTAAATTAAATCCTCATAGATATATCCGTATTTCCGTGATAGGAAGAAATCCTAAAAAGGATCTTTATCAACAACAGAATACTCCTAAAAAATCTAATTGATTATTTTTTTTCTTCAGCAGATAATATCCGGTATATACTTTGAGTTATTAGGATGAAATGTATTTATGAAAAAGTTTTTTTTTATATTAATCATATTTTCTTTTACCAGACTATTTTCTCAATCCATTCAAGATAGCGTTCGCAAAATAACTTCCATGCAGGATAATGATACGCTTTCATACCTTGAGCTAGAGGAAATAAAAGTTTACCCTCAAAGGACTGTGGTTACGAATGATGATAAAAGAAAATTTGATCGTCTGATTTTTCGGGTGAAAAAAATTTATCCTTTGGTGAAAATAGTTGAACGTAAACTGGCTTATTATGATACATTGCTTGTTGGAAAAAGTCAAAAAGAAAAACGGAGATTGATGAAACAAGCTGAAGATGATATATTGAAAGAATATGGCGATATAGCCAGAAACCTGACATTCTCTGAAGGTAAAATTTTACTCAAACTAATTGACAGACAAATAAACCGATCTTCGTATGAAATATTAAAAGATCATATTGGTTCATTCAGAACTGTCTTCTGGCAAGGAGTTGCACGCCTTTTTGGCGCCAATCTTAAAACCGAATATCATCCTGAAAATAATGTTGAGGATCGAAATATTGAAGAAATCATACTGTTGATAGACTCAGGGCGTATTTAATTCAAATTAAAAATGAATTAATGAAAAGAGAATTTATTCTATTGAAAAAGTAGACTAATTATTTGTTTTTTTTTGAACGGATTAATTTTTCTTCACGATGAATAACATCGTAAAGGGAGGAGTTCTTTAAAATAGTAACAGATGCATCTCTTACATCTTTAATAACATCCCGTAGTCCGCAGGTATCCTCATCTTTGCAATGTTCACAGGTTTCATAATAATTATAGGTAACACAAGGTAGAAGAGCAATTGCACCGTCAAATTTACGAATGATATCTGCCAGGTTCACTTCTTGTGGCTTACGTATCAGGTAATAGCCACCGCCTTTGCCTTTTTTACTGCTGACAATACCATGTTTTTTTAATTCCAGTAAAATTGCCTCAAGAAATTTTTTGGGAAGCTTTTCACTCTCGGCAATATCTTGAATCAATATAGGCCCTTTGTTATATTCTTTTGCCAGCTTAATTAATGCAAGCAAAGAATAGCGTGCTTTTTTGGATAACATATTTGAAATATTTCTTATACAAAAATATGCAAAAATTATTTAAAAACTGCTAAAGAAATTGAATTTGAGTTTAATTGTTCTTTGGAAAAATTATATCTTCGTCATAAATTCAACTTTTTATTTTGACCAGTCAACAAATACTGCTTAAATATTGGGGGGTATCAACCTTTCGTCCCAAGCAGGAGGAAGTGATACAATCCATCCTTGAAGGGCAGGATACGCTTGTATTGATGCCGACAGGAGGAGGTAAATCATTGTGCTATCAGTTACCGATACTGATGAAAGAAGGAATTGGTATTGTTATAACACCGTTGATTTCACTTATGAAAGATCAGGTGGATGGTTTGAAAAAGAAAGGAATACCCGCTATTGCTGTTTATTCAGGCATGCATCCCCGGGAGATAGATATTTCATTTGATAATTGTATTTATGGAAATATTAAGTTTCTGTATTTGTCTCCGGAACGATTGAAAACACCACTTGTCAGGGAACGGATGAAGAAAATGAAAATTTCTCTTTTAGTTGTTGATGAGGCACATTGCATTTCGCAATGGGGGTATGATTTTCGTCCTCCTTATCTGGATATTGCTGAAATTCGAGAGTTAATCCCAACTGCGCCTGTTGTAGCATTGACTGCTTCTGCTACAACGGATGTGATACAAGATATTCAGCAAAAACTCAAATTCAGAAAACCCAATATTTTCAGCGTAAGTTTTGAAAGGAAAAATCTGGTTTATGAAGTGATTCATGAAGAAGACAAATTTAACCGGTTATTAAGAAAAATTAAAGAGATCAAAGGCAGTGGTATTGTTTATGTTAGAAACAGGCGTAAAACAAAAGAGATATCGGATTTTTTAAACAAAAATTCCATTAAAGCTGATTTCTATCATGCAGGGATTGATACGGATATCAGAAACAGAAAGCAGCAAACATGGATGAAAACTCCTAGCAGCGTTATCGTTGCGACCAATGCGTTTGGAATGGGAATTGATAAACCGAATGTTCGGTTTGTCGTTCATCTGGATTTACCTGATAATATTGAATCGTATTATCAGGAAGCAGGACGAGCCGGGAGAGATGGACAAAAAGCACATGCAATAATATTATATAATAAATCTGATTTGATTGACAGGGAGAAATATTTATCCCTGACATTTCCAGAACCGGATCAAGTCAAACAATATTATCAGGCGCTTGGAAATTATTTTTCATTAGCCGTCGGCAGCGGAAAAGATTGCAGTTTTGATTTTGATATCAATGCTTTTTGCAATACCTATAATTTTAATATGATTGAAGTGTTCAATGGATTGAAATTATTGGAAAATGAAGGGTTTATTGTATTAACGGATGCAATAAAAACACCTTCAAAAATTTTATTCACCATGAATCATGAGGATTTGTACAGGTTTCAGGTGGAAAATAAAAAATACGATCCATTTATTAAAATATTGTTGCGAACTTATTCAGGTTTATTTAATGATTTTGTAAAGATTGATGAAAATGATATAGCACGTAAAACTAACCTGAAATTGGAGAAGGTGGTAAATATTTTAGAAACATTACAAAATCTGGATTGCCTGACTTATCTTTCACATAAAGATAAACCACAAATAATTTTTTCTACAGAACGATTACATTCGAAAGATCTTTTACTCTCTAAAAATAATATTTTGCTTCGAAAAGAAAATGCATCCAATAGATTAAAAGCGATATTTAACTATGTTACTTCTGTAACAAAATGCCGAAGCAGAATGATACTTGAATACTTTGGTGAAAAAAACACCTTGCGTTGCGGTCAATGTGACGTTTGTCTTGAACGAAATAAAGTGGAATTGAATGAAAAGGAATTCGATTATATTTTAAAACATATTAAACCACTGCTTATCCGAAATCCTTGTTTCCCTGATGAACTGGTTGCTTCGGTGAGTAATTTGCACGAAGATAAAGTAATCAAAGTATTGCAATGGCTGTTGGATAACGATAAAATTAAATACGAACAACAAAAATTAAAATGGATTAGTCATTAAATAAAAAAAAGAGGTGACTGATAAATCACCTCCTTTTTAGATTAAAAAAGTGAATATATTAATAATTCAATAGAGCAGAACCTGTCCCTTTTTTTCCGTTCCAATCAACTTTGTAATTAGTAGCACATTCCAAATTCATGTAATCGGAAGCTGTACCATTTGTTTTTAATCCTAAAGTGATGGTTACATCGTAATTCCCATCAGAAGTAATTAAAGTATGTTTAATAACACCTTTTCCAGCTTCCCATGCACAAAGATTAGCAGCTAAAACAGGGGTAGTGATTTGAGTGTAAAATTTATCTCCTTTGCGGTTTAATCCCCAATTAGCAAGATTTGTATAACCATCCTGTTCACCCCAGGCAGAAATAGTTAATACAAAAGCAAGTTGAATAGGATGAGTCCATGTTCTGATAACACGATGTTCCCATGAACGTGACGTACCATCAGGAAATGTAATTGTATTTGTTGCACTTATTTTATGGACGATAGAATCAACAACTCCCAAAGCCAATCCGTAGTAAGTTCCACCTTTGACATTTGTAATGGTTCGTTGACCTTTTAAAATGGTTGTTTTCCCTGTTAGCAATCGTTTCACCGTGATATTATAATTAGCAACAGCGACAGCACCTTTTTCTCTCCAGTGATTACCTTGTGTTAACTGGATATCAACTGTTCCAGATTTTGTTCTTCGTTTATCACGATCCAGACAAGTTGTATTTGTAAATTTAATATGATACGTTTTATTCGATGGATCATTCGTACCATTGATTTCAACTCCACAAGGTGGGGGGAGAGAGTCATTACCGCCTTTTGAAGTGCTTAACCCTGACATATAATCGGTTATGTCTTTGTCAAGAGAATTTTGAATATCCTGAACCTCCTGATCATCAGAAGAGGATTGAGTCATTTGTTCAGACAAACTCATGGTGTCTTTGTCTTTCTTACAGGAAGAAAGAATTAAAGTAAGAGAAATGATTGCTAAACCACTGAGCAATCTTAAATTTAATGTTTTCATAATTTTAAAAATTTAAGTTTTTAATTCAATTTATTATCAATATGACTGATAAAAATGAAAAAGGTTGTATGCAATTATTTTTTTTGTTAAATTTAAGTTAATAGAGTATTTTTGCAAAATTATTAAAAAATATACTTAAATGGAAAATACAGTAATTAAAAATAAAGATTTTAAAGTAAAGGATATGTCCTTAGCCGATTGGGGCAGAAAAGAAATTGAAATGGCAGAAAAAGAAATGCCCGGGTTGATGGCAATCCGAATGAAATATTCCAAACAAAAACCATTGAAAGATGTCAGAATTTCCGGTTCACTGCATATGACCATTCAGACAGCCGTTTTAATAGAAACATTGGTTGAACTTGGCGCTGATGTTAGATGGGCAAGTTGTAATATTTTTTCCACACAGGATCATGCTGCTGCTGCTGTAGTCAGAGATTCAAACGTACCTGTATTTGCTTGGAAAGGTGAGAATCTGGAAGAATACTGGTGGTGCACTAATCAGGCACTATCTTTCTCAGGAGGAAAAGGACCTCAAATGATTGTGGATGATGGGGGTGACGCAACTTTATTTATTCATTTAGGTTTTGCTGCTGAAAAAGATCCATCCTTGTTGAAAAAGCAATCTTCAAATGCAGAAGAAATAGAAATTTATAAGTTGTTGAATCAACTGTATGTTGAAAATCCAAAAAAATGGCATACTACGGTTAAAGACTGGAAAGGTGTTTCAGAAGAAACTACAACCGGAGTACATCGTTTATATCAGATGCTTGAAAAAGGAGAATTACTTGTACCTGCTATCAATGTTAATGATTCTGTTACAAAATCTAAATTTGATAATTTATACGGTTGTCGCGAATCACTTGCTGATGGCTTGAAACGTGCTACTGATGTGATGATTGCAGGAAAAGTGGTAGTCGTTCTTGGGTACGGAGATGTTGGTAAAGGGTGTGCTAAATCTATGCGTTCGTATGGTGCACGCGTCATTGTTACTGAGATTGATCCGATCTGTGCTTTGCAGGCAGCCATGGAAGGATTTGAAGTAGCTACCATTGAAGATGCATTAGCTGAAGGGAATATTTATGTTACAACCACCGGTAATAAAGATGTGATCACCATTGAACATATGTCAAAAATGAGAGATGAAGCAATCGTTTGTAACATTGGACATTTTGATAATGAAATTCAGGTTGATAAATTAAATACATATAAGGGAATTAAGTTAGTTAATATTAAACCACAGGTTGATAAATATATCTTCCCCGAAGGTCATTCCATTTACTTGCTTGCAGAAGGTCGTTTAGTTAATCTGGGTTGTGCAACAGGTCATCCATCGTTTGTTATGAGTAATTCGTTTACTAATCAAACACTTGCTCAGTTAGACCTCTGGACAAATAAGTATGAAGTTGGAGTTTATCGTTTATCAAAAAAATTAGATGAAGAAGTTGCTCGTTTACATTTGGAACAGATCGGTGTGAAATTAACTACTCTTTCAAAAGAACAAGCTGATTATATCGGTGTTCCCATTGAAGGTCCTTACAAACCGGAGCATTACAGATATTAATATTATCTGACTCTAAAAGAATCTCCATTCTTTGTACCTGATCGGTAAATTGAATGGAGATTTATATTTTATGGAATTACAGTTTTCGGAATGTGTATCCAATACCTGCGCCTATCAATGGGATAAACCGGCGATTATTGATTGGATAAATCTGATCATAATCGGTTAATGAATATAAAGGTGTGAAGCCAATTCGGAAAAAGAGTCCACCCTTGGGTGGCTCATAGCGTAAACCGATACGACCGGTAATTGCCTGATAAAATAAAGTAGAAGACTTTTTCTTTTGGGAAATTGAATCATAATTTTTATAATAATATTGTCCCAAAAAACCACCACTTATCTCAAGCAGCAAAGCACTCCTGCCAATAAGAAGATTTAATTCAATAGGAACACCCACAGAAGATGCCTTTTCAAAGCTCATATAACTGCATCCTAAGCGAACAGTAAGCATATAACTGCTTCTGCAAATTAAAACATAATCGGCATTAACACTATTGAAACCAAAACGAGACAGATCATAGTTCGTCTCATGAAAGACGGAAAGCTTAGGACAAAGCGAAGTACCTTTCCTGCCGCATTTGCCTTCACGGGTAACAACCTGTCCCGAAATGTTAAAGGATAATAAACTAAATAAAACTAAAAAGATTAATGCGTATTTCATGATTATTTTTTTTCAAAATTAATAATTCAACGTATTAATTTGTGATGGGTTTTTATTTTTATAAACACAACGGATTGTTGAAAACCTTTAAATTCATTCAATTTCAGGAAACAAGCAGATTAAATTTTTCAGTTCTTCCCTGATTTTATATTTATCGGTTGTGTAATTATTGATAATAACAGCAAAGCTGTAAAGTTTATTGTTTTTGTTTTTAAAATACCCGGCATAGGATCGTATCTGAGACATGGAGCCACTTTTTGCTCGAATATTGAATTTGTTTTTTGAACTATTCAATTCAGGTAATGAATTATAAAATGTTTGAAATTCTTTTTCTTTTGATGCTTTTGCAAGTATCTCAGCCAGTTGAAAAGAGGTTAATTGATTTTTTCTTGACAGTCCGCAGCCATCACTGATCTCAAATCCATTTAAGTTAACGCCTTTTGATTTCCAGAAAGACTCAATATATTGAATGCCTGATTTTCTTGTGCCAACAGAATTGTTTAATGTTCCAAGGTATTTTAAAATATCTTCTGCATAAGTATTAATGCTGTGTGTCATGGTTTCATTGACAATCATTTCTAAAGTAGGAGAATAATGAATAGAAATGATGTGGCTTAAAGTGGAATGGGATATTGAGTCAGGCAAATTTCTTTTAATTACTTCAGGTTGATGTGTAATTTGAATTTGATTCTCTTTTAAAAATTTTTCAAATAATGTTACACAAAGTAAAGGAGGATCAGGAAGAGCTCCTTTGATTTTAAATTCTTTTTTTCCTAACGGAATTGTTCCTTTTATTTCACGGATTGTTGATGAAGGTGCACCGTAAATTATTGTTTCATCCCCTGTTTTTGATTCAGCCGTTGTTACCTGATTATCAAAAGTGAAAAATGGAAGTGCGGGTATGGTTTTTACAAATGAAGTTTTATCACCAATTTTATTTCCTGCACAAAGAAATAAATCATAACTGTTTTCTAAAAACGTTAATCCATTGGCGCCGGCTCCATAACCATTTGCAATATCTTCCCATTGCCATCCATCAGCAATTGATTCATTATCGAAAATTGTTGCATCAGCCATCACACGACCGTCCACTTTTTGAATACCCAACAGTTTGAGTTTGGTTAACCATGTATTATATATTCTTTGATATGAAGTTAGCGAATCATACCGATCACTTCCAAAGGTTGGGTCACCATTCCCTCGTATATAAATGTTTCCGTGTAAAGTTCCGGATGAATCGAAAATACCATCGTATTCTAGATAGGTTTTAAATTTAAAATCTTTTCCAAGTGATGTTAATGCCGTTGCACAAGTAACAACTTTTAAAGAAGATGCTGGAGAAAGTCTTTGATGATTGTTTATTCCGGTTATTATTTCATCTGTATTACAATCCAAAATGGTAACACTGAAAGATGCATTTGAAAACAGAGATGATTCTTTTAATTGAGTGATTTTTGCGTTTATTTTTTGAACACCTGAATTTGTTTGAGCAACAATGTTTTTAACACAAAAACTTGTCAGAAAATAAATGCAGATATATAATCGTTTCATTTTAATTGATTTATACAATTCAATTTAAATAGTTATTTGATCTTTGAAAGCATGAAATCAATTGCTGCCGGATCATCATGGGTTACTAATTCTGTGTAAACGGTTTTAAAATCGGGTATTCCTTTAAAATATTTTTTATAATGTCTGCGCAAGGTAAGAACACCATAGCGTTCACCGTACAATTGAATCGCATTAGTAAGATGCTGACGGCAAACAGTTATTCGTTCCTGTAGCGTAGGAGTGGGAAGATGCTCTTTGGTTGCCAGATAATGATTGATTTCTCTGAATATCCATGGATTACCGTAAACAGCTCTGCCAATCATGATTCCATCCACATGGTATTTTTCAATCATCTCAAGCGCAATCTCAGGACTAGTTACATCTCCGTTACCGAAAACAGGAATTGAAATTCGCTGATTGTTTTTTATTTTTCCGATCAAAGTCCAGTCCGCAACACCTTTATAAATCTGTGCTTTGGTTCGACCATGAATGGTAATGGCTTGTATACCTACATCCTGCAAGCGTTCTGTTATTTCTTCAATATTTTTATTTTTATCATCCCAACCCAATCTTGTTTTAACAGTTACTGGCGTATGAACTGCTTTTACAACAGTTTCGGTCATTTTAACCATTTTTGGAATATCATTCAACATACCGGCGCCACATCCTTTTTGAACAATCTTTCGTATCGAACAACCAAAGTTCAAATCAATCAATTCAGGATTTGATTGTTCAGCTAAGATCGCAGCTTCCTTCATTGATTCAATATTATTTCCAAAAATCTGAATACCAATAGGGTGTTCATCTTCTGTCAGTAAAAGTTTTTCTTTTGAACGACTCACATCGCGAATCAATCCTTCGGACGAAATAAATTCGGTGTACATCAAGTCAACACCAAAGGGCTTGCATATCTTACGGAATGCCTGATCTGTCACTCCTTCCATGGGTGCAAGTAAAAGCGGAAATTTATTTATTTCTATTCGTCCTATTTTAACCACCTGAATATATTTTGTATTTTTGTTTTTTAATCATGACCTTTTAAATTGTGTCATTGTGTATATAAAATTATTTAAGAGCAAATTAACAAAATATTTACCGTAATGTATATAAATCCGTTTATTGCAACGTATCATCCTTTCCGAAAAATTTTATTTTTCCTTTTGCTTTTTTTTATATTCATATTCTTTTCATATTTTCTCGCTGTCCTGACATTAGTGCCTTTTTACGGTAAAGAGTTGATATTTAATTTGAATGTAAATGGAATAATAATCAATCCCGACGTAATTTTAGTAATGAAAATTCTTCAATTATTTTCTCAACTGGGAATGTTATTGTCTGTAGTTATTTTTGCAGTTTTTGCCGGAGGTAAGTTTTGGGTTTATTTACAAATGAATAAATCACCAAAATTATTATCAGTATTATTAATACTGCTTTTATTAATTGTTTCTGTTCCATTGATCAACCTGTTGGGTAGTTTGAATGCAGGGATTAAACTACCTGCAAGTATGTCCGGTTTAGAATATGTATTGAAAAATTACGAAGAAAAAAACAATACAATTCTAACTTCTTTTTTAAAGACTGAAACGATTACAGGGTTATTATTTAATATATTTATGATTGGTTTGTTTACTGCGGTCGTCGAAGAATTTGTTTTCAGAGGTGTGCTCCTAAAATTATTTTTAGAATGGACGAAAAGTACTCATTTAGCAGTAATTATTTCCGGGTTTTTATTTGCATTTATTCATTTTCAGTTCTATAAATTTATTCCCATGTTTTTATTTGGACTCTTTTTAGGTTATTTATATGTTTGGTCAAAAACAATTTGGTTTCCTGTATTGTTTCATTTTTTTAACAATTCAATGTCTGTTGTTTTTTCTTATTTACAACAAAAAGGAGTGGTAGGGAATAGAATGGAAACAGTTGGTGTTAATGGGATTGATTGGATATGGGTATTAATAAGTACAATTGCCGTGATCTTTTTGACATATAGTTTGTTTACCTATGAAAAAAAGGAGAATGTATTTATTGATACTCCGATTTGATTCTGAAAAAACGGGTCCAATAGATTGTACCCGTTCATTTGCAGATGTATTTTTTTATTCCTTAATAATCTTTTTTACAATGGTTTTGTTATTTGAAATCAGTTTAAAAAAATAAACTCCTGACGGTAAACTGGTCACATCTACTTTTTCAATTGTGCCGGATGGATTCTCAATTTGTTTGGAGAAGATAACTTGATCCGTTAAGGAAATTAGTTCGATTTTAACTGCTTCTTCCGATTGAAAATAAATATGAATAGTGTGTGAAGCAGGGTTCGGATAAATTTGGAAAGCAAACATTTTTATTTCTTGTAATCCTGTTAGAACAACTTTAATATTGTTTGATGTATCAGAAATACATCCATTTGAATTAACGCGGGAATAATAGATTCCATCTGAAACAGGTTTATATGTATCATTTGTTTCTCCATTAATAATACCTTGTTCATTATACCATTGGTTACCGGTTTTAACAGTAGATGTAAGTATTCCATTTTGAAATGTAATGGTAGGATTTAATTTATTAGTTGAGAAATTTGAAATAGTCGAGGATACTGTGTTTTTCGAATCTGACACTTGAACATACCATTCAAAGGTATTCCCGGTTTGCAGGTTATTCCAGTTGAAACTTGAAAGTTGATCTGTAGCAGGAATTTTTACTTGTTTAAGTTTTTGAAATGTATTAGTGTTAAGATTAAAACTATAATTCAATGAAAATTGGCTATTGGCATCCGTTTCATATTGGTTTAAAACAGGGGAATACGTTTTTATATTAATTTTATTTGCATACGGATCAAACTCCATGATTCTCATATATCCATTGCCTCCATTTGTATATGATTGATAATCCGAAAGCAAAGAATAAGATTGATTTCCGAAATAAATATCTGATCGTTGTGATTCCCCTGAAACGTGTCCACATAACATCAACATCAGATTGGGATTTGTTTTTAAAACAGAATAAATATTTTGTCCCCCTTCGGTACTGAATGCCCCGGCAGCATCCAGTATAGCATGCGAAACAACAATAGCATAAGCATTTGCATTTGCTTTTAAGGCTGAATCAGCCCAATTGATTATTGATGCTGAAGGATTGTATTGCAGACTGATCACAATAAATTTCAAACTGTCAGATTGAAATAAATCAAAATAATTATTCAAATTATTTGAATAATTTCCTCCAAAATATTTTCTTTTTCCAAAACGATTTTTTCCAAAAAAACTATTATACATGGTTGTTCCATTTGACATATCATGATTTCCTATACTCATGATATACGGAATACCTTCGGTTAAACCGGTGGTTGCAGGATTTTCAAGAAAACTCATGGCTGTATCTGCTCTTTTCCAGTTATTAATAGTATTACTGTCTGTAATATCTCCATAATGTACTACAAACTGAATATTTAAATTGTCTTTTTGATTCACGATCCAATTTGTTTGAGCTTTGAAAGAAGAATTTTTCCCACCGTTTTTTTCAGCTGTATAAAATTGTGTGTCCGGTAAACCGATGACAGTAAATTTTTTGGATTTTGGTTTTTGAATTCTACCGAAATAATCAACGGTGAGTGAGTCGGAATCAATGTCCTTAACCTGCACAGATAACGCAGCAGTACCGGATTGGCATTTGTCATTATTAGCCGGAGATATTTGAATTGGTTTATCAGGAGCGATATTGATATTAAATGGCGCATTCTGATTTGTCCATGTATAACCGCTTCCGGTTAATGTACCTGAGATGTTATTACCACTGATGTCAGTAATCGTTGTCCCTGTGCCTTCATCCAATCCCCATCTTGCTTGTAAATTTGAAGTGGGAGACATGATTTTTTTATTGATATTCGATCTGATTTCATCAACCGTCAAAGCTTTGTTCCATAGTCTGACTTCATCAATAATTCCGTCAAAATATCCCTGATTAACTCCGGTTGAATTGATAGCCGTTGCGATGGCTGCATGTTGAATACTAAGATTTTGTAGAGGTTTCCCAATAAATAATGTGGTTTCAAGACTTCCATTTAAATACAAATTCCATGTTGTTCCATCATATGTAACTGCCGCATGATACCATGTATTCAATGCAATAACTGTTGTTCCGAGAACCGGATGATTTAATCCCGGATTTGTTCCGCCTGCACCTTCTTCAAAATCTGCTCCGATTTTACCGGTTGAATTATCAATACCCAGAAAATAGTTCATATCCACGGTGCTGCCATCATTTTCTGACTTTCCTTTACTGACTAAAGGGATAGCAGTAGTTAATCCCCCTGTTCCAGTTGATGTGGTTGTTCCTGTGCCATGTCGCATAAACCAGCATTCAAGTGTAAATTGAGATATACCCAACTTAGAATTATTACCAAATGTAATATAGGAAGTACCTCCGAAATCTAAAGCATTCTGCGATTTTAAAGAAAAATCAGAAAGAAAAATTAATCCAATTAAACATAAAGTAAATCGTGTTTTCATAACTAAAAAATATTTAAAAATAATACATGTTTTTTTTCTTCTGATAAAAATATAAAAAAAATCGTAGGAAAAAAGTAATTGTAAAAAAATAAGTCTACACAACAACTAATTCAGGATAATCAAACCCATTATACTGTTTTGCAGATGTGATGTAGGCACCGGCAGGATAAATCAATAAGATATCATTTTTTTTAATATTTGGAGGTAGTTCAATTTGTTTTCCGAAAACATCCTGACTGTCGCAGGTAGGACCGGTGACTGTAAATTTTTCAAGATGTTGTTTATGTTTTTTTAAGGGATAAGGATAAATGATTTGGTATTTGATTCCAGCCAGTGACCAGTAAAATCCTTGAGCAATACCCGTATCAATAAAAATATAATTAGTGTTTTTACGTTGAATAATTTCAACTATTTGGGTCATAACCGCACCTGCATTTGCAGTAAGGAAGGAGCCGGGTTCAGCAATGATCTTTAACTGGAATTTATTTTTAATATGATTAAGTGATGGTTTTATAAAATCTGCAATTTTTTTTAAAGCATCATATTGTTCTATTTGGTGTGCAGGAAATCCTCCACCAATATTGAGTGAATTTAAAGTGATGTTTGCATAGGTGCATTTTTTTATTGCCTGTTCAGCTTTTCTGATAGCGTTTCCCCATGCTATAGGATCCTGATTATTCCAGCCAACATGAAAGGAAATACCAATAAGATTTAATTGGAGAGTGAGAATTTTATCAATCAGAATTGATATTTCTTCAATTTCTGCACCAAACTTACCAGATAGAGACCACGAAGAGTTTTTATTAGAAACGGCAATACGTAAAATGATGTTCGCATTCGGAACAATATTTTTTATTTTAATAAGCTCCTTGACATGATCCGCAACAAAGGTGTGAATTCCATATTGAGCGGCATGCAGGATATGTGATTCAATTTTTATGGGATTGCCAAAAATTATTTTTTCTGCACGGATGTTGAGTTTTTTTAAAATCAATAATTCTCCTTCTGATGCAATTTCAAATGAAACACCCTGTTCATCCAGTATTTTCAATACATCAGGATGGTTGTTTGTTTTAACGGGGAAAAACAGGTCTGAAGGGTTTAATGAAAAATGTTTGCAAAAGAAATGGATGTTTTTTATCAACTGATCCTTCGAAAATACCAATAACGGTGTATATAAATAATGATTGGAAATTTTTTCTTGAATGATCTTATTTAAAACAGGATGTATCATTTTCAAGACTTACTTGTTGCAATGAATTTAAAACTAAATTTATTAGTTCTTAATTTCTTTATTTTGATCTTCGGTTTTTTTCTTTTTTCGTTCAAACAGATTGCTGATTTTATCAAAATCAATTCTGTAAAAAATTCCAAGTCCTTGCGTATAAGGCGAATAAATTTCTTTTAACACATCATCATGATTTGATTTGTTAAATGCTTTTAATCTGAACTTTCCATCCGGTGGAATTTTGTATTCAATGTTAACATCACCAACAATATTGCTGCTATTCTTGCTACGGTCTGTTTCCAGAGGTGTTCCAATATTTCCGTCAATCAGAATTTGGTCATTGAAAAATTGTTTTGATAACGCGATTTCAACTTCTTGCGTAGTGAGTTTAGTTCCCGGTCTGTAGTTGACTCCAATGTCCATATCGCCTGATAGTTTAGACAACCAGTTGCTGAGTTGACTGAATAATAATTCGCTTGAAGTTGTTGCACCTGCATTTTCACCCATAGAGGTCAAGTTGGCACGTTGTGATTGGTCGGGCTGGATGAATTGATTAAGCAAAAGCAAAGAAATCAATTGTTTGTTCATTTCCTGTTGATTTTCGGGATTGATAAAAAGATCAACATATCGTTTTGTTTGCTCATCAATGTTTGGTAATTTTATATCAACAGAAATATCCGGTTTGAAAAGTTTATTTTGTAATCCGAGAATACATTCAACAAGGTAGCGCTTTTTATATTTGGCTAAAGAACTGGAATCTTCAATGACACCTGAAATTAAATTATATAATGATGCTCTTAATTTATATTTAGCTTTTAGATCAACAATTGCATCATAAGGATTTCCATTCCATAGAATAGTGCCTCCGCGTTCAATTTCAAATTTTTTATTGATTAGATTTTTTAACGTAAAAAGATAATCGCCTTTTTGAATAGTATACTCACCAAACATGGTCAGATCAGTAGATGTGTTATAATTAAATTCAAAATTTGCCGTTCCGTGTCCTCTGATCACATCTCCGATCTTTTCATCAAAAATAATTTGAATTTCAGCATCCGGAGTAACATCCAGTAAGCAATGCATAGCTATTCCCGAAAGATTTATTTCTTTTCCGATTTCTTTTTTTGTCGTATCTTTAGTCCTAAACGTAATAAAATTACTTTCTGACAAGTCGTTGGCAGTGCCATAAGGAATAGCGATGGTTGTTCCCTTTTCCGTTCGTGCATTTATTTCAATAAAAATATTTTCGGAAGGTCCATAAATTTTTGCATGCCCACTTGCATATCCTTTACCATAAAATAAATTATTCATTGAACGGTTAGTGTTCAGACAAAGTATGTTATCCGTTTGGATATTAAAATCAATATACCATTTGAAAAAATTTTGATGTGTGACCATTCCGCTGACCACTGCCGAATTTCCGTTAATATCTTTCAATATAAGATGATTAAACTCAAATGCATTTTTTGAAATGATCACATCTGTTGAGAATGAGTAGACCGTATTCAGATAATCAATCTTAAAATCTTTTACAGTTGTTCTTACCAGTCCTGAAAGTTCAGGATGATTTGTTGAACCACTAATTCTAAGTTTACCTGTTCCAACACCATTCAACTGAGAAGAGAAAATAGAAAAATATCTTTCAAGAGATTTTAGTTTGAGTGAATTAACATCGATATCAATATCATAATTGTCTTTAATTTTATCAGGATAAAAATATCCTGATGCTGTCAAAGGCAGATACTGTCCCAGATTGCCTTGGTTGTTAATTTTCATATTTAGTTTCAAGCCATGTTTGGTTTGATCCCAAGCACTACTGATGGTTGCATCACCCAGATAACCTTGATTGAATCCGAAATCTTTGATCCTTAATTCAGATATAAAATTTGGTGAATGATAGATATCAGATAATTCAATAGTTCCGCTAAACATACCGTCAAAATCAATCTGCCGCTGATTTGTTAATGGGTCAAAATTTGAAATATTAAAATTTTGAAATGAAATATAGAATTTGTTCGATTTATTATCAGAGATTATTCCATTCAATGCAATATGTTGTGTTCCCGAATTCCATTGTAATCCGGAAATAGAGATCATTGAAGAATCAATGGCAATGGTATTGCCGAGATTAGTTGTCCAAATGGAATCATTTACAATTAAGGTTGATTTGTTAAAAAATAAAGCCAGTTTCTTTTGGTTAGAAATATAGGCAGTACCAACGATTTCGCCACTATTCCGATTCTGTGTTTTGTAATTGTCCCAGTTCACATTGAAATACATACTGTCATGACTGATGGTTGAAGATGTTTTTAAATGTTCGATGCCAATATTTTCAGCAAAGGAGATTGCATCGAATGAACTGTTAACTTGAAATAACTTGTCTGTGGAATTACTAGTGATGGTGCAATTTGTAATCTTTGTATTTCCAATAAGTATGCTTGTTGATTTAAAATGAGAAGTGAATTTATTTGATTCAGAATTAAAACTGCCAGTAGCAATTGAATTCTCAGCAATTCCGATGGCAGGAAAAAATAATTCGCAAATGGCTTGAGTGTTATAAAGCTTAATAGAGTAAGAAAAGTCTGTTGTGGGTATTGGTTCCTGTTTTGAATTATTATCAGTTTTTAAAGTTGGTAAATAATTATTCAGGAAATTTTCAAACGAATATTTCAACTCACTGAATTTGAAAACCCCTTTAAAATCAGCATCAGCAAAGTCGGATCGAAAATTAATATTTCGGATATTGTTGATATCTTTGGAGAAACTGATGTTTGTTTTATCAAAATTATATTTTTTGAAATGATTTATTATTTTAGTATTGTTGATAGACATTTTACCAACCATTTCATCTATATTAGCCCCGGTAAAATTAAAGTTCAAAACAGAAGAAAATTCCAATAGAGAATCTTGTTTGATCAAATGTAAGTTAAACAAATTGACATTACGGAGTGAAGAAGAAAAATCAAACACAGGTTGTGTTCCATTATAATCAATAGTTCCGAGAAAATCCATTTGAACATTGTTGTCATTTAATGAAATATTCCCATTGAATTTTTTATTGGCAAGATCTCCGTTTAAAATAATATTTTTATAAATGTATCCTTTCACTTCAATTGAATCAATGACTCCGTCAAGATGCGCAGATGTTTTACTCACAGGGTAAAATCCGGATCCGGACATATCAACATGAAAACTTGATTTACCGATAATATTATTAGTTTCAAAAAGTTTTCCAATATCAAAGTTTGTGGCAGTAAGTTTTCCTTTTCCTTCCAGTATTTTTTGTTTATTCCTTTTAAAAGAAATATTGGTTGATACTTCTCCGATGTCAGTATAAAAATTTCCATACGAAACAAAATCATACCAGAAACCTGTGAATAGCCCTTTGATACGAATATTCCCAAGATTCATCAAGTTGTCAGGAATAGTTAAATGTCCGGATGCAAAGAGATTTGTTGGCAATGAGAAATTATTTAATTCATTCATTGAAAGTATTAGTTGTTTGATATTTGAATGAACAAACGTTTCATTTAGATCAGGAAGACCATTCACATGAAAATCGCCAATTAAATCTAATTTTTCACCCGTTTGTAGTTCAATATTTTTAAGCCGGAAATTATTAATTCGTCCATCAAATTCACCTGAGAAATCAATCTTGTCTTTCATCCCTTTTAAATCAGAGGAAAAAAAAGCAAGGTCTTTCAAACTGACTTTAGATGGGAAAAAGATTGCATGAATTCTTATTTTTCGAATAAAATCATTGAAGTCCTGATAGCTTTGAAATTGAAGGACTGCACCCATTGATAAATCAGAATGCTTGGTGGATGCAATGAAATTATCCAAACGTATTTCATGAGAACAAACTTGAATAAATGTTTTTAATTCAACCACGGCAAAATCATTTTGTCCTGCACAAGAAAAATGTTGAATCGCTGCACGGAGTGTATCATTCTTAATATTCAGATTTTTTACAAGTAAATTTATTTTATGTAAGGTAAAATCTGAAATGTTAAATTCATTAGGATTGGGGCGATCAGAATGATTTAAATCATTAAAAGCAAATGATGAATTTTTTAAAACAATGGAATTGCATTTGATTTTCCATGCACGATTATCTTTTGTTGTATCGGTTGTAATAAAATAGTCAATAATAAATTGCAAATTAAGATTTTTTTCACCTTTATAAATTTTTAAAAAAATGGACGTATTGATCATCTCAACATTTTTAACGGAAAGAATATTTTTGGAAAAATTAATTCTTTTTATATTAAATTTTATTTGTCCTGCGTTAAGTAATTTTTGATGATGCAAATCATTGATGGATACTTTTTCCAACATTACATTCATGAAAAAAGAAATATCAACACCGCTGATAGTAATTTCGGTTTTAAGTTTTTCCGACAGATAATCTGCAATTTTTTGAGTCAGATAAGTTTGCACTCTCGAACTTCGAAGAACAGCATAGGAGAGTAGTGGGAGCATCACCAACGTTAATAAAAAATAAAATAATATTTTTCGGAATTTTTTAATACTTTTGAATTTTAATTTATGTATGTGTATTTATATTTTAGGTATAGAATCTTCGTGTGACGACACCTCGGCAGCGATACTCAAAGATAATATAATCCTTTCGAATATTATTGCCAACCAGAAAGTGCATGAAAATTTTGGAGGTGTTGTTCCCGAACTTGCTTCGCGAGCTCATCAGCAAAACATTATTCCTGTGATTCATCAGGCACTTCAAACAGCAAAGATAAGTAAAAACAATTTACATGCCATAGCGTATACACGTGGTCCTGGTCTTCTCGGTTCATTACTGGTGGGCTCTTCATTAGCAAAAGCGATGGCTTTCGGGTTAAATATACCACTGATTGATGTGGATCATATGCAGGCGCATATTTTAGCGCATTTTATTAAATATGATGATACGTCACATGTACCTGAATTCCCTTTTTTATGTTTAACAGTTTCTGGCGGTCATACTCTGATTACGTTGGTTCGTGATTTTTTTGATATGGAAGTAATTGGACAAACCATTGATGATGCTGCAGGAGAAGCTTTTGATAAAGCTGCCAAAATTATGGGAATTCCTTATCCCGGAGGACCACTGGTTGATAAGTTTGCCCAACAGGGGAATCCGGATACATTTAAATTCGCTTTGCCAAAAATTAAAAAATTGGATTTTAGTTTTAGTGGGTTAAAAACATCATTTTTGTATTTTATCAGAGATCAACTAAAAAAGAATATTGATTTTATTGAACAAAATAAATATGATTTATGTGCATCCATTCAACAGTCCATTATTCAACTATTGATGGATAAAGTAAAATTGGCTGTAACCCAAACAGGAATCAGACATATTGCTGTGGCCGGTGGTGTTTCGGCAAATTCATTCCTAAGGAAAGAATTACAGAGAACGGGAGACAAAATGAATTGGAAGGTATATATCCCCAAATTTGAATTTTGTACAGATAACGCAGCAATGATTGCTGTAACCGGGTATTATAAATTTATTAACCAATCTTTTGCTCCTCAAGATATAGTGCCTTATGCACGTTCATTGAAAATTTAAATTTAGATTTTTTTGTTTTCACGCAACCAATTTGTTCGTATTTACATCTTAGCACTAAAATTTGTTTTTTTAAACTGAATGCTATATTTTTGAAAATTAATTTTAGTGTATTTTTTACACATAAAAAAATAAATGGTGTATTTGATTTAAATTTAATGAAGACAATAGTTATTTAGTTTTATATTTAAACGAATTAGAGTAAGTTATACAATTATTTATTTATAATTAAATTTTTTCTTATTGATAAATTATTACAGAGATGAATAGTATAAAGATTTATTATTTATTTATTTTTCTTTTAATAACCGGATTATTAAAAGCCCAAAATTTTTACATATCAGGTGGAACAGCTTTTACTACGATGATTTGTGCTGATGGGTCTGTTTATACTTTTGGTATGAATTCCAGAGGACAATTAGGAAGAAATACCGGTGGCGCTGATGATGCTACACCTGGTAAAGTTGTTGGGTTAGGACAGGTTCAACTTGTTGATGCCGGTTCAGGTGCTCATGCCGTTGCACTTGATTGTAATGGGGAGTTATGGGCATGGGGAAATAACGAATTCGGTCAATTGGGAGATGGTAAAGCCATCAATGCAAGCAATTATTCATTAACACCCGTTCATGTTGTTGGTGTTGGTGGTGTTGGTTATCTTAAAGATGTAAAATATATTAATTCCGGTACTTCTCAATCCTATGCAATTGTTGGAGCAAATCGTCAATTGGTAGCATGGGGCAGTAATTCAAATGGACAGTTAGGTACAGGTGTGGCAGGTGGAGCTTCTTCTACACCGGTCTATGTAACAAAAGATGATGGTACATTATTGAATAATGTTGTCGGTCTTGATGCCGGTGACTGGTTTTCGGTTGCGGTTACTGCTGATGGTTATGCATGGGTCTGGGGTAAAAATGACAATAAACAGGCAGGACCCGGAGGTGATCAGCCAAGGGCAACAAGATTATTGAAGAAAGATGGTACATATCTTACAAATGTAAAAATGGTTACTGCCGGCGATACTCATGTTTTGCTGCTTGATGGAGATGGCTATTTATGGTCTATTGGCGGTGACTGGGGACCCGGACAATTAGGAATTTCAACAGGATATGATAGTCAGACATATGTTCAAAAAGTTTCTTCCGGGCAATTACAAAAAATTACAGGGGATCCATTTTTAAGTGGTGTTAAAATGATTGCAGCCGGACAAGCACATTCAATGGCTGTTGTTGATTTGAAAAATGACGGAAACGGTTATGTGATGACCTGGGGATCTAATACGTTAGGTGGCGTTTCGGATGTTACTGGAAGTAAAGGATTGCTTGCACGTGGGACTGCTTATGCCTCTCAAGAGTTACCTGTTTTTGGATTTTATCAGGATGGTGCTACGATTGATACGTTGAGACATGTCGTGGCTGTTTCCCGTGCAGATGGTTCAACCTATGCCGAAACAATGACAACAGATCCAATTACACATTTATCTACTCATCAAGTGTGGGTGTCTGGTGGTAATAATCATGGCCAACTTGGTTTAGGTGATAAAACTGACCGAGGTTATTTTACAAAATTGAATGTACCTTGTGAAATTGGAGAACCTTGTCCTACAGCTGATCTTGGACCCACTACACTTACTGTTTGTCCAGGTTCTAATTTTGATCTTTATGCAGGAAGTGTTGGAAAATATTATCATTATATTTGGTTTAAAGATGGTACAATGCTAAGTAATCCTGCATTGACTGATACTTCAGGCACAGATCGAACAAAATGGAAGTTTGATCCTGCTTTTGATAAATCAACCATGACATTTAATGTTAGCGGAAAATACAAAGTACGAATTTATGATAAACGACCTGTTTATGGTTGTTCCCAATGCGCAAATGTTGGTGACGAGGTTTTGGTTCAACCACCTGTAACTCCTATTGATACGGTAATTTATACGTATTGCCCCGGTGATCCCAATGTGACCTTTTCATTTAAATCCAAATATTCAATTGGTGGTAAATTCAATGTTTATACGAATAAAACCGGTGGGGCGATCTTAAAAACGATTAATGCAACGAATAATACAACTTGGAATACATTTACAATTCCTGTAGCTCAGGTCAGTGGAGCTGATCCAAAATGGTCGGTATATGTTGAAGATGCAACTACATTTGATGGATATGTTGTACCTAAAACAGGAACTGATTATTTAAACTGTTCAAACTGGAATAACAGTGCTAATCAAAATGATTCATATTCTGAATTTAAAGCATATGCAAATTTCACTCTTGCTAATGCGAATATTAAATTACGAGGGTATAATAACGGAGATAATATGACAATGACTCCCATTATATATGGCTCTAAAGTAAATACGAATGGTGTTGATTGCCCTGATAAAACAAAAATTATTTGGACAGGTTCTCCACAAACTTTTTCACTGACAAATACTGTTCAAGAATTTACCTTAAATATAGGTGCTCCGATTACCGGATCAACCAGAGGTAATATTTATTGGTTGGCAATTACAAATCGAAGTGGTAATGGTGAATGGAGAAGAGGGGAGTGTACAGTCGGATATCCGATAAAAGATACTTATGATGGGAGTACTGCATCTGATTTGTTTTGGTGCGACAATGCTGACTGGCCCGATGTGGCAAAAAAATGGCTGGGTACTTTTTATAACTGGAACATCAAAAAATCTACTTCTTATACTTGTGGACGAATTGAATTGGACGCTGTTAAATATTGTCCTCCATGCAAAAAACCGGATGCAGTTCAAATTACAGTTACCCCGACAGACAGCAGTATCTGTTCAGGTGAGACTGCTACTTTGCAAACTAACACACAAACTAATAATTATTTTGAGATTGCATGGTATAAAGGCAGCGAAGCACCTGCAAATCTTGTAAAACCAGTTGTTGCTGCAACCAGTGATAATATCAGCGTGGCTTACGCTAATCCGGGAAAATATATTGTTAAGGTGTATGACAAAGCCAAACCAACTCAAGCACAATGCTGGAGCTATGATTATAAAACAATAACTGCCAGTCCAGCACCAACTTATTCAATAACAGGAGGGGGAAAATACTGTAGCATGGATAAATCACCCAAGGTTACAGTTACTCTTACTCAAGGCAGCGCCCCCTGGAAATTAAAATATACGAATGGAACCACAACATCTTCGTTGATCACCGTTAATTCGGGGACAACTTATGATATAATTAATCCTGCACCCGGCACTTATACCTTGGTTTCAGTTGAAGATAAATATTGTACCGGAATAGTTGATAATACGATTAAAACTACTGTTGATAGTGTATCACATCCACGTTCCGCTTGGCTTGCATCATCACCCAAAGATTATTATTGCGGATCTACCTCGGATGTTACCATTTCTGTTAAAGCATTTACAGGTGCTACGTATAAATGGAGCAAAGACGGAGTGTTGTTTGCAAATAATTCGGATAAATATGTAAATGCAGCCGCAGGGACTTATCTTGTTACTGTTACAAATGATATTTGTGATACTGTTATTCCTGCAAGTAAAGTAGTTACCCAATATAATAAACCGACCTACACGTTTTCAGGTGGTGAAACCGTATGTTCCGGCACCACTCCATCATCTGTCAGTATTGCATTGACCGGCAATAAAAACTGGGACATCAAATACAATGATGGAACATCAGATCATTCTGTGACAGTGACTTCATCGCCCTATACTGTTCCACAGTTGACAGCAGGTATCTATAAGATGATTACTATTAAAGATGCATATTGCACAGGGGATACCTCATCAACCACCAACAAAGCTAAGATAACCATTAATGCGAATCCCGTCCCTGACGCCGGCGCCAATCAGCGCATCTGCCGGCTGATGAGTGTTCAGCCCGCACCCACCACTGATCCCATCTGGACGTGCAAGTGGACATCATCACTCCCCGAAGGACATATATCAAATAAAAAT
>CAYVNP010000015.1:0-73351 GCA_964452905.1 uncultured Bacteroidales bacterium
TCTAAACTTTATAATACAGTTACCTAATGTTTACACAAAATTCTTCACACTACCAACATCAAGTATTTCATTAAATTCAGGATGAAGAAAAGGTTCACCTTTAACATGCAAATAAATACACTTCGTAAACGGTTTGATCTGGGAAAGAATCAATTGAAATTTGGGCAGTGTTATAAATTGCGGGGTTCTTTCATTGGTCTTGCAGAAACTACAATTCAAATTACATACATTTGTTATTTCAATATATATAAACTTAAATATACGTAACAAGATGTCTTATTTTTTTTGGGGAAAGTAAAATAAAAAGTAACTACTCTAAAAAGAATATCTGACGTTTTAATGAACAATCTTATTTAATCCTTGTTGTTCCTTTTTCTTTGTTTTATATTCTTTTCGATGGATTGAATCAGATTCAATATTTTGTTTTAGAGAATCTAATTTGGCCTTTCTTGCTTTTTCTTCCAATTCAGCTTTCTTTTTAGCTTCTAATTCAGCTTTTTTTCTTGCTTCAAAATCAGCTTTCATACGAGCTTCTTCTTCTCCTCTCAACCGAGCTTCCATTTCGGCCTTCAGTTTTAATTCCCTTTCTTCTTTAGATTTAACGTCATCTTTCGCTTTTTTTCTGGCTTCTTCTTCTGCCTTCAATCGTTCAGCAGCTTTTTCTTTTTCTTTTTTATTTGCTTCTATTTCTGCCCGATGTTTAGCTTCAATATCATTTCTCAAACGAGCTGCTTCATCCGCTTTCCGTTTGGCATCCGCTTCGACTTTTTTTCGTGCTTCTTCATCCGCTTTATATTTAGCTTCTAAATCAGCTTTTAATTTTGCCTCTAATTCTGCTTTCCGTTTGGCTTCGGCCTCAGCTTTTATTCGTGCTTCTTCGGCAGCTTTCCGTTTGGCTTCGGTTTCGGCTCTAATACGAGCATCTTCTTCAGCTTTATGTTTTGCATCAAGATCAGCTTTTAATTTGGCTTCTAATTCGGCTTTCCGTTTGGCTTCTGCTTCTGCTTTTAATCTTGTTTCTTCTTCTGCTTTCCGTTTGGCTTCTGTTTCAGCTTTTAATCTGGCTTCTTCTTCTGCTTTACGCTTTGCTTCTATTTCTGCTTTATGTTTAGCTTCAGCATCGGCTTTCAGCCTGGCTTCTTCAGCTGCTTTTTGTTTAGCTTCTGATTCGGCTTTTATTCTTGCTTCTTCTTCTGCTTTCCGTTTGGCTTCAACTTCAGCTCTTAATCTGGCTTCATCAGCTGCTTTTTGTTTAGCTTCTGATTCAGCTTTTATTCTTGCTTCTTCTTCTGCTTTACGCTTTGCTTCGGCTTCGGCTTTTAATCGTGCATCTTCATCTGCTTTTTTCTTTGCTTCTATTTCTGATTTCCGTTTGGCTTCGGCTTCAGCTTTTAATCTAGTTTCTTCATCTGCTTTACGCTTTGCTTCGGCTTCAGCTTTTTTATTAGCTTCTATTTCTGCTTTTCGTTTGGCTTCGGCATCGGCTTTCAGTTTAGCTTCCTCTTCTGCTTTGCGCTTTGCTTCGGCTTCGGCTTTTAAACGCGCTTCTTCATCCGCTTTACGCTTTGCTTCGATCTCTGCTTTTCGTTTTGCATCGGCATCGGCTTTCAATCTGGCTTCCTCTTCCGCTTTGCGCTTTGCTTCAGCTTCAGCTTTCAATCGTGCTTCTTCATCTGCTTTTTTCTTTGCTTCTATTTCTGCTTTCCGTTTGGCTTCGGCTTCGGCTTTCAGTTTAGCTTCCTCTTCTGCTTTCCGTTTGGCTTCGGCTTCAGCTTTCAATTTGGCTTCCAATTCTGTCTTCTTTTCAGCTTCCAATTCTGCTTTTCGTTTGGCTTCTGCTTCGGCTTTTAATCTGGCTTCTTCTGCAGCTTTTCGCTTAGCTTCGGCTTCTGCTTTTAATTTGGCTTCCAATTCTGCTTTCCTTTTGGCATCGGCTTCAGCTTTTAATCTGGCTTCTTCTGCAGCTTTTTGTTTGGCTTCGGCTTCGGCTTTTAATTTTGCCTCTAATTCTGCTTTACGTTTTGCTTCAGCTCGTTGACGAGCCAGTTCTGCAGCTTTTTTAACAGCTTCTTCATCTGATTTTTTTCTTGCGGCTTCAGCTGCTTTCGAAGTATCCAGCCCTGCCATCTTTTTTAATTTAGTAGCTGTATAATCTTTTGTTTCATAAAAATCATTCATTACTTTATCATACTTATACACCCCAACAGGATTGGTAAAACTAAATGAAACATAATTCTCATCCTGCTCCAACAAATCAACTTTAAAGTCTCGAACTGCAAATCCTTTATTCCATCTTTCATCGGAAATATTTTTGGTAATAAAAGCAATTGACTTAGTAACATAACCTTTCTTTGAAAATGTAAAATAATATTCAGCATCACGATCCAATTGAATTTCAACTTTCTCATCACCGTTAACTGTTTTAAAAATAACACCGTTTTTTAATATTTCTATTTTTGAATTATCATAATTCCCTTTAACCACAATCATTCTACCGATGATTTTAAGTCCAGGCTCTTGAGAAAAAACAAAATTCGAAATAAACACGAAAAATAATAAAACTACTAAACTATTTGGTTTGCCCATTTTTGAAATAATAAAATTCATATAACAAAAATATTAAATTAATTCATAAAATCTCTATGCTCTAATACTTTTATTTTAAAGTATTATCAACAAAAAATGAAAAAGATCAATCTATTTGAAATATTTATGAATTAAATAAAAACTGATTAAATTGAAAATACAAAAAATGTTGTTTCTTCAGAAGTTTTCAATAAACAAAAAAAATTAATCAATGCACTCGATTCATCAATCCCTTTTGTTCTTTTAGTTTGGTTTTATACTCTTTGCGGTTCTTTTCCAACATTTGATTGGCATTTTCAATTGAATCTTCTTTTTCTTTATTTATTTTGTCTAATTCCGCTTGCTTCTTTTTAGCATCCCTTTCTTCCTTAAGTCTGGAATCTTCCTCATCTTTTGCCTTTTTTTGTGCATCAAGTTCAGCTTTATGTTTAATGTCTGCTTCGTTTTTCAGTCGAGCTTCTTCGACCGCTTTACGTTTAGCTTCAGTTTCTTTCTTTAATTGTATCTCATCATCGGCTCTTTTTTTAGCATCCATTTCAGCTTTTCGCTTGGCTTCTTCAGCAGCTTTTTTACTAGCATCTTCATCTGCTTTGCGTTTGGCATCAGCATCAGCTTTTATCCGTGCGTCTTCAACTGCTTTCCGCTTTGCTTCAGCTTTTTTTAATATTTCTGCATCAAATTTTTTTCTGGCATTTTCAGCTTTTTGAGATGTATCAAGACCAGCCATTCTTTTTAACCTTGTTGTCGAATAATCTTTTGATTCATAAAAATCATTCATGACTCGGTCATACGTATAAACACCAACAGGATGATTAAAACTGAGAATGACATCATTTGCTTCTTGTTTATTTAATTCGACTTTAAAATCACGTACAGCAAAACCTTGTTTCCACCTTTCCTCAGGAATATTTTTAGTAATAAATGCTATAGACTTAGATACATATTCCGTTTTAACAAATGTAAAATAATATTCAGCATCCTTTTCGAGTTTCATTTCAATTTTTTCATTTCCATTGGCAGTTCGGATCAATTCACCATTTTTACGAATTTCTATTTTTGAATCATCATAATTCCCTTTTACAATTACCATTTTACCTATAATACGAATACCAGCTTCCTGTGCAAATACAGTAGATGAAAAAATAATTAATCCTAAGTTAAAAAAAATTTTAATAAAATATTTCATATCAAATGGAAGATTAATATCACATTTCAAATATATTAATAATTACAGTTATTCTTCAATTTTTTAACTAATTTTTATCTTATAATTGATAAAAACAGTTAACAGTTAATTAAATCTTAAAACTTTTTTTCAATAATCATACCAATTTCAAGGTTCTAAATTATTTTTGCAAAAATCTTAAAAAATAAACCATGAATTTTATTGAACGACATATCGGTATTCATCAAGATCAGAAAGAAATCTTATTAAATAAAATCGGTGTTTCAAATCTTGATGAATTAATTAATCAAACCATACCATCCTCTATTCGATTACCCCACTCATTAAAACTTAATGATGCTTTAAATGAAAAAGAATATTTGGATCATATTAAAAACATTGCTGATCAAAATAAACTTTTCAAATCCTATATCGGGTTAGGGTATTACAATACTATTATTCCAAGTGTTATTTTACGAAATGTATTTGAAAATCCCGGTTGGTACACTGCTTATACTCCTTATCAGGCAGAAATTTCCCAAGGGAGACTGGAAGCATTACTGAATTTTCAAACAATGGTCTGTGATCTGACCGGAATGGAAATTGCCAATGCGTCTTTACTGGATGAAGCTACAGCCGCTGCTGAAGCTATGTTGTTATTATTTAATGCTCGTTCAAAGGAATCAGTCAAAAATAATGCAAATACATTTCTGGTTTCCAAAACACTATTTCCTCAAACCATTGATGTACTTAGAACCAGAGCAAATCCACTTGGAATAGAACTAATTATTGATGATTATAAAAATTTCACTTTTGATAAAACTATTTTTGGAGCTATCGTTCAGTATCCTGATCAATATGGACAGATCAATGATTACAATGAATTAGTTACTACAGCACATTCGCTTGACAGTAAGATAGCTGTTGCAGCTGATATTTTAAGTCTTACACTCCTTACCCCCCCCGGTGAATGGGGTGCCGATGTTGTGTTCGGCTCAACCCAACGTTTAGGAATACCGATGGGTTTCGGTGGACCTCATGCCGCTTACTTTGCTACCCGTGAAATTTATAAACGAACGATGCCAGGCAGAATCATCGGTGTATCAGTTGATGCAAAAGGGAACAGAGCTTTACGCATGGCGCTGCAAACCAGAGAACAACACATCAAACGCGAAAAAGCAACTTCAAATATTTGTACAGCTCAGGCATTGCTGGCAATCATGGCCGGTTTCTACGCTGCTTATCACGGTGAAAATGGAATAAAACAAATTGCAAAAAAAATACATTCAATAGCTATTTTCCTCTCAGATGAACTGACCAAAATTGGTTTTCAACAAGTTAATTCTTCATTTTTTGATACAATAAAAATCAAACTGCCTGATAGTATTCAATCCCATGACATAAAAAAAATTGCTGAGAACAAAAAAATAAATTTCAGATATACAGATGAAAAAACGATTGGAATCAGCATTGATGAAACAACCGATTTATTTGATATAAATACCATTATTTCTGTTTTCACTGAAGTTAAAAATATTCCTTCTACGCCTATTACTGCGGTTTCGGATAAAAAAAATTTACCCGACCATTTAGAACGAAAATCCCGTTTTTTATCTCATCCTGTATTCAATATGTATCATACGGAAACAGAAATGATGAGATATATCAAAAAGCTTGAAAACAAAGACCTTGCATTGAACAGAACAATGATCCCACTCGGTTCATGCACCATGAAACTAAATGCAGCGAGTGAAATGATACCGTTAAGTATGCCTGAATTCAATGCCATCCATCCGTTTGTTCCAAAGGAACAAGTTAAAGGTTATCTCACACTGATTAATGAGCTCGAAAAAGATTTATGTGCCATCACCGGATTTGATGCATTTACATTTCAGCCCAATTCAGGTGCTGCGGGCGAATATACAGGTTTAATGCTCATTCGCGCCTATCATCATAGCCGCAATGATTTTCACAGAAATATTATTTTGATTCCTTCTTCAGCACACGGTACGAACCCTGCCACTACCGCCATTGCTGGTGGTGAACTGGTGATTATTAAATGCGATAAAAAAGGAAATGTTGATGTAAATGATCTAAAAGAAAAGGCATTACTCCACAAAGACCGACTCTCTGGCTTAATGATCACCTACCCTTCAACCCATGGCGTTTTTGAAGAAGACATTCTCGAGATTACTGAAACAATCCATACATTTGGCGGTCAAGTATATATGGACGGAGCAAATATGAATGCACAAGTTGGGCTGACCAATCCTGCCATCGTTGGTGCGGATGTATGCCACCTAAACCTTCATAAAACATTTGCCATCCCTCACGGTGGTGGCGGTCCGGGCATGGGACCAGTCGGTGTGAAAAAACATCTTGCTCCATTCCTTCCTAAACATCCTGTGGTTACAACAGGTGGAAATAAGGGCATGACGGCTGTTTCATCAGCACCATTCGGAAGTGCATTGATATTATTGATCTCATACGGATATATTAAAATGTGCGGGGGAAAAGGTTTAACAGATGCTACTCGATATGCCATTCTCAATGCCAATTATCTTAAATCCGCACTTGAAGAATATTATCCCATCCTTTTTACAGGAACTAAAAACAGAGTGGCACACGAAATGATCCTTGATTGCAATAAATTCAGTCAAACCGCAGGTATTACCGCAGTGGATATTGCTAAACGACTGATGGATTATGGTTTTCATGCTCCAACAGTTGCCTTCCCTGTAGCAGGAACATTGATGGTAGAACCCACCGAAAGCGAACCACTCGCTGAACTTGATCGTTTTATTGAGGCAATGATTTCAATTAAAAAAGAAATTGATGAAATTACCGAAGGAAAAGCAGATACAAAAAATAATGTGCTGAAAAATGCTCCACATACGGCTGTCATGGTTACAGACGATAATTGGAATTATCCTTATTCAAGACAAAAAGCAGCTTATCCGACAGCTAATCTATTACAAGATAAATACTGGACACCGGTTACACGTATTGACGATGCTTATGGTGACAGAAATCTTTTCTGCACTTGCGAAATGCCTTCTTAATTTAAAATTTTAATTATCACTTATAATAACGAATCTCTATTCCCTGCATATTTAGGTTTTACTTCATGAACCTAAAATGAGTTGTGTTTGTTGTATTATTTAGTTCGACGATTAATAAATTTTTTATGTATTCCTCTATTGATAGCTAGTAAACCTCTTTAAATTCAACAATCTTACTAAATTTTTCATATTTATTTTTTTTATTATATTGCTTGAAAAATTATTTATCATCAATCTTTTTTATTTATGAAAAAAATTATTTTTATTATTTGGTGCGTTTTTTCGGGCTTTTATGCAAACTCACAAACTGAAAAATTCGAATACACTGATGAAGGATATGAATACCCTGCCGAATTAAATAATCTTAAAAATCCTTGTATTACTCAATATCAATATGAAATTCTTGAATCACAAAATATTCATAATTGTAAATTACTTGGGATGCCATACAAAAAAAGTACAAAAGGGCAAAAAACAACTTTTATTTGGCCTCTCAGAACTGCTAATGGTTTAAATGATTGCAGTTATTATTATATAGGTAACTATCTTGACCATGATACAACCAGTCCTGGTATTTTAGATTGGAATTGTGGTTCTGTTACCTATGACGGACATCATGGCACTGACATTTGCATATTTCCTTATCCGTTCTATAAAATGGATAATAATCTGGTTGAAGTAATTGCCGCTGCAACAGGAATAATAATTAATAAAGTTGATGGTCATTATGATAGAAATTGCATCAAGGGAGATTCCATTGCTAATTATATGGTCATTCAACATTCAGATGGATCATGTGCATTATACTGGCATATGAAAAAAAATTCTCTCACATCTAAACAAGTGGGAGATACGATCTATGCTGGTGAATATCTTGGTATAGTTGGTAGTTCAGGAAAATCTACCGGACCCCATCTCCATTTTGAAGTATTAAAAACAACCAATCTTAATTCCTTAAATGATTTATATGCTGGTTCTTGTAATAAATTGAATGACAGTTCATGGTGGGTTGCACAAAAACCTTATCAGGAACCTGCAATCATTCAAACGTCTGTTCATCCTTCCCAAGCTGTATTTTCAACATGTCCATCTGCTGAAATTCCAAACGAAGACAGTTGTTTTACTGCAGGAAGTACAGGTTATTTTTACACATTTTACAGAAACGAGATGGCAGGAACAACAACAAATTTGCAGATACTAAATCCTGATGGTTCAATTTTTACAAATTGGACCCGAAACAATACAATAACTCACATATGTTCCTACTGGATTTCAACAAGGACTTTACCGATGAATGCTGGGATTTACACATTTGAGGCAATTTACAATGGTGATACCTGTCGAAAAAAATTTGAAATTAATTGTATGATCACTGACATAACTACTAAAAAAATGTCTGAAACAAAAACAATTGTTAGCCCAAATCCCTTTTCATCTGAGGCAAAATTAAAAATATCTGCAAGTGAACTTATTTCAAATGCAACTTTGTTAATATATGATTTGCTTGGTCATGAAGTGAAAAATATTTCAGAGATAAATTCAAATGAACTAATTATCAAAAAGGATAATCTTAAGGCAGGAGTATATTTTTATAAAATAATAAACAACTTAAATTTAATAGCTGTTGGGAAATTAATAATTGAATAATGTTAGAATTGTTCTAAAAATATATAACAAATTACTCAAATTTTTATTGGTTAAAAACAAACTGAATCAGGTTTGCTCCCATTTTCAATGCCTTTTGCCGTGTGGCATCTGAATCCTTATGAACATCAGCATCTTCCCAACCATCACCCAGATCGCATTCATACGAATAAAATAAAACCAATCGTCCTTGATAGATAATACCAAAACTCTGAGGCGGTTTACCATCATGTTCGTGTGTTTTAGGTAACCCATTCGGAAAGTTAAATTTCTGATGATAAATAGGTGTATTAAAAGGTAATTCAACTAATTCCAATTCGGGAAAAATCTTTTTTATCTGAGGACGAATGTATTGATCCAACCCATAATTATCATCAATATGGAGGAATCCACCGCCAATCAAGTAGTTCCGAAGATTCTGCACTTCCTGTGCTGAAAAAATCACATTGCCATGACCGGTCATATGCACAAAAGGATAATTAAATATTTCAGGACTGCCTGCTTCAACTGTAGCATTTTCCGGATTAATATTTGTTCCGAGTTCTTTGTTGCAAAATTTTATCAGATTAGGCAATGAGGTAGGATTAGCGTACCAGTCGCCTCCACCATTGTATTTCAACAATGCAATGGTAATAGTTGGGGAACTTCCGCCTATAAAGATTAAGCTCAGTAATATGACCGGAATTATTTTTTTCATTTTACAGATTCAATAAATTAATTGTATGACAAGCGGCCAGGGCAGCAGTTTCTGTACGCAAACGGTTAAGCCCTAAACTAACCGGAACAAAACCATGTTGAATAGCCTGACTGATCTCATCTTTGCTAAAATCTCCTTCCGGACCTATTAATATGATAACATCTTTCCCTTGCTGATAAATATTTTTCAACGAACTGGTTGTATCTGTTTCGCACCAACAAATATATTTTTCAGAAAAGCTAAATTGTGAAACAAATTCAGTAAACTTTGCCGGATCATTCAGAACAGGTAAATATGTTTGTAATGATTGTTTCATGGCAGATATGCAAATCTTAGACATTCGTTCAGCTTTAAAATATGTTTTTTCTGAATGTTCACAAATCAATGGTGTGAACTCATCAATACCGATTTCAGTGGCTTTTTCAATGAACCATTCCATCCTGTTTAGATTTTTTGTCGGAGCAACGGCAAGATGTATTTTATATTTTCGCTTACGAAACTCATCCGTGATGTTCAACACTTTGACTTTACATGCTTTCATGTTGTCATCTATAATTTCAGCTTCATATAATCTACCTTTTCCATCAGTAAGAAAAACTATGTCATTCAATGAAAGCCGTAAGACCCTGATACAATGCTTTGATTCTTCGGCATCGAAAATATAATTATCTGAAGTAATATCGGGTGTATAAAATAAATGCACAAAAAAATGATTTGAAATAATAAACAAAAATAATCTTAATTTCAGAATATCATTTTATCACAAAAAATATTCTGAAAATCCGAATCAGATTCAAGAGAAATATGTTTTGATTTTAAAAGAATATTTTCAATTATTTTTTCATCTTCAAACAAAAACATTTTAGCTCCCATCAACGCACTGTTGCTTAGTTTAATAATTTTTTCTGCTGGAAAATCAAGCATTCCGATTTGAATCGTATGGTGAATGTCAATATAATTTCCAAATCCTCCGGCAATATACACTTTAGAAATTTCATCCCTCGTTATCTTAAAAAAATTCATCAATATTTGCAAACCTGCAGCTATTGCAGCTTTGGCAAGCTGAAATTCACGAATGTCACTCTGCGATATATATATAGGATCATCAATGATTATCTTCGATTCATCCGAAATAATTTTCCCACCTGCATCAATCAATCCGGTTTTAACACAAACAGCAATGGCATCAATCAATCCGCTACCACAAATACCACGCGGTTTTTCATTACCTATCACATGGCAATTCAATTGTCCAATCTTCGATGTAACAGATGAAATGGCTCCGGTTACAGCACGCATACCCAGAGAAATATTCGTTCCTTCAAATGCCGGACCGGCTGCTGTAGATGCACAAATTATATGATCTTTATTTCCTAAAACGATTTCACCATTTGTGCCAAGGTCAATCAATACCTGATATTGTTCACTTTCGTGAATCTTAGCTGCTCTGATTCCGGCTAATATATCACTCCCTACAAAACTTCCTATGGACGGCATAAAACGGATGATTGCATCCTGATTAATATTCCATCCCAGTTCTTCAGGTGAAAACCGTTTCAACGACGGATCATTTGATTCAAAAGGATAAGTAGCTAACGTTGTCAGATTGATCCCGCAAAAAATATGATGCATGACTGAATTTCCCACCAAAATCACATCTTCAATTTGAATGTTGTGATCAATCAACAATTCAGCTATCTGATGTCCTATGAACTCTCTCACAAGGTGAGTCAAGTATTTTGCATTTTTCTCATCACGGAGAGCAAACTCAATTCTCGACATGACATCAGCTCCAAAGCGTGATTGCGGGTTGATCCCCGTTTGTACATTTAAAATAGTTCCATTAGACAAATCAAGCAGTTGAGATACAATCGTGGTGGTGCCAAGGTCAACAGCAATGCCAAATCCGGAACGGGGTTTGAAATCAAAATGAGAATTATCGGCAAGTATAATGGTTTCCCATTGATTTATTTCAATCACAAGATGATCGTTGACTGAGCTATAGCAAGCCAACCGCCATTCTTCAGATAATTCATTTTTAGATAATGCAACTCTGTGTTCGTCTGAAAGTGGAATATCTCCTTTTAATAATTTCACCTTACACCCTCCGCAAGTTCCAAGTCCTCCACAAGGAAATTCAACACCATATTCATGGATGACATCCATCAACGGAGTACCGGAATTTACCAGAAAAGAAATACCTATTGGTTCAAGACGAACATTAAATTTCATTTAGAATAGAAATTAAAATAAGTGAAGCAATTTAAAAAAATTAATGTTCAGTCTGTAAAAAAACATTATCTCGGCAAACGGCAATGAAAACAATCATTGATCAGATGATCACTCATCCCCATGCTGGAGAAGCCGCCATCATGATATAAATTCTGCATGGTCACTTTTTTGGTTAGATCTGAAAACAATGTTATACAATAATCTGCGCATTCCAAACCGGTGGCATTTCCGAGTGGAGACATGCATTCGGAATAACAATAAAAAGATTCAAATCCTTTTATCCCCGAACTGGCAATGGTTTTGGTAGGAGATTGTGAAACTGTATTGATCCTTACTTTTTTATCCATCCCATAACGATAACCAAAACTTCTCGCAACGGATTCAAGCATTGCTTTGGCTTCAGCCATATCACTGTAAGTTCCCAAGGTACGTTGAGCAGCAATGTAAGATAACGCCACAACCGATGCATATTCATTTAAGGCGTCTAATTTTTTTGCAGTTTGTAAAACTTTATGAAGTGATAAAGCAGAAATATCTATCGTTTTCATAAAATTATCGTAATTGAGATCATCATAAGGCAAATTCTTTCTTACATTGGGAGACATTGCCACTGAATGCAAAATAAAATCAATCGGCCCGTTCAGTTTTTTCATGCTTTCTTTGAAAAGATTTTCCAGATCGTCAAGACTGGTCACATCAGCAGCAATGATCATGCTATTGCATTTTTCAGCTAATTTGTTGATATCCCCTTTACGGATAGCCAATTCCGAATTGGTTAAAACAATCTCTGCACCTTCTTCATAAGCTCTCTCAGCCACTTTCCACGCAATAGAGTCTTCATCCAGTGCCCCAAAAATGATTCCTTTTTTCCCTTTTAAAAGATTATATGACATAAATTTTAATTTAAAAATTAAGCAAAATTAAATTAATTGTAAGCGTAGATATTAAAAAATGATAAATATCATCATTCCACTTCGAGCACCAAACCTTTGAGGTACTCACCTTCCGGATGATAAATAGAAACAGGATGATCAGGTGATTGTGCAAGATGATGCAGCACTCTGACTTTTCGTCCGGCAATAATGGAGGCGGCTGTGATCGTGTTGTAAAACAAATCACGTGATATAACTTGTGAACAGGAAAAAGTAAAAATAATTCCTCCTTTTGAAATATTACTGATTGCAAGTGCATTCAAGCGTCTGTATCCTTTCATTGCCTGATGTTTGGCATTAAGATGTTTGGCAAATGCAGGCGGATCAAGTATGATGAGATTGTATTGATCTTTACTTCTTCCGAGAAAATCGAATACATCTTCCGTATACGAGTGATGATTAACAGTTGAAGAAAAGTTCAACATCACATTCTCATCGGTCATTTTCATGGCTGATGCAGAAGCATCAACAGAATCAACCTGTTTTGCACCCGCCTTCAAAGCATAAATCGAAAAACCACCCGTATAACAAAACGTATTCAACACATTTTTTTCAGAAGCATATTTCATTAACAGTTGCCTGTTGTCACGCTGATCAATAAAAAAACCGGTCTTCTGTCCTTCAATCCAGTTCACTTGAAAAGAATGTCCATTCTCAATAACAGTTACCGGTACAGAAGAATTCCCAAATAAATATTCATCATTTGATTTATCGTTTTCCGATTTAAAATAGACTGCTTGAATATCATGCTGAAAAACATCATGCAATGCCTTGGCAATTATTTTCCTATCCTGCTGCATACCGGCAGAATGTGCCTGGATCACTGCAACGTGATCATATACATCAATGATCAATCCGGGCAAACCATCTCCTTCCCCATGTACCAAGCGATACACATTGGTAAAATCTTTTTTGAAAACACCAATGTTTTTTCGTAGAGCCATTGACTCGGTTATTTTATTTTTCCAGAAATTTAAATCAGGAACAACTTTTTCAAAGGATAAAATTCTGACAGCAATTGAACCGTTTTGATAATGTCCGGCGCCTAAAAATTTTCCTGCGTGGTCAAGTACATTCACCCAATCGCCTGAATTAACAGTTGTTTCAAAACGATCTATTGCACCAGAAAACACCCATGGATGAAAACGAAGTAAAGAGTGTTCTTTCCCTTTTTTTAAAAAAATATGATGCTTAATTTCCATCAGTTTATAACTGAATCACTTTGATGCCCGGAATAGAAGACTGGATAGGAATAGTATTAATGCTTTTAGCACCGAGTTTTGCAAGTTCATAACGGATACGCGCCAAAGGTTCAGAAATATTATCGGTATCCACTTGTATATTATATTCGGTGTATTCTTTGCCTTTATTGACAGTAGGTTCATCAGCAAATAAATTTTTCGCAGCAAGATATTTTTCAATTTCCCCAACATTATGATTCGGCACATTGAATAAAATCATCACTTTGTTTTCCGCATTAATGGAGCCGTAAAGGTTCAATAAAAACATATTCAGTAACTCATTTTTCTCTTTGTTTTTAATTACTTCAGGATTGATCCAAATACTTGTTTGAGAATCCATGATCGTATCAATGATCTTTAATCCGTAATTTTTGATCGCACTTCCCGATTGTGTAATCTCAAGTCCGATGTCAGCTCCGCCATTCTTGACCTTCGCTTCGGTTTTCCCCCATGTTTCAAAGATCAAAATGCCGGATTTTATTTTTGAAGGTGTTTTATATTTTTGAACAGAATAATTTTTAAACTTTTCTGCCAGACCGATTTTCTTTAATTTGTTTTGCAACCAATCCAGTGCGAGGTAAGGCATTTCCGAAACAACAGTAATTAAATCTTTATGTGATGCAATATCTTTCAGGAAATCCTCAACTGTATTGAATTTATCTGAATTAACAATACCAACAATCCGAACGCCACCACGGTTTAATGCCATGATTCGTTTCAGATTTATGTCAGTCTGATATTCCAGTTTAAGTTCGATCATCCGTTCACGGATCCAGTCATCACCGGCAATTGCAACGTCAATTTCATTGATCTCAAGCTGTGAACCGAATTCCTGTGGTCTGCCATCCCACCCATACAAATAGTTTACGGTCACAAATTTTGTCGGTCCCCCTTTATCATACCCTGATGTTTTGAAACCGCTTTTATCTAATAATTCGATCAGATTTCCTCCACGTTGTGAATTAGCCAAAGAACCTGCAGGCATTCCGATTTTTAGAACTGATTGATCCATTTTTTATATATGTAATTTTCTATACTATTATTTTTCTACAATCTCCAATGTGTCATCATGGTTGATTTTTCTGTAATAACAGGACTTATAAGGCATTTTAGTTTCATTTTGAGCATGGCAAGCGCCTTTACCCTGAGGAATCACCAAATACAATAATGAATTCTGTTCGCAATTGATCCTGATCTCAACTACCTTCAACATATCACCTGATGTCAATCCTTTTTTCCAGAGTTCGTTTCTGCTACGACTCCAGTAAGTAGCATAACCACTTTTACGTGTTTCATCAAATGCCTGTTGATTTACAAAAGAGAGTATCAACACTTCTTTTGTATTATAATCCTGTGTAACAACAGGTATAAGTTTGGTCTCATCAGTTCCAAAATCAAGCAGTAATTCGGAGGTATATTCTTTGCTCATTTTTTTACCTATTTCAGGGTTGCAAAGTTAATTAAAATTCAAGATAAACAAAGGGTAATGAATCGGAAGAATATATCTGATAGATAAATATTATCACAAAAAATAAAATGATAGCTTTAATTGTCCAATGCAATTTTATAAAATTTAATGTCAAAACTTGATTCCATTTCATGGGAGTATAATGCAATAGATATGCAAAAACCATAACCAAAAGAGGATAGAAATAGATACGACTCCAGGAAGAAATTACATTCAAATTTAAATGAGTAACTATACGTTCATACATTTCAAATGCATTGGAAATAGACGAAGAACGGAAAAGGATTATTGTCAGAGCTAAATAGTTAAGCGTTATAAATATACTAAAAATCTTATATGCAAATGAATTGACTTTATGTAAAATTTTTATTCTCACATCACGGGTGATTGCTTCAAATACCATGGCAAACCCATGCGAAAAGCCCCAAAGAACAAAGGTCCAATTGGGTCCATGCCATAAACCTGAAATAAAAAAAGTGATCAGCACCGCCATGATTGCACCAACGAGTTTCTTTTTCCTGAATGAATAAAATAAAGGATAAAACAGATAATCACTCATCCAGCCGGATAATGTTATATGCCATCTACGCCAGAATTCGGTAATGTTTTGAGCAAGAAAAGGTTTATTAAAATTCGGTTTCAACGTAAATCCCAGAAGAAGAGCAATACCGATCACCAAGTCGGTATACCCTGAAAAATCACAGTAAATTTGAATAAGCGCTCCATACCCTGCCATCAAATTCTCAAACCCACTGAAAAATGAAGGAGAATCAAAAACTCTGTCAATAAAATTTATTGCCAAAAAATCAGCAAGAACTACTTTTTTAAAAATGCCTGTCATGATCAGAAAAAAACCTCTACCGATTTGTTCATCTGTCAAATTCAATCTTGAATTCAATTGCGGTAAGAGGTCGCGGGCTTTGGAAATCGGTCCTGCAAGTATATTTGGAAAAAAAGAAACATATAACAGATAATTGATATAATTACTTTCCGGTTGACGGATCGTTTCACGATAAATATCAAAAATATATGTCAGACTTTTAAATACAAAATAAGATATTCCAATCGGCAATACAATTTTTTCCATAAATGAATGAGCCGGTATCTCATTGAAACCGAATGTATGCAATAAAAATCCAGAATATTTGAAATAAGCTAAATACCCAATATTGACTGCCAATGATACAAAAAGGAGAATTTTTTTCTTGGCATTGGATTGGAGATAAAATATCCATATGCCTATAAAATAATCAATGGTCGCAATCAGGATCAGAATCAATACGAACAACCCACTCACCTTATAATAAAAATACAAACTAAAAAAAAGTAAAAACAAATTTCTCAGCCGAACATGTTTAAATGCAAAAAAATAGAATATATAAAAAATACTGAAAAGCAGAATGAACAATACTGAATTGTATTGTAACGGATTCAAATGATTAAAAAACAAAGACTCAAAAAAACCGGTCATTTTATTAATTTATCTTTTGTTGTAACCAATTTATTTTTTTTCTGACGATATAAAAACGTATGATATTCAGTCATGATCGAGTTAAATAATTCACCTGCAATGATCGGCTGTCCTTTAGGTGTGAAATGTCCATTCTTGGATGCAAAACCTTTTTCTGTCATGGTGAGGATTGAACCAGGGCCACCCATCATTTCATATAGATCCCAGTAGGCAGCACCTGCCCGGATTGCAGCTCTTTTCTGTGCTTCTTTGATTTGGAATATAAAAGGGTATGACTGATCCTGCCCGTTTTTTACATTCACCATATCTCCTGCACCGATCACCAGCAATGACAGATTGGGACAGGCAGTTTTGAATTTCATGAAGACATCATAATAAATCTTTTCAAATCTTTTACATTCAGTTTCAGAATTGATATAAGGAACTACGTTTGCACCAAATTGCAGAATAACCAACTTCGTATTCAGCCGTTTGAGTTGTACACCCAGATAGTCTGTATTCATAGTTAATATTTTATCGCCTGAATGACCTCTGATTGAAAAATTGTCTATCTGTACACCTTTGGGACCATCTATCAAAAAGCCATATAAATCGGGGTTTCCACGAACAATAAAATCAAAATTCAAATGCAATTTATTTGAATTTATTTTTAATTTCTTAATATTAAAATCTTGAGAGACAGGAATTATATCTTCTGAAATTTTCGAGGAAGAAATATGATCGAAACTATTAATTTTAAAGGGTGAAGAAGCATTCCCATATAAAAGTGAAATATGATCATACTGAACATTTTCATTCAAATCAATCGACAACTTTGCCATAAAATTCTGTGCGGCTGCTTCCATATGACCGTACGTAGAACCGATGATATTGAATACCTGCCCGGATAATCCGTAATAAGAACTCTTGAAGTGAGCATTAAAAATGGTATATCTGAGCCAGTTTGAACTGAACTCTCTTTGAAGTTGCATATGAGAAGTAATATCCGTAAAAGGGACATATCCGATACCGCTGCCGCCAAATTCCTTTTGGAACAAGGTTCTCAAGAAACAGGTCAGCCGGTCACCTTCAATTTGTGAATCACCATAATGAGCGATACGAATAGTCGTGGTATCATTCAGTTCTGTTATCGCATTAAAAAAATTATCTAACGCAAATACGTCAGTAGCTGTTTGGGGATTAAAAAAATATTTTTTGTTAATTCGTTTATCCCCGAATTCTAATTTTTTTCTTTTGAAAAATAAATTAATATCAAATGAATCATTTACCGCATATTGCCTGAAAAATTGTTCTGCTTTCGTATTCGTTTTTTGTTTGATACGAAAATCGAAAAGCTGATCAGGAGCAGGAAAACGAATGGAAATTTGTTTATGATTGAAAAAATTAATTTTATAGGATGATAGAAAAGATGATGAAACAACTAAAAGTATTTCTAAAAAAAAAAGGATGAGTATACTTTTAAGTAAAGGATCTTTCATGCATTGGATTTTAATCCTGTTTTTAATCGGATACCTTGAATCAGGTCGCCAACATTAATCATGGCTATCAATTCTTTTAATTTGAATTTAATACCAAATTCATTTTCAACTGCATCGATCATGGTTAAGTGACTAAGCGAATCCCATCGTTCAATATCATTAGCTGTCATTTCATCAAAAACCTCAATGGTTTTATCCTTGAACACCTCTCTGAATACATGATTCAATCTCAATCTTATCTCATCAGACATACATTCAATTTTATAATTCGGTAATAAAAAAATCAGAAGATACAATACAATATCCTGACAATTTTTCTCAATTCAAAAATACAAATTAACAATTTCTATTGAGTAAAATTATATATTTTTAATTATTTCGTCAATATTTGCTTCAATCAACATCATCCGGTCTGATGGAAGAATCTGAAGTATTTCAGGTTGATTGCAGTAAACTTCCTTAACAACCCGGAACCCAAGTTTCCGATGGGCTTTCCATGCCTGTTCATTTGATTTCACCATGATGATCTGAGCTTTTCTTAAATTCGGATAATCGTGCAAATAATACTCCAAATGTTTCAACATGATCCGGTTGCTTATTTTTTTACCTTTAAATTTATCTTTCACCCATGCACACTCAAATTGCAGAGCACCCTTTTCTCTTTCAATAGTCAATAAATTAATCATGTCGGCTTTTTGATTTGCCTTTAACTGATTCTCCCGAGGAAAAAAATGATAGATCAGGTTGGCTCTGATCAATGAAGAAGATTGCCCTGATTGTCCTTCAATCCATGCAGCACAGGCGCCGGCAATTTCACCGTTCACTTCTGCGATGCGAAAAGATGACATACATAATTCCTGTCCTTCAATATTTTCAATCAATATATTTCGTAAAATATTCCGGACATCGGATTCGGATATTTCAAAAATTGTGGAATAGCTTAATTTATTCGTATTGCTTTTTTCAGCATGTATTATTGACTCAATCAAAAAATCAATATCATCTTCACGGGCATTCCTTATCAGTATATTTTCAGTCATTCTCAAAATAACAGATTAGCTCTTCTTGCTTTTCAGCAAACATCAAGTACTTTGAGCATTTTATCTACATCGTTCACTTTATCTTCTTCAGCAGTTTTCTTATATTGTGAGTTTAGTTCAACCAATAATCTTTTAATTATGGTTTTATTACCACATGGATAAATATATGAATTGTTAGCAGGAAGTTTCAGTTGCTTCAGATAAAAATTAATTTCATTTTCGGAAAAAACAATTCCTTTTTTATTGGGATTTAAATAGAAAAGAACATTATTTAAATCTTCACTAAACTCTGAAAAATTCTGAACTGGTTGGCGGGTATAGGCAAGAATAAAATGATCTGGCAGATCTACACCATACAATGGAATTTTTAATTTTGATGCAATGATCAAATATAATATTCCCATTGATAAATGATTTCCTTTTGAGGATTCAAGTAAATTGTTGAGATAGAAATCATGAAGATGGTCAGAACTGTTTATGTTTGGTTTGAATTTATATACTTCATAAAAAATATGATTGACAACTTTGATCTTTTCCAGAGACGTCAGATTATTGTTCAGTTCCAGCCAGATGTCGTTAAAAATTTTATCCAGTCGATCCGTAATCTTTTTTTCATCAATTTCAGGATACTGGTATTGAGTAACCAGCAAATATCCTTTCAAAAGATTCTCTTGTTCATGTAGCGCCCATTGTTCAAGCCCGGCAGTCACATGATTTAAAGATATTTTATGAATAATGTCTTCTAACTTGCACTGTATGATCGGGTCAAAAGTATGCTCCCAGGTATTTTCAAGAACTGGAATCAATTCTTTACCAAATGAAATAAGTTTATTTTCAACCTGAACAAAGATCTTCTCATCAGGGTCATCCAATAATCGAACTAATGCATTAACTTCCCGATTTATCTTATCATCAGCGAACATAACATTAATCATAATATTACAAAAATAATCATAAGAAATTGTGTTAAATACGTCATAAAATACAAGTTAATAACAATTATCTTGTTGAGAACTTTAGGTGATTTCAAAAAATATTAATTTTGTTTGATGCTTTCAAAAAATAAAATAAAACATATCCGTTCGCTCGGGCAAAAAAAATTCCGTGACCTTCACCAACAATTCATCGCTGAAGGAAGTAAGATTGTTCTGGAATTTCTGCACAGTAATTTAACCGTTGTTGAAATGTATGCTACCAAAGATTGGTTGAATCAGAACAAAACGGATACAGATACAGTGGCGATAACAGAAGTCACGGATGAAGAATTAAAAAAGATCACCCAGCTTTCCTCATCACAAAATGTACTCGGTGTTTTTTCAATGCCATCCAATTCTTTAAACAAAGATATATTTTCTTTAAAGTTGAATCTTGTAATGGACGACATCCGTGACCCGGGTAATTTGGGCACCATTATTCGGATAGCCGATTGGTTCGGGATTGAACAAGTGATTTGTTCATCTGATAGTGTTGATCTTTTTAATCCGAAAGTAGTTCAGGGGACCATGGGATCACTTGCAAGAGTTAAAGTCGTTTATACAGATCTTTTTGATCTATTTAAAAATCTGCCTGAAGGTATACCTGTTTACGGCGCTTTGCTTGATGGAGAGAATATTTATCATTCACAGCTCGAATCGACAGGTATTCTCCTGATTGGCAATGAAGCGCACGGTATTTCGGAAAAATTGCTTCCTTTTATCAATAAAAAAATATCCATCCCTCCTTTTAATCCCAATACACTAAAAGCCGAATCGCTGAATGCTGCAGTAGCTACAGGAATTATCTGTGCCGAGTTCGGAAGAAGGAATGTTTGAACGTTATGAAAATTAATTTTAAATAATACATTACACCACATATTTCTTTTATTATTATATGTATATGAGCTTTCTGATTATCAGTAACAATTTAGAAATAATGTTCAGGAAACTTTATCTTTTACATTGATTCTGTTTTCAATGATTATTTTTTTCTTAACCCCCAAATAACTATTTTTGAAATTATTTTAACCTGTTTACTAAAACTATTAAATATATGAGAGCAACACATTTTCTTTGCATTGTATTCATTTTGTTTATTGCAACCACAAAATCTCTGGCATACCCTGTTATTCAGGCAGAAAGTTATAATTCAATGTCGGGGATACAACTTGAAAATTCCGGAACTACCGTTGGATATTTTGACGCGGGCGACTGGTTAAAATATGATAATATTGATTTTGGAAATGCCCCTGGAAGTATTATATTCAATGTTGCCAAGAACGGTAGCGGTGGGAGTATCGAATTACATCTGGATAATCCTAACGGTAGATTGATCGCTACATTTAAACCTGAAAGTACAAATAGTTGGACTGCATTTCAGGATCAGATGTGCAACATTGATACGGTTACAGGTATTCATTCGCTTTACCTGATGGCACTTGGCGCTAATGGTGTATGCAACATTGACTTTTTCACACTATCAGATTCACGTATTTATGAACCCAATTGGGTTTTAGTCTGGTCGGATGAATTTAATGGCAATGCCGTTGATGAAACAGTATGGAGGAAAGTTTATCATGGAAATCCTGATAATGGTGAATTGCAGTTTTACACTCCCCGTCCGGAAAATATTGTTGTGTCTGATGGCACACTCAAATTAATTGCGAGAAAAGAAAAATTTACCGGTCAAGGTCCATGGATGAGCCAACCGGCAACACGTGATTATACCTCCGGAAAGGTTGAGACACAAGGGAAAAAAACATTTAAATACGGAAAGTTTGAAGCAAGCATGAAATTGCCTCGAGGCAAAGGAACCTGGCCGGCATTCTGGTTGTTAGGGGAAAATCTTTTTGATGCCGGTGTCGGATGGCCAAAATGCGGTGAGATTGACATCATGGAACATGGACAGGACTTTAACAATCTTGGTGCTGCAATTCATACTGCCACATACAATCATACGATCGGGACACAAAAAACAGGCACCTATCAGATCAATAATTATGATACAGGTTTTCACATTTATGGAATGGAGTGGTCTGCAAGTCAATTGAAATTTTCTGTTGACGGAAATGTATATTTTACTGTCACCAAAGCTGCGTTGGGTTCAACTGTAAATGAGTGGCCCTTCGATCAACCTTTCTGGATTATTCTGAATCATGCTGTGGGTGGTGCCTGGGGCGGAACACCGGACACAACACTTTACCCACATACAGTTGAAGTTGACTGGGTAAGAGTATATCAGGATATGCCTACAATGATTAAAACAATTCAACTACAAGAAAGTAATATCATCGTGTCCCCAAACCCGGCAACAGATATGCTAACTATTGAATCCACTAATCAACCAATATCTGCTGATCACAACAGTCATCTTATTCTTAGGGATATCGTTGGAAATATTGTGGTCAAAAAAGATTTTTTATCCGTAAAAGAAATTCTAAATCTCAAGACATTACCAAACGGAATGTATTTTCTTTCTGTTGAACAGTGTGGGCAAATTTTAAAATCTGTCAAGATCATTAAAAATTAAAGGGAATCGAAAATAAACGAAATAATGATTCTATTCTTAGCAGGTAGAACTAGTTAGTATAATCCCAGTTAATCCTATTAGAATTAGAATAAACATTATTATTACGTTTGATTTGATCAAGAATTATTGTATTTTATTAATGCAATAATTAATTCTTGATAATCTGTTTCACGATATTGATATTATTTCCTGTCAACTTAACAAAATACATACCTGCAGAAAATGAAGAAATATCAATGGATTGTTTAGAAACATTCTGTTGATTTATCAATTGATTAAAAATAATATTTCCCTGCATATCATATATTGATAATGTATATTGATTGTTATTCGGAACACGAATATCAACTTGAATGGATTGCGAAGAAGGACTTGGATACACCTGAATTATTTTATCATCAGCAATATCATTGATTTTACTTGATGCCGCATACAGAGCTGATTGTGGTATGATTTCACGTGTCAAGTTTGCACTCTCCCATTCCAGTTTAATACCTCTTACAGATAATGAACTATTTGATGTTGTTCCTACAGAATAAAATTCAACGATGATTGGTATTTTAATATTTACCTGATTTTGTGAAACTGTAAAGTAACCGGTTAAAGGTAAATAATTTGTGCCTGTTTCAAGATACGGTCTGACCACCCAGGCAGGATCACCCTGTGCAAAATTTCCAATTATTGCATTGTTATTTATTTTTAAACGCAGTCCATCAGCACCTGATAAATAAAATGTATAAGCTCCAGCGGCACCGAAAATAATATCACCTTTCCATTGGATTGATACCGGTGCATTTGGATTAATCCCACTGACTGAAGGAAGAAATGATTCCAAACTTCCTTTTGGTATATTAATAGTTGCATCAACCCGCGAAGTAATCAAAGTAGTAAACCAGGTGATGTTTGAAGGTGGGTTCCATGCATAGGCTTCAGTATTTGACGAAGTCCAACTCGTTAAATTAAACGGATAACTATCCTGATAATAGATTCCCAATAAACCATTCCCTTGTGCCTTAGCATTAAAAGCAAATAAAGATAAAGAACTAATTGAAATGGCCATAAATAAAAGCTTTGTTGTGGTGTATACTTTTTTCATAATTGATTAAATTTATTGTTAACGTATTAATTACGCAAACATAGAAAAAATTTTATTCATTCAGAATTTTAAATTAAATATTTTATTAAACATAAAATGAACTTCTTTAAAGAAAGAATGATTCATTTTTAGTATCTTTACATAAAGTTTTTTTCATTTATCATTTTATGAATAATTCCAATCATCCTGATACGGGAAAGGTTTTCGATAAACTATTATTTGAACATAAAGAACGTCTGAAGGAACTGCACGGAATCAACAGAACTGCCGAAATACTTAAACAAGGTAAACCATTGGATGAATCGCTTCAGGAAATATGCAATGTACTCCCTGAAGCATGGCAGTATCCGGAATATACCGTTGCACGAATTACATATGATAACAATATTTTTGTCAGCAAAAATTTCAAAGAAACCATTTGGACACAAAAAGAATATTTTGAAATACCCGGAAATAAAAAAGGTCAAATAGAAATTTTTTACCTGAAAGAATTCCCTGAAATGGATGAAGGCCCATTCATGAAGGAAGAACATAATCTGATCTCTAATCTGGCAAACCTGATCACCGGTTCGCTCACCAAAGAAGCACTTCAACGATTATTATATGATAATACCGAACGGTTAAAAGAATTGCGCGGAATCAATCAGATATCATCCATTGTCAAGTCAGACAAACCCATTGAACAATCCCTACAGGATATTTGCGAACTATTGCCTGACGCCTGGCAATATCCTGAGTTTACTGCCGCACGAATCACTTATGAAGACCGTGTTTGTACAAGCTCAAATTTCAAAGAAACAAAATGGAAACAAGCGCAATCTTTTGAAACACCAAATAAAAAACAAGGGAAAATTGAAATCTTTTATTTAAAAGAATTTCCCGAAATAGATGAAGGTCCGTTCATGAAAGAAGAACGTAACCTAATCAATAATCTGGCTGAAATCATTGCGGGTTCAGCAGCAAAAAATTTTCTCAACAGAATCATTTACGACAACACCGAACGGCTCAAAGAATTAAGTGGCATCAATAAAACTTCTCAGATCATTTCAAAAGGAAAATCAATTGAAACCACTCTTCAGGAAATAGTCAACATTCTCCCCGATGCATGGCAATATCCTGACTATACGATTGCCCGTATACAATACGAAGGACATAAATACGTCAGTAAAACACCTTTTATTGAAACACCCTGGCTACAATTTGAAAGCTTTATTACCATAGACAATAAAAAAGGACTGATTGAAATTTATTACGAAAAAGAATATCCTGAATCGTTTGATGGCCCATTCATGAAGGAAGAACGCAATCTAATACTTAATCTGGCACGCTTGATTGCAGGTTATATCAATGATTTCAAGGGACGTGAACTGATCCAGCGTAAATTATTTTTAAATGAACAAGCTCACATAGAAAGAGAATACAGAGAAAAACTGATCAAAAATAAAAAACCGCTTCAACAATTTTTCAACCAGCAAACCCTGGATAAATATATTTATCTGGACATGATGAAAAACAGAGTGCGGGAAATTCTTTTTGTTGCTACGCTGTATGATGCATATATTCTTGAAAATGAAGATGCATTCTTTGAACAGTTCATGGGGGCAATTTATCAGTACAGCTTATTTAGTTTACCCCGAATAACCGGTGTGTCTTCAACGGAGGAAGCCATAGAAATGCTTCAAACAACTAAATTTGACCTCATCATCCTGATGGTGGGCGCCGATTATCAGCAGTCTGTTGATCTGGGTATTCAAATCAAAAATAAAGTCGTCAACATTCCAATTTATTTTCTTCTAAATAAAAAAGCTAATCTGGATTATTTTAAAAATCTACAACAAACCTTGTTGATTTATGATAAACCATTTGTATGGAGCGGTGATTCCAAGATCTTCTTTTCCATGGTGAAAATCACCGAAGATAAAGCAAATGTTGAAAATGACACCAAAGTAGGTTTGGTGAGGGTAATTTTATTGGTGGAAGACTCTCCGTTCTACTATTCAAGATACTTGAATATGTTGTATTCGATTGTATTCGGACAGGTAGAACAATTACTGGGTGAAATAGATAAAAACGAATTGGATAAACTTTCCAAAATACGTTCCAGACCTAAAATTTTGTTGGCTTCCAATTATGAAGAAGCCATTTATCTTTTTCATAAATATAAAGATCATTTACTGTGTGTGATTTCGGACATTGAGTTTGAGAAGAGCGGAAAGATTAGCAAAACCGCAGGAATCACTTTTATCAAATATGTAAAATCTCAAATCCATTTTCTCCCGACGTTGCTGCAATCGGTTGATAACAAATATGAAAAAGTGGCAACCAAATTAAATTCAAGTTTTATCAATAAAAATTCCGAAACCATTTTCAATCAGCTTAAAGGATTTATCAACTATTACATCGGATTTGGTGAATTTGTTTTCAGAAATAAAAAAAATAAAAAGATAGCTTCAGCCAAGAACTTGCGTGAATTTGAAACATTGATATCAACGGTTCCTATTGATTCGCTTTTATACCATGCGGAAAAAAATCAATTCTCCCAATGGCTGATGGCACGAGGCGAAATCAATCTGGCAAAAACATTAAACCCACTTAAAACAACAGACCTTAGCAATCCGGAGGATATTCGTCCTTTCCTGATGAATGCTGTTACCAAATATATTTATGATAAAAAAAAGGGGAGAGTTCTTTCTTTTGAAGAGTCTGTTGATTTCTCCGAAAAACACATTATCACACTCGCTTCCGGCTCACTGGGCGGCAAAGGGCGTGGTTTAGCTTTTATCAATACGCTTATTAACAATCTCGATTTTTCTGAATACACTAAGGAAGTTAACATTCTTACCCCTGTCACAGCCATTATTGGCACTGATGAGTACGAATTATTTATCAATAAAAACAAACTCCAATCATTATTATTTAATGAAAAGGATTTTACAAAGATTAAAGAAATATGTCTGAAAGCAAAAATTTCAACTGAACTGGTTAAGAAATTAAAACTCTTTATTCAGCAAATCCGCAATCCTATTGCAGTCCGTTCATCGAGTTTATTTGAAGATTCAACCACTCAACCATTGGCAGGCGTATTCGACACGTATATCATTCCGAATAATCAATCCAGTGAAAAAGTACGTTTAAGTATTTTGATCAATGCCATCAAAATGGTGTATGCTTCTTTATTTGCTCCACAGGCACGTACCTATTTCAGTTCCATCAATCTGAAGATCGAAGAAGAAAAAATGGCTGTAATTCTGCAAGAGCTTGTTGGTAGCAGGTTCGAATCATACTATTACCCCCATATCAGCGGCATAGCTCAATCATATAATTATTATCCTGTATCGTATATGAAACCTGAAGAAGGATTTGCCGTTTGTGCAGTCGGACTTGGAACATATGTTGTTGAAGGTGGAAAATCATATCGGTTCTCACCTGTTTATCCTACTATTGAAATCAACTCAACGAAAGACCTGATCAAATCATCTCAACTTGATTTTTTTGCTGTTGACATGAATAAACAAACATTTGATTTTGTTCGTGAAAATGAAAAAGCAGCATTGACATTGCTTGAAATTTCCGAAGCAGAAAAGCACGGAACACTGAAACACAGCGCCTCTGTTTATAATCCGGATAATGACACCCTGACACCCGGACTTGATACATATGGACCGCGTGTAATCAATTTTCCCGATCTGTTAAAATATAATTATTTCCCGCTTGCCAAAACCATAGAGATTATTTTAAATACATCTAAAGAAGCCATGGGCGCTCCGGTTGAAATTGAATTTGCCGTGAATATGGATAAAGAAAAAAACGGACTTCCCTCCTTTTATCTGTTACAAATTAAACCCTTGATCAGCCAACAAATTAATTATGAACTGACCATTGACAAACTGGATAAATCAAAGATCATTCTTTACACCGAATCAAGTCTGGGTAATGGTATTATCAATAATATTCATGATGTTATCTTCATTGACCATGATGCGTTCAACAGATTAAAAACAGATGACATGGCTAATGAAATTGAATATCTGAACAACAAACTGCTGTCAGCTGAAAAAAAATATATCCTGATTGGACCGGGACGATGGGGTACACGAGATAAATCCGTAGGTATTCCGGTACAATGGTCGCAAATCAGCAATGCTCAAGTCATTGTTGAAATGAACTTTTCCGATTATCCTCTGGATGCATCACTCGGCTCACACTTCTTTCATAATATTACGTCTATGAATGTCGGTTATTTCTGCGTGCCTGAATCGTCTGTCATTGATTTTATCCGTTGGGATCATTTAAATCAACAGAAACTGATTGAAAAAACCAAATACTTTAAACATGTATATTTCCAAAATCCATTGACTGTGTTGATGGATGGGAAAAAAAGAACATCCGTCATTTTATCCGAAAATAATTTTTAATGTTTTTTAAATATATTTTTTTAACATTGTATCCTGAAATTTATCATCGTCCATTTGTATGAACAAAATTACTATCGCTTTATTTGATCAGGAAAGCAATATTATGCTCGACAGTATTGAAGCCATGTTGTCTCTAAAAGATGATTTTCAGATAGTACATAAGTATTATAATCTTGACAACATGATGAGCACTATCAAAGATGCGGATCCTCATATTTTAATTATCAACATATATACATTCAGCGACAAATTAGTAGAAACCATCAAACGACTCAATGAACTTTATCCGAAAATAAAAACATTGATTATATCCATGAACTTAACGAATGAAAATGTTTTTAGAATTATTAAGACAGGAGCCAAAGGGTATCTTACCAAAAATACTTCAAAGGAAGAACTCACGGAAGCAATTTACACGCTAAGGAATGGTTACGATTATTTCAGCAAACCTATCTCTGAAATATTGTTATCAAATTATCTGAATTCAATTAAAGACAATAAACCGGTTAATCAAAAGCATCAGGAAATATTGAGTAAAAGAGAAATTGAAATCTTACAATTATGGGGCGACAGTCATACCAATAAAGAGATTGCAGACAAACTATTTATCAGCGTTCGCACTGTTGAATCTCATAAGAATCATATCATGCAGAAACTCAATCTGAAAACAACCGTTGATATGATTAAGTTTGCCATAAAGAATAACATCATCAAACTTGACTGACTTTTACATATTTAATCAATACAAATGTATAAAATCTTCATATATTTTTATTGTTGTTGTCTGATCAAATTGAGAGCACAACCTGCTTTAAACCATTCGATCTGTGCGTCGTTATAGGAGTGCAGTGCAGTGATCTTATCTATTGTCCCGTCAGCATGATGAAGAACAATTGTCAATGGTTTTCCCGAAGCAAATACATTCAACCCAACAATATCAATTGAATCATGTTCTCTGATTTTTTCGTAATCTTTTTTATCAGCAAACGTTAAAGCAAGAATACCTTGTTTTTTCAGGTTTGTTTCATGTATACGAGCAAATGATTTTACAATGACTGCTTTAACATTGAGAAAGCGTGGTTCCATTGCCGCATGTTCACGGGATGATCCTTCACCATAATTCTCATCTCCTGCAATAATCATCCCTATATCCGCAGCTTTATATGCTCGAGCTACTTTTGGGACTTCATCATATTGCCCCGATAGTTTATTGAATACCTGATTAATTTGATCATTAAAACTGTTTGTAGCGCCTATTAGTAGGTTATTTGAAATGTTATCCAGATGTCCTCTGTATTTCAGCCATGAACCTGCCATTGAAATATGGTCAGTGGTACACTTCCCTTTTACTTTAATCAATAAGGATAACCCGGAAAGATCATGACCATCCCATTCTTTGAATGGTTTCAGCAATTGCAATCTTTCAGAATCGGATTTAACATTAACGTCTATTCCTGATGCATCTAAAGCCGGCATCTGATAACCGGACATTGTTTCAGCAAAACCTTTAGGAGGCAGATCAAAGCCGGTTGGCGGATTCAATTGTATTTTTTCACCTTCTTCATTCACTAATGTGTCGGTCATCGGATTGAATGTAAGATCACCAGCAATTGTAAGAGCTGTAACGATCTCGGGCGAAGCAACAAACGCATGTGTGTTAGGATTACCATCAGCCCGTTTGGAAAAATTGCGGTTAAATGAATGGATGATCGTGTTAACCGCCTTGTTTTCCGCACCCTGACGTGCCCACTGTCCTATACATGGACCACAGGCATTGGCAAAAACCTTTGCTCCGATTGTATTAAAAATATCAATAAACCCATCTCGTTCAATGATAGACCTGATCTGTTCCGAACCGGGAGTAATTGAAAATTCTGCTTTTGCTTTAACCTTTTTACGAACGGCATCTTTCACGATAGATGCTGCACGGGAAATATCTTCATACGATGAATTCGTACAGGAACCTATCAATCCAACTTCAATTTTTTTAGGCCAGTTGTTTTTTTCAACTTCACTTTTCATCATTGAAACAGGTGTCGCACGGTCAGGAGTAAAAGGACCATTGATATACGGTTCAAGTTCTGATAAATTAATCTCGATTATTTGATCAAAATATTTTTCAGGTGAAACATAAACTTCATTATCTCCCGAAAGATAATCGCTGATAGCATCGGCTGCATCTGCAACTTGTTTTCTGCCTGTAGCCATCAAAAAATTCCGCATAGAATCATCATAACCAAAGAGTGAACATGTTGCACCTATTTCAGCTCCCATATTACAAATAGTAGCTTTGCCTGTACATGAAAGCGACCGAGCCCCTTCCCCGAAATACTCGAGGATATGCCCTGTACCACCTTTAACCGTAAGCATTCCTGCAATCTTTAAAATTACATCTTTGGCGGAAGCCCATCCGTTCAAACTACCTGTTAGCTTAACACCAATTAGTTTAGGAAATTTGAGTTCCCATGCCATACCTGACATAACATCAACTGCATCGGCACCTCCGACACCGACTGCTATCATGCCAAGCCCTCCTGCAGTTGGTGTATGCGAGTCTGTACCGATCATCATTCCACCGGGAAAAGCATAGTTCTCAAGTACTACCTGATGAATAATACCTGCACCCGGCTTCCAAAAGTCAATACCATATTTGTTGCAGACTGAACTCAAAAAATCATACACTTCTTTATTGGTCAATTGGGCTGAAGCAATATCTTTCTGATCCCCTAAATTTGCTTGTATCAAATGATCAGTATGAACCGAAGTAGGAACGGCTGTTCTTTTTTTTCCTGACAGCATATATTGCAATAATGCCATTTGTGCTGTAGCATCCTGCATAGCCACACGGCCAGGAGCAAAATCAACATAGTCAGAACCTCGATTAAAAACGTTTACAGCATCAACATCAAACAAATGCCCATATAATATTTTTTCACTCAATGTGAGTGGCTTATTCAGTAATTGTTTTGCTTTTTGTATCCGTTTGGGTAAATTTTCATAAACCGTTTTAATAAGATCAAAATTAAATACCATGATTAAAGTTAATTAAATTAATATTTTATTTGTCTGTTTCTATTGTCTATTGCAGTAGGTATACAAAGATAAAATTAATTATCAATGTAAATTATACCTGTTTAAATAAACAAAAAAAATCCCGATCTCTAATGAAATCGGGATGAATATAAAATTAATTTGATTAAGCAGGTGATTCTACTTTTGGTTCTTCAGTTTGTTCCTTGCTGACTATATGCTTTTTATATTTGTTTTTGAATTTGTCAATTCGTCCTGCTGAGTCAACCAACTTCATCTTTCCTGTATAGAACGGATGAGAGGTGTTTGAGATTTCAAGTTTTACAACAGGATATTCTTTTCCATCTTCCCATACAATAGTTTCTTTGGTTTTCGTAGATGATTTGGATAAAAATGCTTGTCCGTTGGACATATCTTTAAATACAGTCAATCTGTAATCTTTAGGGTGAATATCTTTTTTCATTTTTTGTTAGTTTTAAAAACGGGACTGCAAAATTAATTGATTTTTGCAAAAAAACAAATAGAATCGAAATTTTATTGAAATACAACGAAACCTATTAGTCATTATTCATAAACCCTTGTTTATGGATTATTTCAAGAAATTTCTTAGAAAACGACAGATTATCTTTGGCTGGATATCTTTTCTGTGTAAATATTTTGGCAAGATTATCTAATTTATTTTCTTCCAGCAATTTTTTAGTCAGAGGTAGTGATTCTTTTTCTGCAAAAATTTGATTGATTTTATTCATTGAATAGTCATCATATTTACCATGATGGACTATTCCATCCATCGGCAGACGATCAGTCAGTTCAGGAGATTCATCAGGATATCCGATGACCAAAGTAGTAACAGGCACAACCCCTTTGGGACAATTAAAGAATTCTATCAGCTTATCTGCCTGATACGTGGTGGTGCCCAGATAACAAATCCCTAAGCCAAAGTGTTCTGCAGCAAGAGCGGCGTTTTGGGCAGCTAATGTTGCATCAATCAATGCATTCGTAAACCAAAGAAAATTATCATAGCATGGTTGGGCATCTCTCTGGAAGCACCATTTGTTAAATCTGTTGATATCTGCTAAGAAAGTCAATAGTACCGGTGCCTGCAACACCATGTTTTGTTTAAAATGATATTCCCACAATTTTTTCTTTTCTTCAGTATCTCTGGTGACAATTATACTGTAGAGTTGCATATTGCCTGTGGTAGATGCTCTTGTCCCTGCTTCCAATATTTTGTTCAGAATATCATCACTAACAGGTGTATCCTTGTATTTACGAATAGAACGGTGATTAAAAATAGTTTCGAGCATAGAACAAATATTTTATCATTACTAAATTATTGATTGGTTAATTCTGCAATCTGGTTTTCATCCAACAGGTTCATACACTTAAAATGTTTTTTAGGACAATCTTTGAACCCAAGCCGTGAACAGGGTCTGCAATTTAAACCTTTGACTTCAATGATTTCAGAATGGGTGTTTATCCCTTCAGGGAAATAAGGATACATACCAAAAGCAGGCACCGTATTGCCCCAAATGGAAAAGATCTTTTTGTTCAACGCTGCTGCAATGTGCATAATTCCTGTATCAGGTGTAATAATGCTTTCCGCATGTTTAATAATAGAAGCTGTTTGACCGATAGTGTATATACCGCAAAGATTAACCATTTTTTCTCTGTTCGTTTTCTGAATGACTTCACCTTTTTCTCTGTCTTCCTTTCCTCCTATCAAAACAATTGGGTTACTAATCTTTTGACAAATGGAAATCAATTTATCCACAGGCATTTGTTTGGTAGTGTGCTTACTGCCAATCATGATGGCAACAAATTTCTGTTGATGTGAAACGGGTAGATCGGTCAATTTGAATACATCATCATCAGAATAAAAAAAGTCAAGCCCTTGCCCGTCGTTTTTAATATGAAGAAATTTGACTGTATCAAAATACCTGTCCACAATGTGTTTATCAGGTAAAATATTGATATGAAATGTGACCAGCACCCATTTTTTAAGTGTTAATTTATTAAATGAATTGCAGGGAACACGGATAAGAAAAAACCGCAAAAGCAATGAACGAATATTCTTATGAAGATCAATGATATAATTATATTTTTCTTTTTTTAATAAAGGGATCACTTCATTTAAACTCTTGTCAAAAGTGATCAGGCGGTCAATATAGGGATTGGAGGATAATACGTTTTTGTATTGAGATTTGGTGATAAAATGTATTTCAGCATCCGACAGTTGCTTTTTTAAACAACGGATCACAGGTGTTGTCAGCACGATGTCGCCGATTGAACTGAACCGTATAATGAGAATTTTTTTCACAACTATTTTTTACAAAGATAGTATAACTCATCTAACGCACAAAGTGTTTTTGAATTGAGAAGTCTATGGTAAATATCATTTGATTTGACTATTTTTACAGCATGAAATTGGTTGATACTCATACTCATCTTTATCTGGAGGAATTTGATCCAGATCGTTCACAAGTCATTGATCGAGCCATAGAAAAAGGAATTGATATTTTTATCATACCTAACATTGACAGCACTTCAATAAAAGCAATGATAGGACTTTGCAGAGAGTTCCCGAAAAATTGTTTTCCCATGATGGGCATTCATCCTTCATCTGTGAAAGAAAATTACAAGGAAGAAACAACCATCGCAGAACAATGGCTGGAAAAAGAAAAGTTTTATGCTATCGGAGAGATCGGTATTGATCTTTACTGGGATAAAACTTTTTTAAAGGAACAGGAAATTGTTTTTAGGCAGCAGCTCGACTGTGCTGTGCAATATAAACTCCCAGCCATTATTCATATGCGCAAGTCGTTTGATGAAATTTATAAGATCATCCGTGAATATAAAAATACCGGATTGTACGGTATTTTTCATTGTTTCAGCGGGAACACAATTCAGGCAGGGCCAGTGATTGAACTGGGTTTCAGCTTAGGTATCGGCGGTGTGGTAACGTATAAGAACTCCGGACTGGCAGCGGTAGTGCAGGAGACCGATCTGTCGCATATCGTTCTTGAAACAGATGCTCCGTTTCTTCCTCCTGTGCCGTTCAGAGGGCAGCGCAACGAAAGCGCTTTTATATTTAATATTGCTGAAAAAGTGGCAGAGATAAAAAAAATTTCTGTTGAAGAAGTGGCAGAGGTCACAACAGCCAATGCATTGAAGATTTTTAACATCCCAACTTAATTCTGACTTCTGAATATTTTAACAACCCCCTACCCCCCTTTAAAAGTGGGAATTGAATTCAACCTGACAAACTTTTCCCTTTTTACTTTTTTACTTCTGACTCGATCTCGGATGAAAACGAATGATAGCATCCCGTAAATATTCCCTGTCAAGATGTGTATAAATCTCGGTGGTCGTAATGGATTCATGCCCAAGCATCTCTTGAACAGCCCGCAGGTCAGCTCCTCCGTCAATAAGATGCGTGGCAAATGAATGTCGAAAGGTGTGAGGATGTATATTTTTTTTCAACCCGATTTTAACTGTCAGTGTTTTGATGATAGTAAAAATCATGACTCGGGTTAGTTTTGAACCGCGCCTGTTCAAAAAAAGATAATCTTCATTTCCTTTTTTGATGGCAATATGTACACGTACATTTTCTAAATAAATTTTAATTTGTTTCAAAGCCATGGAACCGATCGGCACCAGCCGTTCTTTATTTCCTTTACCAATAATTTTAATAAATCCGGTTTCAAAAGAAATATTGCTGATGCGTAAATGAATCAATTCGGAAACCCGAAGACCGCAACTGTAAAGTGTTTCAAGAATTGCTTTGTTCCTTCCCCCTTCCGGTTTGCTGAGGTCAATAGCAGAAATAAGCATATCTATCTCTTGTATGCTGAGTACATCAGGTAATTTACGACCAATCTTAGGGGATTCAAGCAATTCGGTCGGATCAGTTTTTATCATATTCTCCAGAAGCAAATATTTGTAAAATCCTTTAATCCCAGACAGTATGCGTGATTGAGAGGCAGCGCTCATTCCGGATTGGTTGATATAATAAATAAATTCCTGTATTTGTTTTGTTTCAATGTTCTCAGGTGATACAACCAACTTGATGTGCATTAAATAGTGTGTAAGTTTTTTTATATCCCTTACATACGCTTCTATTGAATTGGGAGATAATGATCTTTCCAGTTTCAAATATAGTTCAAAACCTTTGATGCTGCTTTGCCAATCCACTACAGGAAAGATTTATTTCGTTAAGAGAATATCATGAAATTCAACGTTAGAATTCGTTCTTTCGCAAAGTGCAATTTTTTTTAAAAGTTTATCTTTAAAATTCCAACAGGTCATTTGGCGTAGATCTAATTTCAGGGCTAATTCATGAGATGATACGCTTTCTCCTTTTTCACAAATTTCATAAGCCATATAAAATGCTTTTGATACAGGAAATTTACTATGGTGAAAAATGGTATTAGCCAAAGCAGATTCTTCATTTTTGCATCGTGTACATCGTCTGGAAAAGGGTATTTTTCCTTTGCAAAAATTATCATGCTGACATTTTCTGCAAACAAATCCATTCGTCCATTTCAATCTCGACATAAATTCAACGCATTTTTGGTCATCATTAAACAGTTCATCTAAAGATTGAAGATTCATGGACATGACAATCTTTTTTATTTCGTTTGATTTTATTTTAATCTGATTCATAAATAAAGCATGTTAATGAGCATGATAAGTATCATGATGGTTTACAATGTTCAAAACAAAAATAGTGATAATTTTATGCTTCATTTCATTCAAGAATTATTTTAATCTAAAAATTATTAACATTATTCCATGAGTAAGATCGTTTCAATTGATACTGCTAAATGCATCGGCTGTGGCGCATGTGCTGATATGTGCCCCGAAAAAATTCTCACTGTAAATTCCGAATCGAATAAATGCGAAGTATCCAACGAACATCAATGCGATCGCATGAAACACTGTGAATATGCTTGTTTTTATGATGCAATCCACATCGCATCCTAATACGAAGACTTTTTATTTTTACCTTTTTCGTTTGATTTATTTGATTTGCATTTATTAATGTAAAATTCTCGTTTTGTAGAAATAGATAAAAAAACACAACTTCCACATTTAACATTTTTATTATTCAAATTAAATTTCTTTAACTTTTTTTATAATAATTAATAAAAATAGGTTGAAAATCATATTTTTTGTAATTTTTTAAAAAAAGTTGTTAAAAAATATGGGGGTGTATTAAAAAAAGTGTAATTTTGTGTCCTCATACTTTTTAAAAAATAAACTTAAAACAAATAACTATGGTAACAATTAGATTTAAAGCATTAGAAGAAACACTCTCCAGAAAGCCATTGCCTGTTGAGTATCCATCATTGAAAACATCCGATTATTACGGTGAAAATGTTTTTGATAAAAAGAAAATGGAAAAATATCTTTCAAAAGAAGCTTATAAAGCAGTTGTTAAAGCTATTGAGCAAGGTACGCGTATTGACCGTAAAATGGCGGATCAGGTTGCTGCTGGCATGAAAGCATGGGCAATTGAAAAAGGGGTTACCCATTACACCCATTGGTTTCATCCTTTAACTGAAGGTACTGCTGAAAAACATGACGCATTTATTGATCATGCGAGTAGTGGGGTATTTGAAAATTTTGAAGGTAAACAATTAGTACAAGCTGAACCGGATGCATCCAGTTTCCCAAGCGGCGGTATCCGTGCTACTTTTGAAGCTCGCGGTTATACTGCATGGGATCCGTCTTCTCCTGCTTTTATCCTGAACGAAACATTGATCATTCCTACCATTTTTATTTCTTTTACCGGTGAATCATTAGACTATAAAACTCCTTTATTAAAAGCATTATCTGCTATCGACAAGGCAGCTGTTGATGTTTGTCAGTTCTTTGATAAAGATGTTACCAAAGTAAATGCAAACCTTGGCTGGGAACAGGAATATTTCTTAATTGATTCAGCATTGTATCAGTCAAGACCTGATCTTGTATTAACCGGAAGAACACTGATGGGACATTCATCTGCAAAAGATCAACAGTTAGAAGACCAATACTTTGCTTCCACACCTGCACGCGTTGCATCCTTTATGCGGGAATTGGAAATTGAAGCATATAAATTAGGTATTCCGTGTAAAACAAGACATAATGAAGTGGCTCCCAACCAGTATGAATTAGCTCCAATTTTTGAAGAAGCTAATCTTGCTGTTGACCACAATATGCTTGTTATGGATATCATGAGAAGAGTTGCTAAAAAACATAACTTCCAGATTTTATTCCACGAAAAACCATTTGCAGGAATCAATGGTTCAGGAAAACACAGCAACTGGTCATTATCAACCAACACTGGTGTTATACTTTACTCTCCCGGTTCAACACCAAAATTAAATTTACAATTTTTAACATTTGTTGTTAATACATTGAAAGCAGTCCATGAACATGCTGATTTACTAAGATCAAGTATAGCTTCAGCAGGGAATGAGCATCGTCTTGGCGCGAATGAAGCACCTCCTGCTATCATTTCGGCTTTCCTTGGTGATCAAATAAATAAAATGCTTGATCAGATTGAACAAACCGTTACTGATCATAAAATGACACCCGATGAAAAAACAGAACTGAAACTTGATATCGGCAGAATTCCTCAGGTATTATTAGACAACACTGACAGAAACAGAACATCTCCGTTTGCTTTCACAGGGAACCGATTTGAATTCCGAGCAGTTGGTTCAAACGCAAACTGTGCATCTGCAATGATTATACTAAATACTATTGTAGCAGATCAGCTAAAGAAATTTAAATCAGAAGTGGACAAACTGATTGATAAAGGCATGAAAAAAGATGAAGCTATTTTCCATGTTCTAAGAAGATTGATCTCTGAATCAAAAGCAATTCGTTTCGACGGAAATAACTACAGCGACGAATGGAAAAAAGAAGCTGCAAAAAGAGGTTTAAGCAATATTCCATCTTGTCCGGATGCACTCAAAGCATGGATATCTCCAAAAAGCAAGAAAGTGCTGATTGAAAACGGTATCTTTGTTGAGAGAGAAATCGAAGCTCGTTTTGAAGTAAATCTTGAAAACTACACTAAAAAAATTCAGATCGAATCAAGAGTTTTAGGTGATTTAGCTATCAATCATATCGTACCAACTGCGATCAAATATCAAAACATTTTGATGGAAAATTGCAAGAGTATGAAAGATCTGTTTGGTGAAAAAGAATTTAAAGAACTTTCTCAAAATCGTCTTGAACTGATCAAATCAATTTCAGGTCACATCACTGCCATCAAGGATAAGGTAAACAAAATGATCGAGGAACGTAAGAAAGCGAACAAACTTGAACATGCTGAAGATAAAGCACAGGCATACGGCAAGAAAGTTAAAGATCATCTGGATGATATCAGATCACATATTGACGAACTCGAATTAGTCATCGACAATGACATTTGGCCATTACCTAAATATCGCGAACTGTTATTCATCAATTAATCAATGTTTTTTTTGAAGAAAACCCGGAGCATTGCTTCGGGTTTTTTTATTCTATTATCTTTGTAATCTATTATTTGAAAGTTCCCTTTCATGAGAATCAAAACAGTAATATTTATCTTTTTTACATTTATCTGTTTATCCTGTAAAAAGGATAAGGATTCTCCCCCGTCCGATTTAGGATACTCTTACATTCCTGTTGATATTGGACGATGGAACATATATTCTGTTGATTCTACTGCATTAGATGCGTTTACAAAAAAAACAAAAAAATACAATTACCAACTGAAAGAAATCATTGAATCCGTTTTTCTTGATAATCAAGGACGAGAAACCCAACGCATTGAAAGATATATTCGTAGGAATGAAAATGAAAACTGGCAAATCGCAGATGTTTGGTATGCAAATAAAACATTTTCCACGTATGAAAAAGCTGAAGAGAATATTCGGTTTATCAAGCTATCATTCCCTGTCAGTATGGGCTTAAAATGGAATGGAAATGCATATAACGAATACCCTTCTCAAGAATATAAATATTCATCTGTTAATGACTCATATTCAATAAACGGATTTAAATTTGACTCAACTGTTACTGTTTTACAACAGCAGGAACAATCAAGTCTGGTCAGTGGGGATTTTGCCTATGAAATATATGCAAAAAATACCGGACTTATCTATAAAAAATTTTACGAGATGCGCAAAGCAAATGTATATGGAGATACATTACAGTTTATTGATTATACTTATAAAATAATAGCATACGGAAAAAACTAATCCATTGAAATATCTACTTCTAATAATTACTCTTCTTTCGACCATTCAGGTTAATTCTCAGGTTTTTCCTGCAAAATTCAGAATTCGTTTTGCCGATAAAAACAGATCCCCGTATTCATTGAATGCACCCTCAAAATTTTTAACTGAAAAAGCAATAGAAAGAAGAAAAAAACAACAAATTGCTTTGTCCGAAAATGATATTCCTGTCAATCCTTTTTATTTAGACAGTTTAAAAAAAGCAGGTGCGGTTATATTAAATTATTCCAAATGGTTTAATAGCGCATTGATTCTTGTTCACGATTCTTCTTCGTTTGTACACATCAGGTCATTTTCATTTATAAGCGGTATAGATACATTGGTTAAAAATTTTGAGGGTCTTAAAAAATCCCCTATTGTTCACGTTCAGAAAGAAAAATTATTCTATGAACATTCCAATTCATTTACAACGGGGAAAAACTATTTTGACATCAAGAATGAAAATATGACAAACGAACTTAAAAATCAATATGGCGCTTCGTTTGAACAGATTCAACTGTTAGGTGGAATTCGTCTGCATCAGGCAAATCATAAAGGGGATAACATGATCATTGCCGTATTGGATGCGGGATTTTTAAATGTAGATAAACTGCATGCTTTTGATAGTTTATGGTTAACGAAAAGAATACTTTGAACAAAAAATTTTGTTGACACCTCCGGAAATGTGTTTACGACCGGCTCACATGGCATGTATGTGTTATCATTGATTGGTGGGAATAAACCCGGGATTTTCATAGGTACTTCTCCCAAAGCCAGTTTCTGGCTCTTGCGCACAGAAGATGCTGACACAGAAAATATCATTGAAGAGGATAACTGGGTAGCCGGAGCTGAGTTTGCAGATAGTGTTGGTGCTGATATTATTTCTTCATCACTAGGATACACTGTTTTCGATGACAGTTTGCAAAATCATACATACTCACAGATGAACGGACATACAGCAAGAGCAAGTATCGGAGCCAATATTGCAGCAAGCAAAGGGATTCTCGTTGTGAATTCTGCAGGAAATTCAGCACAAAAACCATTTAAACACATTGGTGCACCCGCTGATGCCGACAGCGTTCTGGCTGTTGGAGCAATTGATTTTAATGGTGTTCATGCAAAATTCAGTTCAATCGGACCTTCCGCTGATGGCCGGATCAAACCGGATATTTCTGCTCCGGGTGTTGAAGACGCTATTATCGGGTTAAACGACAGTATTACCTTTGGAAGCGGAACATCTTTTGCAGGTCCGTTGATCAGTGGATTGTCAGCTTGCTTATGGCAGTCCAGACCTGATCTATCCAATATGCAATTAATGAATATAATTAAAAAAAGTGCAGATAAATATTATAATCCGGATGAACTTTATGGATACGGGGTGCCAAATTTTACGGTTGCGTTAATGAATCTTCAATCATCAACGGATGAAAAAAAAATCTCTCTTTATCCCAACCCGTTCAAGGAAAAGTTAAATGTAATTTTCTATAATTCTGAGGATTCACAAAAAGTAAATATTGAGGTGTACTCCTTAAACAGCATTAAATTATATTCATTAGAAAAATTATCAGTTAAAGGATATAATTATCTTTCCTTAAATAATTTGAATACTCTTCAGTCAGGATTTTATATATTGAGAATTATCACTGAAGATCAGGTGTTTACTGCAAAACTAATCAAACAATAAAACTATATATATAAACGGATCAATACCGTTTTATCTTTCTTTCAGTTTGTCTTTGTATTTCATTAACTGTTTTCGTAATGCTTCAACTGCGCTGTCACTGGCTTCTTCAAAAGTTTTGGATTGCTTTTTAGCAAACAGATTACTTCCTCTGACAATCAATTTTATTTCTACAATTTTATTCTCTTCTTTTTCGGTGTTTTCAAGCTTAAGAATCACATCACTGCCAATAACACCACTGTAAATACTTGCAAGTTTATTAACTCGTTCAATGATAAAATCTTTTAACTCTTTATCCGCTTTAAATTGTATACTGTTGATATTTACTTTCATAAAAATTTATTTTTAATTAATTATTATGCTTTAGGATGAGCTTGTTTATAAATAGTTTTTAGTTTTTCAATGGTATTATGCGTGTAAACTTGGGTAGCAGATAAGTTCGCATGACCTAATAATTCTTTAATTGCATTCAAGTCTGCACCATTGTTCAACATATGAGTTGCAAAGGTATGACGTAAAACATGAGGACTTTTTTTCTTCAGAGTGGTAACTGTGCCAAGATAATAATTAACCATTCTGTAAATTAATTTCTGATAAATTTTTGTTCCTTTATCCGTCACAAAGAAAAAATCATTTGCTGCTTGCTCCTTGAATTCATTTCGTTTGACCTCCTGATAATTGGTGATCATGGTTTTAAGTTGATTGTTAAACGGAATGATACGTTCTTTATTTCGTTTGCCAAGCACTTTAAGGGTACAGTCGTATGTATTGATATCGGATGTTCTCAGATTAACGAGTTCCGACAAACGGATGCCTGTAGCATAAAACATTTCCAATATCAATTGGTCTCTGACAGCAGTAAATCCTTTACCAAAATCAACCTGTTCAGATAAAAGATTCATCTTGTCTTGCTCAACAAATACGGGTAATCGTTTGGAATTTTTAGGAGAAATAATCTTTTTCATCGGATTATCTGTGATCACACCTTCTTTCAGCAGATATTTGTAGAAGGTTTTAAGAGTAGAAATTTTTCGGTTGACAGTCCTTGAATTATTTTTTTCCTCCATCAGATTTGCCAGCCATGAACGGATCATCAGATAATCAGCATGAATGATATCATCTGATTCAAATTGATTTATTAAATAAACGGAAAACTGGTCGAGGTCTTTTTGATAAGCGGTAAGCGTATGAACGGAGTAGCGTTTCTCAAACTGTAAATAACGGATAAAATTTTGTTCAAACATGAAAGCTATTCATTAGGACACTTAAACAAATATACAATATTTGAATAGCAAAAGCAAACAAATGAAACAGGAAATAATTATAATGATTCCTGAGCGTCTCTGATTTGTCTGATATAGACGGCTTTCAGCATTTCGCTTCTTTTTTTAACTGAAGGCTTGGTGAATTTTTGTCTTTCACGCAATTCTTTAACAACACCTATCTTTTCAAATTTTCTTTTGAATTTTTTAAGCGCTTTTTCAATGTTTTCGCCTTCTTTAAGGGGGACAATGATCATAAAATTTTATTTTTTAAATTTGAGGATGCAAAGTTATTAAAATACTTCAAAAAAACAAAAATTATTTAGGATTTTTAATTTTTCTAACAAATTCGGTAACAGCGGTTTGTAATTCATCTGTTTGTTGAATGTCTTGAATAAAGGCACTCCCGATAATTCCACCTGAAGAATATTTATTTGCAGACAAAAAGGATGAATGGTCTGAAATTCCAAAACCGGTAAGTAACGGATGCTTAAGATTAAGACTTGAAATTCTTTTAAAATAATTTTCCTGTTGCGCCATGAAATCTTTTTTTGCACCTGTGGTAGATGATGTGGATACCATATAAATAAATCCTTTACTCGCATCATCTATCTGTCTGATTCGATCTTCAGAGGTTTGTGGCGTGATTAGAAAAATATTGACCAATCCGTTTTTTTCAACTATTGATTTGTAATCCTTTTGATATTCAAGCAAAGGCAAGTCCGGCAGGATAATCCCGTCAATTCCGACATCCTTACATGTTGAACAAAATTTTTCCACACCGAAATGCAACACCGGATTAAGATATCCCATCAGCAGTAAAGGGATTTTTATTTCTGTTCTGATGTTAGCTAGTTGATCAAATAAAATTTTCATGCTCATTCCATTTTGTAATGCGATGTGGCTGCTGTGCTGAATGATCGGACCATCCGCCAGAGGATCCGAAAAAGGCATTCCAATCTCAATCATATCAGCACCTGCCTGTTGCAAAGCACGTATAATCAAAACTGTATCATTTAACTTTGGATAGCCGGCAGTAAAATAAATGGATAAAATATTTTTTTGTTTTTCTTTAAATAGAATTTCTATTCGGTTCATAGTATATATCCTTTTTTAGAATTTATCAATTTGTTTAATATATGTATCAAGATCTTTATCGCCTCTGCCGGACACATTTACAATTATAGTTTCATTCGGTTTAAATTTAAGTTGTTCGAGTGCAGCCAGAGCATGGGCTGATTCCAGCGCAGGGATTATCCCCTCCAGTTTCGTTAGCTGAAAGGCAGCTTTCAACGCTTCATCATCTGTAACATTCAGATATTTTGCCCGTCCTGTTTTAAACAAATTGGCATGCATGGGTCCAATCCCCGGATAATCCAGCCCTGCAGAAATGGAATACGGTTCAGTGATTTGTCCGTCATCATCCTGCATCAGCAATGTTTTACTGCCATGAATAATTCCGGTATGTCCGAGTACAGTTGTAGCAGCAGATTCACCCGAGTCAATTCCTTTGCCGGATGCTTCTACAGCGATCAGATTCACTTTTTCATCATTCAAATAATAATAAAAAGCTCCGGCAGCATTACTGCCACCGCCAACACACGCAATGATATAATCAGGACATTCATTTCCTGTTTTTTCGGATAATTGTTTACGCATCTCTTTACTGATCACAGATTGAAAACGAGCAACCATATCCGGAAAAGGATGAGGTCCAACAACAGAACCAATGATGTAATGCGTATCAACCGGATTATTGATCCAGTCTCTGATAGCTTCATTGGTCGCATCCTTGAGTGTTTTATTCCCACTATGTACGGGAACAACAGTTGCACCAAGCATTTTCATTCTGGCAACATTTGGTGACTGACGTTTTATGTCCGTATCACCCATATAAACAATGCATTCCATACCCATCAATGCACATACCGTAGCTGTAGCCACACCATGCTGTCCTGCACCGGTTTCAGCTATGATTCTGGTTTTATGTAATCGTTTGGCAAGTAAAATCTGACCTAATGCATTATTGATCTTATGAGCGCCGGTATGCAGAAGATCCTCTCGCTTAAGATAAATTTTCGACTGATAATACTCAGACAATCTGGATGCATAATACAATGGTGTGGGGCGTCCAGCATAATCTTTCAACAGAGATTGAAATTCATTTTGGAACAACGGATCATTTAATATGGATACATATTTATTGCGCAAATCTTCGATATTCGGATAAAGCATTTCCGGAATAAAAGCGCCGCCAAATGCGCCATAATAACCTTTTTCATTTACATTAAAATTCATACTATATATTATTTAACAGATAGTTTATATTTAAAATCTATAATTTTATTTATTTCTTTAAGTCCAGGTTCAAGTTCGAAATGACTATTGATGTCAACTGCATGAAAATTGACTTTTTCATGAAGTGTTTTAATTGCATCTATATCATCTAAATCAATTCCACCGCTCAGAAAAAAGGGAGTTGGTATTGAATAATTTTTAAAAATGGTCCAATTGAATTTTATTCCTGTACCACCATATTCTTTTGAACCTGTATCGAATAAAAAATAACTGCACCAATCCTGAAAAGGAATACATTGGTCAAAATAAAATGCATCATTCACATGAAAAACTTTAAATATCCGAATACCCGAATTGGATAAAGTTTCACAAAAACCGGCTGATTCATCACCATGCAATTGAATGAAATCAAGATTATATTTTTTTATTTTTTGAATGATCTCATTTAATTCTGAATTTACAAATACACCCACTTTTTTTATATGTTGCGGAATTGATTTTATAATTTCAGTTGAAAAATCATTGCCCACAAAACGTTTTGATTTTTCATAAAAAATGAACCCAATGAAATCAGGAGAAACACTAATTAATTGCTTAATGTTTTCGGCATTTTTCATGCCACATACTTTTAATTTTATATTCAAATTATTCATTTTTATTTACATTTCCACTATCTATCAGGGAATAAATCCTTTTAACGAAATCATCAAATGATTTTGCTGGATCTTTTGTTTTCATAAAAGTCTCCCCCATCAGGAATCCGTTAAATCCGGCATTTTTTAAATTTATAATCGTTTCAGGTTTACTGATCCCGCTTTCAGAAATTTTTAAAAATTGTTTTGGAATCAATTCAGACAATAAAAAGGATTGTTCAACATTCACTGTAAATGTTTTCAGATCTCTGTTATTAATGCCGATAATATCAATATAAGAATTGACCTTTTCTAATTCGTTTTTATCATGTACCTCAAACAGAATCTCTAATCCGAGTTGTTTGGCAAGCCGGGAAAACTGAAGTATTTCAGTGGTAGTTAGTGAAGCAGCAATTAACAAGATGACATCAGCGCCTAATGATTTTGCTTCAATGATCTGATATTCATCCACAATAAAATCTTTTCTTAAAATTGCATTATCATTCGAACGACGAGCAATTTCGATATCTTCATTTGTCCCACCGAAATAATTTTGATCCGTCAAAACAGATAATCCTGATGCACCGTAAAGGGTGTATCCCATGGTAACATCTTTAACAGAAACAGAATCATTAATCATTCCTTTGGAAGGCGAACGGCGTTTGAACTCGGCAATGATACCTGTTTTATGAACATCCATCAAATTTCTTTTCAAAGAAATAACTTTTGATTTGAAATAAAATGTTTTTTCTAATTCATTTATCGGAATGAGCTTTTTTTGTTGTGCTACTTCCTTTTTTTTATGGATAATTATTTTATCTAATAGATTCATGAGAACATTTTATCAATTAATTATTATGTTATGATTGGCTTATAAGAGTTTGAAAAGATTTCAATGCTTTCCCTGATTGCAATGATTCCTGTGCCTGAGCAATACATTCATCAAGTGTTTTAGCTCTTTCTATGCATTTGATGGCCATCGCTGCATTGGCAATGACAACCTGTTTCATTGCTTTCGTCCCTTTGTTTTCAAGTATATTCTTAAAAATAGATGCAGCTTCTTCTATCGTATTTCCACCCGCAATTTCTACGGGATCAATTTTTTCAAAACCCATCTTTTCAGGGGAAATAATTTGTTCACTTGTATTAGAAATTACTTTACAGTTGCTGGTCAGAGATATTTCATCATAACCATCCAAACCATAGATGATCATAAAATTTTTGTCCGTTTGCTGATAAAGATAATTGTATATTCTTGCCAGATCAAGACTGAAAACACCCACTAATTGATTCTTTGGTAATGCAGGATTCACAAGCGGACCCAGCATATTGAAAAAAGTTTTTACTTTCAATGCTTTTCGGATCGGAGCCACAGTCTTCATTGCAGGGTGAAATAATGGGGCATGCAAAAAACATATTCCGGATTTCTCAATCTGTTTTTTCAATGTATCATTCTCATTGGTAAATTTGAGCCCAAAGAATTCAAGTACATTGGACGATCCGCAAATAGATGAAACGCCGTAGTTACCATGTTTTGCCACTTTATAACCTGCACCGGCAACAACAAAAGAAGCCAGTGTGGAAATATTAAATGTGTCTTTTCCGTCACCTCCGGTGCCGCACAGATCAATGGTTTCATAATCATTCAAATCCACTTTAACGCAAAGTTCTAACAGTGCATCTCTGAAACCGGCAAGTTCTTCAACGGTAATGGTTCGCATAATATAAACGGTCATAAATGAAGCAATCTCCTGCTCATTGTATTGTCCTTGAGCAATCTTGATCAGCACTTCGCGTGCAACTTCACGGGATAACTGCTTATGCTCAAATAAAAAATTCAATATTTTTTTCATCTTATTTTTTTATTAACTATTTAACCAGTTTTTAATTAGTTGCATTCCGTTTTCAGTCAATACAGACTCCGGATGAAATTGCACTCCTTTTACATCATACTGTTTATGAGATATTGACATGATCATCCCTTCGTCATCTTCCGCAGTAATAGTAAAACAATCCGGTAGTGTTTTTCTATCAACGACCCACGAATGGTATCGTCCGCCGAGAAATACATTAGGAATGTTCAAAAAAAGTTTTTCATGTTCATCCAACACATGAATAGGAGTTGCAACACCATGAAACACTTTTGACAAATTAATAAGAGTTCCTCCGTATACTTCGCCAATTGCCTGATGCCCTAAACACACTCCTAAAATACTTTTAGTGGAAGCATATTCTTTAATCAAAGCGGTTAATAAGCCGGCTTCATTGGGCAACCCCGGTCCGGGAGAAAGCACAATTTTATCATATTTTTTTATTTCATTCAATTCAATCTCGTCATTTCTATATACATCAATCACGCTGTGAGTAAGATTCTGCAAATAATGTACGAGATTATAAGTAAATGAATCATAATTATCAAAAACTAATATTTTCTTCATGAGACTCTAATTTTTAAAAGTTTTATTAAATCGTTTTTGCCAGTTCTATGGCATTTTTTAATGCCAATAATTTATTGTTAACCTCATTCAATTCGCTTACATCATTGGATTCTGAAACGATACCAGCACCTGCCTGATAAAACAATGTATTGTTTTTGCTCAGAAAGGATCGGATCATGATGGCATGATTCAGTTCCCCGTTAAACCCGATGTATCCTATACCACCCCCGTAATATCCTCTTCTGCAGGATTCGTATTGGTCAATCAACTGCATGGCTTTATGTTTGGGAGCGCCGGATAGTGTGCCAGCCGGAAAAGTATCAGCAAGCACTTTGATGATATTTGTTCCTTTTTCAAGCTTCCCCGTAACTTTAGATACTAAATGAAGCACATGGCTGTAATACTGGACTTCACGGTAAGTTTCAACGTGAACATGATCTGAATTACGACTAAGATCATTGCGAGCCAGGTCAACAAGCATGACATGTTCGGCATTCTCTTTCGGATCTTTGGAAAGTTGTTCAGCAAGTATCTTATCTGCTTCATCATCCCCTGTTCGTTTGAACGTGCCTGCAATCGGATTAATGATTGCAGTATTATCCTGAATGATAATTTGTGCTTCAGGTGATGATCCGAAAAGTTTGTAATTGCCGTAATCAAAATAGAACAAATATGGTGAAGGATTGATTGACCTCAACGCCCTATATACATTGAACTCATCTCCTTGATAGTCCTGACTAAACGGACGCGATAAAACGATCTGGAAAACATCCCCACGATGGCAATGTTCTTTTCCTTTATTTACCATCTGAATATAATCCTGATTCGACAATGAAGATTCTTCCTGACCATTCGTGCTAAATGGAAAGGTAGCATAGTTCATATTGTTCAGCAATTCCACGATATGTTCTATATTTCCTTGTTGCCCATTAACTATATTTTCCAGTATTATCAACTCATTTTTAAAATGATTGACAGCAATAACATATTTATACATGCTATATACAATCTCAGGAATGGAACGTTCTGAAAAAACTGGAGACGTTAATTTAATGTTTTCAAAATATTGAACTGCATCATAGGCAACATAGCCGAAGAGACCGTTCACTTTCATGTCATTATTTGCCTCAACCTGAAACATTTTAATAAATTCATTCAATTTATCCGGTACATATACAGATTGATCAATGCTGGTAGTATGTTGGCTCCCATCAGGATAATTTTCAATAATGTTTTGATCTTCTACTTTAAAAGAAGCAATCGGTTCAAGACAAATAAATGAAAAACTATTTTCATTGCTATGATAATCTGAACTTTCAAGCAGAATAGAATTGACAAACCGGTCACGAAGTTTCAAAAATATACTAACAGGTGTGATAATATCAGCGAGCATTTTAACTGTTCTGGTATTTATTTTAAAAGTATTCATTTTAAATTTTATTTAGTATATATTTATAATTTTAATATTTATAATAGTTCGCTTACGGACAAAAAAAAAGCTTATCGCAGTTGGATAAGCTTTTGAATTATATGTTAAAATTAGTTCAAAGGAATGCTGTTCAACGTACGATAATCTCCCGTAAGCCACGCCAGCACCAACTTCTATATAATTTTAATTGTTTCATATTTAAATTACAGACTACAAAAATAAAAATGTTTTTTAAATAAACAAAATTATTGAACAGATAAAATTTCCACATTCAATATCAGCCCTCCTTGAGGAACCGTTGCACCATTTGGCATTTGAGCCATTTTAGGTTCCATCAAAATAGTCGCCTTACCACCTACTTTCATTTTTTCAATAACGGGATCAATATCTGTTAACTGATGTTGTTGACCAACCTGAAATTCATAAGGTTTACCACTTTGAGCAGTAGAATAAAGCATCTGACCTGTAGGATCATTCACAATCAGATTCATACTGACTTTTTTCCCTTTTTCTATTTTAGCGCCTTTACCTGGTGCAGTTTCAATAAAATAAACTCCGTTCACATTCGGTGTAGTTATTTTATTATCTGTTAAATATTTTTGAAATTCAGACTTTGATGTTTCAAATTGTTTGTCCATCATTTCATTTCGTTCTGCTTCAAGTTGTGCTTTGGTTTGAACTTTCTTTAACTTAACAGTAATGGTAACATCGCTGCCTTTCTTGATTTTCTTGGGTAAAGAAGGCATACGGAATGTTTTTAATATTAAGGAATCAGCATTGATCTTAAAAGATGCGCTATCACCTTCATTCAGCATAGCAAAGCACTCATTAATATCCCCTTTGTAATCAGATTTTGAAAGAGGAATCATCATATCTCGTGATGACTTTTTGGAGTCAATTAATACCGTATCTGCAGTTTTGATTAGCAATGACATTGTTAAAACATCTTCCATTTTGGGTTTTTTCCCTTTTTCATTTTTTACATGAAATTTATAATAAATACCCGTTTTGGATTTCTTAAATCCGGGATATTTTGAGGTGCATGAAACTGCAATAAATGCAATACCAACAAGTAACAATAAAAAATTCGAAATTCTTCTTTTCATGATTTTAATTTTTAATTTTTTTTAATTCAATTAGTTCAAGATCATAGATCAACGTAGCACGTTTTGGAATTTTATTCTGGTCACCGATTAATCCAAAACCAAGGTGCGAAGGTAAAATTATTTTTGCTTTGTCGCCCACTTTTAGAAATAAAATTGCTTCTTCAAGTCCGCTTTCAACGTTTCCTTTTCCGATCAAAAACTCTTTTTCAAGCGAATAACAAGGGTTTCCGTTAATCAATTGATTGGAGTATTTTATTTTAGCAATTAAACCTGTTTCTGCTTTTTGCCCACTTCCGGCTTGATAGATCATATATCTCAGTCCACTTCCTGTTTTTTTCATTGACCACTGATAACGGTGAATGAGAGATTCTATTTCATCTTCTTCATTTTTAATTAATTTTTTATTTGCATTCAGCAAGGGCTCTTTATATCTGGATGCCGGCAGATTGTTTTGAGCGGGTTGGGAATGTTCTTTGCAACTAAACAATAGGATCGAACAAACAAATAACATTATTTTCATGAGTTCCACTAATTCAGATAAGTTGTTCGTTCAATTCATTTTGATAATTATGTAAAGCCGACTTAAATTTAGTAATGGTTTCATCAAGAGAAGCTTCCCAGTTAGATCCGGAAGCATTCATATGTCCACCGCCATTAAAATGTTTTCGGGCAAATTCATCCGTTGAAAAACTACCTTTTGATCGAAAAGATATTTTGGTGTAATTTTCACGTTCCATAAATATGGCGGAAAATTTAATTTCTTTAATAGAAAGAGGATAGTTTACAATCCCTTCTGTATCACCGGTTCGGAAATTATATTTGTTCATCTCCTCCTTAGTTAATCGGATATAAGCAGTATTGAATTCTGGTAAAATGAATAGGCCATCACTTAAACAAAACCCAAGCAAACGTAGGCGATCAGAAGTAAATGTAGAATATACCTGATTATGTATATAAAGACAATCAATATTCGTTTGAACCAATTTTGAAACTGTAAAATATGTTTCGGCTTGATTTACAGAATAACTGAAACACCCTGTATCTGTCATTATTCCAACATAAAGACACGTTGCAATTTCTTTATTGATAAGATTTTCAAAGGCACACTGTTTAAAAAAACCGTATAACAATTCGGATGTAGAAGAAATGCCAATAACTGAAAATATATAATTGCAAAAATGTCCCGGATGTAAATGATGATCCATTAAAATTTTAATTGCCTTTGAATCTTTTAGAATTGAAGAAAGCCCGGCTACGCGATTGATGGAATTGAAATCAAGACAAAAAATAATATCAGCTTGTTTGAACAAATCAGCTGATAGAGTTGGCTGCAATGAATTTACAATCACTGTTTCGACATATGGCATCCATTTAAGAAAGTCAGGCATTTCATCAGGAATAATCACTGAAACCTGATGTTTTAATAGTTTCAGCATTCCAAATAACGCTAGTGACGATCCGATCGCATCACCGTCGGGATTAGTATGTGTGGTGATAACAATCTTTTTTGTTTCACTCAGCAATTGTTTTACGTCTGTAATATCCTTGTTATTCATTTTTTCAGTTCTGCAAAAATAGGAATAATATTTATCCTTCGAAATTTTTATGAAACTTCAACTAATCTATTTGTAAAATAGTTAACTTTGTTTCATAGTTGAAAAAATCAATCTGTTTATGGTATTACATTATTCTGAATCAAATCAATCAGCTAATAATTTTACGTTTGCTATCATTAAACCGAGAGCTGTGCAAAAAGGATTTATTGTTTCCATTCTTAAAACAATCAATGAATCAGGATTTAGAATATCGGCCATGAAACTTACTCAAATGACGTTGGCGCAAGCTAAAAATTTTTATGCGATTCATCATTCAAAAGATTTTTTTAATGACCTTGTTAATTTTATGGCATCAGGACCAATACTGGTATTGATTTTAGAAAAGGAAGATGCTGTGCAGGAGTTCAGAAAGTTGATAGGCAGCACTGATCCGGGCAGAGCAGAGTCAGGCACTATTCGAAATCTTTTTGCCGAATCCATCGAAGCCAATGCCATTCATGGTTCTGATAGTGATGAAAATGCTCAAAAAGAAGCTGCATTTTTCTTTTCGCAATGTGAGCGATATTAAAATTATCTGACCAAATTGATCACCCCCCGTTTGGTTGTATTTTGTTCATCGGTAGTTGTTGCAATAAGTATCCACACATAGTTCCCTTCAGGTTGTTCAACTCCTTTGTGTTTCCCATCCCAGCCATCCGTTTGCTTCTCTGACTTGAACACCAGAAATCCCCACTGATTGTAAACTTCCAGATTCATCGTTTTTACAGGTCCTCGCACATAGAATTGATCATTCTTGCCATCATTGTTTGGTGTGAATACGTCAGGCAACCATAGGGTTAATCGCCTTTTACGTATATTTCCATGGAATCTTTTGCCTTGCAATTACCCCCTGATATAGCAGTCAGTACGATCATGAAGACTCCCTGATGATCAGTCGCATTTTAAGAACTTTCACAATAGGTTTAGCAGGAATCACTTTGGTCTTGATCATATCTATTAACATAGTGGCTGATTGGACTCCTATCTCATAAGCTGGCTGATCAAGTGTAGTTAAAGAAGGACTGATCAAATGTGAATAAAGTATATTTGAAAAACCGGTCACAGCCATATCCTCCGGTATTCTTAATTTCAAAGTATGCATTCGATTATAAACGCCAATTGCAATTGGATCCGTTGCACAAACAATCGCATCGGGATGCACTCTTTGATTCAGCAATCTTCCACAGGCAATCATACCTGCTTCTTCATTTAACCCAGTGTTAATGATCCACTCTTTCCTCACAGGTAGCTTATATTTTTTCAATGCAGCCATATATCCTTCCAGACGATATTTACAAATGGATAAATGTTCGTTGCCTGTTATATGTGCAATTTTTTTATACCCTTTTTTTATTAAATATTCTGTCACTTTAAATGCTCCCTCAAAATCATCTACGAGTACTTTACATGATTTTAATTGTGGAACATCTCTATCGAAAATAACCAAAGGTATTTTTCTTTTTTGCACATCTTTGAGATGGGAAACATTATTTGTATTTTGAGAAACAGAGATCAACATGCCAGCAATACGGTGGGAAAGCATGGATTTCACATTCAATACTTCACGTTCAAAATCCTCATTGGACTGAAACACCATTACCGTAAAACCTGCATCGTATGCCACATGTTCAATACCACTGATCACCTGCGAAAAAAAATAATACTGAATACTGGGTACGATTACACCAATTGTTGATGATTGATTTGTTTTTAAATTTTGAGCAATCGAATTCGGGTGATACTTCATCCCTTTGGCCAACTTTTTAACAATTAATTTGGTTTTATTACTGATGCCTGGATGGTCTCTTAAAGCTCGGGATACAGTTGAAGGAGAAATATTTAATTTTTTGGCAATATCAATAATCGTAACCTGTGTCATCTTTGTATATAGAATTACAACATCTTTAAAAAACTGATTTCTTTGGGTGATAAAATACGCCAGTGCCCTCGTGGAAGATCTTTTTTAGTCAGTCCTGCAAAACACATCCTGTCCAGTTTGACTACTTTATAATTTAATTTTTCAAATATTCGTCGTACAATTCTGTTTCTGCCTGAATGTAATTCAATACCAATTCCTTTTTTATCTAAACTCGAATATGCAATTTCATCAACCTGAATAAATCCATCATCCAATTCAATCCCTTGTGAAATCTTTAATAAATCAGGTTTGGCTAATGGGCGATCAAGCATAACATCATATACCTTATTTATCTTATGTTTTGGATGAGTCAGCTTTTTAGCAAGCTCACCGTCATTGGTAAACAATAAAATTCCTGTTGTATTGCGATCCAATCGACCAACGGGATAAATCCTTTCTTTACAGGCATTCTTAACCAGTTCCATGACTGTTCGTCGTCCCTGAGGATCCTCAACTGTTGTTATAAAATCTTTTGGTTTATTTAATAAAACATAAACCATCTTTTCTCCTTTTAATTTCTTTCCTTTAAACTCAACCACATCCTTGGGATTTATTTTGGTACCAAGCTCTGTCACCACTTTACCGTTTACCATGATCTCTCCTTGTTCAATCAGTTTATCTGCTTCGCGACGGGAACAAACACCTGCCGTAGCTACATAACGATTCAATCGGATCTGTTGATTAAAAGTGGAAGTCTGTTCCTGCTGTTTAACAACAGGTTTAATAAATTTTAATTTATTTTTCGGTTCGGCAAACTTCTTTTTTTTAAATGATGCAAATGGGTCTGATTTTTTTCCGATTCCCGTAGGTATATCTTTTTTGAAATTTTTTTTCACAATTCAAAACTTCTTTAAATAAAATTTATCAGGTAAATATAAAAAAGAAAATTACAACTCGGGTTAAACGAGTAGAAATAAAAAACAAAAATATTATTTACGCGTCTTGTAACCTCGCTGTTTAGCCAAATCTTCAAGACGCTTCTGAAATCCTGATTTCTTAACAGCCGCAGGTTTCAATTTATTTTCCTGAATTTGTTTGTGTAATTTATCTTCATTGATCAGTTTTCGGAAGGCATACATTTGAGCAAAGGTGATCACATTTGCAAGAAAATAATAATAACTTAATCCGCAAGCATAATTGTTAAATATTCCGAGAAACATAACTGACATGATATAAGGCAATGCTTTCATGCCTGGCATTTGATCATTGGTTGGCATGGATTGCTCATTCAGTTTGGTATAAATGATAGTTGAAATTGTCATCAATAAAGTAAACAGACTGATATGTGCTCCATATCCCGGAATCTTAAAAGGAAGGTTGTAAATGGAATCATAGGAAGACAAATCGGTTGCCCAAAGAAAACTTTGCTGACGAAGTTCAAAAGAAGCAGGAAAAAAACGGAATAACGCAATCAGGATTGGAAGTTGCAGCAACATTGGCACACATCCTGATAAAGGATTGACTCCTGCTTTTTTATACAATGCCATCAATGCCTGTTGCTTTTTCATAGCCTCATCTTTCTTAGGAAATTTCTTATTGATCTCTTCGACTTCCGGCTTAAGAATTCTCATTTTTGCAGAAGAAATATATGTTTTATACGCTATCGGAAATAAAACTATTTTCAATAATATGGTTAATATGAGTATTATGATCCCATAATTCAAATTAAATCCTTCCAGAAAATTAAACACGGGAATAACTGCGAGACGATTGATCCAATGGAGTAAAAATCCCCAACCTAAAGGAATCTGACGCTCCAGATTAAGATTTAGTTTTTTTAGTTCTTTAAATTTATTTGGACCAAAATAAAATTTATACGGTATACTTTGATAAGCAGAAACTGTAAAAGGCATATCAATTTTCGCATTCATTGTTTTCAGTAAATGCGTAGATTCCTTTTCAATTCTGGCTTCCATGTCTGCATTTAAAAAACTGTTTCCTGCAATCAATACAGAAGTAAAAAACTGTTGTTTGAATGAAATCCACTTGATGGACGAATTAACTTTACTTTTATCATCTTTAGTTTCAGATAAGTTATCAACTTCATCTATCAATGGCTTATAAAAAATGGTAGATACATTTTTTTCATTATCGATCCCTTTTTCCTGTCTGTTCAATGTATATTGCCAGTCAAGATTGATATAGTTCATGGTAGGTGAGACAATATCCTGCATGCCGACAAAATCGATTTTACTATTAACGACATAACTATTCCCTGAAATCGTATATACTTGTTCTATATATTTATTTCCGTTTGCATGATCAGGGGTAAGTCTCATGGCAAAAGTTATTGAATCTTTTCCTTTAATAACTATCGAATCTTTATCCTTCCAGGCATCGTTCTTCCAAATAGGTTGGAAATACAATTCATCAGTTGAAATATTGCGATTGTTTGCTATGAATGTAAAATTAAATTTTGATGTTTTCTCGTTGAAAAGCATTAAGGGCAGCGAATCAAAAGTCTGATACTTTTTAAGTTGAACGGAATAGATTCTGCCTCCTTTAGACGAAATCTTTATTTTTAAAAGTTCATTTTCTAGAATATAGAATTTATTCTCCCCTTTAGCCGAAGAAGCAAAAACAGAATATGTTTCTTTCAAATGTTGATTATTCAATGTGTCGTTTTTGATTGTATCAACAGAAGCCACTTCAGTATTAGTTTTAACTGTATTGATTGTTTTGACAGAACTGATTTTGGCAATAGAATCATTTTTAAATTGTATCTGCATCAATGAATCTTGATGGTGTTTACGGGCAGCAATTTCTTTTTCTGTCGGCTTGGTAAAAAAAGCCCAACCTATCATAATCACAACGATTGCGATAATTCCATATATAGTATTTCTATCCATTTATCAAAGAATTTTTATATTATTCAGGGGGGCAAAGATAATTGAAATCAATGAATCGAAAAAACTTATCTAAAACAAATAATCTTGTAATCAACTTTTTACTATTATCTTCTATTGAAATAAATTATTAATTTTTGAGTATAGTTGAAAACTTTTTTAATATCATTCATTTCATTTCATATTTCCCTGAAATATTTTTTTAATTTTACACCCCAATTAATTTTTTTTATATTGAAAAAATTTATATTCTTTCTAATAACAGGACTTGTCTATCTGCAAACTCTTTCTGCAAAAGTCAAAGAGGATACACTATTATTTGTCTTAAAATTCAATCCTTCATTTTATATTAAATCAGAATTGACTATTTATCGTTCCGAAACTACTTATCTATGCAATTTCAAAATATTTGATTTGAATAAAGATACGGTCTGTCATTCGGAAAAAACAGTTGCTATAAGCGATTCAATCATGCATCAACTTTATTTTCATTTTAGGGATTGCTACATTCCGGCTAATACTAATCAGGATGTACAATTTGTTGACAATGGAGATACGTTCAGTTATAAAATGAAAGAGTATGAAGGAGTTACGGTGTATGGTAAACTATTAAAGAATCATCAGAAAATAAAATATATTTTTCGTTCACCCGAAAAAGGGACAGAAGATTATTTTTTCTCTGAAATGATTTTTGGTTTTCTGAATTCATCGTTTATTCATGAATCAGAAATAACCCAATATATTGAAACTCTTGAAAGTTATTTTGAATTTGGTCTTGGATTAAAACAATTATCCAACAAACCTTTAAAGTATAAGCTCTATGGGAATATTACCACGAAAAACGAAAAGGATCTTATTCGTTTTTTGGAATCCCTCCCAACAAATATAAAAGTAAATTTAGACCTTTCAAATCTCTTTAGTATTGACCAGTCATTATTGTCATTATTAAAAAAATACATTTATCAAAATCCAAATATATATTTTGAAAACCCTAATCACCGTGCTCTTGTTGAATTAAACAGAATGGGTGTTAGGGAAGAGAATATTATCAGCAAACAAAAACTTATTCGTGTGATCGAAGAAAATGGTCATCCAAGTTATAAATTTGTTGACCGTCAGGAAAAATCATCATTGTAAACTATCTCCTTCTACCCTTTGCCTTTTCACTTAATTGCCGGTTAAATTTTCCTTTATTTATAAATTCTTTCAGGCATTTAGTTAATGATAAAAACAATCATTTAACTGCATTCTAAAAAAATATTCATATAGATAGAGAATGCACTTCTAAAGCATGAACGAAAAATCTTCAATTTCAACAAACAACACCTTAACTTAAACAATTTTTACAGTTCGTCAGTAGCTTAGTAGTACTTTGCTATACCATACTTTGAACTATTACAATTACTGTAGGTCAATCGGAATAAAAAAAGACCTCGGCTTTTGCAGAGGTCTTTTTAAATAAAGAAAAAATATATTTGTTATTTTGATTTCTTATATCCTTTAGCAAATTTGAAATCTTTACCAAGATAATAGGCATTGTCGCCAAGTAATTCTTCAATGCGGAGTAACTGGTTGTATTTGCATATACGGTCTGTACGGCTTGAAGAACCAGTTTTGATCAATCCTGTATTGAGAGCAACAGCGAGATCGGCAATGGTTGTATCTTCCGTTTCGCCGGAACGATGGCTCATGATAGAGGTATATGAATTTTCTTTTGCAAGATTCACTGCATTGATCGTTTCAGTCAGTGAACCGATTTGATTTACTTTAATGAGGATAGAGTTCGCAACGCCTTTATCAATACCCATCTGCAAACGTTCGGTGTTGGTCACAAAAAGATCATCCCCAACCAACTGGCATTTTTCGCCAATGGTATCGGTAATCAGTTTCCAACCATCCCAATCATCTTCAGCCATACCGTCTTCAATAGAAATGATAGGATATTTATCCACCCATGTTTTCCAGTAATCCACCATCTGTGCCGGTGTCAGTTTGTCGCCGGTTGATTTGTGTAAATGATAAACTTTTTCATCCGGTAAATAATATTCAGATGAAGCAGGGTCAAGGGCTAAGAATACATCTTTTCCTGGTTTGTAACCTGCTTTTTCAATAGCTTGTAAAATAACGGTAACAGCTTCTTCGTTTGATTTAAGATTTGGAGCAAAACCACCTTCATCACCAACGTTGGTTGAATAACCGGCTTTTTTAAGAACTGATTTCAGGTTATGGAACACTTCAGTGCCCATGCGGATTGCATCTGTGAATGATTTAGCACCTACCGGCATGATCATGAATTCCTGGAAGTCAATGCTGTTATCAGCATGTGAACCGCCATTGATGATGTTCATCATCGGGATAGGTAAAGTGTTTGCATTAACACCACCGATGTATCGGTATAAATGCTGACCTGTAACCTGAGCCGCTGCTTTAGCAACAGCAAGGGAAACAGCAAGGATCGCATTAGCACCTAAATTGCCTTTATTTTTTGTACCGTCAATCTCAAGCATCAGGCGGTCGATCTCATTCTGTTCAGTAACAGGATACCCTTTTAATTCTTCTGCTAAAACTTTATTGATATTCTGAACAGCTTTTAAAACGCCTTTGCCCAGGTAAACCCCTTTATCTCCATCACGCAATTCAACTGCTTCGTGAACACCTGTAGATGCTCCGGAAGGAACAGCTGCTCTTCCGATGATACCATCTGAAGTAACAACATCGGCTTCAACAGTCGGGTTACCTCTTGAATCTAATATCTGACGTGCATAAACACTTAAAATAGTACTCATGTTATTTAATATTTTTAAAGTTAATTATAATTGTTTATTATTCTTTTGTTTCAACTTGTGCTTCATCTGTAGCAGGTTGAGCAGTTTCTTCCGCTTTAGTTTCAACTACATTTTCTTTTACTGTTGTCGTTTTCTTCCTGCTTCTGCGTGTTGCCGTTTTTTCTTTCTTAGCTTCATTGCCTTTCAACAGGTTTTCATTGTAATCCACCAGTTCAATGATACACATATCAGCGCTGTCACCCAGACGTAAGCCTGTTTTCAGGATACGTGTGTACCCGCCAGGACGTGAAGCAATCTTTAAGGAAATTTCTTTAAAGAGCTCCGTTACCGCTTGTTTGTTCTGTAAATAAGAAAAAACAACTCTGCGAGAGTGTGTTGTATCTTCTTTTGATTTGGTGATTAATGGTTCTACATAGGTGCGTAAAGCTTTTGCTTTAGCAAGTGTAGTAGATATTTTTTTATGGAGAATAAGCGAAGCAGCCATGTTGGATAACATTGCACTGCGGTGGTCGCTTGTTCTGCCGAGATGATTAAATGTTCTTCTGTGCCTCATTTCAGTTATTCCTTATCAAGTTTATATTTCGATACATTCATACCAAATGTAAGACCTTTGTTTGCCACAAGGTTTTCCAGTTCGGTCAATGATTTTTTTCCAAAGTTCCTGAATTTTAATAGGTCATGTTTATTGAAAGCCACCAGATCGCCCAGTGTTTCCACTTCTGCTGCTTTCAGGCAGTTCAAAGCTCTGACAGACAGGTCAAGGTCAACCAGCTTGGCTTTGAGAAGCTGACGCATGTGGAGAGAGTTTTCATCAAACTCTTCAGCTGCGCTCTTTTCTTCAATATCCAGTGTTATCTTTTCATCTGAGAAAAGCATGAAATGATGGATCAATATCTTGGCTGCTTCTTTCAAAGCATCTTTCGGATGAATAGACCCATTGGTTTCAATCTCAAAGATTAATTTTTCATAGTCGGTTTTTTGTTCAACGCGGAAATTCTCAACAGTGAATTTCACATTTCTTACAGGAGTAAAAATAGCATCCATGGCAATGGTACCAAAAGGAGCATCTGTCATTTTGTTATCTTCACCAAGAATATATCCTCTGCCTTTATCAATGCTTACTTCCATAGAAAGTTTCACGGAAGGTTCCAGATGACAGATAACCATATCAGGATTCAATACCTGAAATCCGGATAAATATTTATTGATATCCCCTGCTTTGAATACAGTCTGATCATGAATAGTTACTAAAACTTTTTCACTACTGACGGTATCAATTTGTTTTTTGAGACAAACCTGTTTAAGGTTTAAAACAATTTCGGTAACATCTTCAACCACGCCTTTGACGGTTGAAAACTCATGCTCTACTCCGCCGATTTTGATCGATGTGATCGCATATCCCTCCAATGAAGAAAGAAGAATTCTTCTGAGTGCATTACCGATGGTGGTACCATAACCCGGTTCTAACGGACTGAATTCGAAAGTACCTTTGATATCATTCGATTCAACCATTACAACTTTGTCCGGTTTTACAAAATTCAATATTGCCATTTATGTGTCTTTTTAATTATTGATTAATTCAGTAAATATGATTACTTAGAATACAACTCAACGATGAATTGTTCATTTATATTTTCAGGTATTTGATCGCGTTCAGGATAGGTAACAAATTTTCCGGTTAATAAACTCTGATCCCATTCAAGCCATGGATATTTTGAACCTCTTGATGCCAATGCATCCTGAATAACCTGAAGTGATTTTGATTTTTCTCTAACACCTATAATTTCACCGGGTTTCACAGAATATGAAGGTATATTGATCACTTCATTGTTCACAGTGATATGACGATGTGAAACAAGTTGACGTGCAGCACTGCGTGTAGGTGCAATACCTAATCTGTAAACAGTATTATCGAGACGAGCCTCGCATAATTGAAGCAGAATCACACCGGTAATCCCTTTTTTACGTGATGCTTTATCAAAAATATTTCTGAACTGTTTTTCAAGGATACCGTAAGTATATTTTGCTTTCTGTTTTTCCTGAAGTTGCTCACCGTACTCTGATCTTTTCTTTCTTTTTCGTGCCTGACCATGCTGACCAGGCGCATAATTTCTTCTTTCAAGATTTTTATCGCTGCCAAAGATAGGTTCGCCGAATTTTCTTGCAATTTTTGTTTTTGATCCAATATATCTTGCCATAATAAACTTTTACTTATTCGTGTTTAATTAAACTCTTCTTCTTTTAGGAGGACGACAGCCATTGTGGGGTAATGGAGTGATGTCCATAATCTCAGCTACTTCAATCCCTTCGTTATGAATGGTTTTGATGGCTGATTCTCTTCCTGCTCCCGGACCTTTAACAAATACTTTCACTTTTCTCAAACCGGCATCACGAGCCACTTTGGCACAATCCTGAGCAGCCAGCTGAGCAGCATAAGGGGTGTTTTTCTTAGAACCTTTAAAACCCATTTTACCGGCTGAAGACCATGAAATGACCTGACCGGAATTATTTGTCAAAGAAATAATAATGTTATTGAACGATGCATGAATATGTGCTTGTCCGACAGCATCCACACGTACAATACTTTTCTTTGATGATCTTGTAACTTTTGCCATATCGTATTAAATATTAATTATGTTTTAGGAGCTTTTTTCTTATTTGCAACTGTTTTCTTTTTCCCTTTTCTGGTTCTTGCGTTATTCTTTGTGCTTTGTCCGCGGCAGGGTAATCCTAAACGATGACGAATGCCTCTGTAACAACCAATATCTTTAAGACGTTTCATACTTAACTGAACTTCTGAACGAAGATCGCCTTCTACTTTCATTAGTTCACCGATAATGGTTCTAATCCTTGCCTGTTCATCATCTGTCCATTCCTGAACTTTTTTATTCCAATCCACTTTGGCTGCAGTCAATATTTTCTGCGCACTGCTTCTGCCAATGCCGTAAATATAGGTTAGCCCGATCTCTCCTCTTTTATTTTTTGGTAAATCTATACCAGCAATACGTGCCATATATTTATAATTTATTTATATTATTAACCTTGACGTTGTTTAAATTTAGGATTCTTCTTGTTAATCACATAAACCCTACCTTTTCTCTTGACGATCTTACAATCGGCAGAACGTTTTTTTACTGATGCTCTAACTTTCATTATTTAAAAAGTTTATTATTTATATCTGAATATTATTCGTCCTTTTGTTAAATCATAGGGTGACATTTCAAGTCTTACTTTGTCTCCCGGTAAAATCTTAATATAATGCATTCTCATCTTTCCTGAAATATGTGCAAGGATCACATGCCCATTTTCAAGTTCTACCTTAAACATAGCATTGCCCAACGATTCCACCACCGTTCCATCAATTTCTATAGATGCCTGTTTAGCCATATATTAATTTTTCTGCAAATTTAATACTTCTTCAATATAATTAAAAGAAGATAATATTTCTGCTTTTCCTTTTCTCACTACGATCTGATGTTCAAAATGTGCTGACGGCATTCCGTCTGCAGTTGATATTGTCCATCCGTCATCTGCTTGTATCACTTCCTTTACTCCAAGGTTAATCATTGGCTCAATACAAATTACTATTCCTTCTTTTAGTTTTGACCCAAAATCCCTTTTCCCATAATTAGGTACCTGAGGATTTTCATGAATATTCTGCCCTATTCCATGCCCAACTAAATCCCGTACAACTGAAAACCCGTTTTTCTCCACGTGATTCTGTATAATAAAACCAATATCCCCGGTTCTGTTTCCAGCAATTGCCATACTGATTCCCTTATACAATGATTCTTTGGTCACATCAAGCAACTTTTGTATATGCATATCTATGTCGCCTACAACAAAGGTATAAGCTGAATCGCCATAATAGCTGTTTTTCAAAACACCGCAATCAACAGAAACAATATCACCTTCCATTATAATCCGTTTACCAGGAATACCGTGCACCACCTGTTCATTGATTGATACACAAAGCGTGGCGGGATACCCTTTATATCCTTTGAAAGCAGGTATTGCCTGATGATCCCTGATAAATGTTTCGGCAATTGAATCCAATTCAATTGTCTTAATTCCGGGTTTTAAATTTTTAGCCACCTCGGCTAAAGTTTTTCCAACAAGTAAAGAACTATCTTTTAAAAATTCTATTTCTTCTTCGTTTCTTAAATATATCATTCAACTCAAAAAAACGAAAACAATTAATACCCTCCCGTTGCACCGGTAGATGATCTACCTTTGATACGTCCTGTTTTCATCAATCCATCATAATGACGCATTAATAAATGACTTTCTATCTGCTGCAACGTATCTAATATTACACCAACTAATATCAACAATGAAGTTCCCCCGTAAAACTGGGCGAACTGAGTACTCACACCAAAGAGTCTAACCAGAGCAGGCATGATTGCAACAAATGCAAGGAATATTGAACCGGGCAATGTAATCTTTGAAAGTACATCATCCAAAAAGTCTGCCGTTTTCTTTCCCGGCTTAACCCCCGGAATAAAACCTCCGTTCTTCTTCATATCATCAGCCATCTGACTTGGATTGATCGCTATGGCAGTATAAAAATAAGTAAATGCAATAATGAGAATAGCAAATGTGAAATTATACCAGAAACTATTAATATCTGAAAATGTACTGACAAAAGAATTGATTGATTCATTCTTTCCAAAGCTAGCAAATGTCAATGGCAGGAACATGATTGCCTGAGCAAAAATGATAGGCATTACACCGGCAGCATTCACTTTCAACGGGATGAACTGACGCACACCACCATATTGTTTGTTACCAACAATTCGTTTAGCATACTGAACCGGAATTCTTCGTGTTCCCTGAACAAGTAAAATATTTAACAGAATAACAATTATTAATACGACAATTTCAACAAGGAATATAACAAGACCACCACCAAGTGTTTCCATTCTGGAAGCAAATTCTGATGTAAGCGACAAAGGTAATCTGGCAATAATCCCGATCATGATAATCAATGAAATACCATTCCCAATTCCTTTATCTGTTATACGTTCGCCTATCCACATCACAAACATGGAACCGGCGGTCAATACAATGGTTGTAGTTAACTGGAATAAGAAAAGATTGTCTCCCAGCGGATGGAAAGCAATACCGGGTAACTGAAAACGAAGATTAGCAATATAACCCTGTGATTGCATGATGAGAACTATTACTGTCAGATAACGGGTTATCTGATTGATCTTTCGTCTTCCGCTTTCACCTTCTTTTTGTAATTTCTGGAAATAAGGCACTGCCATTGTTAACAACTGAACAACAATAGATGCAGAGATGTAAGGCATGATACCCAAAGCAAAAATAGATGCATTGGCAAAAGCGCCGCCTGAAAACATATTCAGCAAACCGACTAACCCTTTTCCTCCCTGTGATTGCAAATTGGAAAGATAATGAGGGTCAATACCCGGCAATACGATATGTGCTCCAAGACGATAGATTATGATGAACCCGATCGTATTGATGATACGAACTCTTAAGTCCTCAATCTTATAAATATTTCTTATGGTTTCTATTAATCTTTTCATTCAGATTATATTTTAATGGCTGAACCACCTTGTCCTTCAATTGCTTTAATTGCTGAAGCAGAAAAAGCATTTGCTTTAACTTCAAGTTTTGTTTTTAATTCACCTTTACCAAGAATTTTGATCAGGTCTTTCTTTTGAGCATAACCGTTTTCAATAAGGACAGCATTATCAATTGAAGAAATACCTTTCTTTTCGAAAATTTTCTGCAATACTTCAATATTTATGCCTTTGAATTCCTTTCTGCTGATATTTTTAAAACCAAACTTAGGTACTCTTCTGTACAAAGGCATCTGTCCACCTTCAAATCCAGCTTTAGATGAATAACCAGATCGTGATTGTGCACCTTTATGACCTTTTGTAGATGTTCCACCTCTGCCTGAACCTTGTCCACGACCGATTCGTTTTACTTTTTTTATTGATCCCTTTGCCGGTTTAAGACTGCTTAAATCCATATTCTTTCTTTATTAATTTTATCAAAAACTATTTTACTTCTTCAACTGATACCAGATGCTTGAGTTTATTTACCATGCCAAGTATCTGAGGTGTAGCTTCATGTTCAACCGTTTGATTCATTTTTCTTAAGCCAAGAGCAACCAGTGTTCTTTTCTGGCGTTCGGGTTGTTTAATGCCACTTTTTATTTGTTTAATTTTAATTTTCATTATCAATACTATTTTTCGTGGTAATACTACTTTTATCCATTAAAAACTTTATCCAGATTAACACCTCTCAACTGTGCGACAGTAATAGGGTCTTTCATTCTGATCAATGCGTCCAGAGTTGCTTTCACAACACTATGTGGATTGGATGATCCTTTTGATTTAGCAAGTACATCTTTAACCCCAACACTTTCAAGTACTGCACGCATAGCACCACCTGCAATTACGCCTGTTCCGGGAGCTGCGGGCTTCAAAAAAACTTTTGCACCGCAATATTTACCAATCTGTTCATGAGGCACGGTACCGTTGAGAATAGGTATTTTAATCAAATTCTTTTTTGCATCATCAATACCTTTTGCAATTGCAGCTGTAACTTCTTTTGCTTTACCTAAACCATGCCCGACAACACCGCTTTCATTTCCAACAACAACAATTGCTGAAAAACTGAATATACGTCCCCCTTTGGTTACTTTAGTAACTCTGCTGACGTTGACCAGCCGGTCTTTGAACTCAATATCACTTGATTTTACTCTTTTAACACTTACGTTTGCCATATAATTTAAAATTTTAAGCCGTTTTCTCTCGCTGCATCTGCCAACGATTTAATTCTTCCATGATATAAATAACCACCACGGTCAAAAATAACGGAGGTGATTCCTGCTTCAACTGCTTTTTCAGCAATTATTTTACCTACTAATTTTGCTTTTTCAATTTTAGTGACTTTTGCTGAAGCCACATCTTTACTTAAGGAAGAAGCTGCAACAATCGTTTTAGATGAATCATCATCAATGATCTGAGCATAAATCTCATTATTGCTTCTGAATACACTCAATCGTGGTCTTTCAGATGTCCCTGTGACCACTTTACGGATTTTCATCCGTATTTTTGATCTCCTTAATTCTTTTTTACTTTTAATTGCCATTCCGGAATATATTTAAAAAATCCAAATAAATTTATTATCTACCTATTAACTTGCTGCTGTTTTACCGGCTTTTCTACGGAGTATCTCATTCTTGAACTTAATCCCTTTACCCTTGTATGGTTCAGGTTTTCGTAATGATCTAATCTTAGCAGCAACCTGACCAAGGAGTTGTTTGTCATGAGATGTTAAGGTGATCGTTGGGCTTTTCCCTCTTTCAGTAAGAGTTTGCACTTTTACTTCATCAGGTAAAACAAAAATAATATTATGTGCATAACCTAAAGAGAGTTCCAGTTCCTGACCTTTTGATTGGGCTTTATAACCAACACCTTCTACTTCCATTATTTTTGTATATCCCTGTGAAACACCTGTAATCATGTTCGCAATAAGTGTACGGTACAGACCATGTTTTGCACGATGAGTTTTTTGTTCGGTATGTCTTTCCACGTTGACCACATTGGTATCCACTTTAACAGTGATACATGGATCAATCCATTGTGAAAGTTCTCCTTTTGGTCCTTTAACTTTAACCACATTTTTATCGTTAACTTCAATCTTCACACCCTGTGGTATATTGATGGGCATTTTTCCTATTCTTGACATAATTCTGATCTCCTATTAACTTATATAAAATAATACTTCACCACCCACCTTTTCTTTTCTGGCTTCTTTATCGGTCATTAACCCTTTTGAGGTAGAAATAACGGCAATACCAAGACCATTTAAAACACGGGGTAATTCATTTGAATTGGTATATTTCCTCAACCCGGGTTTACTGATTCTTTCTAGGTTACTGATAACAGAAACTTTCGAAACAGGATGATATTTTAATGCAATCTTTATCAAACCAACCGGTTGACCTTTTTCTTTAGATGCGTCTTCAAATTTATAATTCAGAATATATCCTTTTTCAAAAAGAATCTTTGTAATTTCTTTTTTAAGATTCGATGCAGGAATTTCTACAACTCTGTGATTCGCCATCACAGCATTTCTAATCCTGGTTAAATAATCTGCAATCGGGTCGCTATGCATATGTAATTTATTTTATTTTATTTTATTTAAACTGTTTATTACCAACTTGATTTTGTAACACCGGGTATTAATCCATTGTTTGCCATTTCCCTGAAATTTATTCTTGAAATACCAAAATAACGAATATACCCTTTAGGTCTTCCAGTCAGTTTACATCTGTTGTGTAAACGAACAGGAGAAGCATTTTTAGGCAATTTCTGCAAACCGGCATAATCTCCGGCTTCCTTCAATGCTTTTCGTTTTTCAGCGTATTTATTAACCAGTTTTTGTCTTTTAACTTCTCTGGCTTTAATTGATTCTTTTGCCATAGCTATTTATTTTTTTTCATTTTTGAATGGTAACCCAAAATATTTTAACAATGCAAATGCTTCTTTATCTGACTTCGCATCGGTAACAAACGTAATATTCATTCCCATTATTTTACTGACTTTATCAATATCAATTTCAGGGAAAATAATTTGTTCAGGAATGCCGAGAGAAAAATTTCCTCTCCCGTCAAATCCGCTCGCATCAATACCTCTGAAGTCTCTTGTACGAGGAAGAGCAACAGCTACAAGACGATCTAGAAATTCATACATTTTATCGCCGCGTAAAGTTACCTTTACACCGATAGGAACTCCTTTTCGTAATTTAAAATTTGAAATATCTTTTTTTGATTTGGTAGCAATTGCTTTCTGTCCTGTAATCATAGTCATTTCATCAATAGCACTATCAATAAATTTTTTATCGGTGATAGCGATACCAAGACCTTGATTCAACGAAATCTTTCTTAAACGAGGGACCTGCATGATCGTTTTATAACTGAAATCCTTCATCAATGCAGGAACGATTTCTTCGTGATATTTTTTTCTGGATATAGGTATGTATTTCATTATTTAATAACCTCCCCGCTCTTTTTAGAGTAACGTACTAATTTATTTTCTTCATTTAATTTTCTTCCTATGCGGGTAGCAGTGCCTGAACCATCAATGAGCATTAAGTTCGAAATATGAACCGGTGCTTCTTTTTTCAGGATGCCTCCTTTAGGATTTGCTGCATTTGGTTTGGTATGTTTGAAGATCATATTAACTCCTTCAACAAATGCCATATTCTTTTTTAAAAGGATACTAAGCACTTTACCTTGTTGACCTTTTGAATCACCTGCAATTACTTTGACGATATCGCCTTTTTTTATATGTAACTTCTGATACATGATTATTGAATTTATTATATTACTTCCGGCGCTAATGAAACTATTTTCATATATTGTTTTTCTCTGAGTTCGCGGGCAACTGGACCGAAGATACGGGTGCCTACCAGTTCGCCCTGAGCATTGATAAGGACTACGGCATTATCATCGAAACGGATATATGACCCGTCGCTTCGTCTAACTTCTTTTTTGGTTCGGACAACGACTGCTTTGGAAACACTTCCTTTTTTCACATTTCCAGAAGGCAAAGCAGTTTTAATTGCAACGACTATCACATCACCGATAGAAGCATATCTTTTGCGGGTTCCTCCCAGAACATTGATACACTGCGCAACTTTAGCGCCGCTGTTATCCGCTACGATTAATTTTGTTTCGTGTTGTATCATGATTATTTAGCTCTTTCTAATATTTTTACTACTCTCCAACATTTATTCTTACTTAATGGTCTTACTTCCATGATGCTGACGGTATCACCGATGCTGCATTCATTTTTTTCGTCGTGCGCCATAAATTTTGATGATTTTTTCACAAACTTATGATACTTGGGATGTTTAACCCTTCGTTCAACCACAACAAGAACAGACTTGGTCATTTTATTACTGACCACAATACCTGTTTTTTCTTTTCTTAATTTTCTTTCCATCGTTTAGGATGATTTCGTATTTAATTTTTCTTCTTTATTTCTTTTATTAAGCTCTGTTTCAAGCATAGCAATGGTTTTCTTGTAAACTCTTATTTTCATTGGGTTTTCAAGCGGAGATACAGCATGGTTTAATTTCATTTTCACCCATTGAGTCCGTTCGATATCCAGTTTCTCAATGATTTCTGCTTTGGTCATTTCTCTGATTACTGCTGGTTTCATAGTTTATTTAATTAGAATTTCTTCAACATAGTCTCTTCTGACAATGAACTTAGTTTTGATAGGTAGTTTCTGAGCTGCCAGTCTTAACGCTTCTTTTGCAACTGCTAATGGGACTCCATCTGCTTCAAAAAGAATTCTACCGGGAGTAACCGGAGCAACAAAATATTCAGGTGCACCTTTACCTTTTCCCATACGTACTTCGGCAGGTTTCTTGGTTACGGGTTTATCCGGAAATACTCTGATCCAAAGTTGTCCTTCTCGTTTCATGAAGCGTGTAACGGCCTGACGTGCAGCTTCAATCTGTCTGCCGGTCATCCAGCATTGTTCCATAGCTTTAATTCCGAATGATCCGAAAGCCAGTTCGTGTCCTCTCTGGGCATTCCCTTTCATTCTTCCTTTCTGCTGTTTTCTGTATTTTGTTTTACTTGGTTGTAACATGGATTATACTTTTACCAGTATTTATAATTCTTTTAATTTAATTCTTTTTTTTGTTTCTTCTTCTTGGGCCGCCTTTACCTTTGAAACCACTTCCACCACCGGTTGCCTTATTAAAATTTGTACCAGTTGTTGAACCGGTAAATACAAGATCTCTTCGTTTTGTATATATTTCACCTTTGCAAATCCAGACTTTAACGCCAAGGCGGCCATAAGTCATATGAGCTTCAGCATGTGCATAATCGATATCAGCACGCAACGTATGCAACGGGATTCTACCTTCTTTGTACATTTCTCTTCGTGCCATTTCAGCTCCATTTAATCTACCTGAGATAAGAACTTTTATTCCTTCGGCACCCATTCTCATTGTAGATGAAATTGCTGTTTTTATTGCTCTTCGATAAGCAATACGTCCTTCAACCTGTTTGGCAATTGTACTCGCAACCAATACAGCATCCAGTTCAGGTCGTTTTATTTCAGATATATTTATCTGTACTTCTTTATTGGTAATCTTTTTTAACTCTTCTTTTAATTTATCTACTTCCTGTCCGCCCTTACCAATGATAAATCCAGGTCTTGCCGTATTGATTGTTATGGTAACCAATTTAAGCGTACGTTCAATCAGAATTTTTGAAATACCTGCTTTGAACAAACGAGCATTCAAATATTTTCTGATCTTATCATCTTCAATAAGCTTATCTTCGAGATTTTTACTGCCGTACCAGTTTGAGTCCCATCCTCTGATAATACCTAATCTAAGTCCTATTGGGTTTGATTTTTGTCCCATTAATATTGTTTTTTAATTAGTTGTATTCGTATTTATTTCTTTGTTTTCTTTTCTGCTGTCAACAACCAGTGTTACATGGTTTGAACGTTTTCGTATGCGATGCGCTCTGCCTTGAGGAGCCGGTAAAATTCTTTTAAGCTGACGTGCTCCATCCACCATAATCGTTTTAACATACAAATTACTGTCTTCTGGTCTTACACCTTCGTTTTTATTTTCCCAGTTAGCAACTGCTGAACGAAGTAATTTATGCAATCTTCCGGAAGCCTCTTTGGGAGAGAATTTCAATATACCAAAAGCTTCATCAATGTTTTTACCTCTGATCATATCAGCCACCAATCTCATTTTACGAGGAGAGGTAGGACAATTGTTCAGTTTAGCAATGTACAAAGTCTTTTTTGCCTCTTTCTTTTCGTTTGCTTTTAAATGTTTTCTAGCGCCCATTGTTTTTTATTGTAAAAATTATGTTATGCTTTATCTTTATTACCTGCATGACCTCTGAAAACCCGGGTAGGTGCAAATTCGCCCAAACGATGACCGACCATGTTTTCAGTTATATAAACCGGAATGAATTTATTTCCATTATGGACAGCAATTGTTAATCCTACAAATTCAGGTAGGATCATTGAACTTCTTGCCCATGTTTTGATTACGGCTTTTTTCTTTGTTGCAATGTTCTTTAAAACTTTTTTTTCAAGTTTATGATGAACATAAGGACCTTTTTTAAGTGAACGACTCATGATTTATTCAATTATTTTTTACGTCTTTCAATAATATATTTATTTGAATGTTTTTTAGGATTTCTTGTTTTATAACCTTTGGCAAGCAATCCTTTTCTTGAACGAGGATGTCCTCCTGAAGATCTACCTTCACCACCACCCATAGGATGATCAACCGGATTCATGGCAACGCCTCTTGTACGTGGTCTTCTGCCTAACCATCTGTTTCTACCGGCTTTCCCTGATATTTCAAGATTATGATCCTGATTGGATACCATACCAATTGTAGCTTTACAGGTAATCAGAATAATTCTCATTTCACCGGAAGGCATCTTAATTGAAGCAAATCTTCCTTCACGAGACATAAGTTGTGCATATGAACCAGCACTTCGTGCAAGTTTTGCTCCTTGTCCTGGCTGCAATTCAATATTGTGAATAATGGTTCCGTAAGGAATTTCAGCAAGCAATAAAGTATTTCCGATTTCAGGTGAAACACCTTTACCAGATTCAACTTTTTGGTCAACTTTCAATCCGTGAGGTGCAATGATGTATCTCTTCTCTCCGTCAGCATAATACAAAAGAGCTATACGGGCGCTTCTGTTGGGATCATATTCAATCGATTTAACTACTGCAGGGATACCGTCTTTATCTCTTTTAAAATCAATGATACGATATTTTTTCTTATGACCGCCACCAATATAACGCATGGTCATTTTACCGGAATTGTTTCTTCCGCCTGAACTTTTTTTGGATACCAGCAAACTTTTTTCAGGAGTAGAAGAAGTAATTTCTTCAAACGTACTAATCAACTTGTAACGCTGTCCTGAACTTGTCGGTTTAAATTTCTTGAGTGCCATTTATATTCAATCTATATGTTGCTAAAAAAATCAATTACTTGTCCTTCTGCCAAAGAAACAACAGCTTTTTTCCGATCGTTTCGTTTTCCGGAAATAACAGCTTTCTTCGTGAATCTTGATTTTTGTTTTCCCATAATATTCATGGTATTGACCGATTCAACATTCACTTTATATAATTCTTCTACTGCTTTTTTTATCTGCAGTTTAGTTGCATGGGTGTCAACAATAAAACCATAGCGATTCATTTTTTCACCCAGGTTTGTCATTTTTTCCGTTATGATCGGTTTGATTAAAATATTCATTTTAATTATATGTAAAAATTTAATCTTTTAAAACTTCTTCTATTTTCTTCAACGAACTTTCAACCACTAAAATATTTTGAGCATTTAAAATATCATAAGTGTTTATATCTGAAGCACTTACAACTTTCGCTTTTTTCAAATTTCGGGACGACAAATATACATTTTTATTTGAATCTGAAAGCACCAGCAATGTTTTTTTGTCTGAACTATCAAAATTAGCAAGTACTTCAAGATAATTTTTTGTTTTAGGTGTATCAAAAACAAAATCTTCTAAAACAAAAAGCTGATTATCCTTTACTTTGTAAGTTAAAGCTGATTTACGAGCAAGTTTTTTTGTTTTCTTGTTTAGTTTGGTTGTATAATCTTTAGGTCTTGGTCCAAAAACTCTTGCACCCCCACGCAACACAGGTGAATTAATATCACCAACACGAGCCATCCCTGAACCTTTTTGTTTGCGGAGCTTACGTGTACTTCCGGATAATTCAGAACGTTCTTTCGCTTTGTGTGTACCTTGACGTTTGTTACCAAGATGTTGTTTGACATCAAGATAAATCACATGGTCATTGGGTTCAATTGCATAAATTGAATCATCCAATGTAACTTTCCTGCTGGTTTTTTTACCTTTAATGTTATAGACTTCTATTTCCATCTCTGTATTTTTAAATATGAACCATTTGGTCCAGGAACTGAACCTTTAACTAATAATAAATTTTTTTCAGGAATAACTTTAACTATTCTC
>CAYVNP010000016.1:0-21486 GCA_964452905.1 uncultured Bacteroidales bacterium
ATAAAAAAATCAACATACATATTATCGGACTATATTTTATTTATAATTGGTATTAGACCTACGCGCATGGGCGTCAGCCCTAGCGTTATAATAAAAAAAATTGTCCGTCCGAGGTCGTGTTGCTTGAAGTCTGCACCAAATTTTATTCATTGGCTGACTGTTCAATTTGTTCTGTTAGTGTCATACGCAGCCATAAGTAACCAAGTGTCCCTGCAACAAGTGAAGCAATTAGAATTGCAATTTTTGATTGTGTGATTAGGTCGGGATTGTCAAACGCAAGAAGTGTAATGAAGATTGACATTGTAAAACCAATACCACCCAAAAGCCCAACACCGATTACTTGTTTCCATTTTAAGCCCTGGGGCAATGCACAAAGTCCAAGCGAAACGGTTATGAAACTGAAAAGAAAAATGCCAAGTGGCTTGCCAACTATAAGCCCTGCAAAAATCCCAATGCTGTTTGATTGCGTTAATCCTGTCTGCCAACCGCTGTCAATGGTGATGCAAGTGTTAGCCAAAGCGAACAATGGCAAAATAAAAAACGCAACAGGTTTGTGGAGCCAATGTTGTAAAATGAAAGAAGGTGATTTTTCTCCACCGTCACCAAATGGAATTGCAAACGCTAATAAAACTCCTGTGATTGTCGGATGCACTCCCGACTGTTGCATAAAATACCACATTGCAACACCGCCAATGAGATAAGGAATAAGGTTGTGAACTTTCAGTCGGTTTAAGATTAGCAACACTCCGAAAATGCCAAGTGCTAAAAACAAATTTGTAAATGCTAATGAACTTGTGTAGAAAATTGCAATAACGATGATTGCTCCCAAGTCGTCAATAACTGCTATCGCTGTCAACAAAACTTTAAGCGATGCAGGAACACGACTACCTAAAAGCGAAAGTATGCCGATTGCAAATGCAATGTCTGTCGCCATTGGAATACCTGCACCTGCTTGAGTGTCTATCCCAAAATTGAAAAGTAAAAACAGTCCTGCTGGAACAACCATACCACCAAGTGCTGCAAAGATTGGAAGGGATGCGTTTTTGAAACTTGAAAGTTCTCCAATGTAAATTTCCCGTTCAAGCTCTAAACCGATAAGCAAAAAGAAAACGGTCATTAGTCCGTCATTTATCCAATGTGTAGTGCTGTGTCCGCCTATTTGGGAATGCCACACCAGTAAATAACTGTCCTGAAGGAAAGAGTTTGCAAGTAAAAGCGAAAATGCTGTGCAACAAATCAGCAAAATGCCACCCGATTTCTCGCTGTCAAAAAACTCGTTGAATAGTCGGGTTAGTTTCATATTCTCTCTGCAATGAAAAGTCCAGCGAAGGTAGCGGTTACGCAAAGTAAAACGCTACCAAGAACATAAAGAACAGAACTCATATTGTGTCCTTGTTGAAACAGTGTCAATGTTTCGCTGCTGAAAGTAGAGAAGGTGCTGAACCCACCGCAAAAGCCAACTGCTAAAAACAGTCGTGCAGTCGGTGAAAGGATTTGTTTGTGGTCTGCAAGTCCGATGATGAAACCCAAAGCGAAACAAGCCACTACATTAACCGCAAAAGTCCCGAATGGAAAATGATGGTTGTGCCAACTGTCAACCCACTTACCAAGTCCGAACCGTGAAAGTCCACCAAGTCCGCTACCGATAAATACTGCAATTAGTTCTTTCATTTTATGTCCTGTCGGTTGATGTTAGCACGGTCGTCATAGAATTCTGACTAACGTCAAATTTATTTATTCATAATCAATTGGTTACAAAATCAAAATTTTCTTTAGTTAATTCAAATTTAGTAATTTGTTTCTGAATACGCTTGACTAAACCCATTTTTCTTTTTTGGTCGAGATAAAGATATTCTACTGGATTGTAATATGGCTTGTTTTTCACAATCATATTCCAAATAATAACTGCCAATTTTCTTGCGGTAGCACTAATATACAGACTATGAACAACAGTGTTCTTATCTAACCTGATTTATATCATATTGATTTTTTTTCAATCTGTCTGATTATTGATTACTTTTGAAAAAAGTTAATGTCATGAAAACAAAAAAAATAATTATCATTTTATTCACAGGATTATTCATTTTTATAAGTATGAATTTAATTGAAAAAATAAAAGGACAAACCAACAACATAAAGGTTGGTTCAAAAATACCGGATTTTAGCTTGACCGATCAAAACGGGAATATCATTCACATTGCTGATTTTATAGGGAAGAAAAAATTAGTTATTTATTTTTACCCAAAAGACGATAGCCCGGGATGTACGAAAGAAGCATGTTATTTCCGCGATCAGTTTGAAGTATTTCGCGAGGCAGATGCTGAAATCATTGGTATCAGTGGTCAATCGGTGGAAAGCCATAAACGGTTTGCGGAAAAATATAAGCTGTCATTTACTCTGCTAAGTGATAAAGGAAATAAAGTCAGAAAGCTTTTTGGTGTTCCTGCAAATTTTTTGGGTATGTTGCCAGGACGAGTAACTTATATAGTTGATAAAAACGGGATAGTATTATTTGTATTTAACTCCCAAACCCAGTCAGCAATGCATGTGGATGAAGCATTACGGATTTTAAAAGAAAAGAAATAAACTTTTCAGTGAACTAAATTCATTTCCTGAATCAGATTTTTTGCACCGGCATATTTATCAATGATGAAAAGAATGTAACGGATATCCACACAAATCGTTCGTTGTATTTTTGTTTCATACGTAACATTACAATCCATTGCTTCCCAGTTTCCGTCAAACGCAAGACCTGTCAACTGTCCGTCGCCATTGAGCACAGGGCTACCTGAATTACCACCCGTAATATCATTGTTAGTCAGAAAACAAACTTTCATTTCTCCGTTCTCACCATAATCCCCAAAGTCTTTGTGTTCATATAAATTTTTCAGTTTTGCAGGAACAAAGAATTCTTCGTTTTCAGGATTTTCTTTTTCTATTACGCCGCTAAGTGTGGTGTAATAATTATAATGTACGGCATCTTTCGGAAAATAATCATCCACTTTACCATAGGTAATACGCATTGTGGAATTGGCATCAGGGTAAAATTTTTTATCCGGGTTCATTTCCATTAAACCCGCTAAATATAAGCGATATCCTTTTTCGATCTTATTATCAAATGCAGAAGTTGTAGATATAATATTTTGATAGGTATAAAGAACAGAATACAATGTTTGAAACAATAGATCCTTTGAGATAGCTTTAGCTGTTGGCTTTTCAAGGAATTTATAAAATCGTGTCGAATCGGCAAAAATAGATTTAGAGAAGATCTGATCAGCAAATTTATCAAAATTATATTTGTATTTTTTTTCAATGATCGTAAAAATACCCGGGTAAAAATCTTTACTTACATCTTCGTAAAACATCTTAAAACAGGCGATCAATAATTTTTTATCCGTCGCCTGATTATAATCTTTAAAATGCTTTTTGGCTTTATCTTTTAAAGCATTGATAACGTCAGGAGATAATGGCGTTTTTGATTTTTCATTCATGGATAATTGATTGAATAATTCCAGCGAATGATATGCAAGAAGAATGATCTCAGGACCAAACAGCGCCTCTTCATAGTATTTGATAGGTTTTGCAATTATTTTTTGAACTTTATATCCTTCTTCAAGCAGGTTCAGCGCATCACCATATTTTTCTTTTCGTTGATTATCTTCATCCACCCATTTTTGAAATGCTTCTTCCATATTTTTCTTTTGTTCCCACACGTTTAACCTCTTTAATCCCTGTGTTTCACCAATAAAAAATTTCCAATAATTTGCAATTTCAGCATATTTTGAAGCATATTGAATTTTAACGATAGGGTCTGAACGTCTTGCCTCATCAATAATAGTGAGTTTTATATCTCTTATTTTAACAACGGATGGATTTTCTTCATCCGCTTTGATGCTTACTCCGTAGGAAGTAAGAAATCTTTCGGTCTCACCCGGATAACCCCAGATCATTACAAAATCATCTTTTTTTAATCCTTTCATCGAGATTGGCAGAAAACGTTTGGTGATGAGCGGAACATTATTTTTGGAATAAGTTGCCGGAGTGCCGTCGGAAGCGGTATAAATACGTAACATGGAAAAATCTCCTGTATGACGGGGCCACATCCAGTTATCGGTCTCTCCGCCAAACTTACCAATGGAAGAGGGTGGAGCGCCCACCAAACGTATATCCTTAAATACCTGGTAAACGAACAAATAAAATTCATTCCCTTTAAAAAAACTTTTGACTGTTACTTCATATTTACCATCTTCATTATTTTCCTTTGACAGTTCATCGGAGAGTGTCTGTATCTTAGCATTTCGGTCTTCTTCAGACAATGAATCAGACAATTGAGAAAGAATTTTTTCTGTTACATTTTCCATGCGAATAAGAAAAACAGCAACTATTCCATCATTCTTTAGTTCTTCCTGTTTGGACATTGCCCAAAATCCGTCTTTCAGATAATCATTCTGCACTGAACTGTGCGACTGGATAGATTCCATTCCGCAATGATGATTTGTAATGCATAACCCTTCTCCTGAAATCATTTCAGCTGAACAATAAAATGCAGTTGGATTGGATTCATAAGCAAGTCCGACAATGGCATCTTTCAGACTGGAATGATTGATGCTCTAGAGTTCGTCGGCGCTAAGGTGAAGCCCGATCTTTTGCATAGCAACATAATTCAGTCGGTCAAGAAGCATGGGCAGCCAGATTCCTTCATCGCTGAAGGATTTAAAAACGACCTGTGTGATGATAAGAATAAATAAAAATATTTTTTTCATTACATTAATTTTTATAAACCGTATTTATTTTATCTTAATTTTTCGGAAAGGATTTTCATTTCAATAACCGGGGAGATATTTTCATAGAGGATATTGTAAACCGCATCGGTGATGGGCATTGAAACCTGATATTTTTTATTTATTTCTTTCATTCCTTTCACGGCATAATATCCTTCGGCGATCATATTCATTTCGAGTTGCGCCGAATTAACTGAATAACCGCGACCGATCATGTTGCCGAAGATCCTGTTACGACTAAATTTTGAATACGATGTTACCAGTAAATCCCCTACATAAGCTGATTCTGAAATGTTACGTTCTATCGGATGAACGGTTTTAATGAAGCGTTTGATCTCTTTAATTCCGTTGGCAACCAGAACGGCAATGAAATTGTCACCATAATCAAGACCAATCGAAATGCCGGTAGCAACAGACATTATATTTTTCAGTACGGTAGAATATTCAATTCCCTGAACATCATTCGAGCCGGAAACCTTGATATAACGGCATTCAATCATAGGAATCATTTTTTCAATGATCTCTTTATTTTGAGAAGCTATGGTTAAATAAGTTAATTTTTCCGCAGCTACTTCTTCAGAATGTGAAGGACCGCTAATTAATGCAATGAGTTCATAAGGAATATGAAAAATCTGATTGAAAAATTGTGAAACGGTCAATGAATGTTCGGGTACAATCCCTTTGATGGCAGAAACGATCGTTTTACTTTTCAATAATTGAGGATCTGTTTTTCTCAAAGCATCTTGAAGGAAAGCTGAAGGGATACAGAAAATCAGAATATCTGATTTTTTAATGACCTCATTCATATCATTGCTGAGAGTGAGTTTATGGATATTTAATTCCACAATACTTAGAAAATGCGGATTATGATGATATTTCCGGATATTCTCAATAATATCATTTTCGCGGATCCACCAGTTGATATGCTTGCAGTTATTTTCTAAAATCTTGACAATTGCAGTTGCCCAGCTACCTCCGCCAATCACAGCAATTCGATCATTCTTTGTCATAGTTTTTAATAAAAATCTGTTTTTTTCAAAGATAAAATTTTATTCAATCCATTTTTTAACTTCTTCAACAGAGGGTGCAGGAATTTCCAGTTTAAGCTTTTTCCGTAAGCCACAAAGGTCATTGAATAATTTATTCGGATTTGCCTGTTTTAACTCCTCCAGTTTATTAATCCCTGTCTTTCTTAGAACAGGAACCCATTCAGCCGGGATCCCTTTGCTGATAAATTCTTCATCGGTTGTTTGAACAACTTTTTTTTCAGGTCGCATCTGCGGAAAAAACAACACATCCTGAATAGAATCCGAGTTGGTCATGATCATGGCAAGACGATCAATGCCAATACCAAGACCTGCTGTAGGCGGCATACCATGTTCAAGTGCACGAAGAAAATCTTCATCAAGCATCATTGCTTCAGGATCACCGCGACGCCCCAACTCAAGCTGGCTTTCAAAACGAGCGCGTTGATCTATCGGATCATTCAGTTCCGAAAATGCATTGCAAATTTCTTTGCTGTTGCAGATTGCTTCAAAACGTTCAGTCAACCCTGGTTTACTGCGATGCTTTTTGGCGAGAGGTGACATTTCAACAGGATAGTCGGTGATAAATGTTGGTTGGATTAAAAACGGTTCGCATTTATTTCCAAAGATTTCATCAATCAGTTTTCCTTTACCCATTGTATCATCCACTTCAATATTTAATTTTTTAGCGGTGTCAAATAATTGTTTTTCATCCATTTCCGAAACATCAATCGTTGTAAAATGCTGAATGGCTTCAAACATGGTATAACGTTTCCACGGTCGTTTGAAATCAATCAGTTTATCCCCCACTTTTATTTCAGTGGTTCCGTTTGTATCCATCGCAACTTTTTCGATCATTTCTTCCACCAGGTTCATCATCCATTCATAATCCTTGTATGCAACATAAAGTTCCATCAATGTAAATTCAGGATTATGAAAACGATCCATTCCTTCGTTACGGAAATCTTTGGCAAATTCATAGACTCCATCGAACCCGCCTACAATCAGGCGTTTCAGGTAAAGTTCATTGGCAATGCGTAAGTATAAATTAGTATCCAGTGTATTGTGAAACGTTTTAAAAGGACGTGCAGCAGCACCACCGTAAACAGGCTGTAAAACGGGTGTTTCCACTTCAAGGTAATCTTTACTGTTCAGGAAAGACCGCATGGAATGGATCATTTTGGTCCGTTTGATGAAGACATCTTTCACCTGTGGATTAACAATCAGATCAACATAACGCTGACGGTAACGTTGTTCGGGGTTGGTGAATGCATCGTAAAGAGTGCCATCCTTCTCTTTCACAATGGGTAAGGGTCGCAAAGATTTGCTCAATACCTTTAATCTTTTTACATGAATGGAAATTTCACCCATTTGGGTAGTAAATACAAATCCTGTAACACCAATGATATCACCTATATCGAGCAAACGTTTAAAAACTGTGTTGTATAGTGATTTATCCTCCCCATTACATATGTCATCACGTTTAATATAAAGTTGTATTTTCCCACGAGTATCCTGAAGTTCGCAGAACGAAGCAGCACCCATGATACGGCGTTGCATGATGCGTCCGGCAATGCTGACTTGCTGAAACAAGGTATTATCCTGCGGAAATTTTTCAAGGATTTCATACGTGGTAACATTGATTTCAAACAGATCGGCGGGATAAGGGTCAATGCCCAAAGATTGCAACTCTGTCAATGAATTCCGGCGAATGATCTCCTGTTCGTTTAGTTCATTATTCATAATTCAAATAAGAAATTTTTGCAAATATATAAATTTATTGCGACCGGAGTAAGAAAGAAGGTTGTCAAAATTCGAGAAATATCAAATTGGAAACAGACCATTCATTAATCAATTTCTAACAAATTCTTCATTGCAATCTCAATGTTTTCATATTTAAATTTATAACCTGCGTGAATTATTTTCTCGGATGAAATGCGGCTTCCGTGCAGCAAGGAATCAGCGAATTCGCCAAAAATAAGTTTAATGATAAATGCAGGTATATTCGGCAAAAAGAATGGTCTTTTCATTTTTTCAGAAAGTATTTTCATCAACTCATAATTAGTCAAATAGCAGGGAGCAACTGCATTGTAAGCGCCCTGAATCGTTTCGTCGGTAATTGCTTTTAAATAGATTCCGCATAAATCATCCAGATGAATCCAAGGAAAGTATTGTTTTCCTGTACCAATGGCAGCGCCCATTCCCCATCGAACCGGAAAACAAAGTTTTTGGAAAGTTTCACTGTCCCTGTCAAGTACAACTCCTGTCCGGATATTAACGGTTCGTATATTCAGGTTTGAAATTTTATTAACGCTTTTTTCCCAGTCAGCGCAGGTGTTACCAAGGAAATTTGAAGCAGGAAGGTCTGTTTCGTAAAATATTTTATCCGTTGTACCTATGTCGTAATATCCAACAGCAGAGGCAGAGATAAATGTTTCTATATGATGGGTTTGATTTGAAAGAACATCAAACAAAAAATTCGTAGATTTAATCCTACTGTCATATATTTCTTTTTTCCAAGCATGGTTCCATCTTTTCCCGTTGATATTTGCACCAGCAAGATGAATAATAATATCTGCTTTTTCAATTGCTTTGTGATCAATTTCTTTATTCTTCCAGTCCCATAAATATTGTTCAATATGATCATTTACAAGAATTTTTCTGGTCAACCAGATTATTGTAAACCCTTTTTCTATAAGAATTGATGTAAGATGTCTTCCGATTGATCCTGTTCCGCCGGTTATTAATATTGTCTGCATTGAAATAAATTATCTATGGGTTATAAAATAGTTGATACTTATTTCTTTTGGAATAAAATTAATTCAATTTCTTAAATTTTATTAAGAAAACAGAGAAAAGTATTCAATCAATGAATATATTTTTCAATTAAATACTAAACATGAAAAAAATTAACATTAATGTTGGCAATTCATAATCAGGAGAATATATTTGCATTAGTAATAATTATATTCATGTAAAAAATCATATGAAAACACACCTGTCGATTTTAATTATTTTATTTTTCTCGATTCAAATTTTTACAATAGACCAATTGTATGCACAAATAAAAAAAACATATAAAAATCCTGTTTTGGATTCGGTAGTTCCGGATCCGGCAATCCTTCATGCTTCAGATGGATATTATTATGTATACGGGACTAATATGTGGATTAATAAAAAGGTATATAATATTCAGGTGTTAAAATCAAAAGACATGATTCACTGGCAGCATTTAGGTGACGCAATGCCCGTAAAACCTTCATGGGCTTCACAAACTCAGGACTTCTGGGCGCCGCATGTAATTTATGATTCCGTATTGAAAAAATATTTTATGTATTATTCAGGTAATCCAAATCCAAAAAATGGTTTGTGTCTGGGAATTGCAACCGCTGATAAACCGGAAGGTCCTTTTATTGATAAAGGAGTTCCTTTACTTTGCGGTGAAGGATTTGTTAATATTGATCCAATGGCATTTGATGATCCCAAAACCGGTAAACATTTATTATATTGGGGTTCCGGATTTAAACCTATAAAAGTACAGGAATTAACAGATGATCGAATGAACTTTAAACCTGGTACTCAACCCAAAGAAATTATTTTCCCGGGAAAAGATAAAGATTATAGCATTCTTATAGAAGGCACTTGGATAATCTTCAGAAATAATAAATATTATTTATTTTATTCCGGTGATAATTGTTGCGGAGAAAAAGCGCATTATGCTGTATTGGTTGCACGTGCTGATGATCCGATGGGTCCTTTTGAACGGTTTGGTCAAGCTAATGGGACAGACAATAGTGTTATTTTAGAGAAAAAAGATTTTTGGGTGGCTCCTGGTCATAATTCAATCATCACAGACAAAGCAGGGAATGATTGGATTCTGTATCATGCCATCCATCCACAAAAATTATATCAGGATGATACATTAATTCCAAAAGATTATAAAGATCGCCGAATCATGCTCCTTGACCGTATTGTTTGGAAAGACGGTTGGCCACGTATTGAAGATGACAAACCGTCAAACACTGAAAAACCAGCTCCTATTACTGATTAACCGAATTTATTTCCCGGTTTCAGCAGGAAGCAAATCTTTTGTTTTAATCTTTGATGGAGAAAAAATTCCAAGTACTCCATTCACTCCTACACTCATTATGATATTGTAAAGAAAAGCTGCAAAAGCCAGTAATAACATGGCACCGCTTATACCTGCAAGGATCATGTATATATTATATTCGCCGTGTATATACAATGAACGTCTTAACATTCCTTTCATCCCGGCCATTCCCATGAATGCACCCATTCCTATCCCTCCAAGCAAATGAAACCAGAAATGAAAATTTGCCAGTTTCTGACTATATAATTTTGCTCCATTGGTCAGTAGTGGGAATAATATATATATGGCTGAATACAAAGTCATGGTCAAACCAACCAATATTGCTACATGAACATGAGGACCAACAATCCATTGTGTGTTATGCAGGATCCTGTTTAAACCGAGGTCAGCCTGAAGTATTCCTGCCGGAACTGCTAAAGCAAAACCAAGCAATCCACCGAGCAAAAATTTAAATTCATTGGTAATCTTAATGGGGCGTGCATTCCATAAGGTAATCAATGTGATGGCAAAAGCTAAACCCTGCGTAATCAATTCAAAAGCAGTAACCATTTCACCGGAAGCAACTTTTAAATATCCAGGTTGTGCTTGATCGGACATGAGGTGATGCGACCATACTGTCCATGAAACAACCAGTTCTACAAGTAATGCTGCACGTGCAATATTTTCCATAAATAATTTTTTCCCGGTAATTAAGGTTGCAAGTAAATACCAAGTGCCGGCAACAAATATCAATACCAACCCGTCAGCAATCAGGTCGAGTCCCCACCAGAACCAATTCTTATAAAGCAATGCATCAATGGCTGATGCTTTCAGATCATATCCTAATAAGGATGCAACCATATAAACTAAAATTAATACACCGGTAAAAAGCAAAATTCCTGCATTTAAAGCAACATCAACAGAACCACGGGCAATAGCAGCCACGGGTAATGAAACAAGATGTTCTTTTTTGTTTTTAAAAAACAAATTTTTGATACCACTTATACCCAATGCTGATCCAAGCAATGCGGCTGCTGGTTGTTTTTCCCATCCATCAGGCGTGTACATGATAGTTTTAAATATATTGATGACAAAAAATATGGTACCTACCAGTATTAAAGCAATTCCAACAATAAAAACTGAACCACCCCATGCGCCGAACTGGCTGAAATCAGCAGGCAAAGGCCAATATAACGTATATAACGGAGCATAATGTGTAACAAATCCGGCTGACCACATAACCAACGTACCAATAGCCAATAAAAAGAAAGAAGCATTGGCTAAAGAAATACTCCATAAAGATTTTTTCATCAGGAAGGGAACCAGAAAAAGGAATGCACCAAAAACAATCATGTAGGTGGATCCAAAAATACCTACTAAAGGGTGTACCGTCATGATAGCAAAAAAATGTGACGTATTTACTCCAGGAATCGGAGCAATTTCATAAATACGCATGATCATTCCTTCAATAGCTGTTAAACCATAATACAATAAACCAAGCACGACAAAACGTAACGTGATTTTTTGCATCGGAGTTAAAGAGTTCGATTTAAACAATCCTTGTTCTCCGTTTAATAATGTTTGAATATAGTTCATAATATATGTCTTTTATAATTATTTATTTTCATTAATCGTTCACTTCAACAACATTTTTTTCAATCATAAAAACCCCATCGGGTCCTGAATACTCGGTTGACCGGATAGAGTATATACCCGTTTTATCAAACTGCCAAAGAATGTCATTTTTATGTCCGGGAATCACCTGCATTTGCATGATCATCGTATTATCACTTCTGAATAAACCGAATCCATAGGTTAAATCTTTGGATGTAACATTAAATAGAACTTTATCTCCTTTTTTAATCATTAATTTTTCAGAAGGCAAATAAAATTTATGTTTCTCTATTGTAATATCAAATTGTTTATCGGCTTTTATTTCAGCTCTGTTGAGATCCATTGGCGCCCAAGGAATGGTATGGTAGGTAACTATATGAATAGTGATACCGAGAAAAATTAGAAATCCGACAAATGAATAAAAAACGATCGGGTTAATAGATTTTCCATCCTTTGAGGACGTAACTTTAAAGGCAAACCAGACGATAAGTAAAATTATTGCAAAAGCATATAAAGTATATACCAAAGTCAATCCGTTGAGTACATCAAATGAATCTGTCATAAAACCTCCTTTTAAAAAAATGGTTAAACTTTTTATTGAGATAAAATTAGGAAGATGAAAATTTCCAGAATGTAACAAATGTTACATTCTGATATTTTTAATTTAAAAATGAAAGTTAATTCCCATTAGAAATAAAATTGTCCAGATCAATTCTAATTGAAATTTTGGTGCCATTTTTTGTGTCAAAATCAATAATACCATTAAAGGAATGAATACGGCTAACAATCGTGATGAGTCCGACACCACTGTTAACTTCGGGTGAATTTAATACTTTATTAATATCAAATCCAATTCCATTATCTTCATAGAATATATTCAGATAATTATTTTCTTGTAGCATTTTAATTTTGATGGTTTTGGCTTGGGCATGCTTGAGGGTATTATTTATCAATTCAATGATCGTTCTGTAAAGCATTACTTCTAAAATTTCATTTAATCTTTTTTCTCTTAATTGAAATTCGAAGTTAATATTAATCTTTCCTGTTTGAATAATTTTATTACAAAAAGTTTTTATGGCTACGATCAACCCAAAATCATGAATGATGTTTGGAGTAAGATTATTGGCAATTGAATTTGAAAATTTTAGAGATTCATCCAATAATTCATATATGTTTTTTATAATTTCATTTTTTTGTGTGTCAGGGTTTAAGATAGCAGATTTATCAATTAAGTCAACATACATTTTAATAGTCGATAAAATGGGACCAAGTCCATCGTGCAGTTCATCAGCAAATTTTTTTCTGTATTTTTCTTCTGTTTCAATGATTTTATTCATGATGGTTCGTTCCATCTTTTTCCGTTCAGTAATATCGCGGATACTTCCTATGATAATTCTATCAGAAAACTCAGGATACTCAATAATTTTACAATTGAAAATACAAAATTTTTTCTCCTGATTCTTAGTTATTAAACTCATTTCATAATTTTCCAATTGTTCGCTAACTTGAATGAGTTTAATTAGATAATCAAAATCTTTTATATTGAATAATAATTTTGATAAATTGGTATTGATCAATTCGTCCCTTGAATAGTTTAATAGTGTTTGAACAGAAGGGCTGATTTCCTTAATGTTTCCATTTGTTTCAATTTCCAGATAGATATCTTGAATGTTCTCAAAAATACTTCTGTATTTATGTTCACTTAATATGATTTCTTTTTGTTTGGCTGCAAGTTCTTTTTTAAGATTTAATTGTTGAAGCGCATGGTTTATCTTAGAAGGTAATAATTTAATAAAATTGCCATCTTTTACAATATAATCATAGGAACCCATTTTCATCATGTCCACTGCAATTTTCTCATCCCCTTTACCGGTAAGTATCATAAATGATATTTCGGAATTATTCACTCTAATTTTTTCAATAAGTTCAGTAGCATCAATATCTTGTAATTTATAATCAAACAGGAAAAAAAGGTCTTCGTTGTAATTTTCAGAGATCCATTTTAGTGCTTCTTTCCCGGAAAATAACCCTTTAGTTTGCTTTCCGCTTTTTTCCAGTTCTAAACGTATAAGCATATTCAGTTCAGCATCATCCTCAATAACTACAACTACTATCTTTTTATCTGTTAACATTTCAACATGAATTTAAGTAATACAAATTAAATCAAAAAAACTTACAGATGAAAATATTTTTTTAATTTACATTTCATTTTAGATAGTTGAGTTGGAAATCTTTTTTCTAAGTTATTAAGATTTGAGTTTTAATATCTCTTAATTCAAATTATATGTTTATATTAAAAAAAGATATAATTTTAGGGGGAAAAGAAATTTAACCCAACATTTAAGAGTCGAATTTTTTCATGAGAGATGTTGGTGTTATATTAATTCCTCCGTATATGGACAAAAATAATATATATATAAAATCCACATTTGATAACTTTATTTCAGATAAACCCTATTTATTATCTATTCTTGAAACCACATCCGATATTGTTTTTGTTTTGGATATTGAATCAAAGCAAATTTGTTTTGTAAATAAAATGATTTCCACATTTCTAAATATATCTGAAAATGAACTCTTTGAAAATGAACTTTCAGTTATTGAACAATTGATTCACCCTGATGATACTATTCGGTTTAATAAAGAAATCCAGAATATAGTTTCAACCATTGAAAATAAAATAGTTGAAACTACATTTAATTTAAAAAATAAAGACGGTCAATTTACACTTTTTAACTTTAGAATTTCTATTTTAAACTATAATGAAAAACGTAAACCGGTTAATGTTATTCTTTTTGCTCAGAAAAACGAAGAGCATTCACAAAATGAAATTTTACTAAATAATATTTTTGAATCATTTCCCTATTCCATTTTTTTTAAAAACAAACAAGGAGTATTTAAGAAATGCAGTAAAGATCTTGCTGAATATCTGGGGTTTAATGTTGAAAGCATAATTGATCAAACAGTATATAATTTTGATATTAAAGAAAGAGCTGATTTTCACACAAAAGTGGATGAGGAATTATTGGTCAACGGAGGTAGAATAAAGTATGAATCAACTATTCTTTTTGCTGACCAATCCAATCATTTTGTTCAAATCGTTAAATCAGCTGTTTTGGATTCAATGGGGCGAATTATAGGAATCATAGGTATTATGACAGATATTACTGAGCAAAAGATGATGGAAGAAGCGTTGGAAGAAAGTAAAAAACGATATCGTTTATTATTTGAGAGTGCAGGCGAAGCAATTTTTATTCATGGATTAGACGGACGAATTGTTGATGTTAATATGACTGCTTGTCGTCGATTGGGTTATGGCAGATACGAATTACTGAATATGAATATCAAGGATATTACATCTTCTGATTATCGTGTATTATATAATGATCGGTTACAAAAATTGGAGCAAAATATCCATAGTCTTTTTAGATCTGAAAATATAACAAAGGATGGTAACATAATATTTACGGATGACAGTATGAGTTTCTTTGAATACAGTGGTAAGAAAAATATACTGATCATTTCAAGGGATATAACGAACCAAGTACAAGCACAAAAGCAAATTGAAGCATCACTGGATGAAAAAGAAATTTTATTAAAAGAAATTCATCATCGGGTAAAGAATAATTTTCAGATCATTACCAGTTTACTCAGTTTACAGGAAAAAAACGTACATGATGAAAGATTACTTGCTCAATTCTATGATGCAAAAAACAGAATCCGGTCAATGGCACTTATCCATGAAAAATTATATCAGTCAAAGGATTTTTCTAAAATAAATATGGCTGAATATATTACAGCTATGTCGCAGGAACTTTATCACACTTATTATTACGAGTTGAAAAAAGTAGATTTGAACTATGATTTGAAAAATGTTTTCATTGAACTTGAAAAAGCAATTCCTTGTGGTTTAATTATCAATGAAATTTTAACTAACTCATTTAAATATGCTTTTCCTAAGGATTTCAATCAGTCTGCTGTCATTAATATATCTTTACAACAAAATGAAAATAATAAAATCAAATTAAAAATTGGTGATAATGGAGTAGGAATACCTGAAAACATTGATATTGAAAAAACCGATACATTAGGATTGCAATTAATTTCAATTTTATCCAGTCAATTGAACGGGCATAATCAATTAATTAGAAATCCCGGAACAGAATGGACAATAGAATTCTAAAGAATACTACCGACAAAAAATTTATTAATAATCAGAATCAGTTGTTTATAATTAACAGGTTTAGGGATATATTCATCAAATCCGGACGTTAGTATTTTATCTCTTTCGTGATCCATTGCAAATGCTGTATGAGCCAGTATAATTAATTCAGGTCTATTCTTTTTGATTAAAGTAGTAGCTTCATATCCATCCATATGAGGCATGTTGATATCCATGATGACAATGTCAATATTTTTATTTTCAGCACATATATTCACTGCTTCCATTCCGTTTGCAGCCCAAATAATTTGCGCCTGAGTTTTAGCCAAAAGTGTTTTTAAGCATTTATAATATAACTCTTCATCTTCAGTTATTAAAATAGTTTTATTTCCCCAGTTAATATTATAAATTTCATTTGAAATATCAGTTCCTGTATCAAACATGCCAGTACCCTCTACAAAAGGAATAGTAAAAGTGAAAATTGATCCTTTCCCTATTTCAGATTCAACGTTAATTTCTCCTCCTAACATCTCAACTAAATTTTTAGAAATAGTCAATCCTAAACCCGTCCCTTGAATTGCCTTTTTCCCGTTTACAACTTGTCTGAAACGATCAAATATAACTTTATGTTGACTTTTATCAATACCAGCACCTGTATCTTTTACATAGAATTTCAACATGGGTGCTTCAGTATATTTAACGCTAGGTGGATATTCATAACCAAATTCAATAGAACCCTCGTCAGTGTATTTTATTGCATTATCCAATAAATTGGTCATAACCTGAACAAATCTTATGGCATCTGTTAAAATACAAAAGTTCTCAGTAGGTTTAGGTAAACTAACATTCAACGCAACTTGCTCTTTCCCTTTTCTGTTTTTTGTTTGATTAATTGTAAAATGGATTTCTTTCAGTATTTTATTGATATTACATTCGGTAATATCTATATTAATTTTTTTAGATTCAATCTTGGATACTTCAATGATATCATCAATGAGTCGAACCAGTTTATTAATATTATTTTTAATATAACTTAGATACTCTTTTTTTTGAGCATCAACGTAAGGATCTTCAATCATTATATCAGACAATCCGCTGATAATACTGATTGGTGTACGAATTTCATGGGACATATTAGAAAGAAAAGCAGATTTTAATTGATCGCTTTCTTCCGCTTTTTCTTTGGCTTTAGTTAGTTCAAGTTCTGTTTCTTTTAATTTCGAAATATTATGTGAAATAGAAATAATTTTAACAATTTCACCAATAGGTGAAAGTATAGGTGTTAAAGTAGTTTGAATCCATATTTTATTTCCAATTTTATTCGTTAAATCATGTTCAAAAATTTCTGTTTTCTTAAATTTATAACATCTTTCAAAAAAAGTATTAAAAGTAGTATTTCGAATACGTCTGGCTTCATCCAACATTTCTTTTTCATCAACTTTATATCCGATAATTTTTTCCAAACTGGTATTTACCCATTCAATATTCCCTTGTTTATCATAGATCATAACCAGATTATCTGTTCGACTGGCAACAATTGATAATTTCTCCAATTCTAATTGAGTTTCTTTTTGTTCCCGTCTGAACTTATCAACTACGGCAAAAGCTAAAAACAATGCTTCACCAACCAATCCTAATTTTATACTATGTAATGAAATATAATAATTAGATACGATAGTTAAATTATTTAAAGTAAATAAAATAATACTTACTACAGTAATTAGAAACGCAAATAGAAAATAAATTACGGATTTATTTTTGCTTTTCAACAATATAAATGCAATTATAATTACAAATATATATGAAATGATTACGATGAATATTTGTCCATAGATAGCAATTACCAATAGTGTATTATTCAATAATGACATGAATGAAAAAATCAATCCAAATACAATAAACCCATTTGCAATATAATTGTATATTCGGTTAAGTTTATTAAACACCAAAAATTGTTTACTAAATAAAATTAAAAATAATACGCCAATCCCCGGGGAAAAAATGGTTGAACGATTTGACCACCAGGGAGAATTAAACCATAAAAATTGATGTGATAATCCCTCAAGATTAAACAGAAACAATGAGATACATAGAATATAAAGGAAATAATAAAGATATATTTTTTGTTTGATCGTAAAATACAGGAAGAAATTAAATATTATTGTGAAAATAAATAAACCGAAAACAAAACCGTTAATAATTAAATCTTCTTCATCGGACTCAAAAAAATATTTATAATTGCATAGTCTTATCGGAATAAATAAAGAATCACCTTCATTGTCAGCTCGAATGTAAATTGTATTTACCTCACCTGGATTTAAAGTAATTTCAAAAACATAATACCGATGAATAATATCTCGTTGAGAAAATTTAATTCGCTGCCCTGTATGTATCTGTTTTATTATTGAATCATTAATAGTTTGATAAAAGTCAACAAAATTTAAATCAGGATTTGGGACAACCAATACCAACTTGATCCGATGAGAATTTGCATTTTTAATTTTTAACTTCAGCCAAAATATTGACTCAGTCATTCCAAAATTCATATCTTCAGTTTTCATAACCTGAAAAGATGTGGAATAATTTTTTAAAATATCATCAATTTTTAGTTTATTTTTATTGTCTTCAAGTACACGAATATAATTATTCGTTGAGAAAGAATTTGTATCATCAGAAACAAATAAAATAGATTGATTATCGGGAAAAACTTTAGCAATAAAAAAGAAAAGGAAAAACAGAGTTCCTATTGTTTTCATTTTTTATGATTTAAAATATTACTATTAGTAGTTTCTTTATTTATTCTTTTTAAAATGAAATTGTCAATTTTTGATACTTTATATCCATGGAAATTATTAACATACAATACCAAGTTCCAGTTTATATCATAAACTAAAATATCATATATGGAGTTATTGTTTTCAGAATAACCATCAGTTTTTAATACGGAAACTACATTTAGAATTTCATTTTTTTTCATTTTCCTGAAAAGATGTAGATTATCAACTCTTGATGGTAGTCCCATATTTTTATGAACAATTCCAATATGCATTGCCGTCATTTGAAGTGCTGCATCAAAAAGAATAGGATCTAAATTAAAATCATAATCGGTTAATTTGCCGAAAATTTGCGGATCTGAATATTTTATTTGACCAATTACTAGATCATCTGTAAAATACTTAACGTTTAATAACGTTTGCATCTTAGGACCTAAAAACAAGAAATCAGGATGATATGCGCCTTGTATGTTAAATGATTGAATATTTTGTAATTCGTCAAATTTTTGATTATTATACATTTCGGGGATAAAGAAAGGTTTAGGTTTAACGCCAAAAACTAAAGTGCTTTCATACAACAGTTTATCTTTTTCTACAATTTCATTTTTAAAATTTGTAACATCCGTATAAATTTTAGCTTTCACAGTCATTAGTTCAGCATTTTTACTGATTACATTCGACACAATTCTAATCATCTTAGGTTTATCTCTTAAGAGTTTGATAAGATGATGCATATTGTAGTCATGCATAGATATAAATGTAAATTGAGGAGCCAGCATTCTGCTGTTCTGGATCAAAATTTCAGCGGCAAATGTACCCGGCACAACTGCAACACCATTCCAATAATGACTTCCAAGATATAAATCTTTATCCAAAGAGAAGGTATAAACAGATTCACAACTGGTTTTATCCAGTGAAATATTTTGATCAATCAGACAGAGGTCGAAATTCTTAGTGTGTTTTAATTCTGTTTCATTTTTGTCAAAATAACCTCCATTTAATTGATTTTTCATATCAGCGAAAATTACTTCTGTTGCATGCTGATCATAAAGTTCACGATTAAAAAAATCAATTCCTTGTTTTACCGAAAGGAATTCAATTCCTATTTCCCCAAGAACCTTTTTAACTGTATCATTTTCAAATGCCATTCCGGTTTCGTTCCATGCTGTCCAATCTATCACTTTATATATCTTTTCAGGGTGAAGAATTTTTTGTTCATGCAAAATCTTACCCATCATGTCATTGGCAGCACTGTAATCTGACTGTCCTTCATTTCCTGTTTTAGCTGCAATAGAAGAAAATGCAATAAAGAATTCATAATGCTTTTTATTCATTGCTTCAATCAAATTCAAAGTGCCTTTAACTTTCGTATCAAAAACAGTATTGAATGAAGAAAATTCTTTTTTATAAATATAATTACTTTCATCAATACCGGCACCATGAATAATTCCGTCTATATTTTTATATTTTGCTATAATCACTGATACCGCATGATAATCTGTAATGTCAACTGTTTCATAAATAACTTTTACACCCAGTGTTTGCAAATATTTAATGTTAGTATAATTTTCTTTTTGCTTGATTATTTTATTTACAGCTTTTTTTATTTCAACAGGTTTTGTCCCTTTCATGATATCTTTTAGAGAACTGAAAATGAATTGTTCATCAGCGTTCTCTGATAGAAACTCTTTGGGTATTGACTGAATGTCGCTTCTACCGAGTATAATCAGGTTGACATGATAATTATTAACCAACGATTTGACAATTTCAAATGTAATTCCTCTGGCACCACCTGAAACAAGTAAAGTTGAATTCTTTTTAATAAAACTTTTTTCTTCCGTTACAATGTTTGGTTCATACGACAGTATATATTTTTGATCATCTTTATATCCTGTTTCAACATATTGCTCAACACACATTAGTTCGGATAGGAAGGTATTGATAATCTTCTGTATTTGATTTGTAGGGTTTGAAGTAGAAAAATCAACCATTTTAACAATGGTATTCTTCATCTCTTTTTTTATGGACTTCATCATTCCTGCAATTCCTGCAAATGAAGGATAAATGGTTGCGACAGTATCATCGTAAGGAAACACAACAGAATTAAAAGAAATAGAAGCTATCAGACACTTAGGTCTGTTTAATTGTTCATAAAGATTTTTAATTATTATGAAAAACGATTTAACGGAACTGTTTATTTCCAAGTCATTCAATGCATTTGCTTTAAAATAATAATCAATAGGAGCAAGATGAATAAATCCATTGATTTCAGAATTTTCAAGTAGAATTTTTTTAATAACTCTTTCAACAGCATCTAATGAATTAAGCGTAACCGGATAATCGGAACGTCCTTCATCGCCAATAGTAATAACTTGACCGTCATTCTGTCTGATCAATCCGATCATTATATCTGAAAATCCAACGGTATCCTTTGTAACAAGAAATGTTTTATTTTTAAATATATTTTCGTAAACAGGTGAAGAATTTATTTCTTTAACTTTGATTACATATCTTTTTATTGAACCTTCATTCAAATTATTCTCATCAAAGTTATAATGGTCAATTTCTTTTTGAACCGATTTGGACGGAGAGATTTTATGGTTCAGATATTCCGATAATTTAGCAATAGTGTTGTATTCACTGAGTTTAAGGTCTTCAGGTACTTGCAGATTAAATTTAGCCGAAATTTTCCCAAAGATGTCAACCTGTTTCACAGTATCAATGCCCAGATCTGCTTCCAGGTCAAGTTCATTATCAAGAATATCCACGGTATAACCGGTTTGTTCAGCAATAATATTTTTTACTTCCAATAAAAATTCTTCAGGAATTTTCTGTGATATATTCTGTTCTTCTTTAATAATTACAGGTCTTTCAGACGGAACGAAAATTTCTTTTTGAACCGGTTTGGACGGAGAGATTTTATGGTTCAGATATTCCGATAATTTAGCAATGGTATTGTATTCACTGAGTTTAAGGTCTTCAGGCACTTGCAGATTAAATTTAGCCGAAATTTTCCCAAAGATGTCAACCTGTTTCACAG
>CAYVNP010000016.1:21586-72651 GCA_964452905.1 uncultured Bacteroidales bacterium
TCTTCTTTAATAATTACAGGTCTTTCAGACGGAACGAAAATTTCTTTTTGAACCGTCTTGGACGGAGAGGTTTTATGGTTCAGATATTCCGATAATTTAGCAATCGTGTTGTATTCACTGAGTTTAAGGTCTTCGGGTACTTGTAGATTGAACTTTGCCGAAATTTTTCCAAAGATGTCAACCTGTTTCACAGTATCAATGCCCAGATCTGCTTCCAGGTCAAGTTCATTTTCAAGAATATCCACGGTATAACCGGTTTGATCAGCAATAATTTGCTTTATCCCCTTCTCAAATTCATAAATGGGAATAATATTTTCATCAGGGATATTAATAATGTCAGAAATATTTTCTTTTACAATAAACTTTTTTTCAACAGAGATAACAGGTATTTCACGCTTACTTAGAATTTCTTTTTTCTCTGGTTCAACAGGTTTTTGATTAGCTCTTTTATTTATTAATACTGGTTTTATACATAATGTGTTATTCTGAACAATAAGTTCAGGATTCTCAATTCCTGAAATAATTTTTAACCAATTTTGATATTTTAAATTATTTTCAATAGATTTTTCTTGAATTCTTTGAGAAAAGAAAATTGAATAATGAGAACCAAAACCAGCGGCAAAATGTAAACCATATTCATATGTTTGCATATCACCTTTGCTGAATTTAATATCTTTAAATTCATCCGGTATAATTTTCAGATTGGCAATTGCTGGCGCTTTCCCATTTTGCAAGGCTTTGATCAATACTGCATCTTCAATTCCGGCACCAATGGTGTGCCCTGTATATCCTTTGGTATTGGTTATTGTGATGTTCTTATAATGTTCAGGGAACGTTTTTTTCAGCGCATTCACTTCGGAAGAAGCGCTGCCACCTTTTGCAGGTGTATATGTTTCATGAGACATGAATAAAAGTTTTCGGGTATATTCATCACGATTAAGATTGTAAAATTTTTCCATCCGAGTAATGAACTTGCCCATTTCAACTGAAATATCGCCCGCATCCATTCTACTTGGATGGAAAGCGCTATTTTTAATGTATGTACCAAGAACTTTAGCTTGTCCGTTTAACCCGCGTTTTTTAACTTCTGCTTCTTTTTCCAATATCAATGCTACTGCACCACTTCCTACGATTGTTCCTTTTCTTCTTTCATCAAATGGTGTTGCAGCTTCATTTAATATACCTTTTGTTGTGCCAATACCCATTGACAGGAATGTTGAACCAATCCATTCAAATTGAATATCAGATGCCGCATCTTCTCCGCCTACAACAATCACTCTGTCGCAATGATTGGTTCTGATCCAGTCTTCGGCAATCCCAATAGCATGAGTGCATGAAGCACATGCAGCACTTACGTGTATATTAGCTCCTTTAGCCTGAATGAATTGTGCAAAAATGGATGAGCCGATATTGGCAAGATCGATCAGGAGATTTTTCTTAAACTGATAAGGTTTAATGTCTTTAGCTTTTTCACGCATACTGAAATACCAATCACTCACTGCCTTTTTGGATTCCTCATTCTTTACTTTTTCCATGAGGAAGAAATAGACTTTTTCAAATTCCTCATAGGGTTGACGAAGAAATTTATCTTTATAATAACTGGTAATTTCTTCAGCAAATGCATCAATACCTGTAAATACTGAACTGAAAACAATTCCGGTTTTTTCCTGCATTTCTGTTGGTAAGGCAAATCCATCTTCAATTTGATAACCTATCGTTGTATTTTTATATTTGGTTACCAAAGGAATGTGAGCATCTTTGAGCGCTTCAATTCCTGCAGCAATTGCAAGATTGTATGCAGAACCATAATCGTAATTTATTCCATAATCTGCAATATCAAAATAACCAAGACGCGCAGCCAATTGAATGACTTCATCCGTATTTTTTATTTCTTTGTATCGTGCACTTCCATCTGATTGTTTATCTAAGCCGATGATTTTTTTATCCACCATTTTTTGTTTTTCATTCATCGGAACACTTTCAATAAAATTCATTCCTGAAAGAATCACATCAAAATTATCGTCATCAAACACTTTTCGATAAGTTCCAGGAAGACCAATAGATACGCCTGATACAACAATATTTCCTGTGTAAAAATCAAATTTATTAAACTCTTTTTCAGATTTATATTTGGAAAATTCATTCTGAAGCAATTCATCAATGTAGACTTTCTTTTTATAAAGGAATTCATTAAACTCATTATTTTCTATAGGTGACAGGGAGTTGTTATTCTGTAAGGTGTTATTTTTTAATAATTCAGAAGTTTCTTCTTTTAAAATATTCTTTTCTTCCTCTGTATTCTCATTTTTTCCTATTGGTATGGTATCTCGGACAGTGGTTTGAACAAACTCTTTAATAAAGGGAGAGGATAATTCATCGTGTGTTAGAACAATTGAATCCAACTTGGATTCTTCTGATATTTCAGATGTTGGTTCATGTTCCTCTAACTGGTAGTCAAGGAGCTTGAGTTTTGTTACTAAAGTAGTGATCGTTTGAATCTCACTGCTTTTTTTATCAATGGAATGATGAATAAAATCAATAGGAATATTCATATCCTTTACCAGATTGCATAAAATTTTACCTGGTCCGATTTCAATAAAATTACTAACCCCATTTTGAGATGCATTGTGAAGAATCTTAACAAACTCAACAGTTGAAACCATTTGGTCGGCCAGTAATTTTTTTACTGCTTGTTCATCATCTGGATAAATATCACCAGTAACATTTGAAAAACCCTTTTTGAAATTAGTAGGATTAAATTGAAATGTGTTCAGGTACATTTTAAATTCTTTCACTGCTTCAGCAAAGAAAGGAGAGTGAAATGCTGTAACGACATTTACTTTTGAGAAGATAATATTCTTTTCTTTTAAATAATGCGTAAAGGGGATAAGTTCAGCGTTTGCACCTGAAACAATTGTTTGATTACGACTATTTTTATTTGAGAGATAAATATTTTTCAAACCGGATTCATCAATTAAATGCTTGACGGTAAGGTCATCTTTAAAAATAGCCAACATTGAGCCCGGATTTTTTTCGGCACATTGCTTCATCAGTTCGGCACGCTTAATGACAAGTTTCAATGTATCATCAAAACTTAAAATACCTGAACAATATAAAGCCGTAAATTCTCCCAAACTATGACCGATGAAATATGATGGATTAAAACCGGATTTATTGATACAGTCAAATAATGCTGCTGAGCAAAGGAATACGGCAGGTTGTGTATTATCAGTCTGGATAAGCTTTTTATCATTTTCAAACATTATTTCCAGAATAGAATACCCTTTTAATGTTTTAAAAATTTCATCCCCTCGATCAAGTGTTTGGCGGATGGTTTCATCGGAAATATAGAGTTCACGCATCATTCCAACATACTGCGCCCCCTGACCTGAAAGTAGTAACGCGATTTTTTTACTGGAATTGTTTTGTCGCACAGATAGTTCCTTTTCTTTTTTAAATTCAATTTTAATGTGTTCAGATTTTTTTTCTGTCATCCACAAAGGTAAGTTGCCAATAATTGCATGACCGTGATTACCACCAATACCAAAGAAATTGGCAGCAAAAAAATTATTTTCATTGGCAGCTAATATTAAACTTTCCACATTCCTTTTTAATACCGAATTTTCATCAATAATAGTTGATTCAGCGTTGTAAATGTAATTCGGTAAAATTATTTTATTTTGTTGCATAAGGATCAGCTTCATCAGCACGGTTGATGGATTGGCTGACTTTAAATATCCAATATTTTTTTTAATATTTCCCCAATAAACCGGTTTACTGAAAACATTATTTATAACCTGATGTTCCAACAAATCAAATAAAACATTTGATATTCCATTTACTTCAATATATTTTATTTCTTTTTGTTTAATGCTGTTTCCTTTATAAATTTTTTCAATGGAATTGACAAATGCTTTTTTGTCCGGAGAAGTAATTTTTTCATTCGAACTTCCTATAAAAGCTATATTTTTGAGTTCTGCCAGAATAGGAAGGTTTTTTTCTTTGGCCGTTTTATAACTTGTCAAAACAAAGAAAGAAGCACCTTCGCCAAGATTCACCCCATGTGCATCATGATCGAATGTTTTGGTATCTGATTCGGATAAGAGTCCCCATGCTTTAAATCCTCTGAGTATTGAAGGTGAGAAATTACTATCAGATCCGCCTGTAATAACATATTCAAGATCTTTGTTTTTCAATGCATTTACAGCTAAAGAAATGGCTGTAGCTGAAGAAGCAGAAGCAGAATCAATTATAAAGTTGGCGCCGTTGCAATTTAAAAAATTGGCTATTCTGCCACTTATCAGGTTTGAAATATATCCCGGAAAAGTATCTTCAGTTGTTTTGGGATATCTGGATTTGATTAGTCCTTCTAGCTGTTCACTTATCTTTTTTTTCAGTGAAGAATCTAATCCTGAAACATTTTCAATAGCTTTAAGAATAAGCGGAAGTCTAGCTCTTGAAGAATTTTCATAAATGTTTTCTCCAGCCATGGTATTGCCAATGATAACTCCAATTTTATTTCCATAAATAAATGTGGATTGCATTCCGGCACTTTCAACTGCCTGTGTTGCGGCATCCATTCCAAACATTTGAATTCTGTCAAGATTTCTGGCAGCGTTTGGTGGTAATTTATATTTTAAATGATTAAACTTATAGTTTTTAATAATACCTGCTTTAACCTTAGGGATATAAAATATAGGATTTTTTTCCAAGGTATATTGGGATAAATGAATTCTATTTTCCGGAATATCATCCAAAGAAATTTTATTCGACATTAAATTATTCCAAAATTCTTCTGGTCGATTGGCATCGGGAAGCAAACAACCTATGCCGGTTACAACTATACGGTCATCATTGAAATTATATTCTAAATCATTAAATATGTTTCGTTTGAGTGGTTTATAAAGTTGAGTAAATTCTTCAACAAGAATATGGGTGTTGATTCCGCCAAATCCAAAAGAACTGACAGCAGCTTTTCGAGATTTTCCATTGGGAACATTCCAATCAGTAGCTTCATTGATAATATAAAACGGAGGTTTCAATCCAATGCGTGGAGATAGTTTTTCAAAACGTCCGTTTGGAGGAAGGATTTTATTTTTCAATGAAAGTAAAACTTTCATCAAACCAGCAGCACCTGCACCACCCATCAAATGACCTATTTGAGATTTAACTGAACTAATTCCAATGGGATGATTTGTTTTATAGATTTTGTTTAAAGTTTCAATTTCAGCTGCATCACCTGCTAAAGTAGATGTCCCATGTGCTTCGATGTAGTCCACATCATTGAAAGTTAACGTAGTTTTTTCAAAACATCTTTGTATTGCCAGTGCCTGTCCATCGGGATTGGGTGCTGCTATGGCTTTTCCTTTGCCATCAGAGCTTGTTCCAATTGCTTTGATAATACCATAAATCTTATCTTTATCCCGAATTGCATCCTTAGCTCGTTTCAGAATAAAAATACCTGCTCCTTCACCTAAAACAAATCCATTGGCTCTCTCATCAAAAGGAAACGAACCCACATCAGACAAACCACCCATTTTGGCAAAACCTAAATAAATTTCCTGTTTCAAATTTGAATTGGTACCACCGGTAATAGCATAATCATATTCACCGGATAGTAATTTTTTAACAGCACAATCCAATGCGATGAAGGAAGAAGCGCATGCTGCATCTGTTGAAAAATTTTCACCTTCAATTCCAAGATAATTGGCAATTCTTGCTGGTGTGATGCTTGTTAATACATTTTCAAGATGATCATCAATGTGGTTGTAAGATATTTCAGATTCAAGCTGATGAATAATTTTATTTTTTGAATTTTGATCTAATGCTTTAAATTCATCAATTTCATTAAGATGATATTTAATTTCAGGTAAAAAATATTTAAAATGACGATCATTAAATTCCTGTGAAATACAATCGGCTGTTATTACAATGGTTTTATTTTTCGGAAAAATTTTCTTATCATGATATCCGGCATCTTCAACAGCCATGGCTGTTGCTTCAAGCATTAATTTCTGACTTCGTGAAAAAAATTTAGCATCGGATTCTGTTAACCCGAATTTTTCCGGATAAAAAACAAAATCGTTAACAACTCCTGCTATATTGCTGTAACTTTTATCTTCAGCACTTTTTGTAGAATTAAAATATAAAGTCGAATCGTATCTGTCGTTCGGTGTTTTTTGAATTGAATATTTTTTAGATAAAATATTTTTCCAGAATTCGTCTGAATTATATGCATCAGGGAATATACCTCCAATACCGATAACAGCGATTTCATCCTGAAGTTGATTAGTAGTACCGGAGAAAATTTCGAGTTGATTTAGAATTTCAACTAAATTATTTTTTGAATTAAAAAATTGATCATGAATATTTTTAATACTTTTAGGTGAATGGTGAAGCACTAAATTATCACCGATCATAAAATTTCCTTTTTCAAATTGTTCCTTTTCATTACACTGAACATATTCAAAACCGGAATCTGACTTAACCGGATAAAACGATTTGGCAGCAATGAGTAATCCGTTTTGATTTTCCGATTCAAAACTTTTTCTTTTTTCTTCAAGAGATTTTTTCTCTCTCAATCGGATCAATTCATTATTTAAGATTGAATCTGAAAATGGCGTTTTCAATGTTCTGGTGGGAAACCCAAATGACAGTCCGATGAGTTGTGTATCATTATGTTGAATGATCAGATTTTGATACATTGTTTTCAAAGCGCCAGAAGTGATAGCTTCGAATGTAAACAAATAAGCAGTGCCAACGGAAATACCGATTTTTATTTGTTTTTTTGCAAGTGATGAAGTAAGCCCGGAAATAAAGTGGGATGCTACTTTTGAACCAATACCTCCAGCAAAAATGATGGTTTGTTTTTTTAATTTCTGCGGATTCTGTTCGAGCATCGTTTCTATTCCCATCTCCCATAATACCATACTGGTAAGATTTCCGACATGTCCACCAGCTTCATTACCTTCAAAAACAATCCGAGAAACCTGATTATTGAGTGCATTTTTTAAAAGTTGGACGGAAGGAGTATGCATATATGATTTAATTCCAACTTCTTCAAGTTCTTTATACTGCGCTGGTGTTGCTTCAGCAAGAATAGCATAATCCGGTTTGTGTTTTTTAACAATTTTGGAATGTCTTGTAAAAACATTTCTCTTGGGGCTTGCCATAATGCCTACACCAAAATGTAGAAGTTTTTGTTTCCCTTTTTGAAGAATTGTTTCAGCCAGTTCATCAGGTAAAATACCAAGTGCAAAAAAAGGCAGACCGCCATTTTCATATATCTTTAATCCAAAATCAGCAGTATCACTGATGTTAGCCATTGGTCCCTGAATGATAGGATATTTTGTGCGATGTTCTTTAGCTAAAGGAGAATCTGCAACCATAGGATCATAGTCATCAACAGCTTCCAGATTGTCACCGATTGTTTTAAATAATCTTTCAATTACCTCTTTAATATTGTTAGATTGTGAAACAAAATGTTTTGCAAAGATTGCATCTTGCCCTAAATAGTATAAAGATTGAGTTGTCTGAACATCAATTTTATCAAGGGCTGTAACATTTTCAAAAACACGCTGATATAGTTCGTTTTTTTTCTTATCAAGAACAACATTTAATTCATACTCTTTAATCTCTTTGGTAATAATTGTTCCAAGCTTAGAAAACACGCGGAATCGCAAAGGGGAATATTCCCCGAGAATGGTTGTATCTTTTTCTTCAAGAATTGAAATCTGTTTTTTGAAATTATCTGACAAAGGGGCTTCATTGGTAAGATAAAGCTGATCATCCAAAACAATTCCGCTGACTCCTGCAGCAAACATCCCAGAGGCAGTATGCATTCCAACACCTCCATGCATGAACAATGGATAATCATTATTTTCAAGATACCATTGCATCAGGATCAACGATGTATATTTTGAAACAAGCCCGGGCGCTTCATTCCCTTTGAGAATCAATCCATGAGGCGAAAATGAATGAAGTATATCATTGAGATCAATATCCGTAACTTCAATAAAACTTTTATAAAAAGGATTATTTAACGGAATGTTATTTAGCTCCTCTTTGAATTGATAGGCGATAATCACCAGATCCAAATGGATGATATTATGGTTGTTTAAAAATTCTATGATCTTGTGATCCTTAGAAAAGATACGGATTCCGAAAAGAATATTTTCTTTATTCAATTCCTGAATAATAGACAAAATTTCATTTGAGTCAAAGAATTCTGTATCAAGAACAGGCAGTGCTCCTGCCTCATGCAGCTCACGAAAATAATTATTGCTGTAAACCTTTGAGGGATTATAAACGATTAGCGGAAGTTTTGAAGATATAATTCGTTTAATCATATGTGTATGATCAAATTATATTTAATTCTTTTCCTTTTTTCTCAAGTAAACTGGTCAGCAGATCATAATCTTTTTCCGTATGCTCCTGCATCAAACTCAACCGGATACGGGAAAGCTCCATGGGAACAGCCGGAAAAACAACAGCATGCGTATAAATATTGTGTTGATTTAGGTAGGTAATTAATTCTCTGACTTTTTTATCATTGCCAATGATGACAGGAATTATGGCAGTTTCAGAATGACCAATATTAAACCCGAGAGAAATTAATTTGTTTCGTAAATAATAAATATTTTTCCATAGTTTTTGTAATCTTTCCGGTTCATTTTGGATGACTTCAATTGCAGCCAGTGCTGCTGCTGCTGCTGCTGGCATCATTGCTGTAGAAAACATATGAGCCCGTGAATAATATCTGATATATTCAACCAGTTCTTTGGAGGCAGCTACATAACCACCTTGTGAACCAAGAGCTTTAGAAAAGGTTCCTGCAACAAAATCTATTTTTCCTTCAAGATGAAAATGTTCACAGGTCCCTCGTCCTGTTTCCCCAATCACACCAACAGCATGGGCATCATCAATATATACCAATGCATTATATTTTTTTGCTATTTGAATAATTTCTGGGAGGGGTGCAATATCTCCATCCATAGAGTAAACACCATCAACACAAATTATTTTTGTTCGGAAATTACCTTTTGAATTCAACCGAAGTACATTTTCAAGACTATTCATGTCTGAATGTTTAAAAGTCCGAACGGTTGCACTTGTACACCCATCGTGTATACTGGCGTGAGCAAACTGGTCAACAATTGCAAGATCACCTTCTTTCAGCAAAGCTTTTAAACTACCAACATTAGTTGCATATCCGGAAGAATAAATGATCGTATCTTCCGTACATTTCATTTCTGATACTTTTTTAATTAACTGATGATGAATTTCAAAATTACCACCAAGAATGGGTGAACTGCCTGCCCCGGTACCATATTTCTGCAATGCTTTCATTGCAGCTTTTATTGTTTCAGGGTGTTGTGTTAAATTCAGGTAATCATTACTCCCCAGATTTATCATATCTCTGGTTTCCCCTGTAATCAGGTTATTGACCAGCCCTTTTGCTTTAGATCCATTGACCAGCCAGCGTTCTCCGTGAACGTACTCCTTAGTTCTGACATAGTCGAGAAATCCATAAAATTCATGAGCAGTCTCTTGTAGTTCTTTTCCTTGCGGTGAAACAAAATCCAAGAAATTTTTTTTACTGTAATCCATTTAATATTAAAATTTAATTATAAACCACCGAATAAATATAATCATTGTCCAATACATTTGTATGAATATTGATCTGTTTCATTTCTTCTCCTTTGTGATAAATTTTATTACCAATCACTTCAACTTCTTTCAGGTTTTCATGAAATCCTTTTTCAATGAATTTGAGATAAGCTTCTTTAATTGTCCAGTTCACATAAAGTTGATGAAAAGATTGATCTTGCATAGATTTCAATTCTTTATCTGAAAAAGCAATTTTGGAAAATGTATCTGAACGTGATACATGTTTTTTTTCAATATCTATTCCAATTTTTAAATTTTTATCCAGTCCGACAGCACCTATAGCATACTTTCCGGAATGAGAGATGGAGATATTCAGTCCCTGATTATATTTCAGAAATGGTGCACCTTCGGGTTTTACATCAATTATGACTTGTAATGGATTAATAAATAGAATCTGTGAAACAAGTTGTTTTATTAAATATCTTCCTGACAACCATTCCTTTTGGCGCTTGAATGTTTTGAAATTATTTAATATATAGACGTCATGTTTAGAGAAAAAATTAAAGATTTCAGGTGAATTATTTTGATCAACAAATACAGGTTTAATTGAATTTATTATTTGATTTAAAAATAATTCTTTTACTTTTTCAATAGAGATTGAAGCTACAATGAATTTTTCGGGATAATGAATTATTTTTTTCATCATTCTTTTTTGCAGTTAATGCTATAATGAATATAATTTTTACAATCAAAGTAAAAATAGATTTTTTTTAATAGCTCAAAATATCAATTCTGTGTTAGATATCGACAGAGTTATTCACATAAGTTGTATTAATAATTTAAGTGTAAAATCACCTTGAAAAATGATAAATTTATAAATAAATCCTATTATTTTAAAATTAAAATTATGTATTAATCGAAGAAAATATTAGTGTTTATAATAATAATATAGCCCAATTTTATTTTTTTTATTATTAAATCAATAAAAATCCCAACTAATAATTTTTTAACAATCTAGTAATTAATTTAATTCCATTTGATAGAAAATTGTTTGAACGTTTCTAAAGTTTTCAAAAATTGTTATTAAAAAGTTTTAGAATGTAAAACTTAAAATGTGTCATATATAAATTATATGAATTTAAATAGTTTGAAAATTTCCACTTAAGAAAGCTACACTATCTGACTATATTTTAAAAAGAAAAATGTTCCTGATATTTAATATTTGTATATTTGCATTCATATACATTTTAACAATTTATTTAATTAATAAACTAAATTTTATATGAAATCTTTTTTAATATCAATTGGGTTTTTATTCATTACATTTACTTCATTCGCACAAACAGATACCGAATTTTGGTTTGGGGCACCCATTTTATCTGCATTTGATGGGACAACTCCTCTGGATGAACCTATTTGGGTTAAATTATCTGCTCAATCCCAATCTGCAAATGTGCAAATATGTATTGATCTTATTGCAGGTCGTTGTACAACTGCAACAGTCCCAGCTAATTCAGCTGTTTCAGTTAATCTGACTGCTTGGAAAAATGATTTACAAAATGTAGCAAGCACAGGAACAACCTCGCAAAATAAAGCACTACACATAACTTCTGATCAAAAAATAACCGCTTCTTATGAGGTGTCCAGATGGAGTACAGAAATATTCGTTTTAAAAGGTAAAAATGGGTTAGGACTGAATTTTTATATTCCTATGCAAACAAAATATGATAACAGGGATGCTTATACACCCAATAAACCGGTAAACGGATTTATCATTGTTGCGACCGAAGATAATACACAAGTTACTATTACTCCTACCAAGGCATTGAGCGGACATCCGGCAAATACACCTTTTACAGTGTCTATGATGAAAGGACAAACATATTTCTGTCAAGCAAATACCAGATTGGCAGCTGATCATCCGGCGGGATCACATGTTACCTCTGATAAACCCATTGCTATTACCTCATTTGACGATAACGTTGCTGTTGGTCCTTGCGCTGATATGGCCGGCGACCAGATTCTTCCTGTTGAATTCGCTGGAACAAGTTTTATATTTAATCGAAATACATTAACGGAATTACCTGCCAGTACTGATCCATATGCTCAACGTGATAATGCTTCTGATTACTTTTACATTATGGGTTTGACAAATAATACAAATATTGAAATTCATGCATATGATAAAACGACCGGTCCTATTGTAATAAAACAAAAATTACAGGCAGGCCAGCAATTCCAATATCAATATCCTGGTTTTGGTCCTGGAAATCCGCCATCTGCTATTCCTTCTGTTGCTTATATGACTTCTGATCAACCGGTACAGGTATTTCAGTTGACGGGTAGAGGGTGTGAAGCAAGTGCATCAGTGATTCCTCCGGTTGGATGTACCGGTTCAACAAAACTTGCTTTTAGTATCAGTAATCTTGGTGGTCCTAATCCTATGGATGGTAATAAAGTTGCAAACGGTTATCTTGGTATTCTGCTGGTCACAAAGAGTAGCAATCAGGATGGTTTTACTGTAACCATCAATGGAAAAGACAGAACTCCTGCTTCTTCCGGTTTTACTGTTGTGAATGGTTTTGCAACAAAATATATTGAATTTTTAGATTTAGCTACTGACCCTGGTATTCCTAATCAAACAACAGGCCCATGCCTAATTACCAACAGCAAAGGGTTGTTTCATGCGAGTTTCCTCTGTTCCACAGTAGGTACCATTGGTGCCAGTTATGGATACTTTTCAGATTATAAAGTAGGATCATCACAAATTCATAATATGTCAATCTTTAATTCATGTCGACCACTTCTAAAAACCGATGATGGTGCTACAAGTTATGAATGGCAAAACAGTTCAGGACAAAGAATAGGAGGTGATTCTTCATCTTATAAAACTCAAGGAGAAAAATTTGTACGTGTAATTGTTGATAGTAAATATTGCCCCAAAACAGATACGTTTAATTTGTCCTATTCTCCTATACCTCCTTCTCATACATTAAATATTTGTAAAGATACTGTCACCTTTGATGCTTCAAGTCCTATTGCAAAATCTTACAAGTGGAATGATGGTACTACATTGGCTAAAAAAACAGTTGCTATTGTTGGTGCTTTTACAGTTACTATTCAGGATGGATATTGTGAAGAAATTGTAACGTATAATACTGTGAGCAATTGCGGACTGACATTCAAAGTACCCAATGTATTTACACCCAATGGTGACGGAGTTAACGATGTATTTAAACTGGATAGTATTTCAGGTGATGTCAATCAATTCAGCATAATTATTTACAACCGATGGGGAAGAAAAGTGTATGAATCAAAAGATATTTATTTCAACTGGGACGGTAATAAAATGGCTGATGGAACGTATTACTGGGTGATTGAAGCAACAGGTAAAAACGGTGACAAACTTAAACCAAATGGTATTGTGACCATTGTTCGTTAAGTCGTTCATTTAATCGGTTCATCTATTAAAAATAATCTTAAAAAAGTTTTTCTTGAAAATTTTTTATTAGATTTTTCTTATTTTTGCATTAGTTAACGTATAATGAACGATTAACAAATTATTAGAAATTTCAAAATGCACGATTCAATTGACAATAAAATAGTTTTTCTCTATATAGTTTTAAATTACAACAAACACTGACTAGATAATTCAATGTATTTAAAAATGAATTGTTCAATAATAAAAAATCCTAAAATTTAATTTTAATAATGAACCTATCTCTAAAAGAAAAAAGTTTTAATCTCTTAGATATTCTATAAAAATAATTTAATGTGTATATAATTTTTTTTATTTTATTAGTACTAAAACGATTTATTTAATAACATTGTATGATGAAAAAATTAATTTTATTATTTATTTTGGTGATTTATATTTTAACTAATTTAAAATCCCAAACGGATACAGAATTCTGGTATGCTTTTACTTCTCTGGACGAAACCTATGGAGGAGGGCCAGGAACACCCAATGTGATTTGTTTAAGAATTTCAGCAGGAACTCAAGATGCTGATGTAACCGTTTCTTTCCCTGCTGATGCGGGAGGATCAAGGAATAAAACTTTTCATATAACGGCTAACAACACCTATACATTTCCAATTGTTACCTCTTCTGCTGGGAACTGGCCAACAGATAAAACAGATCTCAATTTTTTTAATCCAAAACCGACAGAAACCTTTCCTCAACTTAATGGCATGCATGTAACCTCTACTGCTAAAATTTCAGCATATGTCGATTATCCACATGCAGGAGATGCAAATTATTTTGTACTGAAAGGGAAAAATGCTTTAGGAAAACATTTTTATCTTCCTTTTCAAAATGCATTTAATCCGGGTTCGATGCTTTCATTCCCTAATTCGTATGTTAGTTTTTCTATTATTGCCACAGAAGATAACACAAAAGTTCAGATTGTACCAACCAAAGAACTCATCGGACATCCTGCCAATATACCTTTTACAATTGATCTGATGAAAGGGCAATCTTATACATTTTTTTCAAAGAAACCTTCTACAGGTGACTATAATCAGCCGGGCATTCAGCCATCCGGTTCAACTGTGGATGTACTTCAGGGAGGTGATGTTGCAATTACAATTGCAACAGATCTTGCAGTTAGCCCTACAGCCGGTGTGGATATGGAAGGCGATCAGATTGTCCCGGTTGAAAAATTAGGAAGTGATTTTATTATTTATAATTCCAATATAGGTCCGGAAGAAAAATGCGATGATCATTTTATGTTTGTAGCTACTGTTGATAATACTAAAATTACACTTTCAAGCGGTGAAACGAAAACATTAAATAAAGGCGAATGCTGGGATTATATTTGGATTACCAACGGTATTGTTCCTTTATCTTTTAAATCAGTTTCTTCAACACAACCGGTATATTTATATCAGACTACCCTTGTTAATAAAGAAATTGCTTCAGCGCTAATACCTTCAACGACTGTGGGTGGATCAAAATCAATTTCTTTTAATCTGTCAAATGTTTCTGGTAGTTCAGGGAAGTTACCTATTTACAGATTTTATATCACTTGTGATAATAATGCTGCATCCAAAGGATTTACCTTTACTTTAAGCAATGGAACTAAAACCCAATCTTTTGGTTCAAACATTACATTTCAGAGTATTCAAGGAAAGCCAGGATACAAAGGTGGTTTTCTACAAATTGATATGAATACTTTAACCTCTGTATTTCCTTCCGGGCAGGATGTAACAATGGCTGTTAAAAATAATAATATGTTCAATTTGGGTTGGACGGCTGTAACAGATGGTGGTATGGCAGTGTATGGTATTTTTACTGATTTCGTTCAACAGACAAACACAGAATACAATGTACTTAATATTTCTAAATGCGATCCTATTCATACATTGGATATCGGGTCGAAGAATATTGCATGGTATTTACCAGGTCGAATTCCAGCACCTAATCAATCTGCTAATCCCCGAACTATTACTGAAGATAAGGTATGGGTTGAATATAATAATTCCAACGGTGATAATCTCACAGATACGGTGATCGTTAAAAGATATGATATCCCTGAATTAGATGATAAACTCTTTTGCCCGAAAAAAGATTCCCCATTTACATTTGATGTTACAGTTTCTGATAAAGTAAATCCAACCTATAAATGGAATACAGGAGCAACAACACCTGTAATTACAGTTGATACAAGCAGATTATTTATTGTAACTATTACTACTAAAAATTGTGAAGTTATACTTCAAAGTAATGTTGTTAATAACTGCGGACTTAAATTCAAAATTCCAAACGTATTTACACCAAACGGTGATGGAATAAATGATGTATTTAAATTGGATAGTATATCAGGTGAAGTTGATAAATTTGAAATTATTGTCTGTAACCGATGGGGAGTGAAAGTGTATGAATCAAAAGATATTTATTTCAACTGGGATGGAAATAAAATGTCGGACGGGACGTATTTTTGGGTGTTGAATGCTAACGGAAAGAATGGTGATAGGTTTAAACTGAATGGTATTGTTACAATTCTTCGATGATTTTTTATTGGTTTTATCAAAACGGAAAATCTGCTTTATAATCGATCTTTTCCTGTAATTTAGTATTCTTCGGTTGTTTGGCTTTTTTATGCACCGCATTGCTTTCAACATAAATTGCTTTATAAGGGAAAGTGGGGCATGCATGTTCGCATGCGCCACAACCAACACAGAGTTCGCCGGTTACTTCAGGAATGACTAATTTATCTTTGAACGGAATCATATGAACTGCTTTGGTCGGACAATGTTCGGCACAAGCGCCACAATCGGTATTATTTACATACACCACACAGTTCTTTTTGATAAATTTTACTTCACCGGTTTGTACATTTTTTTTCTCTTCAATCGTTAAAGGGAGAATTGCGCCACTCGGACAGATATGACTACATACTGTACATTCGTAAGTACAATAATACGAATTGAAATCCAAGCGTGGCTGCAACATGCCAACCAATCCGTATTCCATAAGTGATGGTTGCAGAACCTGCGTTGGACAAGCGCTTACGCAAAGATGACATGCCGTGCATGAATTGGTAAAATGCCTGATCCCTTTGGAACCGGCAGGTGTAACCGGAAGTTTGCTTTTGGTGAAGTTTAATCCGGTTTTGAATTTTGTTAAATTTTCTTGTGCCAGCAGTAATTTAGCGCCTATCAATCCCATGGCTGTTAAAAATATTTTCCTTCGTTCTGGCGAATGTTGAACGGGTTTAGTTGTATTCGGTTTCAACGGTTGATACTTCATGGCGTTCCTTCTGCATACCGTCAGACAGTTGAAACAACCCACGCAGCGGCTCATATCAACGGTATGTGCATTACTGTCTATGCAGGAAGATTTACAAACATCACCACATAATGAACAAGAATTACAAGCAGATTCATTGATACGGATTTTAAATACAGCTTTTTTTGATATAAATCCGAGCAGAGTACCAACAGGACAAATTGTATTGCAATACAATCTTCCTTTGCTGAATGCAAGCCAGAATAATAAAATCAAGAACCCCAGAGGAAAAAGAATGGAAACAAGATTTACTTTCTTATACGCTACAGGAAAAATTGCATAACTCCCTAAATATGCCAAAATACGTGCCAGTCCATTATTCAGCAGAATATAAACAGGACGGAACAAATTGGTGAAAATTCGTCCGAAGTTACTATAGGGATCCAACAGATTAATCAATACAATGCTGCCGAAGATAAATATGACAATCGTTAAAACCAGTATTGAATACCTTAATATGGTATGCGGTTTGGTAAATGAAAATCGTTTCTTCTTTTTTTTGGTTTTTTTTGATAAAAAAGAAAACATATCCTGTAAAGTTCCCAATGGACAAATGGTAGAACAATATACACGTCCGAATAGTGCGGTAAACAGGAGCACCAGAATAAACCCAATGACAGTTATACTCAAGTACTCTACAAACTTAAATAGTGAAGGGATAAACTGAAAATACAACAAAGACTTTGTTAGCCACAAAGGCAGAAGATTTCTGAAATCAATAAATAAAAATGCAAGAAACAGAAAAAAAATAAGCGAAATGATAACACGGATAAATTTAAGATGTCGAAGTTTCATCAAATGTAATTATACTGAAAATGTTTGATTTGTTAATTACATTTTGATGCGGTTGATATTCAATTTATCAATATCCTTTCGACCTATTTTCAAATCATGGGCTAACGAAATATATTTTATGTCATCAGGATTTAATCCGAATAACTTGGTTGCAGCTGCATCAGCAGCAACAATGTCAGTTGAAACGATTAAAGATTTCATGGTAACCACATCATCAACGGATACACCGCGGGGTCCGTTTTTCTTCATCACATAATAAGCATCCACTATATTTAAATGTGGTTTCATCTGGGTTGCAAAATCTGCAATACATTGATGCAAATCATTGCGATGCCAGTAACCGCGATCCCAGTTGATCCCCATCAGATTCTTCATGGAAATAGTAAGTTTAGCACCTTCATGGCTCTTTAATATGGGCACATTGATGAACACATCGGCATTCATAATCGCTTCATGCACTTTATCTTTTTTTAATTTTTTCCCTGAAGAAACAGTAACATCGTGGTAATATCCTTCCGTATTTCCGGGTGCCATTTTCCCGCCTGCTTCTTTCACAGCTTTTGCAATACCGCTGTTCTGGTAGGTTTTATTCCAGTCATCACAGGTGTGGTCAAATACAACGACCTCTTTGGCTCCAGCATTCATACACTGTTCAATGATTCGTTTCACCAGCAGCGGATGCGTGTTGGCTCCCCTTTCAGGAGTAGCATCCCAGCCGATATTCGGTTTTACCACTACTTTTTGTCCTTTCTTCACAAACTTTTCAATCCCTCCCAATGACTGGATCGCCTTGTCAAACATGGCTGCCGGCTCGCCACCTTTAACCGCAACGAGATCAAAAGGTAAAGCGTTTTCGGCTAAAACCCCTTCATTAGCAGCATTCAATTTACCGAATTTACCCATTGACAACATTGCTCCGGTTGTTAATCCGGCTACAAAGCTTTTCTTTAAAAAGTCTCTTCGTTCCATGCGAAATGTTTTTTTATGTTTATGAATGGCAATTTAAAAAATACTTTTGAGAGTTCATATTTGCAAATTTAACTCTTTGTTTTATCTTTACAAAATAACAAAAAAATTATCTGATGGGGAAAAAGAAATCTGTGAAAACCATTTTGTATTACGATTGTTTTTCGGGTATTTGCGGCGATATGAACCTTGGAGCGCTCATAGATATTGGCGTTGATAAAGATTATCTGATTGGCGAACTGAAAAAATTAAATATTGAACCCTTTGAACTCCGTATTATGACTTCAGGAAAGAAAGGTATTCACGGAACAAAAGCAGATGTAATTATTCATCAGCACAGCCATCACCACAGGAATATGAAGGATATTGAACAGATTATTCAATCAAGTTCATTATCTGATAACATCAAAAAAATCAGTATTGATATATTTACAAAAATTGCCGAAGCCGAAGCAAAGGTGCACATGCAGCCCATTGATAAAATTCATTTTCATGAAGTGGGAGCGCTTGATTCTATTATTGATATAGTTGGCGCTGCCATTTGTTTTGATTTTCTGAAACCTGATAGGATCATGTCATCAGCAGTGGAACTGGGCGGCGGCTTTGTTCAATGCGCTCACGGATTGCTTCCTGTTCCGGCGCCTGCTACGGTTGAAATATTAAAAAATATTCCGGTGAAGTCGGGCATTGTGCCTTTTGAAACCACTACGCCTACAGGCGCTGCCATCCTTGCAACCATGGTGGATGAATTTACAAACAATACCCATTTTAAAATAATTAAAACCGGATACGGTATCGGAAACAGGGATACTGATATTCCCAATGTACTCCGTGTATATCTTGCTGAATCAATAGAAGAGGACAATCAACATTCGCACGATATGGTCATGGAATGCAATATTGACGATATGAATCCGGAGATGTATGATTTTGTTTTTGAAAAATTATTTGAGAACGGTGCATTGGATGTATTCCTCACACCCATCATCATGAAAAAATCTCGACCAGCCAACAAACTTAGTGTGATCTGTCATAAGGACGATTCGGAAAAAATCAAAGAGATCATTTTCTCTAACACATCAACGCTTGGTCTCAGGGAATACCCTATTATGAAAACCATGCTGACAAGGGATTATACCACCATTCAAACAAAATTCGGTGAAATAAAAATTAAAAATGCCTATTACAAAAACAAGAAAATAAGTTCAAAACCCGAATACGAAGATTGTAAACGATTGGCAAAAAAACATGGTGTGAACATCAAAGATATTTACGATGGCATTGAAGGTAAATACAAATAATTGCATGGAACAATGAAACAACTGAAACAACTGCTTGAAGATATTCAGTCAGGAAAAGTCAATATTGACGATGGGTTGACTGAACTGAAAAAATTTTTCTACACCGATCTTGGTTATGCCAAGATTGACAATATGCGGGAAGCACGGGTAGGTTATCCTGAAATCATTTACGGGCAAGGAAAAACGACTGAACAGATTTGCGGTATCATCAAACACATGTATGAACGCAAAACGAATATATTGATCACTCGCGTCAATCAGGAAGTGTATGAAGTGGTGTCAGAAACTTACAAGGAAGCTACCTACAATAAAGCAGGTCGTGTGATCACCATTCGCCGGAAACCGATTGAGACCACCGAAACCTATATTGCCATTGTTGCTGCCGGAACATCGGACCTGCCGGTGATCGAGGAAGCATACGAAACAGCCGTTTTCTTTGGCAATCGCGTGGAAAAGGTAATGGACGTTGGGGTAGCTGGTATACACCGCTTGCTTGACAAAATCGCCATCCTGCGTGGGGCACGTGTCCTTATTGTAGTTGCTGGCATGGAAGGCGCATTACCCAGTGTAATTGGCGGACTAGTGAACAAACCCATCATTGCCGTGCCAACCAGCATTGGTTATGGCGCTAACTTCGGCGGACTGTCGGCGCTGCTTGCCATGCTCAACAGTTGCGCCGGCGGCATCAGCGTGGTGAACATTGACAATGGCTTCGGTGCTGCCTATCAGGCAAGCATGATCAATAAATTGTAACGAATAATAAATTGTATTTGGAGTTGATTAAATCCAATATGTTAATTGGATTTCTTAATTTGTGTTAACTGGTTGAGCAACTAACTTGATTAACAAGCGTGCAATCATTTCTCTAAACATCTAGGAAGCATTGTCAGGAAAGAAATACACTTGTCATAATTCCATTCATAATAATTAACTCCAAGATATATATTTCTAAAATACTCCGCTTGATTCTCTCAATAATATTTTTCTGATGGATATGAACAAAAAATAAAATGTATCATTGCTACATGATAAAAAACCTCTTCTGGTTTCATTTCGATATTCGTTAGCAATTCTTTTATCTCACTAAAAAACTCCTGCATTTTTTCTATCAATTCAGCTTCAATTGTTAAATAAACTAAACCTGACTGACAAAATACATCTACCTTTTCCTTTCGGTATTTCCCATGTTAGCTTTGCTCAAAAGTGTCTTTGAAAATAGTTTATGACAATATAAAAGATTCGTTTCAGAAAGAGTATTGACTTGAGAATATTCAGAAGCGAAAATCAAATTTTCAATTTTCTGAATTTCATTTTGTGACTTTTTTACCTCATTTTGCAGCTTGTAATTCATAAAAGAATTAAGGTCTATAGTATTTCCTTCAATATTTGAAGAATAAACTGCAGATGCCTGATCATTGATAAAAACAAAAAACAGATCATCAGTTCAACCGTTGATCAAAAAGATGGAAGCAAAATCATTTATTCCATTAAATCGTTTGTTAATGATGCACCGATTCCCGATACAAATTTTTCTTTCAACAAAGCAGATTATCCGGGTGTTGAAATTATTGATATGAGATAATTAATATTTTGTAATTATCCACTCCCACAGGAACGATAAGCTCCACCATCCGATTAAAAGTCCGATGATCCATTTTAATAATCCGGGCCAGTAATGCAACCCAACAAAAGGACCTTTAACTCCTTCAATCGTGTGGACAGTAATGTTTTTAAGTTGTTCTTCCGGAACTGCAGTTTCAAAATAACTCAGTAGGATCATCAGGATCATTGTTGAAAAAAACGAAATAGCGCCGAAGTAAGGAAAATTTAATGTTGTAAAATTATGCAAGGCAATAGCCACAGCAAAACCGATCAATGAGCTGATTATGGCGGCTTTATTGGTGGCACGTTTTGAAAATATTCCTACCAACAACAATGCAGCCAGCACACCTGAAATATCACCCAGAATGACTTGTACTACTTCCACGATACGCTTATTGTCAAAAAGCTGGGTGAGACAACCCATGATCAGGAGCAATACAATGATCTGAATAAAACGATTGGTTTTTATTTCTTCTTTTTCATTTAACGTTTTTTTATGGATAAATGGATAAATATCTTTTAATATCAGGTTGCTTCCTGCTGTAATATTCCCATCTAAAGCCATGACAAGAGAAGCAATGAGAGCGGCAATGACAAGTCCTTTCAATCCGACAGGAAAATAAGCCCCATTGGTAAGCAAGGTCAGCAAAGCATTCTCGGGCTTTACATCAGGCATTTTTACAAAAATTATTGCAATACAAACACCTATGACATAAGAAACCAAAGCAAATACTGTATTCCATCCTCCTATCACCAATAAAGCTTTTTGGGAGTGGCGTTCATCTTTTGCTGACATCAGTCGTTGAACCAACACAGCATTGCTGGGCAACCAGAAAATAGCCAGCCAGGGCGCCCACAGAAACAATGCCGGCAACGGATACCAAACATTATCATATAAATGCCATCCGGTAGGTGGCATGATGCTCTGCATGGCTGTACCTGCTTTCGTTTGGATATGAGCAGAAAGGAAAGCATGCATTCCGCCTACATTGTACAAACAAATCCCGGCAATAATAAAAAACATAATGAGCAAAAAAATGGACTGATAAACATTTATTGTGAGCATTGTTTTTACACCACCTCTGATCACGTAAAGTCCGATGAAAAAAATAATACCGAATGCCGTATAATATTGATTCCATCCATAAAATTTATTCAAAATGATCGAACCAATAATGGTCATAACCGAAATATTAATCAGGATAAAAATAATTAACACAGCCGAAAAAATCAATCGGATGGTCTTACTGAATCGACGTTCAAACAATTCAGGGATGGATGTTATTTTTGATCGCCAATAAATAGGCAAAATAAATAAAGCACCTACAGGAGCGGTAAACCAAAGGTTCACTGCATTCCATTGCACATTCATTCCCCAAATAAATCCCCATCCTACCAAACAAATAAACGTACCGGTATCAAATGACACTGCAATTACATTTAATCCTGCACGCCACCAACTCAAATTGTGGCCACCGGTAATGATTTCATCGGCACTGGCTGATTTGTTCCGTTTGCTGATAAACCAGCCGGCAACAAAAATGATAATAAAATAAAGTATGATGATGGATTTGTCAATGAGGTCATTCATAAATTTTAACTAATAAATGTTAAAGATAAATTATTTTTTTATTCGGAAAGTAGTTTTAGAAATTAATGCAGCCCCAAGCTCAGTAGCTCTTTTGCCCGGTGAACAACCACCGAAATACATACGAAATTGTCCTTCGGGAATATATTCTTTCCCTTCTTTATCAAAACAGGTAAGCATCTGAGGGGAAACAGTAAAACTGATCTTTTTCTTTTCTTTTGGTTTAAGATGAATACGTTCAAAAGATTTTAACGCATAAAACGGGGCGTCAATATTTTTCGGATACGATAAATAAAGCTGTATGACTTCATCCGAAGCGGTCTTCCCTATATTCTTCACTTCAATGACTGCCGTAATATATTCATTTTTTTTGAATATACTTTTATTTAATTTTATTTCCCCATAATCAAACTTCGAATAACTTAATCCGAATCCAAACGGATACAATGGTTCTTCCTGCATGTATCGATAGGTGCGGTTTTTCATGGAGTAATCTTCGAACGGAGGAAGCTGTTCAACTGATCTTGGGAACGTAACCGGAAGTTTTCCCGATGGAGAAACATCACCGAAAAGCACATCAGCAATGGCATTTCCGCCTTCCTGCCCCGGATACCATACAAATAAAACAGCATCTGCTATCTCATGAATTTCCTGCAATGCCAGAGGACTACCACCTGAAACAACGGCTATCAAAGGTTTTCCGTTTTCTTTTAATTTTTTCATAAAATCAATCTGACACTGTGGTAGATTAATATCTATACGATCACCCTGACTTTTGGAAGCAATGGCATCCCCCTCTTCTCCTTCAATCAACGCATTGATGCCAATAGCAGCAACCGTTATATCATATTTAGCTGCTTCGGATGCAGCCCAGTTGTATTCAATATCATTTTCTCGGTCAATCAAAAAACCCTGTCGGTATTGAATGGATGAACCATAATCCGCTTTACCCGCAATTCCTTCAACAATAGTCACCAACTTATTGTTGATGCCAAAATAATTCCCAAGTAGTATTTCCACAGAAGCAGCATTGGGTCCAATGATGAACAGACTTTTTAAATCTTTTTTTAGCGGAAGAATATTATTTTTGTTTTTCAACAGCACAATAGACTTGGCTGCCGCTTCCCTGGCAAGTTTTGCGTGTTTATCAAAATCTACATTTTTTTCTGTTATATGTGAATATGGATTTTCTTTAGCAACATCAAGCAAGCCGAGTTTAAATCGTGTTCTTAATATTCTTTTTAATGCAATATCAATATCGTTTTCGGTGATAAGTTTCTTTTTCCATGCATGCAATAAAAAAGCATATTCATCTCCGCAATTGAGATCACTGCCTTTCTTCAGCGCCATGGCAGCAGATTCAGCCGGTGTATTTGTACATTGATGTCCTCCATGAAAATCCTGAACAGCCCAGCAATCAGTTACCACATGCCCTTTAAAATTCCATTCCTTCCTTAATATTTCATCCAGTAAATGATCGCTTGCACAGCAAGGTTCACTATTGGTTCTGTTATATGCGCCCATCACTGCCTCTACACCTGCCTCCACCAATGCTTTAAAAGCAGGCAGATACGTTTCTTTCATGTCCTTCAATGATGATTCTGCATTGAATGAATGTCTGTCTTTTTCCGGACCACTATGCACTGCAAAATGTTTGGCACAGGCAGCTACTTTTAAATATTTTTTATGATTCCCTTGAAGTCCTTTGACAAAAGCTACGCCCATTCGGCTTGTCAGGTAAGGATCTTCGCCATACGTTTCCTGTCCTCTCCCCCAGCGAGGATCTCTGAAAATATTGATATTGGGAGTCCAGAATGTTAATCCTCTGTAGATATCAGAGATACCAAGTCGTTGGGCAGCATGATACTTAGCCCTTGCTTCATCCGAAATTGCAGTTGCAATTTTATGTAAAAGTTCAGGATCAAACGTAGCTGCTAACCCGATTGCCTGTGGGAAAACCGTTGCTCTTCCTGCGCGCGCCAATCCATGCAAACATTCATTCCACCAATTATAAGCAGGAATACCAAGACGTTCAATCGCTTTACTTTCATGATTTAGTTGTAAACATTTTTCTTCAATGGTCATGCGACTGATTAAATTATCTATCCGATCATCAAACGATTTTGAACTGTCTTTGTACATCGGGATTACTTCATTCTTTCTCTTTATTTTTCCCATCCTGATATTTTATTAATTTTTCATGTTCTCATTATTTATATTCTATGATAAATTTCAATGACTTTAATTTCCCAATCTCTTGTTTAATAAGAATTGCAGACCGTTTATATCTTTCTGTTAATGTATAATTTGTAATAATCTCACTATTGATATATACTTGTGAAACAGTTTTATTTTCAGGTAACATCAGTTCAACGGTGCAGTTCATTGTTTCCGGATTAAGATTTGTGATCTGTGCGGTTTGTTTGTTGTTCTCTTTTTTTAAGCTGATATTAAATTTCAAATTCCCCAGTTTGCAAGCTTCCCAGTTAAATTCATTCCAGGGAAAAAATGGACGAAAGGATAATTGATTTTTTGCAGCATCTAATTTAAATCCGATAATATCATGTATAAAATGGCAAAGGTACGCGCCGGCAGCCCAGCCACACTTGGGAGCCCAGCCCTCAAGACGCATAACATTTTCAGGAATGGTGTCTTTATATTTGTTTGTCCACCACCAAAATGAACCATCCACATCTGAGAGTTTTTTTATTTTATTTAAACGTACGATTAATTCATTTTCATTGGCTGCCGCTGACAAAGCAGATATCCAGGCAGGAAAGGTTGTCGGGAACCATTGGTTGGCATCATACCACCAGACACCATCAATTTCTTTGGTGTATAATGGATTTGATGGATGCATAGCTAACCGTGAAAAATTGATCAGCCGTTCATCATCAGTTTCAGTAAATCCATAAAAAGGCATCAAGGATACATCACTTTCTTCACCATCATGACCGGGAATAAACGAACGGTCTTTATGAACGCCTTCAAAGTATTGAGGGCCCAGTAAACCCTTGCCGGTACAGTATTTAAAGAGATCAGCTTTTATCAGATCTGCCCAGACAGATAAACTGTCTGCCAGACTTTTTTGTACATAAACTTCTTCTACTATTTGCGCCATGGACTTCAAAGCAAACCACAGACACAGGTTTGAGCCGGTATGAAAATCACCGCGTGCCTCACCATCTGAAATTTGTATGGAGGGATATAAACCAATGCCCCATTCTGTTGGTGTTCCGGCAATCTGAAAAAATCTTTTTTTAGCGGAATCAAGTAGTTCAGGATGAGACATAAAATATTTTTTGTCTGCTGTTGACCGGTAATAAGCGCCTGCAAGCATAAATGGGATCATTGCATTCCCCAGTGAATGGGTGATCGGAGACGGATTTTGAAATTTATTTTTACGGAACCCGTAAGCACAAGGAGGTAAACCATTCTGAAGAAAAAATGAAATTGCATCTTTACATATTTGTGGTTCAATTATACTTAGTGGAAGTATTTCGTAATAATTATCTTTTGTCCAAACGGATTCTTTTTGCCAAACACTATGATCACTTCCCAACCAACAGCCGGACCAGTGCTTATTATCCATATATAATCCGCTTTGTCGGACGAGTTCTTTTGCACGGATGAATTGCTCTGCAAAGAAAGGATCATCAGGTATTGATAATTCACCCGATTCATTTTTTAATAGCTGACGTGTTTGGTTGAACCATTTGAGTGGCGTTGATTTTTTTAAATTCAATATGGTTTGCTGCAGATCATTCGCATCCTTCGCAATCACCATAGCAAATGAACGGTAAACGTGATCTCCGGGGTTTACCAAAATATCTGCGCTTTGATCCAAAGATATGAATGAATGATTTGTTAGGGCATTCATGCTATGGTCGCGAAAATCAATCAATCCTTTTAATTCTGTTGCTGACTTATTTTCAATTCTGATAACATAAAAAATTCCTTGCGGTGATGTTGCTATAACCTGCATCAATGGTGCAAAAACAATTAATTGTACATTTATTTTTTCTGTGAAATAGTTAAATTTCGGAAAAATATTTTCAAGCATATCAACGCTAATCTTCTTCTGCAAGTCAGGAATGACAGTATCTTTATCAAGAATAAGTTGTAATGAAATTGAATCCACATGATAGAACGTACGTTTATTCTGCACGCCAGGTAACAGCTTGTTCGTATCAGTCAGATGAATCAGTTGTTTAACAATACAAGAATTAATAAGTTTCCCCGTTGATGAAAAGGATGCCTGAATTTTATTGTTTGAAATATCGAAGAATATACCAGGTGTATTTCCTTTATAATAACTGACAGCATTTTTATTTTGTTTGTCAACAGTTACTCCGAAATTTTGACTGATGGACAAATTAAACACATCATCCCATCCTTTTAAAGATGCCTGTTGCGATGCAACCTGAAGGCAGATGCTAAAAGAAAAAATAAGTATGGAGATAATATATTTCATTTTAAATTTTATTTCTGTTCATTTATTTATCTGATCAGATCAACAAGTCCTTTGTATTGATGCGATTTGCCTTCAAGGTCTTTAAAAACAATAAGCCAAGCATATACTCCTGCCGGGCATGGTTTCCCGAAAGCATTGCCATCCCATAGTTTATCCATTCCATCTGATTTAAAAATCTCTTCACCCCAGCGACTAAATACAAGTAACTTAAATGTATTTTCATTTATTCCTGCGCCTTTCGGTTCAAAAAAATCATTTACACCATCATCATTTGGTGTAAAGGCATTTGGTGCATAAAAAGTAAACTCTGCTTTGACGTGAACTGTTATAGTTGTATCGTCTTTACATCCTTCCTGAGTTTCAACAGTTAACTTAATTTGATATGCTCCTGCTGAGGAATAAGAATGATCCGGATTCTGAATGGATGATGCATTATCATTCCCGGAATCAATGTCATCAAAATTCCATAACCAATTCTGAATGGCTCCTGTAGAAAAGTCTTTGAATTCTACTTCTGGACTGAAATTAGTTGGGTTGAGTGGAGAATAAATAAAAATAGCTGTTGGTCGAGGATATACTGTAATTAAATTTTTCATAACTGTATCATCCGTACATCCGGCGAGTGTTTTAACATTTAAAGAAACTGTATATGTTCCATCCTTATGAAAAATATGTGTTGGATTCTGATTAGCATCCAATGCTGTATTATCGCCGAAATTCCATTCCCAATAAGCTGCATCAGGATTTTTGGTATTGTCTGTGAACAGGATTTGTTGTGGTTCACACCCTTTTAGTTTATCCGGTATGAAAGATGCAACAGGTAGAGGATTCACAGCAATGAATACGGAATCTTTATTTGAACATTTTGTTGTTGTAGTTGCATTGGTAATGGTAACAATGTATTGACGGCTTGAATCCGGACAGACTTTAATATTTGTTAAAGTTTCTCCTGTATTCCATTTGTAATTCATAACTCCCTGTGATACCAATGGTTTTAGATTTACACAGGAATCTTTGCAGATAGCAAAATCCTTACCTAAATCCACTACCGGCAATGGATAAACTGTGACTGATGCAGTATCCGTATCTTTGCACAAGGTGGTAGCATCCTGAAATAAATAATGAAGCAGAAATGTTCCTGAACCTGTTGCTTTCGGATCAAAGGTATTATTGGTTACTCCTTGTCCAAAGTAAGTTCCTTCAGGCATATGATTACCGGTAGTCAATGCCATGGGGGGAGCGTCAATACAAAGATCCATCGGCTTGTTGAATTTCACAACCGGGATTGTTTTTAATAAAACTTTAACACTGTCTTTTGTTTCACAATTATATCCATTGGAAACAGAAACAAAATACCATGTGTCTGTTTGCGGTTGAACTTTAATTACAGCATTATCATCATTGGTATTCCATTTATAAAACATACCACCGCTTGCGTGCAGCGTTGCTGAATCATATGGACAAATTGCAGTATCTATGCCTGCATCGGCAATGGGAGGTTTATTAATAAAAATTGTAATCTCGGCTGTTTTATCACAGCACCCGATAATATTAAGTTTAAACGTCGTCGTATCCGACGGTTTCACTTTGACCACATTTGTATCTATTGAATTATCATGCGACCAGACATATTTATAATTAGCAAAATAAGGTGCCGTGAGCGTAATTGAGTCAGCATAAGGCAAACAAGCCGCATCAGAAGGAGTAGCCGTAATCTGAACGGTATTAGGCGGCAGACATTTTTGTCCTGCAGGTAAATGGCAGGTTCCTGTTTTACAGTAAATACAACCGGTATTAAAATAATATCCGTTATTCGGAAATGCATCGTTCGAATTACCTCCCAGTCGCGAGCAATCCCATTCAAGCCGGCAATTGTTTGAAACACTTGATCCGCCGCTGGCTCCATAAAATCCACCATTCACATGTAAGAATCCATTGTTATTTATTTTTGACCCACCGGACATATTTTTAATATCTCCGTTTAAATCAATGGTGCCAAAATTGTTCATTTTTGATCCTCCGGAATAGGCGTCAATTCCGCCGTTGAGAGTTTTTAATGATCCGTAATTTGTAAGTACCGATCCCCCTGAAAATTCTTGAATCTTTTCCACTTCAATGGTTCCGGTATTGTAAAACCAATTGGCACCGCCAGAAACATTTATCCCTCCATATCCTTTCACGTAGCCGGAATTAAAAAATGCCGAAGCGCCGGTAACATTCAACCCATTGGCAGCAGTTGATTTTATGATCAATGTATCATAATTATGAAATACGGAAGAATCTGTCTTTGACATTCCTCCATTGATAACCAACGTGTTTGTAATAACTTTTCCATGATTAAGAATTTTTCCTTTCCCTCCATTAATAGTGATACCAACCGTTACGACAAGTGTTCCAAGTACACAGAGCTCATTGTAGTTATCCACATTCAAAGAAGCAACAGTAACTGTTGTTCCGAGGGGAACACATTTTTTCTGATGACCGGTTGTGAATGAACCGCCGTTTGAAAGGTTCCAGCTGGTGCAGGTGCATTGCGCTTTTAATTCCGTTTTATCGAAAAAAAGAAATAATGTAAAAAATAATAATATTATCAATTTAATAGGATACACAAACTTTTACTGTTTTCGTTTTTCCCATCGTGGTAGTTACCCTTATAAAATAAATTCCTTTGTTTGAATCGGAAAAATCCACGACATATCTTGCTCCTTTTATTTCCTCTGTTACTGGAATATTTAGCAAACGACCCATGACATCAAAAACAGTTATTTCAGCTTTTTCAGTATTGTATCCGATTTCAACAATGGTCTTATCATTTGTGGGATTTGGGAAAATGCGCATATTAGGTGATTTTATTTCTTCCATTCCCAAACCACAATTTTCTAATGTGATATTACCATTCTGTCTGATATCCTGTGATGATGCTCCTAACTGTATATCATAATTACCTGGAGCTATTTTATATTCATTGTGAATCGTATCATAATAATATAATTCCAATAAATTCAACTTGATAGTATCAGTAATAATCTGTTTGGATAATAAATGAATTCGTTTAAAAGCTTTTAATTCTTTTATTGGTCTAAGCGATGGGGCTGCATTATTTTTTATATACAATTGCACCACTTCATCTCCATCAAAATTACCAGTATTTTGAAGAGTATAAATAACATTCACTGTATCTTGATAACAGACATCAATTGGTTCAGTTGGCAAAATCAAATTACTGTAATTAAACGAAGAATAACTTAACCCAAATCCAAAAGGAAAAAGCGCTTTTCCTTTAAAATATCTGTATGTTCTATTACTCATAGAATAATCAGTAAAATCAGGAAGATCATCGATCGATTTATAATAAGTCATAGGTAATCTTCCTGCCGGATTATAATTTCCGAATAACACATCTGCAATAGCATTTCCACCTTCCTGTCCTGCATACCATGTTTGGAGAATAGCGGGAATACTGTCATTTGCCCAGTTCAAAGCCAGACAACTTCCACTCATCAATACCAAAACAATAGGTTTTCCGGTCTTTTTCAGAGCCTCCAACAAATGTTTTTGTTCCCTTGGCAATTCAATATCCGTCCGATCACCGCCATTGAAGCCTTCGGCAGCAATGGTTTGTCCACTCTCACTTTCGAGAATTGGAGATATACCCCCAACAAAAATAATAACATCATTATTTTTAGCAGAATCGACAATTTGATTGAAATGATTTTCATCATATTTAATCATGCCCCATTCAAGGCGTATAGAAGCATCCGCAAGATTTTCAAAATATTCAAATTGAATATTATAAATTGAATCTTTATAAAGTAAAATGCTTGCAGATTGGGTACTTAACGGATGAATTGTCCAGTCTGCTAAAATTTGTTTGTTATTTAAAAAGAATCTGTACCCATCATCACCGGAAGCAGAAAGAGTGTACATTCCGGTCGTATCGATTTTTAATCTACCTGTCCATCTTACAGAAAAGCTATCTGTTTTTATTAAAGGATCAGGGGATCCAGCGCCCCAATTAAAATTAATTGATTTATCAATCCTTGTCAATACAGGTGCTCCAATTAAATTAATGTTATTAAAATATTCTCCTTTCAATCCTTTTTCGCCATTTAATGTTAGAAGATTCAATGAATCAATAATTTCATTATTTGATCCATAAGAATAATTCATTACCCATTGAATATTGACATTTGCATTAAGCAAATTATCATAAAACTCAAGTTTAATATCATACGCTGAATCTTTAATCATATTTAAAACTATTGATCGAGTCTCAGTTCCATGATCTCCCCAATCATCAATAATTTTATTTCCATTGATAAATAATCTGAAACCATCATCTCCTGAAACGGAAATATTATAATATCCGCTGGCGTCAGGAGTGAGCTTTCCAGTCCATCTGGCAGAAAAATTGTCAGTATTTACGCCTGTTCCAGGAGAACCGGCTCCCCAATTAAAATTTATATTTGGATCTATTCTGGTTAAAACAGGCATGCCTGTTAGAGTTTTATTATTAAAAAATTCTGCTTTGAGACCAGCTGCTCCGGTAGGTGTTTTGAAATATTTAGCATTAATAGTTAAAATGTTAGCCCCTGTAACTATTGGACATCCTTCAAAATAATTTATTATGGTTGAAGAATTTGTTCTGTTTTTAATTCCTTGCAAAACGGTAACATTTGTTTTTGGTGTTCCATTATAATTTCCCCACAACACACGGTCGTTGTTGGCATTCGGACCAATCACTGCAATAGAACCAAGAGTTTTATTTAAAGGTAATAATCCATTATTTTTTAAAAGAACTACAGATTCCTGTGCTGCTTTCAGTGCAATTGCTCGATGAGCAGGACTACTTATAACAGAACTTGATATTTTAGAATATGGCACTGAATCCGCTGGATCAAATTCTCCCAGTAAAAATCTGGCCTTTAATAATCTAAATAAAGCTGTATCTATTTCAGCTTCTTTGATCAATCCATTGCTGATAGTACTAGAAGTTATATTTATAAAACCAGCTGTGCTTCCGCATTCCAGATCACAACCTGCTTTAATAGCAGCAACAGCAGCTTGTTCGGCAGTAGTTGTGTAATGATGCGACGACCAAATATCAGTTATTGCTTCACAATCGGAAACGACATAACCTTTAAAATGCCATTTTTTTCTAAGTATACTATCAAGTAATAATTTGCTTGCGCATGCAGGCACTCCAAACAAACTACTGTATGCACCCATGACAGAGTAAGCTTTTCCTTCAACTACACAAGCTTTGAATGCAGGAAGATATGTTTCCCAAAGATCAGTTTGAGTCGGGATTGCATTAAAAACATGACGAAGTGGCTCAGGTCCACTATGAACAGCAAAATGTTTAGGAGTTGAAACCAGTTTTAAATAATGTGGATCATTTCCTTGAAAAGCTTTAATAAATGTAACGCCCATTCGGCTGGTCAGATAAGGATCTTCACCATATGTTTCCTGTCCTCTTCCCCAACGCGGATCACGAAAAATATTAATATTTGGGGACCAGAAAGTTAATGCTAATTTTCTTGCTCTTCCTTCGTCAGAAATGGCTGTTGCCACTTGATTCATCAATTGAACATCCCATGTGGCTGAAAGCCCGATGGCCTGAGGAAACACAGTTGCTGTACCCATTATACCGTGCAATCCTTCATTCCACCAACTATACGCTTTAATGGAAGGATTAGTAGTATATACAGCAGGTGCATTGTTCAACATCTGCTGAATTTTTTGACTAAATGTTAACTGTGAAATCAGGTTTTTAACACGCTGGTCAACATCTTTCAGGTTTTGTGCGCTTACTAAACTAATTAACCCATAAAAAATTATAAAAAGAATACTTTTTTTCATATTAAAATACTTTTAATCTTTAATAAATCTTTTGGTTGAAATAGTTTTTGAATTATTCACTTTCACAAAATAAATTCCTTTCGAATAAGAAGAAACATCAATCTGTTCAGACGTTGAACCATCAATTAGTTTAGAATAAAGAATTTTCCCGAATATATCCGTTAATTCAAGTGTTGAACCATTTAGGCTTGTTGATGCATCTTTGAAATTAATATTGACAAAATCAGTTGCCGGATTTGGATATACTGAAACACTGATGTCTTTGAGGTTTTCTTTAACACCAAGAGCTTTCGCAAAAGAAAAAGAATGAAAATTTATTGGTCCATAATATACATCCCCTGTATTCTTAATTATAAATTTATGAATCCCTTTGGAAAAATAATATCCTCCCTTTGGTGTAATGACCGTATCAGAATAATATTGATCTAACCATTGATTGGGTGCACCTGGAAAACTGATAACTGATATTTTATGTGCATCATTCATGGTATCACGATAAAACGAAATGTCGCTGTATACATCGCTAATCCATCCACTCAGCCAATTAATTGAAATCGTATATTTTCCTGCCTGTGTAACATTGATGGTATAACTGACCCATTCATCAATCCAAAAATACCCTATCTGGTACAATGTTCCCACCCCCTTGTAGTTATTCAAATCTACATATTCACCATTCCTGAACAAACTGTTTCCTTCATTGTTGGTGCTACCGTCCCAGTAGGCAACGTCCTGTCCACCGTCATCGAAATAAGCTGCCTGAACATCACCGGGAACTTTCATTGCTTCACCGTAGACAGGTTCCCCCGAAAAAGGTGTTCCGGTTGGAATAGTCACATTTGACTGAGCATAAATAAATAAATAGAAAGACATTAAACTAAGAGTAAAATAAACTTTTTTCATAATTTTTATATTTAAGTTAATAATTTAAGAATTATTTATAAATATTTATTTTGGATACATATAAAATCATATATTATCTGATTTTCTTAATCACATAATTTTATTCTTTCGTTAATTTTTCAGCCATACGGATTATTTGTTTAACATCGTCTTCAGAATCCACATACTGATCAATCAGAATATAAAGTCCTTTTGAAGAAAGCTCTTTAAGAATTATTTCAGCTTCTTTGGCGGTATGAACACGTGCAAGTATACCTTTCCCATGGCGCTGTATCCGTTTCATTTCAGGAATGAATTCAACCGGAGAGGGTTGTCCATCCACATTGGTCCATTGGATCATCCGTAATTTTTTTACTGAACAAATCTGATCAATAAATTTTGCCTGTTCATACCCGTCCAGATGATAGAGCGGATATTCAATAATCTCTGACTGATAATTCAATTCGGGTACACCAAAGGATTGATACATATCTTCGGAGATCATCACCGAAATATCAACCTGCATTTGCATGTGTAAGCCGGGCGCCCAAGTATCGAGCCAACCAATTGCACTTCCGCCATCATTCACATTTTTAATAATTTCATATGATTTTCGTAAAATTCGTTCCCATACTTTGTGTATCTTGGCAACAGCGGCATTTACGTCATCCGGCTGCAACAACATATCAAGCAACAACAGTTCACTGCGCCGAATATGTGACAGGGCATCCAAATCACCACAACTATCAGGCATTGAAACAATATACCTGTTCTTATTTTCATTTGCATAATATTCAGCTAATTCATATGTTTTCTGTTCAATGAAACTATCCGGATTTTCTTCGATGATCAATCCTTCGCTTTCCGGAATAGGAGAAAACCATACGGACTCATTTCGTAACATATGTTCAACGCCTTTGAAACTGGCTGCATGACTGCCCGGCCCGAGGTTAAGCCACACCATCGGAAAGCTTTCACCACCATAAACCGTATGTTCCATTTTATGCAATTCATTTTTCAAAATGTATTCACCATCCAGCCAATGCCTTTTTAATTCATCAGGATTCAACGGATCAAGAGGGGATTTGTAAGTTCTTTTATTTTTCCACCCTTTGACGCTGATACAGCAACGATCAACTAATTCATTATTCCATAATGCTTCAAACCTTTTTTTAGTTTGATCCCAGTCATGTTTATATTCCATTTGGTAACATTTTTATTCTTACAAAATTAATTTGTAAATGCATTTTTTTTGGCAACTTTTTAAACCACTTTTCCCACCCAATTGAAAGATATCGTTTTTTATTTAATCTAATTGTAAATATTTTATACATTTGTGTTTTATAAAATTAATTATGAGTATTTTTTTTCAAAAGATTGACAGACCAAACGACATGTCTTATTCCTATCATGAATGGGATGGAAATGATTTTTTAAAAGAATATAATGAAACGTATTTCGAATTTCCTTATCATTATCATACAGAGATTGAAATATTTTTGATTGTTAAAGGACAGGGAAAACAGTTCATTGGTGAAACAATCAGCACCTTTCAGGACGGTACATTGCTGATGCTCGGTAAAAATCTACCCCACGGATGGAAAAACGAAAAAAAACATAAAAAAGATAAATCATTTGACCATATTGCATTGGTTCAGTTTGATGAAGAATTTGCAGGGAAAGATTTTTTTCAGTTGCCCGAAATGAGATTCATTTCGTCCCTTTTTAAAAAAGCCGTGCACGGACTGAATATCACAGGTAAAACAAGAGACATCGTTGCAGATAATTTGGTGGCATTAATGAAAAAGAAAGATGCGAGCAATATTATTGAACTCTTATCCATATTGGATATTATTGCCAAGTCCGAGGAAGTTGAACGGATATCAAAAAGCGCTTTTCTACCCAACTACAGTGGTCTGGATCATGAAAAAATAAATAAAGTGTATCGGTATATCTTTGATAATTTTAGCGAGGATATTCATCTTGAAAAAATTGCGTCTCTTGTTAATATGAGCAAATCCGGTTTTTGTCATTATTTTTTGAAACGAACAGGAAAAAACTTTTCACAAGTTGTCAATGAAATCAGAATCAAAAATGCATGTCGTTTACTCACCGAAACAAGCATGTCTGTTAGCGATATATGTTATCAAAACGGATATAATTGTCTTTCCAATTTCAATAAACAATTCCATAAAATCACAAATACTACTCCGCTTAAATACAAAAGAGAATTTATTAAATAATGTTGAAACATGGAATCAAGAACTGATTTAAACTCAAATACCAACCTCAAAAATAATTTGAATTAACTTAATATTTAATTAATAATAACATTTAAACCCTATTCAATTAATATAATTTTATCATAAAAAAATGGATATGATTCTGGACGTCATTACCAAACGTAAAAGTGTGTTTTCATTCTCCGAAAAAAGAGTTGAAAAAGAAAAAATTGCCGCATTATTTCAGGCAGCACATTTAGCGCCATCCAGCATGAATGTTCAGCCCTGGAGATATATTTATGCTGAAAAAAATGAAAACACGTATGATCTTCTTTTTGAAACACTGATGCCCGGAAATAAAAAATGGGTCAGCGCTGCTCCTTTGTTGGTGCTATCTTTGGCTCAGGCAGAATATGAATTCAACGGGAAAATATATAAAAATAAACATGCCTGGCATGATACAGGTATGGCAAATGCATTGCTGATGTTACAGGCAGTTAATATGAATCTGGTAGTCCACCCGATGGGCGGCTTTGATTCAGAAAAAATAAAACAAAATGTACATATTGATTTTCCGTTTGAACCTGTTGCCCTAATTGCCATTGGCTATAAAGGAGACGAATCAACTCTTCCGGATGATTTGTTGAAACACCAGCAGGCACCAAGATTAAGAAAACCGATGAATGAAATTATTTTAAACAGACCTGATTAATTAAAATTTTTCACAGACGATAAATTTCATAATGTGAAAATTACCTGATCATATCATCTACCATTTTTTTCACCATTTTCCATCGGGTATCATCCATTTTAGCACCTATTACTTCAATCACATGTCCTGAAAGTACAGCGCCTATTTTACCACATACATCCAAAGGTAAATCTTGGATTAAACCAAATAAGAAACCTGCAGCATACAGGTCGCCTGCACCTGTTGTATCTATACATTGAACAGGTATAATATTCACCTGGTAAACCTTCCCATCGCATTTGATCAATGAACCCTTATCTCCAATCTTAACTACAGCAAATTTACACATGTCCGAAATTTCATGAAGAGCATTCATCGGTTCTTTTCCTGTAAAAGCTTTCGCTTCTTCTTCATTGGCAAACAGAATATCCACGCTGTCTTTAACAAATCCTTTCAAAAAATCCAAATTAGCTTCCACCACATTGTAGCTGGCAAGGTCAAGCGAAACAGTCATTTTATTTTGCTTAGCCAGTTCAGCACTTTTTAAAAGCAGCCCATGATTGAACACAAGATAACCTTCGATATGAAAATAGTCAAACCCTGAAAACAAGGCAGCATTGAGTTCTTCAGCGCTCTGCTCCACGGCAGCGCCTAAATACGTAGCAAATGTACGTTCGCCATCCCTGCTAATGAGTGTATGTGCCCGTCCGGTTTCAGTCGGACTGTATAGTAACTCCGGCTTAATACCACTGTTGACAAGGTCGTCATAAAATATTTTTCCTAAATTATCTTTTCCGATCTTACCAATAAAACCGGTTTCCACTCCCAGATTTGCCAGTCCGTGAATAGTGTTTGCTGCAGACCCGCCGGAGGCAAACTGCTTTTGGACTCCTTTTACTTCATGGCTAAATTGATTAACAAAACCAATATCCACCAGTTGCATGCTGCCTTTGGGCAATGAGAACTTATCAAGCAATGCATCGTTTTCAAGCCGGATGAGCACATCCACCAAGGCATTGCCTATACCTAAAACTTTTAACATATATGTATTATTTATGTATATATTATTTGTTGATGCCAAAGGTAAAAGTATTTTCCCAGTTACAAAAAATATAAATTTAGGAATTTCAGTTAATTGTTTTGAAAAACAGAAGTTTCATACAGAATTTATTTGCATTTAATCTCAATCCGTTCATCTTTTATCTTGTCCCAACTGAAGCAATGTTCTTCTATTAAGTCAAACGTTTCCGTGTCAAATTTTGATTCTTTTTCATAAATCAAAATTAGTTTATTCCCTTCCAGTTTAAACTCCGAGGAAGACATGATGCTATGTCCACAGCAACTGTTCTCTGAATGTATTGTTGAATCAGAATAAAATTCCAGATTCGTTTCAGCAAATCCTTGATCATAAAACTTTTTTGTTTCAGGGTTAAATAAAAAATAAATTCTTGACGTACTCCCATTGGCATATCTTGCTTCAAAAACCGAAAAGTCTTTATACCCATCAAGATTGTAATCATTTATTGAGATTTCGTCAAATGAAAAATCCAACTCACATTCTACATCAAATTGCTGGACCAAACTATCTGTTTTTTTATTATAGATTTTTATTTCATTTACATTGGGATAATATTCTCCTTTGTTTTTTGAAATACTCAATTTAAAATATTCATTTTTTAATGATTCTGATTGTAATATCTCCCTGTTTTGATATTCAACAGTATCTGTATGTTCTAGTTCAAAATCTTTATTTAAAGATACTTCAAACTGTTTTTTTGTTTTTACGCTTTTCCAAATTCCCTTCACGATTTTACCTTCACCTGTAAAGTTATTAAACGTTAAAACAGCAGATGAGTCTTCAACTAATTTTAAGGTATCATGATGCAAACTACCAGTTAAATTAATAGGTTCATGATATTTTTTATAGGCATAAATTGCATGAACTTGATTGTCATATAAAATATTAATTATTATTTCGATGGGCTGCTTACCAATGAATCCGGTATAATTGGTTTGTCCAACTAAATGGGAAATCATCATAATCAAAAAGATTGTAAAAATTTTATTAAGCATTACATTGAAAAGAAATTACAAATTTTTTAATTTTATTTTTCAATAGAAACCAAAGATAAACCATTTTTTATGTACAGAATATATCAAACAATATTAAAACGAATTTCCCGATAAGCATGATTAATATCATAATACATTAAGTTTAGGGTGAGAAGAATGTAATTATTTTTGTCAATATTTATATGTTAATTTTAACATATATTTTTATATAATAATTAATTAAATACAAATTCGTATAATGGAAACTTCTATTTCAAATTTTTATCGTTATTCTGAAAACATTGCCACAGGCGGACAACTAACCATAGAACAAATAGAATCACTAAAACAATCAGGATACGAGGTAATCGTAAATATTTCACCTGCCAGCACAAAAAATTATCTTGCTGCAGAACCACAATTGGTTGAATCTCGGAAAATGAATTATATCCATTTTCCGATTGATTGTTCAAACCTGAACAAATTGCATTACGCCTTATTCAGCAGTATTTTAAAGGAATTGAAGGATAAAAAGATTTTTATTCATTGTGGTGGAAATATCAAATCATCAAACCTGATGCATATGTATGATGTATTGGAAAACAAAAAAGACGAAGCAGAATCATTGATAACACTTAAAAAAATTCAAAATCCGGAAGCCAAATGGTTTGATTATTTCAAACTGTTTGGGATGAAAGGACTCTCCTGATAATTACATCTTTTTATTAATCTTTTTCAATGCGTTGATATAGATTTTTCTAATACTGTTTTGCTCCTCTCTCTGACATATTGCATCAACAGCTGATAATAACTCCATATTCCATTTTGTATTCAGTTTAATAATTTCACCTAAAGCAAAAGCAGCACTCCACCTGACGACCGTACCCTGATGTTGGGAATTGACCAATAAATTAACTATTGCTTTTTCCAGTTTTGATGGAAAAAGGTGGGCAATATTACCAATAACCCTTGCTGATTCCCATTTAATGCGCGGTGCTTTTTCGGTAAGCATTTCCGAAACAAAAAGTAAACACTTTTCATTTGCAATTGAAGGATTTTGCTTTGTAGCATATTCTATTGCTTCAATACAAGTTGCTTTGTGAGTGTCTTTCTCCATTTTAGCAAAATGAATCAGATCGTCTAAACTTATTTTTTTATCAAGTATCCATTTACTGAGTGTTTCAATTTTTACTTTTGGTTTTAAACTCTTATCGTTTAACAAATCCGTAATATTCATATTCGTTTTTTTATTAATTGTTCTTCCATCGTTCTAATCTGGGTATGCCACGAGTAAAAAGCCAGGCAATGAATTTTGACATTCCCTTTTCAATCATTTTTTGTCTGCAAAATTCCTGCATCTCACGTGCTGTTCCGGTAAACGTAAAAACTCCGTTTTGGTAACAATAACTACAGTATTTTTCGTTTTTTGATGCATCCGAATTGGTGCCACCGGCTTGGGGGTCTTTATTCAGAGGCATACCACAACTTTGGCAAAATTTATTTTTCTTTTCCATATCAACATTAGTTTAGAAGTGTATTTTTTAAGACAAAAATAATATTGTTTTTTACATTTTTATTTTACTAATTTAAAAAATATTTAAGTACGTTTAATATCTTCATTTTTTCTTATTTTTGAATTAGTTTAAATATATAGGTTAAAGCGTGCGTAATAATAATCTTACAACGAACATTTAAATTTTAAGGATGTGAAACATTTTAAAAAAATCCTGTCTGTCCTTGTAGCTACAATCTGGATCAGCATTTCAGAGTTTCTCCGAAATGAATTTCTGGTAAAATCATTCTGGGTAAAACACTATCAAGGTCTTGGGCTTAAATTTCCTTCAGAACCTATTAATGGTGCAATATGGGGAGTCTGGTCACTCTTATTTGCAATCGCTATTTTTATGCTTGCTAAAAAATTCACACTGTTACAAACAACCCTTCTGTCCTGGTTTATGGCATTTGTCATGATGTGGGTTGCAATTGGGAATTTAAGTGTATTGCCTTTCGAACTTTTAGGTTATGCAATTCCTTTAAGTCTTCTGGAAGCACTGATTGCTACATGGATCATTAAAAAAATGACATAATTAAATTCATTCAGTTTTAAGTTATTAGATATTCCCGGATGAAAAAATTTATTAAAAAAAGATATAAACTTATTATTTCTCTTTTAATTTCAATGATTTTAGTTATTAGTTTTCTCGATTATCGTGTTACAAAATCAACACAACATTTTATATTCGACAACCCAGACCTTTTGCCTTACAATAAAGTTGGATTAGTTCTGGGGACATCAAAATATCTCCAAAACGGAACATTGAATGAATTCTGGAAAAACCGCATAGATGCTGCATATCGTTTGTATCAAATGAAAAAAATTAGATATATTATTGTTAGTGGGGATAACAGTAAAAAAGATTATGATGAACCGACTGAAATGAAAAACGAACTGGTTAAACTGGGTGTCCTTGATACCAATATTTTCCTTGATTATGCCGGCTTTCGCACGTTTGATTCAATGATTCGTGCTGAAAAAATTTTCAGTCAAAACAGTTTCACCATTATATCTCAAAAGTTTCACAATCAACGGGCAGTCTATATTGCAAGGCATTTCGGATTAAACGCCGTTGGTTTCAATGCTAAAGATGTAACTGCTTATAATGGATTTAAAACTAAGCTTCGTGAAAAATTCGCCCGTGTTAAAATGTTTATGGATATTACTTTTCATAAACAACCTAAATTCCTTGGAGAAAAAGTAAAATTGGATTAAAATAAAATAATTCTTTTATTTTATTATTGGAAACAATAATTTAAAACATTAATTAGTCGGGATGGCGGGATTTGAACCCGCGACCTCCACGTCCCGAACGTGGCGCGCTAGCCGGGCTACGCTACATCCCGAAAAAAATTTTCAGTTTTAAAATCGTGTGGAGCAGAAACTACAAAAGTCAAACTTTTTCGAAATTGATTTATTTATTCTATATGAGATATTATGTTCTTATCCACCTTAACATGTCCTTAAAAAACTAATTTTCAAAAGTCGCAAATAAAATTTAAATATCAAAATGTATCACAATTTATTTTAGAATTGTTTAATAAGTCCGATAGGTGAACGATGCACCTGAAGAGAACTCTTATATAGAGGCATTCCATAGTATTTTTGAAAAAGAATTAATGAGAAGATTTGATTTTACATGCTTTATGAAGCAAAACTTACATTAAAAGCTTATATGGATATTTAAAGACCTGTTAAACAGACTGCCTTCTATTATTTTATAACACGGTATTGTTGCATGGCAACGAAGAGGTGTTTTATTTTTTGATAATTTTATCCGTATAACTTAATTTACAGAAGAGTCTCTTAGTATGGGAAAACAAATGAACTACATAGTTGCCTACACACGAGCTAACACCACCCGTTTTTTTCTGCATGGGTGTTTAAAAAAATGAATATCCTTGATATAAACAAAAAACCCTTCACATGATTATCATAGAAGGGTTTTCTTTTCAGTTCAAATTAATTATCTGGTAATACAGACTTTTTGCGAGATGGATTTTTCTCCATTGGTCACCTTGACAAGATAAATTGCTTGGGCATTGTTTTGTTCCAGGTCTATCAGTGTGGTGGTGTTGGGTTCCATGTTCCTTTCGGTAATCTGTTTGCCCTGCATGTCATATACCGTGATTGTTCCTTTGGTGATTGAATTATTAGTATTCTTAACAACGATCTGGTTGTGGTCAGCATAAATATTTATGTTGGCGGAATTGGATTCATGAATGTTTGTCGGGGATGCAGCACCGAAGTGTATCACAAACCGGCTGTCGTTTGAAACAGGCTCTGAGGTAAACGTATAGTTTGATGTACGGAGGTTTGTTTTCTTATGCGTTTTCAGGTCTTCAAGGGTCACCTCAACCGATGGGTCAATGGTCAGGTTCCCTGCAGTGATAGTATAAGACCCGGCCACACCGATATTGATATCAACCGGAACGCTTGAGTTGTACATTAGTTCAGACGGCAGGCAGTTGAATGCAGTTTTAATGCGTTCATTGTCCAGTGTCAGGGTATTGATCTGGGGCACATTTTCTTCCGGGCTTAACAGTTTGTAAGCATCGTATTGCTGGTCAAAGCCAACTGAAGCAGCATCGGTGAAAACGATGGCACTTTCATCTGAGTATATGTTGCCACTGATGACAATGTTGAGTTGGTTGGCCATCATCAGGTCATTGCTTTCTACACCTTTCCAGAACGGTTGATTATAGGCTATCCGCACTCTGTTGTCCATGCTCCACTGGCCGCTGGCAGTACAGTGGATATACAAACCCTGTTGCGAGGGAATATATCGCGTACCGCTGTTGGTCCCCACATGGGTGTTTTTATTGTATGTTGAATATCTTTTCTGTAATGCATCATACAGGTAGATGGTCGGATCCACATTCGTACTTGACCATCCTGCTGAAGCCTCCCAGTCAATGCTGCAGGGATAGGGGTTCCCAACCAGATTCCATCCATCGCCAAAACCAGGAGTATTGGTTACCGGATAAGATATGGATCCGGAATGTAGTTTGGAAATTTTTGTAGGGATGGAAATTAACCGGCTTGCAGGTCGAATGGGTAAACCTGTTTTAGGATCATTATACGTTTCATTCCATTTAAGAGTAAATCCTCTCCCTGCAATCAATGGGAATTTACCATTGTACCATTCGTAAATATTTTTGGTTTCGTTATATGTTTTACCAAAGAAATATTTGTACACCATGGCTCCCATATAATTGGAATCAATAGGCGCTGAAAGATAATGCCAACTATTGAGGGAATCATAAATCTGAACATAAACTGAATCATTGTTCCCTGTACCGGTTAAATAGGAATTATTATCTTTTATCACCAGTTGGGCCATGCCGCTGGGTCCTGAAGCTAAAATTCGGATTTTATTTGAAACCCGCATGGTCTTTCCACCCGTGTCAATGGTCAGAAATTTTCCGGCAGAAATATCAACGTTATTGAATGTTGTAGTGGATGTTCCGTTGTATAATGTGTTTCCGTTAAAAGTAACTTTTCCGTTGTTATGCTGGTATGTTCCGTTGTTGATCCAGTTACCTGCCACATTCATATTTGTTGAGTGGCCTGTCAGACTTCCGGAAATATTTACATGATTAAACCCGGTTATTGATGATCCGAATACGGTATCATTGCTATTAAATATCACGGTTCCATTGTTATGAAGAAAGATGCCGTTATTCGTCAGATTACCATTAATACTTAGGCTGCCTGAAGTACAGGTCAATGTTTTTGAATTATTAATTTTTAAGTTGATACAAGCTACATTAGCGCCTGAAAGTACTGTAACATCTCTGTCTATCACCACATTATCACATGTTAAAGGAACGATCCCATTGCCCCAGGTTGAAGCAGTGTTCCAGTCTCCTGAATTGATGCTGGTTTGAGTAACAGCACCGGTAGTATGAACGGATACAACAGCTTGCGACGTATTTGTACATGAATTACCATCTGTGCCGGTTAAGGTATAAGTGGTTGAAATGGTCGGACTGACTGTCTTTGAAGAACTACTTCCCAATCCATTACTCCAGGAATAAGTACTTGCTCCGCTGGCAGAAATAGTTGCTGATGATCCTGAACAAATTGTACAACCTCCTATTATTATAGTTGGTGATGAATATACGGAAAGGGCTGCGCTTCCATTACTTATTACAGAATCACAGACAGAACAATTTTTGACCACACAACGATATTGCTTGCCATTGTAAGAATTATCTACATTGGTAATGCTTAAGGTATTAGAATATGATTCTGAATGTGTTGTGATTGCTGTTGATCCATATACTCCTCCGTTGGAAAGGTTTTTCCATCCGTTGTCATTGACCTGCCACTGATAATCAAATTTAGGCGTTCCCAAAACCTCGACCGTAAGATTAAAACTATTAGAACCTGAACATCCGGCTGAAGGACTTAAAGGCTGACTGCTTATTGAAGGTTTAGTATTATATACTACAAATGCTCCCGAAACTGCACTAGTTGTATCACATGTACCCGATGTTACAATACAATAATAATACTTGGTTCCTGCTATTGTTGCTTGTGGAGTATAAGTAGCAGTTTGAGCTCCATTAGCAGAGCCAAGAGTTGTTCCATCGCTATTGCTTGCAATGGTATTGCTAAACCATTGATATGTCAGATTAGTTCCTGTAGCTGATATAGTAATAGGAGTGAATGTGCCATTCAAACATTGTGTTTGGGTAGCTGTAGATTGACTTATGATGTTTGGTAATGTACAATGAATATAAACCCATGCAGCACCAATAAAATCGTTCTCTCCCATAGCACCCTCAATGGCTGTAGTGCCATCGGCTGATAAACTTACAGACCAACCTTGATAACCTCCAAGACCGACTCGACCACTGCCCTGAAATTTTCCCTGCTGTGTCCAAACACCGCCACTACGGGTATAAATCCAAAATGCCCCAGAATTATTTTCATTATTTGGGCCTCCAACTATTGCAGTATTACCATCGGCTGATAAACTTACTGATTGTCCTTGGCCGGAAGAACCTACACCTCCTGTACCTACTAATTTACTACCCTGCTGTGACCAAACACCAGCACTTCGGGTAAATACCCATACTGCACCTACACTACTATTATCAGATTGCCCTCCTACCATGGCTGTGTTGCCATCGGCAGATATACTTACTGAAGAACCTTGATAAGCATTTCCAACAGCTCCTGTTCCAAATAATTTGCTTCCTTGTTGGCTCCATGTTCCTCCGCTTCGGGTAAATACCCATACCGCACCTTTATCGGTATTATCATATATACCTCCTACCATGGCTGTGTTGCCATCGGCTGATAAACTTACTGCATAACCTTGCTGTGCATTTCCAACAGCTCCTGTTCCAACTAATTTGCTACCTTGTTGGCTCCATGTTCCTCCGCTTCGGGTAAATACCCATACTGCACCTTTATCGGTATTATCATATAACCCTCCTACCATGGCTGTGTTGCCATCGGCTGATAAACTTACTGAATAACCTTGATTAGCATTTCCAACAGCTCCTGTTCCAACTAATTTGTCACCTTGTTGTGTCCAAACTCCGCCAGCACGGGTATATATCCATACTGCCCCTACATAACTATTATCAGCATTGCCTCCTACTATGGCTGTGTTGCCATCGGCAGATATACTTACTGAAGAACCTTGATTAGCAGCTCCAACAGCTCCTGTTCCAACTAATTTGACACCTTGTTGTGTCCAAACTCCGCCAGCACGGGTATATATCCATACTGCCCCATAACTAGTGTTTTCCCAAAATCCAGCCACAATAGCTGTATTGCCATCGGCAGAAATGCTTACGGAGTTACCTTGAGAGGCACGACCATCTCCTAAAGCTCCTGTCCCTACAATTTTACTGCCTTGCTGAAACATAGGAAAAGGCGTAGGAGTAACAGTAAAATTGGATGCAGAAGTAGCAGTACATGGTACTACTCCAACAACTATTGTTCCTGTGGTTGCACCTGGCATTACCATACCTGTTATTGTTGTTTCGCTACTAGATACAATAATGGCTGGTACGCCACCAATGGTAAAGTTTGTGGCATTAATCAAATTAGTACCTGTAATGGTTACTAAAGTCCCTACCGAACCAGAGGAGGGTGAAAATGAAGAAATAGTAGATTGGTCGGTTACAGTAAAAGCACCTGAAACAGCAGAAGTTTGTGTTGTGCCACAAGTTCCTGTTACAACACAATAATAATAGATAGTCCCTAATATTGTAACTTGAGGGGTATAACTATTCGTTTGAGCACCATTATCGGTGCCAAGAGATGTTCCACCGCTATTGCTTGCAATAGTATTGCTATACCATTGATATGTTAAATTACCTCCTATGGCTGTTACGGTAATTGGATTAAATGTTCCATTCAAACACCTTGTTTGGTTGGCAGTAGATTGACTACTTATTGCATTGAGTGAGTTGGTAATAAATGCACCCGAAACAGCTGAGGTAACAGTTCCACATGTACCCGTAACAACACAGTAATAATAAAGAGTACTCGCTGTTGTTGCCTGTGGTGTATAACTGGCAGTTCTAGCACCATTTGTTGCTACAAGGCTTGTGCCTCCGCTATTGCTTGCTATTGTATTGCTATACCATTGATAAGTTAGAGTTCCTGTACCGCTAGCTGTGACAGTAATAGGTGTAAAACTACCATTAATACATTGTGTTTGGGCGTCTGTTGATTGACTACTGATTACAGTTGCAGGGTTAGTAATAAATGCTCCCGAAATAGTTGTTGTTTGTGTACCGCATGTTCCTGTTACAATACAATAATAATAAAGTGTTCCTGCTGTGGTTGATTGTGGGGTATAACTATTAGTTTGAGCACCATTAGCTGAGCCAAGAGTTGTTCCCCCACTATTGCTTGCAATGGTATTACTATACCATTGATAGGCAAGGCTAGTTCCTGTGGCAGTTACAGTAATTGCAGTAAATGTTCCATTCAAACATTTTGTTTGGGTAGCAGTAGCTTGGCTGCTGATAGCAGTCACCAAATTTGTTATAAATGCACCCGAAATAGCAGAAGTTTGTGAACCACATGTTCCTGTTACTATACAATAATAATATCTTGTATTAGCTGTAGTAGCCGGTGGTGTATAACTGGCAGTTTGAGCACCATTTGCTGAGCTAAGACTTGTTCCTCCGCTATTGTTTGCAACACTATTCCAGTACCATTGATATGACAGATTTGCTCCAGAAGCTGTTACAGTAACTGGAGTATAACTACCACCTACGCATTGTGATTGAGATGCTGTTGATTGACTGCTGATAACAGTTGCAGGATTTGTAATAGACGCACCCGAAACAGCAGATTTCGCTGTTCCACATGTTCCTGTTACAACACAATAATAATAAAGAGTTCCCGCTGTAGTTGATTGTGGGGTGTAACTGAAAGTTTGAGCACCATTTGCGGAACCTAGACTTGTTCCTCCGCTATTAGTGGCAACGGTATTGCTATACCATTGATAAGTGAGATTGGTTCCAGTAGCTGTTACAGTAATAGCTGTAAATGCTGCGCTAAAACATCTAGTTTGAGCGGCAGTAGATTGACTGCTTATACTTGTCACGAGATTTGTTATAAACGCTCCAGAAACAGCAGATGTTTGTGCACCACAAGTTCCAGATACTACACAATAATAATATCTTGTATTAGCTGCAGTTGCTGGTGGGGTATAAATAGCAGTTTGAGCACCATTGGCTGTGCTAAGACTTACTCCTCCACTATTGCTTGCAGTGGTATTGTAATACCATTGATATGTAAGACTAGCTCCTGTTGCTGCTACAGTAATAGGAGTATAACTACCGCCAACACATTGAGATTGTGCATCTGTTGATTGACTGCTGATTACAGTTAATAAATTTGTGATAAAAGCTCCCGAAACTGCAGATGTAACTGTTCCACATGTACCCGTAACAACACAGTAATAATAAAGAGTTCCTGCTGTTGTTGATTGTGGAGTGTAACTGTTAGTTTGAGCACCGTTGGCGGAGCCTAGACTTGTGCCACCGCTATTGCTTGAAATATTATTCCAATACCATTGATACGTCAAATTAGCTCCTGACGCTGTTACAGTAATTGCTGTAAATGCAGCATTTAAACACCTTGTTTGGGTAGCAGTGGATTGACTACTAATAGAAGTTAGTGGGTTAGTAACAAATGCCCCTGAAACAGCCGATGTTTGACTTGCTCCACATGTTCCTGATACAACACAATAATAATATCTTGTATTAGCTGTGGTTGATAGTGGTGTATAACTAGCAGTTCTCGCACCAACAGCAGTTCCAAGAGAAGTTCCTCCGCTATTGCTTGCTATTGTATTGTAGTACCATTGATAAGTTATACTGGTTCCTGTGGCCGTTACAGTAATAGGGGTGTAACTTCCATTCAAGCATTGTGTTTGAGCATCTGTTGATTGACTGTTGATAACAGTTGCAGGGTTTGTAATAAATGCACCCGAAACTGCAGATGTCTGAGTTCCGCATGTTCCTGTTACAACACAATAATAATAAAGAGTTCCAGCAATTGTTGATTGTGGGGTGTAGCTAGAAGTTTGAGCACCATTAGCTGAGCCAAGAGTTGTTCCCCCACTATTGCTTGCAATGGTATTACTATACCATTGATAGGCAAGGCTAGTTCCTGTGGCAGTTACAGTAATTGCAGTAAATGTTCCATTCAAACATTTTGTTTGGGTAGCAGTAGCTTGGCTGCTAATGGTAGTTAAGGGATTTGTAACAAATGCACCCGAAATAGCAGAAGTTTGTGTTCCACATGTTCCTGTTACAACACAATAATAATATCTTGTATTAGCTGTAGTAGCCGGTGGCGTATAGCTGTAAGTTTGAGCACCATTGGTTGAGCCAAGCGTTGTACCGCCGCTGTTGCTTGCAGTGGTATTGCTATACCATTGATAGGTGAGACTGGTTCCAGTAGCTGTTACAGTAATTGGAGTGAAACTTCCATTCAAACATTGTGTTTGAGTGGCTGTTGATTGACTACTGATAACAGTTGCAGTATTTGTAATAAATGCTCCTGAAACTGCGCTTGTGGCTATACAAGCTCCAGATGTTACAACACAATAATAATACAGCGTTCCTACCGTAGTGGCTTGTGGTGTATAACTGTTAGTTTGAGCACCATTGGCAGAGCCTAAAGTTGTACCACCACTATTGCTTGAAGTGGTATTGCTATACCATTGATAGGTTAACATATCGCCTGTGGCTGTTACAGTAATTGCAGTAAATGTTCCATTCAAACATTTAGTTTGGGTAGCTGTTGACTGACTGCTGATATTTGGAATTGAACAAACTTTAAATACCCAGGATGCACCTTTTTCGCTATTATCATAATATCCACCTACAAATGAAGTATTGCCATCGGCTGATAAACTTACTGAATAACCTTGGCGGGCATTATCAATACTTCCTGTACCCACTAATTTGCTGCCTTGCTGTGTCCAAACTCCGCCTGTACGAGTATAAACCCATACTGCACCTAGTGCTCCATTATCATTATATCCACCCACCATAGCTGTATTGCCATCGGCAGATAGACTTACTGAGTTTCCTTGATATGCTGTTGCTGTGCCTCCTGTACCAACTAATTTGCTGCCTTGCTGTGTCCAAACTCCGCCACTCCGGGTATAAACCCATGCTGCACCTTGATGAATGTTATCATCATTTCCACCTACCATGGCTGTATTGCCATCGGCAGATAAACTTACTGAGTATCCTTGATATGCCGCTCCGGTATTTCCTGTACCAACTAATTTACTACCTTGTTGTGTCCAAACACCACCTGTGCGAGTATAAACCCATGCTGCACCTTGATTAGAGTCATCTGCATTTCCACCAACGATAGCAGTATTGCCATCAGGTGATAAACATACTGAGTAACCTTGATTGGCAGCCCCAGTATTTCCTGTTCCTACTAATTTGCTGCCTTGCTGAGTCCAAACGCCTGCAGTACGGGCATAAATCCATACTGCACCTTGTGCTCCATTGTCATTATATCCACCCACAATAGCTGTATTACCATCAGCAGATAAACTTACTGAGTATCCCTGACGGGCTGCACTGGTATTTCCAGTACCAACTAATTTACTGCCTTGCTGTGTCCAAACTCCTGCAGTACGGGTATAAACCCATGCTGCACCTTGTTGATTGTTATCATAATATCCACCCACAATTGCTGTATTGCCATCGGCAGATATACTTACCGACCAACCTTGGTAAACTTGACTAATACTTCCTGTACCCACTAATTTGCTCCCTTGCTGAGTCCAAACTCCTCCAGTACGGGTGTAAATCCATGCTGCCCCTATACCAGAGTTATCATAATGTCCACCCACAATGGCAGTATTGCCATCGGCAGACACACTTACTGTTTGACCCTGCCAGATTGTACTACCTATAGTTCCTATACCCACTAATTTGCTACCTTGCTGGACCGAAGGATAAGGAGTTGGAGTAACAGTAAAATTAGAGGAAGAGGTAGTAGTACATGTTCCTTTTGCAATAAATATTGTACCTGTTGTTGCACCAGGCATTACCATGCCTACCAAAGTTGTTGCGTTATTAGATACAATAATGGGGGTTACGCCACCATGATTATTCCGGGCATACTATACCGGCATTCCGGCTCAAAGTAGGCCACCTGAT
>CAYVNP010000017.1:0-47984 GCA_964452905.1 uncultured Bacteroidales bacterium
TGATTTTATTATACTTTTGAAAGATTAAACATTTTTTAACGCATCACTACTATTTTGTAATCATTAATCAATTATTAACTTAAAATTAAAAAATCATGAACAAAGCACAATTAATTGACACCATTGCTAAGGATGCATCATTAACAAAAGTTGAATCAGGAAAAGCATTAGATGCTATTGTTGGTAATATTACTAAGTCTCTCAAAAAAGGTGATAAAGTAGCATTAATTGGTTTCGGTACTTTTTCAGTAGCTAAAAGAGCTGCCAGAACCGGACGTAATCCTCAGACAGGTAAAGCAATTAAAATTGCAGCTAAAAAAGTTGCAAAATTTAAAGCTGGTGCTGAATTAGCAAAAACCGTTAAATAATTTTTAATTTCTCACATAAAAAAAGCTGTCAAAACCTGACAGCTTTTTTGTGCTTTTTAGTCCATTGTAAATTTAGCACCCATCCCACTATCTTCAAAAAAGACAACTTTTTTATTATATTTTTTTTCATACCTTTCTTTGATAATTCTTGCAGTTTCCATTCCTTTCAACTGATATGTTATAATACAAACAGTACCTCCACTGCCACCACCCGTTATCTTAGCACCAAATACTCCTGAATCAATACCAAACTGCTGAACCATTTCAACTATTTCATCTGTAAATTCATTACCTAATCCGCATGCAGAATATGATTGATGGGATTCAATCATAAAATTCCCCATCCTGCTTAAATCATCAATTGAAATCATATTGTTTTTTCCAGCATCTATTAAAATTGTTTTGAATTGTTCAATTCTGTTATTTTCAAGAACAGGATGAGCGGCACAAACCTTGATCAGATAGGTTTCATCCGGATGAATGGTTGTGACTTTATCAATTGAAACATGATATTTTTCTAAAAAGTCTTTACCTGAAATTTTTTCGGGTAAAAGCGTGGTAAAGCGATTTGAAAATTCTTTAACAGGAATGTTTGCAAGATATCCTCCAAAAGGTAATTTAGTCCATTCCCCTGAATTTCTTGCCAACTCAATTTCCTGAACTGTTGCACCGCAGTTAAGTGCAATGATTGTATAACCCATAAATGCTGCTGAACGTACTTTAGCATAGTGATTTCCTGCAACACTGTGTTTTACATCACTATCCAAACCAACAAATTGAACACCTTTCGGAATAGAAACAGAAGGAAAGACTTCAGCGGGTTGACATTTAATGGGAAGAAGTTTATGTTTTTCACCAAGATAAGATGAGATTTGATCCATAAGTCCGCAAGGAGCACCTACAATTAGATTTTCAACTTTCTGAGCAAGGATAGGTAATTCCATATCACCTAAAGAAAAATTATATGCTTTTTTTAAGGCACATATCGTAGCAACTTCAAGTGCCGCCGATGATGAAACTCCTTTGCCAATCGGCACTTCCGATTCAACAAAAATATCAGAACCACGCATAGGCATCAGATTCTGATGGATCAATAAAATAAAACAACCAACCACATAAGATGCCCAGTCACCACCGGGTTTGCTCTTAATTTCCATTCTGATCTTAGTCAAATTCAGATCACGTTCTGACAAATTAAAATTATTCAAATCAATCTCAACCAATGACACAGAGCCATGTTCCGCAGCATTCTGACTAAATATTTTCACCCATGTATCTTGTCGGGTTATCAATGAAACATTCGTTCTTTCTTTAATAGGCATTTGTAATAATAAAGACCCTGAATAATCAGCAACACCACCCATAACATCAAGTCGTCCTGGAGCTGACGCAGAAATAATATTTGTTTTCTCCTTAAAAAATTCTTGTTTATTCATGTAATTTTTATTAATTTATTAAACCAAATTTTCTCATTGCATTTTGAAGAGCAGGTTCAACCTGTTGCTGGATATTTTTATTGGCATAACCGATCCAATTCACTGCACTTAACGTGTCCAAAGGATAATCCGGTTCATTCCCCAAAATATCTGTAATAACAATCCCTGCTTCCTGAGCAGCAAGCACGGTACATATATCGTAGGGATGACAAACATGACCGGTTTTTTTATTCATAAATTGATTGCTTTGATACAAAGCCGCTCTGATATCAGCAATATATCTATCATGTCCAACAAGCAATTCATACATCTGCCCACCTGATGAAATATACTGATCTTCAAAGACTGGCGTTTTGCCGGATTCAAAATCAGGGAAAACAGACGAAATCACCTCCTCTTCGATTGCAGCAAGAATATTCCTCCCAGGAGGAAAAAAACGTGCTATTTGTCCAAATCCCTGATAAATTGTATTTGAACGGGACGGTGTGATTTGACTTTCACGTATTTCGCCGGTTAACATATTATAAATTTCTCTTTTTGTTCCTTTTCCTTTTATAGCAGTAATAGTATCCGATAAATAACAGCGCGAAGTAGGTAATTCAACCATTACAGAAACTTCTATACTTTTCAAGGATGCTGTTTTAATATTTGGTGATGCAGCAGCAAGAAAAAATGCACTGCGTTTGTCGTACATAATACCTCGTGTACCATCAATGGGGTCCATGATGATCTTGACCTGTGCATTTTCTTTAGGGAAATTTTCAGGAAAAGTAAGTTCTCCTGTTTCACAAATTCCTTCAGCAATCAAAATTATCCCTCCAACCCTTTCAGCATACTTATTTAATAGGGGAATAATACTATCTTCCACATCTTTATCAAGTTGATAAATAGTATCATCTTCCCCTTCGAAAAAAATGGAAGATCGTTTCTCAATTGATTGCAACCGAAGAGAATCATAAATCTGTTTTCTGACTAATACACCTATTTCAGTTAAGATTTGAACTATCAAATGATGATTCATAGTATGATTTTTACTGATATAACTCCGAATTATAATTTGAAATATCAATGGCTCTGAGCTCAGCAGCTTTATCTTCCGGCATGGTATCAGCCATAAAATTTCCTCCACCGATTTCCGGTCCAGCCAGATATTTGATCAAACCGGGTTGCCTCAAAGGAGGTTGTAATAACATGTGTAAATGATAATCATCATATTCTCTACCATCCACAGGTGACTGTAGAATAGACATTACATAAGGGAAAGACATATTAAAATTCATATCATATAAGCGGATAACCGTTTGAAATACTTCTGATAAATCGAACAGTTCCTCATCTGTCATAGTTCCCAACGTTGCATGACGTTTTTTAGGAAAGATCATAATTTCATAGGCATACCTTGCAAAAAAAGGAATAAATGCAAGAGCGCCTTTGTTTTCTGCAATTATTCTTATATTGTCCTTTAATTCGGACTGAATAATGTCTTCAAAAATATTTCGTTCATTTTCTTTTCTGTATTCAGAAGCTGCATGTAATTCACGTTCTACTAAAGAGAAAACAAAATCAACTGCATAAATTTGACAATGGGGATGGGGATTTGAAACACCTACTAGTTCACCTTTATTTTCAAAAATTAAAACAAATTTTATTTTAGGGTGTGCGATAAATTCCAACATTTGATCTTTAAGAGCAGTGAATACCTTTTGAACATCATGGATGGGAATGTTGCTCATGGTCAAATCATGTCGCGGGTGAAAACAAACTACTCGCGCAATCCCTTCTGCTTTACTTTTCTTGTATAACCCGTGATGTAATTCCAAATCATTCATCTGAGGCGAAAATAAACCAACAACAGGATGATCATTATCAAAAATATAAATATCATCATACCCCGGGTTTGTTTGACCACTGATTCGCTGGTTCCCGGGACACAAATAACAAGCAGGATCAAACAACAATGCTTTTGATTGATTTTTTTTTGTATCAAAACTCCATGGACGTGAATTTCGATGTGCCGCATAAACAACCCACTCCATTCTCAATGGATGCCATCGTTTTTCCCATTTTCCATTTTCTTTTTCTAAAATATGCTGCATATCATTAAAACAAATTTTATTACTTGTAAAAATATAAAAATAAGTAATACTTCATAAAAACATTATTGTCTTAATTATTTTATTTTTAAATATATTAAAAAAACGATTATTTTATTTGAATTAATTTTCAATATCTTTGAGTACAAAATTAAAAATTATGGAAGCTTTTATTAGTGCTCTGTCAGGAAAAGAATTTCCACTATCGGAAAAAGTTACCGGTTATACAATTCGACAACCCATCATTGATTTAATTTGTCAGGATTATCCGACATTTAAAACTGAAAATAATTTATCAATCAGCGAACTGAATCTTTATAGAGAAAAATACATTTCAAATTACTTATCAAAAGAAGTTGGCTAATTAACTGAACTTGAAAACAATGTTTTAAATTCAATTAAAACGGGAGCAACCCTTACCGACAAAATCGAAGAAGATGAACATCCCGAATCAACTTTTGGTCAAAGAGTTGCTGATAAAGTGGCTAGTTTCGGTGGCAGCTGGACATTTATCATTTCGTTCGGAATATATATTTTAGTTTGGATTTCATTGAATGTATTCATTTTATTAAGCAGATCATATGACCCTTACCCGTTTATTTTACTGAATTTAATTCTATCATGTCTTGCCGCATTACAAGCACCTATCATCATGATGAGTCAAAACAGACAAGAAGAAAAAGACAGAGAAAGAGCAAAAAAAGATTATATGATCAATCTGAAATCCGAATTAGAGATACGTACACTCCACGAAAAAATTGATCATCTGATCCAGCATCAGCAACAAGAACTGATCGAAATTCAAAAAGTTCAAATTGACATGATGAATGATATTTTGAATAAAATAAATATTAAAGAAAAACAAATTCGATATACCTTCTTTAAGATTGAAGTACTACATTTAGTGTGATTATTAAAATAACTCTTTTATATCTTTCCTTTAATTGAAATTACATTTTTCATTAAATTTCAATAAAAAATTGATATTTTACAATATACTAATTTATTTAACAAATATATTTTAAGACATCTTATTTTTTTAGTTTAACTTTGTAAAAGTTTGTGTAAATTATACACTAATAATATTATGGCAACCTGGGGTGTTAAAAGTTTCGAAAATGATATATCTATTGATTTTATTGAAAAAATATTTGATAAAGGGAAATTTTTAATTAAAAAAAAGATCCAGGAAGTAATTAACTTTCCTGCGACTAAAATTCTTAATACTCAAATTTGCGAAGAAGCGCTTTGTGCCATTGAATTTATTGCTGCAGCTAAAGACAATGCTTCTACTGATTTTCCTGTTGAAGCAAAAGAATGGATGTATTCCTACGACTTGTTTGATTACAGAACTCCTTTCAATAAATATTTCATTAAACACTATGATATAATCAATGATTCCATTCAAGCTATTGATCGGATTTTAACTTCTTCTGAGTTAAAAACATTATGGATGGACACCAGTGAATATAAGAACTGGTTGAATGTTATGGAAGATTTAAAACAACGGCTTTTAAAAAAAATAAATTAATTTATTTTCAATATTCTCAGCTATATCCATTTAATACAATTGATTTACCCTTTTGGAAGTCAGATATTTTCTTCAATGAATTCACACGTTTAATTTAGAATTATTCTAAAAAAGTTTTGTTCAGGTTGAAAAATAATTATACTTTTGTTTTGTTAAACTTTAGGGGTGTTTCATTGAATGGAACTGAGATAAAACCCTTGAACCTGATCAGGATCATGCCTGCGTAGGAAAAAGTGAATCCTTATCCTCTTCGCATCTTCACTCCCTAAGTTTATATTTAATCTTATCGTATGAAGACATTACGTATAAACAATCAATCATTATCCATTGAGGAAAACATTCTTTTGGAGGAAGCATTGAAATTGTCCGGTATTAAATCTTTTCAAGGTATAGCCGTTGCCGTTAACAATCAAGTGATCCCTAAAAATAAATGGAATGAATATCAACTTAATAATAACGATTCAATTACTGTAATCCGTGCTGCTCAGGGAGGATGAAAAAACGAATCTAATATTTCAGCAGAAAAAAACAAACCTATGACTAAAAAGAAAAGTTCAAATAAGGATATCATATCTCGCAATCCATTACCTGCCTCAAAAAAAATTTATGTTCAAGGTAAAATTCATGATATAAAGGTAGCGATGCGCGAAATTGAACTCCATGATACCACACGAAAAAAACAAGGTGACCTCATCATAGAAAAAAATAAACCTGTTGTGGTGTACGATACCAGCGGATTTTACACGGATCCATATGTAAAAATTGAACTTGACAAAGGATTACCCCGCATTCGTAAACAATGGATACACGACCGTGGAGATGTGATGGAACTTCCTGAAATATCGTCTGAATACGGCAGACAACGTCTTAACGATACATCACTGGACAACATCCGTTTTAAAAATGAACACAAACCATTGAAAGCATTGCCGGGTAAGATTGTTACGCAAATGCATTATGCCAAACAAGGAATAATTACTCCCGAAATGGAATACATTGCTATCCGCGAAAACCAATTGATTGAACAAATACAGAACGATCCTATTCTTAGCAAACAACATTCAGGTTACAATTTTGGTGCCTATACTCCGAAAAATTTAATCACGCCTGAATTTGTAAGAGATGAAGTGGCACGAGGAAGAGCCATCATTCCTGCAAATATCAACCATCCTGAAAGTGAACCGATGATCATCGGCCGAAATTTTCTGGTCAAAATAAATACCAACATCGGAAATTCCGTTGTTTCATCCTGCATTGAAGAAGAAATAGAGAAAGCTGTCTGGAGCTGCCGTTGGGGTGGTGATACGCTGATGGATCTTTCAACTGGAAAAAACATTCACGAAACCAGAGAATGGATCATACGCAACTGTCCAGTACCACTAGGTACTGTCCCGATTTATCAGGCATTGGAAAAAGTGAATGGCAAAGCAGAAGAACTAACCTGGGAAATTTTCCGAGACACCCTTATAGAGCAGGCAGAACAAGGCGTTGACTATTTCACCATTCATGCAGGTGTCTTGTTGCGTTATGTGCCACTCACGGCCAAACGCCTTGCAGGCATTGTTTCAAGAGGTGGTTCTATTCTTGCAAAATGGTGTCTGGCGCATCACAAAGAAAATTTTCTTTATACCCATTTTGACGAAATGTGTGAGATCATGAAATCATACGATGTTGGATTCTCACTGGGAGATGGTTTTCGCCCGGGTTGTATTTCTGACGCCAATGATGCAGCACAGTTCGCAGAACTAAAAACACTTGGTGAATTAACAAAAAAAGCATGGGAACACGATGTACAGGTGATGATTGAAGGTCCTGGACATGTACCGATGCACCTTATTAAAGAAAATATGGACAAACAACTTGAATGGTGCCACGAAGCCCCATTCTATACATTGGGTCCATTGACTACTGATATTGCACCGGGATATGATCACATCACTTCAGCGATAGGTGCAGCAATGATTGGGTGGTACGGTACAGCAATGCTTTGTTATGTTACTCCTAAAGAACATCTTGGATTGCCGACTAAGAAAGATGTTAAAGACGGAGTAATCGCCTATAAAATTGCAGCCCATGCAGCTGACCTTGCAAAAGGTCATCCCGGAGCACAGATCAGGGACAATGCTATGAGCAAAGCACGTTTTGAATTCCGATGGGATGATCAATTCAGTCTTGCGTTGGATCCTGATCAGGCAAAAGAATTTCACGATGAAACCTTGCCAAATGAAAGTGCTAAAACTGCTCACTTCTGTTCTATGTGCGGGCCTCAGTTTTGTGCAATGAAAATCACAGAAGATGTCCGTGAATATGCTGAAGAACAACAAAACGGATTAAAAGAAAAAGCACAAGAATTTGTGGATAAAGGAACGAAAATATATTTATAATATACAACTTTTAATATGTTAAACTTATTTTTTTCAAACTTTAAATCATGGTTCGACAAGCTCAACATGACAGTAGAAGCTGTCACCATGAGGCTGTCAAAGGGTGTTTATACTATTTTATAATAATTTTATTTTAATCCTTTTACTTTCAAATGAATAAACAAAGACCTTTCGCATTAAGCATTGCCGGCTTTGATCCAAGCGGAGGAGCCGGTGTGCTTGCAGATGTGAAAACATTTGAGAACAATGGCGTATATGGGTTTGGTGTTTGTTCAGCATTGACTATTCAGAATGATCGTGAATTTCATGATATTGATTGGATACACATCAATACCATCCTTGAACAAATCAAAATTCTTCAAAAACAATTTAACATTGCCTATTTTAAGATCGGATTGATTGAAAATTTTTTCATCCTTCACCAACTGATTCAATGGATAAGATCAGTTCAACCGGATGCAGTTATTCTGTGGGACCCCATCCTGAAAGCCAGTGCAGGATTTGAATTTCACAAAAACAATGAACAAAAAACAGTAAAAAAAATATTAAAAAATATCACATTAATCACACCAAACATTCCTGAAGTGATTCAACTTTCTGGACTAAGTATAGCAAATGCCGGCGCAGCTAAACTTAGTAAATACTGTCATGTATATCTGAAAGGCGGACATGGCAATGAAAAAGACGTTACTGATATTTTATATTCAGGAGGAAAAGAATTTTCATTTGTATCAAAAAAAATTAAAAACGGAGAAAAACATGGAAGCGGGTGTGTCCTTTCAGCAGCCATACTTTCTAACCTTGCAAAAGGAAATAATCTGGAAAAATCATGTAAAATGGCAAAAAAATACATCCATCAATTTCTATCTAGTAATGAAACCTTACTGGGTTATCATATGTAAAAAAAATGAAAATAAGTAAATTTCACTATATTTCATCGGACCCATCACACATTGAACTTGCCTGCAAAGGCGGCGCTGACTGGATTCAACTGCGTATTAAAAACAAAAAAGATGATGAATTGATGACCATTGCAAAGGACGCAAAAAAAATCTGCGCTAAATTTAATAGTCGTCTTATTATAAATGACCATGTATACATTGCAAAAGAGATCAATGCAGATGGCGTGCATCTTGGTAAAGAGGATATGAATCCGATTGAAGCAAAAAAAATTCTCGGAGATAAATTCATAATTGGTGGAACAGCTAACACACTTAATGATATTGAAAATTTACATGCATATAAAGTACATTATATCGGACTCGGGCCTTTCAGATATACCTCAACAAAAGAAAACCTCAGTCCTGTGATCGGATTGAACGGGTACATTTATTTATTCCCTGAATTAAAACGAAGGAAATTACATATACCCATAATAGCCATTGGAGGCATCCGCACCGGCGATGTAAAAGCACTTCTTGCTGCCGGAACATACGGCATTGCTGTTTCTTCTGCTGTTACCCATACCGAGAATATTACAGAATCCACAATAGAATTTTTAAAATTAATTGTATGAAAAATTCAACCCCGCTGGTCATTGCAGGAAAAACATTTCATTCACGATTGTTTACCGGAACAGGTAAATTCAGTTCATCTGAACTGATGGAAGAAGCACTGTTGGCTTCGGGCAGCGAGCTGATCACTGTGGCATTGAAACGTGTTGACATGAATGATGTGAACGATGATATTTTAAAACATCTGCAACATACACACATAAATCTTCTTCCGAACACGTCAGGAGTACGCACAGCCAAAGAAGCTGTTTTTGCTGCTGAACTTGCACGTGAAGCGCTTGGTACCAATTGGCTTAAATTGGAAATACATCCTGACCCGAAATACCTTATGCCGGATCCGGTTGAAACCCTCAAGGCAACTGAAGAACTGGTAAAAAAAGGATTCATTGTTCTGCCCTATATTCATGCCGATCCTGTTCTTTGCAAACGTCTGGAAGAAGCAGGTGCATCGGCTGTCATGCCATTGGGTTCACCGATTGGCAGCAACAAAGGTCTTAAAAGCATTGATTTTCTTGAGATCATTATTGAACAAAGCAATGTACCTGTTGTGATTGACGCCGGTATTGGCGCTCCGTCAGATGCCGCAAAAGCAATGGAAATAGGCGCTGATGCTGTGCTCGTGAATACGGCCATTGCAGTTTCCGATCATCCGGTTGAAATGGCAATCGCCTTCAAAATGGCTGTTGAAGCGGGCAGGATGGCTTATGATGCCAGGCTGGCAAAAACAACAATTCATGCAGTTGCCAGCAGTCCGTTGACGGCATTTCTTAATGATTAAACACAATATATGTTTACAGAAATTTTCAATACATATCATTGGGACTCCGTTCAACAAAGCATCTATGCCAAAACAGAACAAGATGTTGTAAATGCTTTGTCAAAAAACAAACGTGATCTGGAAGATTTTAAAGCGCTGATCTCCCCTGCTGCTGCGCCATTTCTTGAACAAATGGCTCAGCTGAGCCGACAGCTAACATTAAAACGTTTCGGGAAAACCATCCAAATGTATGTTCCGCTTTATCTTTCCAACCGATGCAATAACTCTTGTGTTTACTGCGGTTTCAATGTTCAAAATAAATTAGAACGTAAAACGCTGACAGATGAAGAAATCATTCGGGAAATGCATTCAATCCGATCCATGGGGTTTGAACATGTATTGATCGTTACAGGTGAAGCAAGTAAGTACGCAGGAACAGACTATTTGAAAAAGGCAGTCCGGCTTTTACGTCATGAATTTCAACATATTTCAATGGAAGTACAGCCGCTTGAACAGCATGAGTATAAAGAACTGATTGAAGAAGGACTGAATACAGTATTACTTTATCAGGAAACTTTTCATTTAGACAATTATTTCATCTATCATCCCAAAGGAAAAAAATCTGATTTTAATTATCGGCTTGAAACACACGACCGTCTGGGGAAAGCAGGCATATATAAAATGGGATTAGGAATACTCATAGGACTGGAAGACTGGCGAACAGACAGTTTTTTCACTGCCTTACATTTAAATTATCTTGAAAAAAAATATTGGCGAAGTAAATATTCTATTTCGTTTCCGCGTCTCAGACCATTTACCGGCTCCTATCAACCAAATGTGATCATGAAAGATAAAGAACTGGTTCAATTGATTTGTGCTTACCGCATTTTCAATGAAGAAGTGGAACTTTCTTTATCCACCCGTGAAAACATGCGTTTTAGGAATAATGCACTTCAACTCGGAATCACGAGTGTCAGTGCAGGATCAAAAACAAATCCGGGCGGTTATGCTGTAGATGATAAAACGCTTGAACAGTTTGAAGTCTCTGATGACCGCACCCCTAAAGAAATTGAAGACGTTATCAAACAACTTGGCTACGAACCGGTATGGAAAGATTGGGATAATATTCTGTCACCAATAAGTATTAAAAAATGAATTACCTAATTTGAATCAATTTATTTATCATGCTTCGACGAGCTCAGCATGAAGTCACCCTGAGTTTGTCGAAGGGTGCATTTAAATACTTTTTTTAATTATCATAAATAAAAAATGCTTACCCCTGAAGAAATAAAAAGATATAACAGGCATATCATCCTCAGCGAGATTGGTGAGCAGGGACAGGAAAAGCTCAAAGCAGCCAACGTGTTGGTTGCCGGATGCGGCGGATTAGGTTGTCCATGCCTGCAATACCTTGTTGCTGCCGGTGTCGGTCATATCGGCATCATTGACTTTGATCTGGTTTCCGAAAGCAATCTTCAACGTCAGATTTTATTTTCAACGCAGGATATTGGAAAATCAAAGGTTTTGGTTGCGAAGAAAAAACTCAACAAACAAAATCCGTTTGTAAAAATTAAAACGTATGCAGAAAAAATAAATCCTGAAAACGCACTGATCATATTAAAAAAATATGACATTATAATTGATTGTACGGATAATTTTTCCACACGATATTTATTGAATGATGCATGTGTGATTCTCAAAAAACCTTTGGTTTCCGGTTCTGTATTTAAATTTGACGGACAAGCTACAGTATTTAATTATCAGGATGGACCCACTTATCGTTGTTTATATCCGGAACCACCTTTGCCTAAAGATATGCCTAACTGCAACGATATAGGTATATTGGGTGTTGTACCCGGTATGATTGGCGCAATGCAGGCAAATGAAACAATAAAAATCATTACAGGTATTGGTGATGTGCTCAAAGGAAAATTATTTACCTTCAATGCTCTTACAATGGAGTTCAATATATTCTCTTTTCAGAAAGATGAAGAAAATAAAAATATTCGTAAACTATCAGAATTCACCCAAGTTTGCTCAATTGAGGTTAAAGAAATATCTGCAGATGAACTCAAACAAAAAATCCAGAATAAAGAAGATTTTCAACTGATTGATGTGCGGGAAGAACAGGAACATCAAGCGAATAATATTGGTGGTGAATTAATTCCGTTGAATTCTTTATCACAAAATCTCGATAAAATCTCAGCAGACAAACAAGTGATTGTTTATTGTCAGCTAGGCGCAAGAAGTAGGAAAGCAGTTGAGTTTTTACAACAGAAGCAATTTACAAATATTTATAATCTGAAGAACGGATTACTTGATTTCTGAGTATATTTCCTGGAAAGTTTTCACCGGATCATTGTTTTCCCAAATAGCTCCAAGCATGGCTCCTCCTGCAAATCCAGATGAAATTATTTGATAAATATTTTCTTTTTCCACTCCGCCTAAAGCAATCAGAGGTGGCAAATTATTTTCAGAAACCTTATTTAATAAAATAAATTTCTTTATCTCATCAAGACTGTAAATAGGTGAATAATTCTCTTTGCTGATGCTTTTAAAAACAGGACTAAAAAAAACATAATCATATTTCTCACTTTCTTTTTGAATATCCTCAAAATTATGGAAAGAAGCAGAAATTAGTTTATTCTGAAATTGATTGCAAAAAGAATCATCCAACATATTTTTTTTTGTTTTTTCTGTCAGATGAATTCCTTTCAAATCATATTTCACAGCTAATTCATACTGATCATGGATAATAATTTTGGAATAATGTTCCTTCGGTATTTGCTGTATATATTTTTCAAATTCATAAATAGTGAATCCCGGTTTACGGATATGAAATGTCTGCAACCCAGAATTGAAAAGAGACTTCAGGATGCTGATCTCATCCGTTTTATTTTCCGGTGGTGAAATTACAATCAGTTGAAAGGATTTTAAATACATTTATTAAATGTAATTTTTATTATTATGATTAATATTTACTATCAATAATCAAATATTCCGGTTTAATCAACACCTTTAATTTTATAGCCAATTCGTTTTCGGGGTTGCTCATCATTTTTAGGTTGATGAAGCGCATCTATGCGTTCCAATAAGTATTTGAAGACTTTATTCATTTTTTCATCTAACCCTGAAATTTCTTTTCGGAGTACTTCTGTTTCTCTAAGCAATCCTCTGTAATTTGCAAATGCCCGCATGATCTCAATATTTACTTGTATTGCTTTCTCTGAATTCAATACGGATGAAAGCATTGCCACTCCTTGTTCAGTAAAAACCATTGGGGCATATCTTGTTCCTCCTCGTTTTGAGGTCGCAAATTGCGACCTCAAAGTTTCAAATTCTTCTTCGTTCAATTCAAACATAAAATCTTTAGGAAAACGATTGATATTTCTTCTTACCCGTTCTTTCAGTCTTTTTGTTTCAACACCATATAAAACAGCCAAATCAAAATCGAGCATAACTTTCAGTCCCCTGAATTGCCAGATTAATGACCGATAATCTGCTTTAATTAATTGGCCTTTCATATTTAATATATTTTATGATCACAACAAACAATCTCAAATATATAAAGAATTTTATTTGTAAAAATTTTACAACTCACAATCTAAACTAAATTATCAAAAAAAAACAACAACCAATTAAAATGATTTTGAGTACATATTTATCTATTTTATTGCTTCTCTCCTATTTCCCGTTTTTCATTTTGCTTATCCAAAGGTAAAGTGTCCAGATAACCGTGATAACAAACAGGATTAGTACCGGAATATAATAATTGTGTAAAAAGGAATGGAAATAAGCTCCAATCAAAATATAAATTGAAGCTATGGATAATTTAAATGGAATAAACTCTGCATTTGACCAGCTTGTTCTGATTTTAAAAAAGTTCATGGTGTTAGAATTAATTTAAATCTATCGGATATTTATTGATTGACATCTTTCCTAATAGGACTCAAGTTACAAAGGCAGAATATATTTTAAATTTTCAAATCCAAATTTATTTTCAATTTAATCGCTGTTTTGAAAATAGAAATTTTAAAATATAGTTGCAAAAAATGTTGTCAATAACAAACTTTCAAAAAAAATTTAATATGCTTCTTTTAAAATTCTTTTTCAAATATATCAATCTCATCATAATCTTGATTAAAACCTTTTTCTTTGATTTTTTCTTTTCTTAATTCAGCATCAAATCTATTATTGAATATTTCTGGAATTTGAATAAATCCACGATGAACCCATACAAGAATAAAAATATTTTTCATATGATAAATTTTTAATGATAAAATTATTCAAATACAGTTTAAGTGCATATTTTTAGTTATAATTTTTTATTTGCATTGATAACTAGTGCAATCTATTTGAATATAAATTAAAATTTCAAGAGCACATGTAATTTTTCAAAATACAAAACTTTAAAAATAATTTTTATTTATTTTCAAATACCATTTTCGTCTGTGTAAGATATGGTGATAATCTGCTTTCTGCAAGCGAAATATATTCTGAATTTGTCTCATAACCAATAAAACTTCTTTCGGATTTGATTGCAGAAATAGCTGTTGTTCCACTACCCATAAAGGGATCAAGTATAATGTCATTTTTAAATGAGTACAATTGAATTAGTCTAAAAGGAAGTTCTTCGGGAAAAGGAGCAGGATGTCCAATTCTCCTTGCACTTTCTGCATTCATTGTCCAAATAGATTTTGTCCATTCCATAAATTGTTCTTTGGTGATCGTATTCCCATTTTCTTTTTTTTCTCTTTTATAATCACCTTTTGAAAACACCAAAATATATTCATGAATATCTCTGAGTATAGGATTAGCAGCACTTTGCCAACTTCCCCATGCTGTAGAAGGACTTGCACTTGCTGCTTTGTTCCAAATAATCTCGCCTCTCATATTATAACCAATTTTAAGCATTATACTTGAAATAAAGTCAGATAGTGGCAGATATGGCTTACGTCCAAGGTTAGCTACATTAATACAAGCACGACCACCATTTACTAAAACACGATAAGTTTCTTTGAAAGAATTTTCAAGTAGCTGCAAATATTCTTTTAAAGAAAGATCATCATCATATTCTTTAGATACATTGTAAGGTGGCGATGTTATCATCAAGTGAATAGAATTATTAGGTAACTCTTTCATATTTTCAGCAGTTCCAAGAATTATTTTATTTAGAAATTCTTTTGGTAACTCATATTCACTTTTATCTAATACCTCCTTGTCTTCAAGTTCAGAATATAATTTTGAATTATAAAATTTCGAACTATCGTGATTAATCCTTCCGTTAGTTCCAAAAGAACTTGTTTCTGTTCCATTTGATCTTTTCATTTTAACTTCGAATTAATGTTAAGAATCTTTCCGCTTTTGCTATGTCGGTATTTTCTTGGTTAGCAATACAAATAATTTCACCGAGTTTTTCTTTTGAAATCATTGAGGAAAAATAATTCATATCATTTGTAACCAAATCACGACAGTTTGCAATAAGCATTTCATGATTAATAATAGTTTGAAATCCTAACATAGGTGTTATTTTAACAAAATTAGAATCTGTTGGAGTAGGATTTATTGACCAAAATCCTTGTATTACACCTGATGTTTTTAAAAAGTCAACCTTTTTAATATAACTGTCAGTAATGGGACTATTTCCTAAAACCACAATAGGTATTCTTGTTGACGCTAAACCAGAAACTCTAATGTTAATTGATTTCCCAATAGCTTTAAGCATTGAGTCTGAACGAAGTAATGCCGGATTTCCTTTGTGTTGTTTATAATCACCAATAAATTCAATGTTATCAGGGTGAGTGTATTTATAATTAGAAACAACACTCATTTTTATTTCAAACAAAAGTTTTATATTTTCAGGATGTTGATTTGTTGTGTTTGTTTTGCAAAAAGCAAGGTCTGCACTTGATTGACGAGTTAATCCAAGTTCATCACAAATCACACTATTAACAGCATATAATCCTAATTCTTGAGCAATTGGTTCAAAAATACTTTTGCTCCATTTCTCAGTAAATTGACCTATTAATGAATTTCTACTTTGTAAAGTTTTTCCTTCTGTATCTGAACCCTTGGGCACATAGGCAAAATATCCATCTTGTAAATTATAAAAAAGTTGTTCAGGTGAAGCAAAATTTCTCAAAGCTTCTTTAAAAAACCGAATTTCAATATCTTTATTCCAAAGTGTCATTTTTTTTCCTCAAAGATAATTATTTTTAAAGTATTTTGGTCAATAAAAACCATAAACACTAATCATAAAATTATTTATTTAAAATATAATGAATTTTATCAATTCAAATACATTAATTCTATTTTATACTTAAAATTCAGATACTATTTTTCCTCGCTCTCGTGATCTCTCTTTTACCTTTTGGTCCTGGTATTCCTTCCACCACAAATCCTGCTGATCGAAGATTTCTTTTTACTTCCCCTTTGGCGCAATAAGTCATAAGTATTGAGTGGTTACGCATGGAGAAAAATATTTTCTCAAAAACTTCTTTTGACCAAAGCTCTGGCTGAAATTGCGGTGCAAATGCATCAAAATAAATCAGATCAAAAAAATCATTTTTCAGTTCCAACTCTTCTGTTTTACAATTGATTTTTTGTAATTCAAACACATCGGAAATATTTATTGTCTTATTCCATTCTTGCTGATGCATAAGTTGTAAAACATTATTTTCAGCATTATCAGTAATATAATCCGCATAGTTCAATTTTTCATAAATTTCTTTTTCAAGTGGATACGCCTCAACAGCTGTATAAATAATCCTTTTATTAAGATGCAGATTTTCACAAAATGTTAATAATGCATTCAACCCTGTTCCAAAGCCAATCTCCAGAATATGAATTTCGTCCTTCAATTTTACTATCTCATGAAAACCCGCCTGAATAAAAACATGCATGGATTCCTGCACAGCGCCATGAACCGAATGATAATGTTCATTCATTGACGGAACAAACAAGGTATGGGAACCGTCTTCGGTCGTGATTAATTGAATGTCGGAATGTTGAATATGTTTCAATTCGTGTTTTTTAACTTTCAATTCCCTTGCGGGCATGAACACCTTGCTGGTAGTAGTGTTTGATCTCTTTCATTTCAGTAACCAGGTCGGCAGCATCAATCAATGATGCAGGAGCATTACGTCCGGTAACAATCACTTCAACATGTTCGGCGCGGTTTTGAATTACATGAATCAATTCTTCTGAAGAAAATAAGCCCAGCGAAACAGAAATGTTGGCTTCGTCCATAATGACAACATCAAAATTACCTTCCGAAAGAATGGTTGCCATTTCGGCTAATCCTTTCCTTGCACACGAAATATCTTCGAAGTCAGGTTTATCCATAATAAAATGATCGGCACCATATTGTTTCAGAATGACCTTATCTTTAAATAAAGGGATTGCATTCAGTTCGCTGTAGTTCATTCCTTTTAAAAACTGACCGATAAAAACTTTCATTCCTGCTCCGGCAGCTCGTAATGCAAGTCCCAATGCAGCCGTGGTCTTTCCTTTGCCATCTCCTGTATAAACGTGAATCAACCCTTTCATTAAAAAAAATATTTTAGCGAAGATAATAAAAGTAAAGATTTAGTTACAAGTTTCAAGTGACAAGTTTCAAGTAAAATAAACTTCTAATATTTTATTTTTAAATATTTTTTAGCTTAGAGTAATTAACTGTTTATCTGTTTCTGACTTCTGTATTATAGCTTCTGAATTCTTAATTCTAAGATTCAGTTATTATTTTCTTAATTTTTACTAATTTGCATTTTATTAAAAACTATTTATCTCATGTTAGAAAAAATAAATATTGAACAAATACTTTTTCTTGATATTGAAACTGCACCCTTGTTTCCGAACTATCAGCAACAGCCGGACGCATTGAAAAAGCTTTGGGACAAAAAAGCGGAATACCTGAAACGAAAAGAAGAAGACACTTCCGAATCCCTTTATGAAAGAGCCGGTATTTATGCGGAGTTTGGAAAGATCATCTGCATTTCGGTGGGCTTTATCAGAAACAATGAATTCAGGATAAAATCTTTTTTCGGTGATGATGAAAAAATTCTATTGAAAGAATTTTTAACCTTATTGTCCAATCACTTCAATGCACGCGAGTATTTGCTTTGCGGACACAATGCCAAAGAATTTGACTTCCCCTATATTTCACGAAGAAGTTTAATCAACGGGTTGTCAATCCCAGAAATACTTGATACAGCGGGCAAGAAACCATGGGAGGTCAACCACCTTGATACAATGGACCTATGGAGATTCGGTGATTACAAAAGCTATACGTCCCTCGAATTGCTGACCACCGTTTTTGACATCCCAACATCAAAAGACGATATCAACGGAAGCGACGTGGCACGTGTATATTGGGAAGAACATGATCTGGAACGCATTGCCAAATACTGTGAAAAAGATGTATTAAATGTAGCTCAGATATTTTTAAGATACCAGAACAAACCGCTTATCAAACCTGAAAAAATCATTCGCGTATGAACAAACAGACAATCATCCATCTTGAAACCAAACGGCATGATGGATTGTATGACATCACCGGTGAAGTAAAAAAATTTGTTCACGAAAGCGGCATCACAACGGGCATGGTAAGTGTATACGTTCAGGGAGCCACTGCTGCCATTATGATTCAGGAAAACTGGGATGAATCCGTACAGACAGATGTTATTCATTTGATGAGCAAACTTATTCCTTCAGGCATATGGCAACACGATACACAGGACAATAATGGCGATGCCCATTTGAAAGCGGGAATCATCGGACCGAGCGAAGTAATCCCCATCATCAACGGTCATCTGGGGCTATCTACGTGGCAAAACATTTTCTTTTGTGAGTTTGACGGACCAAGACCCCACAGAAGCATTGTGGTAACACTGTTTGACTGCGAAACAAAATAATTATTCCCATCTGAATTTTTGTTGATAAATTATTTCGGCGAAAAGTTTTTTTCGGCATTTCATATTTTGTAGTTTTGACGATTGTATTTTTGTTTTGGAGTATGTTGAAAATTTACAGAAAAATATCACTTTTTTACAAAAGAAATTTATCATCCTATCTGCCACAAGGCATAGAGAAAATATACCTCCAAATACTCTACAGATAACCCTGTCTGTAAATTCAAATAAAACAGATATAAGAAATTTAAATTAATAATATTGGAATACGTATCGGCATGAATGAAGAAAAATCTGTCAATCCGTTGGAATCAACGAAAAAAAGAATATCAAAAAACAATCTGACCAGCATATTACTTGAACATGGCAAACTGCCCCCTCAATCGGTAGAAACTGAAGAAATTGTACTGGGAGCTTTAATGCTTGAACAAAATGCATTGACCGCTGTGATTGATATTCTAAAACCGGATGTCTTTTATAAAGAATCACATCAAAAAATATTCAAAGCTATTTTTAGTCTATTCCAGCGTTCGGAACCGGTTGATATCCTCACCGTTACCAATGAACTGAAAAAAACCGGAGAATTAGAAATCATCGGAGGACCTTATTATATATCCCAACTGACCAACCGAGTCGCATCAGCTGCAAACATTGAATTTCACGCCAGAATCATCCTTCAGAAATTCATTCAGCGCGAACTCATTCGTATTTCATCAGAGATCACGAAAGAAGCTTATGAAGATACAACGGATGTGTTTGAACTGCTTGATAAAGCTGAACAAAATCTGTTTTCCATTGGTGAAAACAATCTACGTTCAAAAATACAGGATATACGAACACTTATTTCCAAAGCCAAACGACAGGTAGAAGAAGCCAGTAAAAAAGAAGGACATTTAAGCGGTGTACCTTCTGGATTTACAGATTTGGATAGGGTTACAGCAGGTTTTCAAAAATCCGACCTGATCATTTTAGCTTCACGTCCGGGTATGGGCAAAACGGCTTTTGTACTTTCATTAGCCCGAAATATGGCTGTTGACCACAATGAAACGGTGGCGGTTTTTTCTCTTGAAATGTCCTCAACACAGCTTGCAACGCGGCTTATTGCCAGCGAAGCCGAACTTGATGCTGAAAAATTAAGAAAAGGGACTCTTAAAGAATATGAATGGCAGCAATTAAATACGAAGATAGCGAAAATCACCGAAGCTCCTATTTTTATTGATGATACACCTGCATTATCCATCTTTGAACTGAGAGCCAAATGTCGCCGGTTAAAAGCACAACACAATATTTCATTGGTGATCGTTGACTATCTGCAGCTTATGTCCACTGGCATTGAGAATAAAGGCAACCGCGAGCAGGAAATCAGTAATATATCCCGTTCACTGAAAAGTCTTGCCAAAGAGCTTGATGTTCCTGTTGTGGTTCTTTCTCAATTAAGTCGTGCAGTTGAAACCCGTGGTGGCAGTAAGCGACCATTGCTTTCTGACCTTCGTGAATCAGGTGCTATTGAACAGGATGCTGACATTGTCATGTTTATTTATCGCCCCGAATACTATCAAATTACGCAGGATGAAAATGGCAGAAACCTTGAAGGTACTGCAGAAATCATTATAGCCAAGCATCGTAATGGAGCGCTCGCTACTGTTAATCTCAGATTTATTGCAAAATATGCTAAATTTACTGATGCTGAATCATCTTTTGATTCTATCTTTGAATCAGATGCACCCGAAACCCGAATCATCGGCTCTAAACTGAATCAGGATAATGAAAATGATATTGTCCCTTTTTAATTAGTAAGAATTTATATTTTGTCCAGTGAGAAAAAAAATTTCAATATTTTTTTTGATCCTCTTTTTAGGTATACATTCCATCAACGCTGCTTTTTTATTAATACCTATGGACAATGCCCAAAAGAATCATTTAAAAGCATATGGGATTGCCTACTGGATACTTCAGAAAGATATTGAAATCAGTTGGCTGCTCAACTATCGCGGTGGTAGTTTCATGTGCACTTATTTTAAAGAAATAGAAAACGAATGTCGCATCCGCGGTGTCAGTTGCGAAATCATTGCTGACGGGCAGGCATCGGCGATCCGACAGGAAATTTCATCTCCTGAAATCAATCAGGATGAGATCAAATTACAGAAACCACCCAAAGTAGCTGTTTATTCTCCTCCTAACAAACAACCATGGGATGATGCGGTTACACTGGCATTAACCTATGCCGAAATTCCTTATGAAAAAGTGTATGATGAAGAAGTAATACAAGGTAAATTGCCTTTATACGACTGGCTCCATCTTCATCATGAAGATTTTACCGGGCAGTATGGAAAGTTCTGGGCTAATTACCGGAATGCATCATGGTACGTTGAAGATGTTAAAAAATCAGAAGAGATCGCTCATAAACTCGGGTTCCAGAAAGTGTCACAATGTAAACTGGCAGTGGCTAAAAAAATCAGAGACTTCACAGCAGGCGGTGGCTACCTGTTCTCCATGTGTTCAGCGCCTGACAGCTATGATGTTTCCTTATCTGCCGAAGGTGATGACATCTGTGAGGTGATGTTTGACGGTGATCCGCCCGATCCAAATGCACAATCAAAAATTGATTATTCAAAATGTTTTGCTTTTACTGATTTCAAACTGATGATGAACCCGATGAAATATGAAATTGCTGATATTGACTTTGGTCATGAAGAAAGACAACGATTGGTGAAAGAAGAAAATGATTTTTTTGTGTTATTTGATTTTTCGGCAAAATGGGATCCCGTGCCAACCATGCTTTGCCAGAACCATTCAAGGGTTATCAAAGGATTTTACGGACAAACCACGGCATTCAAAAAAGATAAAATTAAACCAAATGTCCTTGTCATGGGCGATAATAAATCATTGAACGAAGCACGCTACATTCACGGTGAATACGGTAAAGGCACCTGGACATTTTACGGCGGTCATGATCCCGAAGACTACCAGCATTTAGTCGGTGATCCACCCACAGATCTAAATATCCACCCAAATTCTCCCGGGTATAGACTGATTCTAAATAATGTTTTATTCCCTGCTGCGAAAAAGAAAAAGCAGAAGACGTAAAAAAGAATACCGAATTTCGAAGTCGGAATTGAGAATTAACCATTGTACCCTCTGCTGGCGCTCGTTTATTAACGAGTGCCTAAATAATTTCAACCCTTTTTGCTAAGTTTTAAATTTTGCACAAATTAGAAAGTAGTTTGCAACTACAATATTTTGCTCTCCGATTTCTTATAAAAACTTAAACTTTTTATGACAGTGACTGGTTGACGCGTGATGAAATTTCAATCACTTTCTGATATTCTTCAGGTGTGAGGTCATTGTAAAAATAGTTGACAGGGTTGACCGGCCGGTCATTGAACCGAACTTCATAATGTAAGTGAGGTCCGGTTGAAACGCCTGTACTACCAACATATCCAATCACCTGCCCTCGTTTAACCTGTTGTCCGGGTTTAACGATCAGACGGCTGAGATGACCGTAAAGTGTTTTATAATTATAACCGTGATTGATCACGCACACAATACCATAACCAATATATCCCGACTGGGTGCTCATTATTACTCCGTCACCTGTAGCATAAACCGGCGTACCTGTATGAGCAGTAATATCAATACCTGTATGCATGTGCATGTATTTATAAATAGGATGAATGCGGTAACCAAATCCGGAAAAAATATTTGAAATCTTTTTACTGACCGGTTGAATGGCTGGAATACTCGAAAGCATTTTGTTTTTATTTTTTGCCATCTCAAATACTTCATCAAAAGACTTTGATTGTACATATAATTGACGAGCAATTTTATCCAGCTTCAACGCACTTTCTTTGATTATTTCAGTATTTTTATATCCTTCCAGTTTATTATATCTGTTCGCACCACCGTAACCAGCATTCCTGATAGAAACAGGAATTGGATCAGCTTCAAAAATTACTCGGTAAATATCATCATCTCGATCCTGTATATCTTTTAATACAGCCGACATTGTATTTAATCGCTCATTCAATAAATCATATTGCTGTTCATATTGTTTAATCTCACGACGAAGCATTCTTTCTTTAGGAGAATCAAGAAAATTATAGGCAATAATAATTACAATGGTAGAAAACACAAGTCCGATCGCCACATAAGATAGGACTTTTAGAAAGATATCCTTGATGGAAATGATTACCTTCTCATAAGTAAGCAAATGGGGATTGAAACGATATTTGTGTTTCTTTTTAAACATTCAACAATTTTAAAAGCAAGTAAAACAACTATTCTATTTTAAAAACTATAAATGGATATTTAAAAATTTCACGAAAAAGAAAAAATATATTCAAGTAATTAAAAAAATCTAAATAGAATAAGTTTTTATTTTGTATCAACAAAAATACAAGGAATAATATAAATTTGCAAAATTATTCATTTTATTAAACAGAATCAATAAATAAAGATATGAATTCATCGCTGATAAGACAGACCTTTCTTGATTTTTTTCAATCCAAACAACATACGATTGTTCAATCATCGCCGATGGTAGTTAAAAACGATCCTACGTTGATGTTCACCAACGCAGGGATGAATCAGTTCAAAGATATTTTTCTCGGAAACAGTCCTGTCAAACATCCTCGCATTGCCAATACACAGAAATGCCTCAGGGTATCAGGAAAACACAATGATCTGGAAGAAGTAGGACTGGACACCTATCACCACACCATGTTTGAAATGCTTGGCAACTGGTCGTTTGGTGATTATTTTAAAAAAGAAGCCATTGAATGGGCATGGGAATTATTAACTGAAGTTTATAAAATAAATAAAGATAATCTGTATGTAACCGTGTTCGGTGGTGACACCAACGATGGGCTTGACAAAGACATGGAAGCATATAATTTTTGGAAAAATATTTGTGATGAACAAAAAATTATTTTCGGTTCACGCAAAGATAACTTCTGGGAAATGGGTGATACTGGACCTTGTGGACCCTGTTCGGAGATCCACATTGACATCAGAAACGATGAAGAGAAAAAAAAGATGAATGGCAAAGACCTTGTAAATACAAGTCATCCGCAGGTGATTGAAATATGGAACCTTGTCTTTATGGAATTTAACCGCAAAGCAGACGGGTCATTGGACCCTTTACCAGCCAAACATGTTGACACCGGTATGGGCTTTGAACGCTTATGCATGGTGCTGCAGGATAAAAAATCAAATTACGATACGGATGTGTTCACCCCTATCATCCATGAATTATCCATATTATGCCGAATCAGTTATGGGCAGGATATTAAGACGGATATTGCCATGCGCGTTATTGCCGATCACCTCAGAGCTGTTTCCTTTGCTATTGCCGACGGACAACTGCCTTCAAACAATAAAGCTGGTTATGTAATCCGCCGGATACTCCGCAGAGCTGTAAGATACGGTTATACATTTCTCGGTTTTAAAGAACCATTCCTCAACGAACTGCTTCCTGTTTTTACCAAACAGTTCAAAAATATTTTTACTGAAACCGGTAAACAACAAGAGCTGATCCGCAAAGTAATTACCGAAGAAGAATTAGCATTTTTAAGAACACTCGCTACCGGAATACAACTTTTTGAAAAAAATATTTCGGGAAATAAAAAAATGATTGAAGGTCGTTTTGCATTTGAATTGTTTGACACGTATGGATTTCCAGTTGATCTTACACAACTGATGGCTCGTGAAAATGGCTTGGATGTTGACATGGATGGATTTCATTCATGCATGGAAGAACAAAAAAATCGTTCACGCCAGGCAGCAGCTACAGATACAGCCGACTGGCAAACAATTTCCTCTGAACAGGAAACAGAATTTGTCGGATATGATACTTTAACCTGTGAAGTAAAAATTTTAAAATACCGAAAAGTAAAACAACAGAATAAAGAATACTTTCAGGTGGTACTCGATAAAACTCCTTTCTATGCTGAATCAGGTGGTCAGGCAGGTGATAAAGGAGTTATGGATAACGGTAAAGAAAAAATATATATTGAAAATACCGTTAAAGAAAATAATCTTACGATCCATATCATTAAACAATTACCTAAAGATATTCAAACTGTTTTTCATGCACAGGTTGATGAATCCAAACGCAGGCAAACAGAAGCAAACCATTCGGCTACTCACTTGTTACATGCAGCACTGAAAGAGGTTTTGGGAACACATGTTGAACAAAAAGGTTCTCTGGTGGACGATTCACGCCTTCGTTTTGACTTTGCACATTTTTCAAAAATGAGCAATGAAGAAATTAAAAAAGTTGAACAGATTGTCAATAAAAATATCCGTGCAAATATTGCCTTGATGGAATATCGCAACATGCCATTAGCTGAAGCACAGCAATTAGGAGCAACAGCTCTGTTTGGTGAAAAATATGGTGATACCGTCCGAGTGATAGTCTTTGACAAAAACTATTCAATGGAATTCTGTGGTGGCACGCATGTACAGGCAACAGGACAAATCGGTATGATTAAAATTATTTCCGAAGGTGCTATTGCCGCAGGTATACGGAGGATTGAAGCCATCACCGGAATACAAGCTGAAGAATACTTTTACACACAGGATGAATTACTGAATGAACTTAAATCTATCTTGAAAAACCCAAAAAATATTGTGAAAAGCATTCAGGATGTGATTGAACAGAACAGCACACTGGAAAAAGAAATCGCTGAATTGAAAAAAGAAAAATCTAAAATAATTGAAGAAAAACTGATTTCATCCGTAGAACAAATCAACGGAATTCATTTTGTTTCAGCGATCGTTGAACTGGATGCTTCAATTATCAAGGATATGGCTTTCAGCATCAAACAAAAAATTGATAATCTGTTTCTGGTAATTGGAAATCATGCAGATGGCAAAGCTAACCTGACCGTCATGTTATCAGATCATTTGGTAAAAGATAAAAATATGAATGCATCAACCATTGTTCGTGAGATTGCTAAGGAGATTAATGGCGGTGGTGGCGGACAAGCATTTTTTGCTACAGCCGGTGGAAAAAATCCTGATGGTTTGCAAAAAGCGCTGAAAAAAGCAAAGGAAATGATTTAATAAAACTGAAAATTATTTTTCATCATACCAATCGGCATACATCGAATAATTTCTTGCAATCCGGTCGATAGTGGCTGATTTAAACTCATCTGAAACATCCTTGATCTTTTTTGCCGGAACACCTGCAAATACACTGCCACTTGGAACAACTGTATTTTCAAGTACGACTGCACCAGCAGCTATCACCGAATATTCTTCAATAACAGCGCCATCAAGGATAATAGCACCGATGCCTATCAATACATTATCATGAATCGTACATCCATGTACCACGGATTGATGGGCAATGGTTACGTTATTCCCAATATGAACGGGTGCTGTCAGGTGTGTACAATGGATCACTGCGCCATCCTGTATATTCACATTATTACCAATCCTGATATAATGTACATCACCTCGTACAACGGCATTGAACCATACACTGCAATTATCTCCCATAACGACATCCCCAACAAGAGTGGCATTTTCAACAAAGAAACAATCTCTACCCCATTGAGGTTTGATACCTTTTACTGATTTAATCAACGGCATAAAATGTTAAAAAGTAGTCTGTTTGTAAAGTAAATAAAATTAACCTTTTAAAACTCTCTAACCATGAGATTTTCGGCAAGTGTTATTAATTCAACCTTACATTGCGCATCGGCCTGAACTAAATTAAGATGATGCATGGCTTGTGCAAAATATTTGTCCATTTCTTTTTCTGCAAATGTTTTCACATTTAATTTGGAATAAAACTCCTTTACAGTTTTAATTTTTATTTCTTCATTTTTTTCAACCAATGCATCATGAAGATATTTCTTTTCATTTTCATCAGCCAACTCAAAAGCTTTTAACAACAAAAAAGTTTTTTTATTGGAAGCAATATCTCCACCTGTTTTTTTTCCGAATTTTTTTTCATCTCCGAAAACATCCAGTAGATCATCCTTTAATTGAAAAGCCAACCCGATATTCTCTCCAAACAAATACATATTTTTTTGATCATCATCTGAAGCATTTTCACTGATAACTGCACCAATCCTAAGACTTGCACCCAGTAATACAGCTGTTTTCAAACGTATCATTTCAATATAATCCGAAATGGAAACATTAATCATGGTTTCAAAATCCATATCGTATTGCTGTCCTTCGCACACTTCAATTGCTGCTTTATTAAATATTTCGAGCACTTCAGGAAGAATTTCTTTTGATGTACGGATCAAATATTTATAAGCGAAAATAAACATGGCATCGCCTGATAATATCGCTGTGTTTGTATTCCATTTCTGATAAACAGTTTCTTTCCCACGTCTGATAGGTGCCTGATCCATAATATCATCATGGAGTAAAGTGAAATTATGAAATATTTCAATGCCTAATGCCGGATATATGGCTTTCTGCACATCTCCCCCAAACAAATCACACGCTAAAAGCAACAAAGCCGGACGCATTCTTTTTCCGCCTAATGACAACGTATAATCAACCGGAGCATATAGTCCGTTAGGTTGAAATAAAAAAATTTCTTTTTTTAAGGTTTGTTCGATGATCGTATGAACGGATTGTAGGGAATACATGTTTGTTTAATTACAATAAATGTCTGATATTATTTAGTAAGATTCATCAGGTATTGTCCATAACCACTTTTAATAAGTGGCTGAGCAATCTTCTCCAGCTGAGATTTATTGATAAATCCCATCCGATAGGCAACTTCTTCGATGCAGCCAATCTTCATATTTTGTCGTTCTTCAATTACCTGAACAAACTGAGCTGCCTGAATCAATGAAGCAAATGTACCTGTATCAAGCCAGGCAGTCCCACGACCCAAAAGACCAACCTTTAATTTTTGTTTTTCAAGATAATATTTATTTACATCCGTAATTTCATATTCTCCTCGGGCGCTAGGTTGTATATTCTTAGCAATATCAACAACTGTATTATCATAAAAGTACAGACCGGGAACTGCATAATTTGATTTGGGATTTTGCGGTTTTTCTTCAAGAGATTTTGCATTGAAATGTTGATCAAATTCAACAACTCCATAGCGTTGAGGATCTGATACATGATACGCAAAAATAACCCCGCCATCCGGATCATTATTTTCCTGTAATAATTTTTGAATGCCAGTACCATAAAATATATTATCTCCGAGGATTAATGCTACTTTATCTTTTCCAATAAATTTATCTCCGATAACAAATGCTTGTGCAAGACCATTAGGTACTAGTTGTTCAGCATAACTGAATTTACATCCAAGCGATTCACCTGTACCTAATAATTTTTTAAAATGAGGGAGATCATGTGGTGTTGAAATAATTAATATTTCAGAAATATTAGACATCATTAAAATTGACAGAGGATAATAAATCATTGGTTTATCATAAACGGGCATGAGTTGTTTGCTAACGGCAATGGTTAACGGATGAAGTCTTGTTCCTGCACCTCCAGCTAAAATAATCCCCTTCATATTAAAATTATTTAATTATAGAATATATAGAATTAATTTTTATTTAACGACCTCCGAAGAAGTATTCGATTCTATCTCATCATTTTCTTCATCTTCAAATACTTCGATGATGGGTTCTTCAAATGCTTTGGTAGTTACAATCTTTTCAAAACTCAATATCAACGAAGGCAACACAATAATATTAAAAAATAATGCGACAAATAAAGTCAAAGAAATCAACATTCCTAATGCTTTGGTCCCGCCAAATCCGGAAATCATGAAAACGGCAAACCCAAGTACAAGAACGATTGATGTATAAATCATACTAATGCCTGCTTCACTCATTGCATTCATAACAGCATCATAAATACTGCTTTTTTTCTTTTTAATTTCATGCCTATATCTGGAAAGATATAATATTGCATTATCTATAGATATTCCTAGAGCTACACTGAAAACAATAATTGTAGAAGGTTTAACAGGTATACTAAAATATCCCATGATGGCAGCTGTAATCAGCAATGGAATCAAATTGACAATCATCGCTATGACAATCATTCGGAGTGAAGAAAAAATAATTGCCATTAATAGTGAAATAATAATAATACCGATAATAATACTTTCCCAAAGATTATGAATAAGATATTCAGTACCCTTTGTAAATACGACGCTGTTCCCGGTTATTGACACGTTATATTCTTTCGGATCAAAAATAGAATCTACTTTTAGTCTGAGGGAAGAAATAATTATATTCATCTCCTTCGTTCCCAAATCGGCCATCTGCACACTAACTCTGGTGTATCTTCTGGAACTATCTATGAAGGATTGAAAAGTATTTTTGTTATTTATATTTCCACCTAAATAATTCTTCATTCGACTTAATTCAGTGACTGGAGGTAAAATATAATATTTGGGATCACCACCTTTAAATGATTGATAAGCAAAACTCATTGCTTCAACTATAGAAAGTGGTTGTGAAAATTTATCTGCATACAAAGAATCATTTTTAAATAGTCGCTGTAACCGTTTTATTTTATATAATGTTTTGGCTTCATCAGCAAAAACACCATTTTCTTTTTTTGTATCAATTGAAATCTCAAACGGCATAACTCCACCAAAATTATTTTCGAAAAACTTCAAATCAACATATAATGGATCTTCATTAGGAATATCATCTACCAGTTTCCCTGAAATTTTCATCAACGTCAATCCATAACCACAAATCAAAATAATAATCACAGCAGTGGTATAGATCCAACGACGATGATTCTTGATAAGATATTTTATTTTTTCCAGGATAAGATTAACATATTTTCCTTCAAGATGCTTAATATGCTTTGGCTTGGGGGGAGGTAAAAAACTGAAAATAATAGTACAAAGTATCAGTGATAAAATATATTCAATCATTACATTCAAAGAAGATATAATACCAAACTGTTTTAACATGGTATTGGTAGTGAATATAAATGCAGCAAATCCGGTTGCTGTCGTTGCATTCGTCATAAAGGTTGCAAAACCGATGCGTGTCACTACTTTTGAAATACTTAAAATCTGATTCCCATGTTTCTTAAATTCCCAGTGATATTTATTGACCAGATATATACAATTCTCAATGGCAATAATCACAATCAATGACGGAATAATACTGATCAAAATACTCACCCGGTAATCAAAAAGTACGACCGTACCTATCGCCCAAATCACACTGATCACAACTACAATAAGAGATGTTAGTACGACATAAAGTGATCGAAAAAAAAGAATAATGATAACTAGTGCAATAAAAAGAGATAAAATAATAAAAAGTTTTAACTCTGATTTAAGCATTAACGTGATCATTGTACGGATATAGGGTAGACCGGAATAATGAATCTTAACATTATTCTTGTTTCCAAACGCATCTAAAATTGCTTTAATTTTTGATACAAGTTCAATTCTGCTGACATCATTTAATTTTTTCTTGTTAAGCGTAATGCCCATCACATATGAATGGGTAGCAGGATTGAACAACAATCCTTTGTAGAACCGCAATGAAAGAATCACGTTCTTTAAACTGTCAAGTTCAGGTTGGGTTTTAGGTTGGGTTTTTATTACAGGAACAAAATCAAATTTGTTGGTTGAATCATTTTTAATCAATGTATATAGATTGGTAATTGATAAAACAGCTTCAATACCGTCAACACGTTTGATTTCATTTGTTAAATCATACCATTCATTAAACTTCTTTAATTGAAAAATTTCCGGATCTTGTATTCCAATAAAAAGAACACTCCCATCTTCACCAAATATTTTTTTAAATTCATCATAATTTTTGCTGTTGATATCTGAACCGGGCAGCATCTTCACCATTTCATAAGACAACTGCACCTTTGATGCCTGATACCCCATAAACAATGTGATCAGTCCAATGATACAAAGTATCAGTATCCTATTTCTCAATAATATTCTGACGATTAATCCCCACATTTTATTTTAATACGAATCTTATTCCAAAAGCGAAAATACAATTTTTAATTCAAAAAAAGTTAATTCAAAACCAATTTGCGAAATAAATTATTAAATATAGAGGATGCAATAAAACACCAAAGATATATTGAAATAAAAAAAATATAACTTCAACTTTACTTAAAATAAATGTTAACTATAAAACATCATTTGCTATTCGAAATCCGGGTAGAGCAGATATTTCTTGCGTGTCTTTTTGTATTTTGATAAGGATGACTGCCAACTTTCCCTGATTTTGTCTTCACTGATGCTATCAGTGATTTGTTGTCGGAGCTCTTTTGTTCCGGCAAGTTTATCAAAAAAAGGAGTGAAAAAGTTTTTTTTGTCAGGCAATTTCTGATACATCCCAATTAGCCAAAATAAATATATTTTTTTGGAATTGCGTATATAAACTTCACCAAACGTAGAGATATTATATCCTTTGCACTGAATCCCCTTATAAGGAGGATCCAAACAAACTCCTGGAATAGAAACAGGGGTAAAAGAATAATTTCCGTCATTCACCAAAGGATGACCAATTATCTGAAAGGGTAACTCAGTACCACGTCCTATACTAACCACAGTCCCTTCAAACAAGCATAATGAAGGATATAAATAAACTGCATTCATATTAGGCAAATTGGGTGAAGGACTAACAGGCAAAGTATAAAAATAAGTATGATTATAATTAAAAACTGTTACATAACTCAAAGAACATTGAATGCCGTTTTTCAGCCAACCTTCTCCATTGATCATGCAAGCATATTCAGCCATGGTCATACCATGAACAATGGGCACCGGATGCATACCAACAAATGAACGGAGATTTGTATCTAAAACAGGTCCGTCAATATAAAACCCATTTGGATTGGGACGGTCAAGAACAATAAAATGAATTTTATTTTCAGCACAGGCCTCCATCATATAATGCATCGTTGAAATATATGTATAAAAGCGAACACCAACATCCTGTATGTCAAAAATAACAATATCAATTCCTGCTAAATCAGCTTTTTGAGGTTTTAGATTTTTTCCATATAAGGAAACAACCGGAAGCCCTGTTTTTACATCAGTATAATTCATTATTTTTTGTCCAGCTTCCGAATCACCTCTGAAGCCATGTTCAGGACAAAAAATCTTTTTCACAATAAATCCTGCATGCAGCAAGCTATCCACAAGATGCGTGTTTTTTATTAAGCTAGTCTGGTTGGCAACAATGGCAATATTTTTCCCTTTTAATAATGGAAAATACAAGCCGGTTCGTTCAGCACCCGTGAGAATATTATTTTTATTAATCTCACGATAATTGATCTTAAATTCCTGTGCAGAGAGATGAACTTGAAGCAACAAATAAAAAACTAAACAAATACATTTATTCATGAAAAATAAAATTAAAAAAAGTAAAATTAATAAAAATTGTATTTTTGAAACGTATTAAGATATTTATTTGAATGAAGCATACTTTTTTTTGGAAACACGACAAACGTTTCAATGATTCAACAAATTATTATAAAAAAACATTTTCACAACGCGTTCAAAAAATATCAATTGATGCCGGCTTTACCTGTCCTAACCGCGATAATACCAAAGGAAAAGGGGGCTGTATTTATTGCGATAACAAAACTTTTAACCCATTTTATTGTAAACCCGAAAAAAGTATTACCCGGCAATTGAATGAAGGGATTGCTTTTTTTTCAAAAAAATATAAAACACAAAAATACCTCGCCTATTTCCAAGCTTATTCTAATACATATGCAGATTTATCGAAACTAAAATCCATTTATGAAGACGCATTGCAAGTTGAAGGTGTCATCGGACTGGTCATTGCTACTCGCCCTGACTGCATTAATATGGATATACTTTTCTACCTTGAACAATTGGCAAAACAATATTATGTTTCAATTGAATATGGTGTAGAATCCTGTTATGATTCAACACTTACGACCATCAATCGTTGTCACACATTTGAAGATTCTGTCAGAGCAATTAAACTCACCCTAAACAGAAATATTATGGTGGGTGCACATTTTATTCTTGGATTACCGGGAGAAACAAAAGAAATGATGTTGAATGAAGCAGGGATGATTTCTGAATTAGGTTTAGATATGATTAAATTGCATCAATTGCAGATTATTAAAAATACACCGATTGAAAAATTATTTTTGAAACATCCGGAACAATTCATCCATTTTACTCCTGAAAATTATACGGACCATGTAATAGATTTTATAGAACGTCTTTCACCTTCTATTATCATTGAACGGTTTGTCAGTGAATCACCGCTCGGAATGATCATCAGTCCAAACTGGGGCGGTCTGAAAAATTTCGAACTCGTTCATCGTATTGAGAACAAGCTGAAAGCAAGAGATACGTGGCAGGGAAAATTTTTTAGTGTAAAAAATTAAAAAGCATTTTTTAAAGCTGCTATTGTATTTTGAGGGTCGGTTGATGAAAAAATAGTTTTACCGCCAATCAAAATATCTGCACCGGCTGAAATGAGTTTTGCAGCATTTCCGATGTTAACACCTCCATCCACTTCAATCAATGATGTCGATTTTGTATCAGTGATCAACTGCTTCAATTGTTTAACTTTTATATAACTGTGCTCAATAAATTTTTGTCCTCCAAAACCAGGATTGACTGACATCACAAGTGTTAAATCTATATCTCTGATAATATTTTCCAACAATTGAACAGACGTATGCGGATTAATGGCAACTCCTACTTTCATTCCCATATTTTTAATTTCATAAATGGTACGATGAAGATGAGGACATGCTTCATAATGGACTATAATGTATGCAGCACCATTATCTTTACATTTTTGAAAATATTTTTCAGGATTAAATACCATCAAATGAAAATCTAAAGGTTTTTGAGCATACTTGGCAATATGCTTAATAATATGAAAACCAAAAGAAATATTACCGACAAAATTCCCGTCCATAATATCCAAATGAAATTTATCTGCTACACTTTGATTGACCATATCAATCTCTGAACGAAGGTTGGAAAAATTTGCTGAAAGTAAGGATGCAGCTACCAGATGTGACATCTTCTTTTTTTTAAAGTGGTTTGTATTATTTTTGACAAAACTACAATAATATTTAATATGCCCTTTTTACTTTATTTAAATTTTGTAAACAATCTGGTTAAAGAAAATTTTATCTTTGCAATCCAAAACGTAAATGATGAACTTTGTTGATGAACTAAAATGGCGTGGAATGATTCACGACATTATGCCGGGCACAGAAGAATTGCTTCAACGTGAAATGGCTGTTGCCTATGTTGGTATTGACCCCACCGCTGATTCTCTTCATATCGGACATCTGGTGTCAATCATGTTACTCAAGCATTTTCAGATTGCCGGACATAAACCACTGGCTCTGATTGGTGGTGCAACGGGAATGATCGGTGATCCGTCCGGCAAATCAGAAGAACGAAATCTGCTTGACGAAAACGCTCTACAATTCAATGTTGCCTGTATTAAAAACCAACTAATTAAATTTCTCGACTTTGATCCGGAAAAAGCCAATGCTGCTGAGATCGTTAATAATTATGACTGGACAAAAAATTATTCCTTTCTCGGTTTTTTACGTGATATAGGAAAACATATTACCGTGAACTACATGATGGCAAAAGATTCCGTGAAAAAAAGATTGGAAACAGGAATTTCATTTACTGAATTTTCATATCAACTTTTGCAAGGATATGATTTTCTATGGCTGTTTGAAAACAAGAATTGCAAACTGCAAATGGGTGGCGCTGATCAATGGGGAAATATAGTTACCGGAACTGAACTCATTCGTCGAAAAGTTTCAGGTGAAGCATTTGCTTTGACCTCCCCGCTTATCACCAAAGCTGACGGTGGTAAATTCGGAAAAACCGAATCAGGGAATGTGTGGCTGGACGCATCAAAAACATCACCTTATAAATTTTACCAGTTTTGGCTCAATTGTTCGGATGAAGATGCAGAAAAATATATTAAAATTTTTACACTATTTAATAAAGAAGAAATTGACACCCTGATTACCGAACATCGATTACAACCACATTTACGTCTATTACAGAAAACACTTGCACAGGATATTACCATCCGTGTTCATGGTGAAAACGAATTCAATGCAGCGGTAGAAGCATCTCAAATTTTGTTCGGAACAGGCACAACTGAAAATCTAAGAACTTTATCCGAAGAAATGCTGCTGGCAGTTTTTGAAGGTGTTCCGCAAAGTAGGATCAATCGAAATGAATTAATTCAGGGAATACACATCGTTGACTTTCTGTCAGACAAAACAAAAATATTTACTTCCAAAGGTGAAGCCAGACGCATGCTGAAGGAAAATGGAATCTCTGTCAATAAAGAAAAGGTAAAAGAAGATACTATCATTAATGAAAAATTTTTATTGAACCAAAAATATATCTTGGCTCAAAAAGGAAAAAAGAATTATTTTCTGATCATTGCTGAATAATTAAAAAACATCATGTTTACAGGAATTATAGAAACGACAGGGAAAGTGGTTAATGTAACTAAAGATAAATCTAACATTCATTTTACCATTGAAACATCATTAGCTTCGGAATTAAAAATTGATCAAAGCATGTCGCACGATGGTGTTTGCCTGACTGTAGTTGCTGTGGATCCTAAAAAAAATCAATATGTGGTTACTGCTATTCAGGAAACCCTTGATAAAACTTGCCTAAGAGAATGGAAACAAGGATATGAAGTGAATCTTGAACGAAGTATGATTATGGGTGCACGCTTAGATGGACACATTGTTCAGGGACATGTTGATCAGATTGCTGTTTGTACAAATGTGACTGAAACAGACGGTAGCTGGAAATTTACTTTCGAATATGATCCGACGTTTCGCAATATTACTGTTGAAAAAGGATCAATCTCTGTGAATGGTGTCAGCCTGACCGTTGTTGACTCCGGAAAAAATTATTTTTCAGTCGCAATCATTCCATTTACCTATCAGGTAACAAACTTTCACAATTTTATTGTTGGAACCATCGTCAATATTGAATTTGATGTGTTCGGCAAATATGTTTCCCGCTTGCTGGATGACTATTTTAAACAAAAAGAAAACTAATTTTTTGTTGACTTATTTTCCCAACGTCAGATAATTCAATATCATCTTCTCTTTATCTTCTGTTAGATTGGATCTGTCTTTCATATCATTTAGTTCAATTATCCATTTGTCTTTTGTAAACTGACCCGGTTAAAAGAGATTATGGCAACTTCCACACCTGTCAATATAAAACTGACGACCTTCGTATAATTGATGTAACGGAATAATTGCATTTACAGCATCCTGTTCAACTGGCACAAATAATTTTTGTGAGCAAGCAACAAGTCCGGCAATAAAAACAATTAAAACTATATATCGTTTATTAAAATACATATGAAAAAAGTAAACGTGTATTAAATTTTTCATGATCATGTAAATCAAGTCCATTGCCTTTAAAATTCGAAATTTGAGGTAAAACGGTTAAATTGATCCAGAAATTTTTTGTTGAATAAGATAAAACAGGACCAGCAAAGAAAGCAGAATTTTCCCAAACTTTTTCTTCATTGATAACATTATGGTTTCTGAACTCAACTCCCAAACCAAAAGATGTTGTTGGCTTAAACATCAAAGCATAATTGAACTCAAGAATTCCTTCTTTTTCTATTTCCTTTTCAATTTTATTATTTTTTTTCTCAAATGAATTTTCCATTTGTAAAAAACATATCTATTTTTTTAACTTTGCTTGAAACAATATCATATTTAAATTAAACATATATTATATGATTCATCTAATACAAATTCATTGTAAAAAGTATTTTTTACTTTTTTTATTCCTTGTGATTTTCGCTCCTGTTTATTCACAGGATTTTGAATGGTGGTTTTCCAAACATAAAATGGATGTAAATACAAGCTGGATTAATTACTTAATAACTTCCTCTGGGTTCATGGGACCCAATGCACTGCCGGTTCCAAAAGTTAAAAAAGGCAGTCTTGAAAAGAACACTACGTTTGAGATGGGTGTTGCTGGTCACTTCAGCAAAGGGGATAAAACACAAAATCTTATTGCAGAACTTTTTATACCTGTTGCAGAGAAAGCAGGACTCGAACTATTTATGGTTCCTGTTGAACATTATAAAATGGATACAATAACCCGTGATTTACGATATTGTATGAACAGAAGCGGCAAAGGTTATACCGTTGGCGATGTATATATATCGGCTTATTATCAACTTTTAAAAGAGAAAAATTATTATCCTGATGTTTTGTTGTCAGTTAATCTCAAGACTGCATCAGGAAATAATATATATAATGCACGATATACTGATACGCCTGGCTATTATTTTGATTTATCATTTGGTAAAAGAATATATAAGAATGAAACGAAACAAAAACACATCAAGATTTATGGTATGGTTGGATTTTACTGTTACCAAACGTACGACAGAAATCATCGTCAAAATGATGCACCACATTTTGGAGTTGGAATAGAACTTAAATATAAAAACCTTTTTATTGATAATAATTTTGGTGGATATTATGGATATCTAAACAACGGGGACAGACCTTTGGTTGACAGGTTATCCTTTATTTACAAACCTGATAAAAAACTAAATTTCAAATTATTAGTTCAATATGGGTTGCATGATTTCAAGTATACATCTATTCAAATTTCCTGTATACTTAAACTTAACAAACTATTTTTTTCTCAAAAGAAATAAAATCAACCAAATGCCTTAACAGCAGCAATTACAGATTTCTTTTTATTTTTTAACTATTTCGCTTTTTCTGATTGATCATGTCGTAAAACTAATTTTTTTAAAAAAATATCAATATTCAACTATAATTCTTAATATTGCCTTTATATTAAATTCATATAAATTATATTTTTTTTATCTTTTTCAATTTAACAATCTTAAATTATTTACATATGTCAAAACTCCTTCAAATATTACTACCACAAGAAAAGAAATTTTTTCCTTTATTTGAAAAAGCATCCGGCAACTTATATCAAACTTCACAAGTATTAAATACAATGCTTAAAGAAACGGATTTTGAAAAACGTGAAGCATTAATACGAGAAATTGAACACCTTGAACATATTGGTGATAACATCACTCATGATATTTACAGTGAACTGAAAACTACCTTTATAACTCCATTTGACCGTGAAGATATTCACGAACTGGCATCTGCTATTGATGACATTGTAGACTATATCAATGGATCAGCCAAACGAATTTCCTTATACAAAATCATTAAAATCAATCCTGCATTTATCAAATTATCCGAATTGATCATTAATTCCGCTAATGAAATAAACAATGCTGTGATTGGATTAAGGAATATGAAAAATGTTAATAAAATAAAAGAGTCTTGCATTCTTATTAACAGCAATGAAAATTTAGCGGATGAAGTATTTGAAAATGCTATTGCCAATTTATTTGATGAAGAACAAAATGCGATTGAAATCATTAAAATCAAAGAGGTGCTCACTTCTCTGGAAACTGCGACAGATAAATGCGAAGATGTTGCAAATGTGATTGAATCGATCATTGTTAAAAACACCTAATATTCACACAATCGAAATTCAAATTAAATGGAATTATTATATATTGTTATCGGACTGGTATTGATTTTTGATTTTATCAATGGATTTCATGACTCAGCCAACTCTATTGCAACTGTGGTTTCTACTAAAGTATTAACACCTTTACAGGCAGTTGGGTTTGCGGCTTTTTTCAATTTTATTGCTGCATTTTTTTTTAGTTTAAAAGTAGCAACAACAATGGGAAAAGGCCTTGTAGATCCAAATGTAATTAATCTCACAGTTATTGGAGCTGGATTAGTTGCAGCCATTACTTGGAATCTACTAACATGGTGGTGGGGTCTTCCTTCAAGTTCTTCACATACTCTAGTTGGAGGGATTGTTGGTGCTGCAATTGCAAAAGCCGGATTTAGTGTTGTTATATTTTCAGGTATCATGAAAATAGTCATATTCATTCTTGTCGCTCCTTTACTAGGTATGATTTTAGCATATATTATTTGTTTAATAGTCATGCATCTGGTTAAAAATAAACAACCTTCAAAAGTTGATAAATATTTCCGGCATTTACAGTTATTATCTGCAGGAGCTTTTAGTCTTGGTCATGGGGGTAATGATGCTCAAAAATCAATGGGTATTATTTGGGTTGCTTTAATAGTGACTCATCATGTTATAAAAACAGATCCAATACCCTTTTGGATTGTAATTATTTGTCATGCTGCTATAGCTTTAGGTACTTTATTTGGTGGGTGGCGTATCGTAAAAACAATGGGGCAAAAGATAACCAAACTAAAACCGTTTGAAGGTTTTTGCGCTGAAACAGCAGGTGCATTAACTTTATTTGGGGCATCAGGATTTGGAATACCAGTAAGCACAACGCATACCATCACAGGTTCAATTATAGGAGTTGGCTCTATTAAAAGCACATCTGCCGTTAGATGGGGCGTAGCTCGTAATATTGTCTGGGCATGGATACTGACCATTCCAATTTCAGCTTTGATCAGTGCAATTACATTTTATTTGCTGAATCATTTACTGCATATTTAAATAAAAAATTATATGCTCAAATTATTTTATCAGATATCTTTTTTTAGTCTGATTTTACTTTTCTTCGTTTCATGTCAGAATAATAAACCCCAAAAACCAGAAGAACAAATAAAAATTGAAGTCCCTGATTTTAATTCAGACACAGCTTATGCCATGATTCAAAAACAAATTGATTTTGGTCCACGTGTTTCCAATTCAAAGGCAAATAAAAAATGTGCACTCTTTTTAGCCCAAAAATTAAAAAGTTTTATACCTAATACAATTATCCAACATGGTAAAATGAAAGCTTTTGACGGAACCATTTTGGATGTTCAAAATATTATTGCTTCTTATAATCCTGAAAATCCCAATCGCATCATGCTTTGTTCTCATTGGGATTCACGTCCTTTTTCAGATAATGATAAAGATAAATCCAACTGGAACAAACCGGTACCGGGAGCAAATGATGGAGCAAGCGGTGTAGGAATATTGATAGAAATTGCAAGACAGTTACGTTTAAATAAACCTGTTGTGGGAGTAGATATTATTTTGTTCGACGCAGAAGATTATGGTGCATCAAAAACATATAAAAACTCCTTGGTTGAAGACGACTGGTGCCTCGGTTCGCAATACTGGTCATTGAATCCGCATAAACCAAATTACACAGCAAGATATGGTATTCTTCTTGATATGGTGGGTGCAACAGATGCCATATTTTGCATGGAGCGTAATTCTATGTTTTATGCTTCCGACATTATGCGGAAAGTCTGGAATACAGCCAATGATATTGGATATGCTAATTACTTTATTTTTCAGGAAACTTCTCCCATTACCGATGACCATTTTTATATTAATACAATAAGAAAAATACCTACCATTGACATTATCCATCATGACACCAGTTCGGGAACAGGATTCTTTCCTTACTGGCACACTACTCTTGACGATATGAGCCAAATAGATAAAAATACACTGAAGGCAGTTGGACAAACATTGTTAACCGTTATTTATAATGAAAAGTAAATCCTAATAAATTAATTTAAGAGGTTCACGTTTTTAAATTATTTCAAATTGTTTATTTTTGCAATCGTTTATTTAAAAAATCATAACTAACAAAATAAAAACTATGTTAACTGTTGAAAAAATAGGTGGTACTTCAATGTCCAAATTTCAAGATGTTTTGAATAATATTGTTATCGGAAAACGAAAGCCACAAGATTATTTTAATCGCATCTTGGTTGTTTCAGCTTATAATAATGTTACAAACTGGTTGCTCGAACACAAAAAAACAGGTGAGCCCGGGATATATGTAAAATTTTTGAATAAACAAGATTACCAAAGTGCAATGGATGTATTATGTCAAAAACTAATTGACATCAATAAAACATTTGCCGATATTAAACTTGACCAAAAAGCAGCGGATGAATTCATCATCAAACGTATTGCTCAGGCAAAAGTTTTTCTGGAAAGCATGGCGGGGGTGCTTGCATCAGGTTATGTTGATCAGAAGGACATCCATCTGGCTGCACGTGAAATATTAGCGTCTATCGGAGAAGCTCATTCTGCTTTTAATTCAGTTAACATTCTAAAAAATAATGGTATACAAGCTACGTTTATTGACCTGTGCGGTTTTGATGATGCAGAACCGCTTACCATTGATGAACGTATTCATAAAGAATTCTCAAAAATTGATTTTTCAAAAACGCTTTGTATTGCCACGGGTTACACCAAAGGAACTGAAGGAATCATGCGCTCATTCGATCGTGGATATTCTGAAGTAACATTTTGTAAAATTGCAGTTGAAATCAAAGCCAACGAAGCAGTCATACATAAAGAATTCCATTTGTCATCTGCCGACCCAAATATTGTTGGCACCGAAAAATCAATACCGGTTGGTCAAACCAATTATATTGTTGCTGATCAGTTGGCAGACATCGGCATGGAAGCAATACATCCCAAAGCATCCAAACCCCTTGAGATGGCTGGCATTAACATTCGAATTAAAAACACATTTGAACCGGAACATCCCGGTACGCTGATATCACGAAATTATATTGGGAAATCGTCTAAAGTAGAGATTGTTTCCGGTACTGACAAGGTGGTAGCCATTGAAGTACACGATCCAATGATGGTTGGTGAAGTTGGGTATGATTTAAACATCATGAAAATTTTTGAAAAACACCATGTCAGTTATATTCTTAAATCAACCAATGCCAATTGTATCACCATGGTCGTTTGGGACAAACCAAAAGTTAATGCTTTAGTAGAAGAATTGAAATCTGTATTTTTTGAAGTTATTGTCAAACAGGTAGCCATGGTTTGTGCAATGGGCACCAATATTGCACATCCCGGATTTCTCTATAAAGCTGCAAAAGCATTGGCAGATAACAGTGTTAATATTGAATGTTTTTCTCAATCAATGCGACAAGTTAATATGCAATTTGTTATCAGTCGTGAAAGCTATAAAACTGCCATAATTGCTTTGAATGATGCTTTATGCTTCAATATTAATTAATTTAACCGGATTCTTCACGCCAACAATTTCAAAACATACTGAATTTCTTTGAAGGTATATTCATGTATATTACACTGATCTCCCATCCACCTCTGTGATGACTGTATTCATTGAGAGATGATGTGTTTACATCATAACTCAAGCGGTATACAAAGTTTTTAAAACCAAGTGCTACATGGGCAATGACAGCATCTTTGATTCTATAAGAACAACCGGCAGCTATTGAATAATCCTGTGTCAACTGATAATATCCGAGAAGTCCAACATTATATTCACTGGCTTTACCTTGCCACATACATAATAGATGTGGGTCAATGGTAATCTTATCATTTAGATTAATACGTGTACCACCGTGAATGACCCATCTACGAGGCAATCCAATATCATTTGAAAAATAGGACATTTTAGGTGACGTAATATGAAACAAAGAAAAACCGCCATACGGATTGAACTTTTTCTTCTCATTGATATTGGTATAAGAAATTCCGTAATTCAGTTCGGGAACAACCTTGCTAAGTTTCTGATCACTTTCACCGCTCGGCAGATCGGTATCAAAGTTACCATCATTCCATTGATTGTTGAAAGTCAAATTGTTTCCACGAATGCTTTGATAAATGATACCCGCCTGTAATCCAACTCTCAAACTGTATTTTTTATCGGCAACGGCTTTCCCAGCAATTTCATATGCTCCGGACAACACAAAATTAAACGTATTAAAACTGTTGGGTATTCCATTGTTCAGAATATATCCGCCAAAACCGAATCTATTCTTGAACTTGGTATCAAACGCACCTCCGTTCGTGAGATACTTGCTTGACAAGATGTTCCATTGATCTCTGAAATGCAATGTAAGGCGATTCTGTCCGCTCATCATACCCGTATAAGATGGATTGAGCATGACAGGAGCAGCTTCGTATTGCGACAGATGGTAGTCCTGCGCTGAAACAAAAAACGGAATCAACATACAAGTTAAACCGATCACTATTTTTAAAATTCGTTTCATATGTATTAAATTTATATATTAACTAATTAAACATCTTATCTGATTAAAGTAACATCACCTGTTTTGTTATATTCTTTTTCATTAATTGTAACTGCTTTCATCGTATAGGTGTAAACACCAATCGGTTGCATAACTCCTTTCCAGTATCCATCCCACCCTTGTGAAGGATCATTTGTGGAAAAGATAAGTTGCCCCCATTTATTATACACCTTAAATTCTAAAGTTTTTATCGGACCTCCACGAACGTACAATGTATCATTCATGCCATCTTCATTGGGAGAAAAACCTGATGGTACTTTTGGAGGATAAACCGGTTTGTTTGCTTTTATCGTAATATTTTGAGAAGTAGTATCCACACATCCGGTATTTAAGTTTGTCACAGACTGAACAATCTTATAAACGCCTTCACTCATATAGAAATGACTTGGTGCACGGTCATTTGACATGGATGAAAGATCACCAAAATTCCATGACCATAAGTCTGCATTTCTTGATTTATCGGTAAAATAAATTGTTTTGTTCGGTTCAAACAGATCTCCGTCAATGGAAAAATCTGCAGACGGATCAGGATAAATCACAACAGGTTTGGTAACTGAATCAGCGCAACCCTGATCGGTTCTAACACTTAACTGAACATAATACAATTTGATTTTAGTGAAAACATGAGCAGGATTTCTAACTGTATCTGAAGTGTTATCACCGAAACTCCACTTCCTGTAAACGATGTTGGCACCTTGTATTACTTTAGTTGAATCAATAAAATTCACAGTATCGTTGAAACATTTTTTTGTAAAGCCGAAATTCACATCAGGATATGGGAAGACAGTCACAAGTTTGGTGATACTGTAAGTACACCCCATGTCAGATTGAACCTTTAATGTAATCTGTTGATCACCTGATTGGTCAAAGGAAGCGGTTGCGTTTTGACTTGTTGATGATCTGCCACTACCAAAATCCCACTTCCAACCTGAAATAAACCCTTTCTTAATTAAAGTCTTATCATTAAAATTAATGGTTCCATTGATACACGAGCCGGTATAAGTAAAATCAGGAATCAGCGGAATCACAAATTTGACCAATAGTGAATCCACAGCAACTTTACAAATTGTATTTTTTGCAGAAGTTAAAACAAATATCACCTGACCTGAAATACTGTCTTGTTTAGCAGGAACATATGTATTATTTAAAATAGTATCCTTTGAACTAAATGTTCCCTGCCCATTGGTTGACCATTGACCACTTAATGCATTGGTCAACCTTCCGGAGAGATTTATTGTTGTACCAAAACATGATTCCTGATCAATACCGGCATTAACAAAAGGAGGAGCAATCAATGAAACAACAAGTGAATCTGTTCCAGCTTCGCATTTACCATTATTTGTTGATGTTAATTTAAAGGTTAATTGATTTAGATATTTATCTGCTACGCTGAGTTTATAAGTTGATTGCAAATCTCCATCACTGACAATGAATTTACCTGTACCACTTGTGGTCCATTTTCCTGTTGAAGTGCCACCATTTACAATACCATTTAACGAAACAGAGGAATCAGAGGAACAGATAGTCAAATCTTTTCCTGCTGAAACATTTGGTTTATCATTCAGTTGAATAATCATCGTATCGCTGACTGCTTTACACAATCCATTGTCATCAGATATTAAAATTATCTGAATATTACTCTTAGATGTGTCTTGTAGACCCAGAAGATAGGTTGTATTCATGTCAGATGAATCCGGACTAAATGTTCCGTAACCGGAGGTAGTCCAATGACCTTTCGTAGCACCAGCAGTGACAGCACCTTTCAATTGAGCAGAAATACTGAAACGACAAATGGTTAGATCCGATCCTGCATTAACAATAGGTGCCGGAGTAATTGTAATGTCCAATGTATCTGTAACAGCATTACATATTCCATTTCCAGTTGACACTAATAACATTTTTGTTTTCCCATTTTGGATATCTTTTACACCGGGCATATACATCGTATTTAAAATAGTATCACTCTTCGTAAAACGTCCATCACCTGTTGTTAACCATTTATTACCTGCAGCAACAGTTAAACTTCCTGTTAATGAAACTTCAGGATTATTGGCACATACACTGACATCTGTTCCGGCATTAACCACAGGAGCATCTGTATAAGTAATTGTCATTGTATCTTTGGCAATATTACAACTATTGGTTGCTTCAAGGATTAAAGAAACTGTTCCCCTTGAAATATCAGAGATACCGGATACATAAACTGTATTTAAAGATGTATCTGAAGGTAGAAAATGACCTGAACCTAAGGTGGTCCACTTACCTTTTGAGGCACCACCACTCACTATCCCTTTGAGATCAACAGATGCATTATTTGCACATATTGTTTTATCAAAACCTGCATTGACAATACCAAGTGGTCTGATAGAAACATTCATTGAATCTGTTGATGGAGCACAAGAAATATTTCCTGTCGAAGTTAATTTGAATTTTAATATCCCTTTTGATTTATCTAAATCACTTGGAACATAAATTGCAGATAATGTCTGCTTATCAGGTATAAAAATTCCAGTCCCTTCTGTAGTCCAGAAACCACCGGATGCATTACGTATATTACCTGTCAAAGTCAAAGTATCATCGGCACAAATTGTTTGATCAACTCCAGCATCTACAACAGGTAAAGGACTTAACGAAACAACTAATGTATCTGTTCCTGCTTTGCAACTGCCGTTATTTGTTGAAGTCAAAATAATTTTAACAGAACCTATGATCGAATCAACTTTACCAACATGATAAACCGTTTGCAGAAGAGTATCTCCTAAAATAAAACTTCCTGTCCCTCCAAAAGTAGACCATTTTCCAGTAGTTGATCCACCTGCAACCAACCCATCAAGCTTAACATTTAAACTATCACTGCAGACGATCTTATCAACTCCCGCATCCGTGTAAACTGTCTCACCAAATTTAATTTGAACAGTATCGCTCACAGATAAACATTTTCCATTATTCGTTGAAACAAGATAAAGTTTAACAGATTTATTAGTAGTATCGGCATCACCAAACATATAGGTAGCATTTAATACCGAATCATTCGGTAAAAATGAACCTGTCCCTGTAGTGAGCCACTTTCCTGTAGTAGCGCCTCCACTGACAACGCCACGCAATTCTGTCTGTTTTCCGGTGATACACACATTTTCATCTTTACCGGCATTCACAATGGGTGCAGATGTAATTGCAATCAGTATTTCATCTGTTTCCGGCTTACAACCGCCATTTCCTGTTGTGGTTAATAACAACTTCACTTTGCCTGTACCAATTTCATTGGCACTTGGCATATAAACATTATTTAAGGATGTACTGTCAAGATTAAATTTTCCCGAACCCGATGAAGTCCACACTCCTCCTGTTGCGTTTGAAATCAAACCAGAAACTGAAACAGTGGCATTATTAGCACAGACGGACTGATCGGAACCAGCATCAACTGTTGGAGATGGTGTAAATGTAAACAGCACACTGTCTTTATCAACATTGCAACTGTTGGTGGTCATTAAATATAATTTAACCTGAGTGGCAGCTTTATCATCAACACTGGCAATATAAACTGCTTTCAAAGCCGTATCGGATGGAGTAAATTTTCCGTTACCGGTAGTTATCCATTTACCTTTCGTTGCACCACCATTGACTGATCCGTTTAAAGGAATGTCAGCATTGTTAGCACAATAGGACTGATCAGAACCAGCATCAGCAAAACCAAGTGGCTGGATAATCAACAATAAAGAGTCACTGATATTATCACAGGGATCAGCACCAACAGAGGTGAGTTTTAAATAAACTTTACCTCCTGCAATGTCAGACTGACTTGGATTATAAACAACATTCAACGCATTGGGTGTAGGTGAAAAGCTTCCTGAACCTGTTGTAGACCATGAAGCAGCAGGAGCATTGACAATTCTCCCTGCCAGTGAAGCTGAACTGTTTGCACAAATAGTTTGATCACTTCCTGCTTCAATCATTGGAAGTGGTTTTGTAATAATATTCAAATCATCCTCACCTGCTTTACAACTGCCGTTATTGGTTGAAATCAGTCTTAACTGCACCATACCTCTTAATGAATCCATTTCACTAAAATGATAAACAGCATTCAGGACTGTATCAGACGGAGTGAATGTACCGCTGCCCACAACTTTTGACCATTTACCTGTAGTTGAACCACCTGTCACAATACCATTCAAACTTACACCCAACATATCACTGCAAATAATTTTATCTTCACCTGCATAAGCAAAAGATTTTTCACCAAATGTGATTTTAAGTTGATCACTTTCCGGTAAACAGTTTCCATTATCTGTTGAAGACAAAGTCATTGTTATATTACCTGCAATGGTATCAGTAGAACCAAATTGATAAATTACTACTAAAGATGAATCATTCGGAATAAAAGTTCCCGTTCCTGTGGTTGTCCATTTTCCTGTTTTGGAGCCGCCAGAGATCGAACCAAACAACATTGTTTGCATACTCGTTTTACAAACTGTCTGATCCGTACCAGCATTCACGACAGGGGATGCAGTTATATTCAATGTCATAACATCTGTAACTGAATTACATATTCCGTTGTTGGTAGTTGTCAGAGTCAGATATACTTTTTTACCTTTTATATCATTGGTACTTGATAAATAAACCGCATGCAGATTACTTGCAGATGGTATAAATGAGCCCGTTCCGCTCGAAGACCATGTTCCCGTGATTGTTCCCGATACAGCACCTGTTAAAGATATGCTCGGATTGTTTCCACAAACAAACTGATCGGGACCTGCAACGGATACAGGTGATTTAATATACGAAATGATTAAGCTGTCAGATGCAATATTACAACTGTTCGTTGTTTTAAGAATTAAAATAATATAGCCATTGGCCGTATCTTTGGGTGAAGAAACATAAACTGCATTC
>CAYVNP010000017.1:47994-71016 GCA_964452905.1 uncultured Bacteroidales bacterium
CGTATCAGACGGTGTAAAGTTTCCACTTCCCATACTAACCCATTTCCCTTTAGTTGCACCACCTGAAACGATTCCTTTTAACTGGACATTTGCATTATTGGAACAAATGGTTTGATCCATACCTGCATCTGCAATTCCAGCAGGATGTATGGTCACATGAACCGTATCATGGACTTCAACACAAGCTCCGTTGGTAACTGAAGAAAGAATGAAGTTAACACTCCCTTTTGAAACATCAGTAATACCGGGAATATAAACTGCATTCGCAGATAAATTATCCGGATAAAAACTACCCACACCGGTTGAAGACCATTGACAATTGACTGTATTATATAACTTTCCTTTAAGACGGATGGAATCCAAAGCACAAGTAGCAAAGTCAACACCTGCATCTACTTTCGGTTTTGGCTGAACTGTTATTGTCGTTTCATCCATACCTGCCTGACAACTTCCATTATGAGTTGATGTAAGTCTGAGTGTTACAGTGCCATTGATAGAATCACTTTTCGAAAAAACATATATTGCATTTAATAAAGAATCATTGGGTGAAAATTGACCTGAACCTTTTACAATTGTCCATTTTCCAGTTGTTGATCCGCCCGAAACTACTCCATTTAGTTTAACTTTAAGGTCAGTAGCACAAACTGTTTGATTTAAGCCTGCATCAACGTGTGCAATATTACCAAAGTTAATTACCATCTGATCATTTTCAACCAAACATTTTCCATTATTGGTTGAAGTTAACGTAAGGTTAACAGACCCTGCTGTGGTATCTGTACTTCCATAAATATAGAATGCAAGCAAGTTGGTATCACTCGGCAAAAATGTTCCTGTTCCGGATGTTGTCCATTTACCAGACGTAGTTGAACCGGTTATTTTTCCGAATATTAAAGTTTGTGAACTATTTTTACAAACTGTTTGATCCTTGCCGGCATCTATCAATGGTTTGGGAGTGATAGTCAGTTTCATTTTGCTGCTATCAGCATTACAAATTCCATTATTCGTTGTTGTTAAAGTCAGATATACAAGACCATTTGTAATATCTGTGTTGCTTGGAATATAGACAACATTTAATTTGCTTTCATCAGGTGAAAAAGTACCCGAACCGGATGTTGTCCATTTTGCGGATGTAGCAATAGTTATATTTCCTGATAAATTGGTAGTCGCATTATTCCCGCACACTGATTGATCAGCTCCTGCTTGTGCAGATGGAGATGGTTTTATTTCAACCAGGATACTATCCTTGACAATATTACAACTATTCGTGGTTTGAATGATCAGTTTTACGGAACCATTTAAAATATCAGCGTTACCCGGGATATATGTCGCATTCATCGTTTCAGGATTTGGAATAAATGTGCCTGAACCTGAAGATAACCATTTACCCTTTGTAGCGCCACCAGAGACTGAACCATTCAGTATTACATTTGCGTTGTTGGCACAAACGGTCTGATCAACACCAGCAACAGCAATACCTGATGGTTGAATAACGATTTGCATGGTATCAGAAACCTGTATACATTTTTGATTGTTTGAAGATTTTAAAATTAATTTAACATTACCCGCCAATGAGTCAGCTGAACTGGCACGATAAATGGCATTCAATGCAGTATTGTTTGGAATAAATATTCCTGATCCGGTTGAAGACCAAATACCTGTCGTAGCGCCACCTGACACAACTCCATTCAACTGAACATTCAAGTTAGAAACGCAAATCTGCTGATCCATTCCTGCATTGACAAAGGGAGAAGGTGTAATCGCAACACGCATGCTGTCCGTCACGGACAAACAATTACCATTCCCCGTAGATGTTAAAAATATTTTAAGGTTACGATCAGAAGTATCTTTTGAACTCGGAATATATGTTGCATTCAATAACGTATTGGATGGTGAAAACATTCCTGTTCCCGTAGTACTCCAGATACCTCCGTTTGCATGACCAATTTTTCCATTCAATAAAAGGGTTGGATTATTTGCACACACCGAAGCATCAACACCTGCTTCTACAGTAGGTGATGAGGTATATGTTACCACAACTGTATCTCTAACCGGAAGACATCCACCATTATTGGTAGAAGTGAGTATTAAATAAACAGTACCATCTGCTGTATCTTGTGCACTTGATTTATACATTGCTTTCAAAGTAGAATTATTCGGAGTAAAAATTCCTGAACCGGTTGTGGTCCATTTACCTGTTGTAGTTCCAATTAAAATTCTACCATTCAAACTAACCAATGAATTATTTGAACAGATTGTTTGATCAGCACCTGCATCCACAATAGGTTGTGGGAGGATTGTAATTAACAGCGTATCGGAAACGGCATTGCAAATCCCATTCCCTGATGATGTAAGTACCACTTTTGCTTTACCAGAATTTTTCTCGGCAAGTGTAGGAGTATATGTTGTACTTAATAATGTACTGCTTGGTGTAAAAATTCCTAACCCGCTCCAAATGCCACCGGTCGCAAGACTCACTGAACCGGTAAGTGTAACATTTGCATTATTAACACACACACTTTGATCATCACCGGCATATACAATAGGAGAAGTTGTAAAAGTGACACGCATACTATCAACAGCATAATTAGAACAATTAGCTCTCAATGTCAGATATACATACCCTTTAGAAATATCTGAATTACTTGGAATATATGTTGCTGATAATGTATTTTTATCCGGAACAAACGTACCTGATCCTGAACTTTTCCAATAACCCGTAACAGCACTTCCACCTACACTTCCATGTAATGTAATGTTTGCATTGTTTGAACAGACTGTTTGGTCAGGTCCGGCATCAGCAGTACCAGGAGGAATAATTGTAATGATCTTTTGATCGGATACAGATAAACATTTCCCTGTATCCGTTGCAGTGAGTGTCAGTACAATATTGCCTGCCAATGAATCTACTTTGGAAGCATGATAAATTGCATTTAACGTTAAATTGTTAGGTGTATATATACCGGTACCTCCAGTCGTCCATTTTCCCTTTGAAGACCCTCCGGAAATTTTACCATTTAATTGAATATTTTTCAAATAATCTACACTGATTGATGTATCAACACCTGCATCAACAACCGGTGAAGGAGTATATGTAATCATCAAACTATCAAGAACAGCTAAACATTTTCCATTACCAGAAGTGGTTAAACGTAAAGTAACTTTACCGGACGTTTTATCGGTAAGACTGGGAATATATAGAGCATTCAAATCTGTAGTATTTGGTGAAAATGTTCCTGAACCTGATGTAGTCCAAATTCCACCGGTAACAATTGCTACAGAGCCATTTAAAACTGCGTTTGGATTATTGGTGCATAATGTTTGTGATGCACCTGCTTCAACAGTTGGTAGTGGGGTAATATTAATAATCATTGTATCTCTGGAAGGATTACAATTTCCGTTTCCGGTTGACGTTAAAATCAAAATGATTTTTCCACTGTTTATTTCCTGAGATGAAGGAGTATACACAGCGTTCAGAACAGTACTGCTGGGTGAAAATATTCCAAGACCACCGGACCACTGACTGCCAGTAGCGAGTTTTACGGAACCATTTAATTGTACTTTCGGATTATTCGCACATACTGTTTGATCAACACCAGCGTTAACAATCGGTGCGAGCGTATATGAAATAATAACATTATCCGTTACTGCATTACAAGTCCCATTACTAGAAGAGGTAAGCAATAATGTAGTGTTTCCTGAAGCGATTTCTGCTGCTGTTGGTGTATATACCGTGTTTAAAGAAGTATTGCTTGGATTGTATGCTCCATTACCTCCTGACCATAGTCCGGTTGTAGCTCCCCCTGAAACAGCACCCGTCAATATGACCACAGCATTATTTGCACAATACGTTTTATTAACACCTGCATCCACAATCGGAGCAGAAGTTATTGTTATCACCATACTGTCACTCACTGCGGCACATTTTCCATTACCAACAGTAGTTAAATATAAAACCGCTCGAGCTTTGCTTATCTCACTTGCAGATGGGTTATACACCGCATTTAATGTTGTATTATCAGGATTAAATGATCCTGTTCCTCCCGACCATATGGCTCCTGTTGCTCCAGAAATGGTTCCATTTAAAACTACGCTCTGATTATTGGCACATACCGTTTGATTTGCACCTGCATCCACTTCAGGAGATATAGTAAAAACAATATGTATTGTATCATTAGACGCATTACATCCTCCGTTACCTGTTGAAGAAAGTATTATATTTAAACTACCAACCGTTAATTCTCCTTGAGTTGGGGTATAGGTTGTATTTAATGAAGTACTGGAAGGTTTAAAGATGCCTAACCCCCCTGACCATTGCCCGCCAGTTGCAACCGTAACGGAACCACTTAAGGAAATTGTTGCATTATTTTTACAAATCGATTGATCCTGTCCGGCATTTACAACAGGCGCAGGGGTGATAGTGATTTTCATCACATCACTTACAGCATTACATTTCCCATTATTAATCGAAGTTAAAGTCAAATTCAGATTACCCGCATTTATCTCTGATATTGAAGGCATGTATACTGCATTTAATGTAGAATCATTCGGAGTAAAAACTCCAGCTCCGCCTGACCATCTCCCTTTGGTGGTCATTCCTGTTACAGATCCTTTTAATGAAACCGCTGGATTATTATAACAAACACTCACATCGCTACCGGCAACAACAATAGGTGCTGCAATAAAACTCACTGTCATACTATCCGACACAGCAGAACAGTTCCCATTGCCGGTAGAAGTAAGTTTTAAAATAACACTTCCAGAAGAAATCTCTGTTGGGGTTGCAGTATATGTTGCAGTTAATGTAGTTGTACCGGGATTAAAAACACCTTTTCCACCACTCCATATACCTCCGGAAGCTCCGGTAACTATGCCATTGAGCGTGACAACAGGATTATTTGCACATGCCGACTGATTAATATTTGCCTCTGCTTTAGGAGGAGTGGTCACAGAAATGATCATTGTATCTGTGGACGCATTGCATTTTCCGTTTCCTGTTGTTGACAAAATGAGGACTGCTTTACCAGCTAATATTTCACCTTGAGTAAGTGTATAGGTTGCCTTTAATGTATTGTTATTCGGTGAAAATAAACCTAACCCACCAGACCAAAGTCCACCAGTTGCCCTACTGACCGAACCATTTAAGGTAGCGACGGGATTATTTGCACAAACAGAAATATCTTGTCCGGCATTAGCAACAGGAACAGGTGTGAATGTAACTTTCATTGTATCCGTTACGGCTTTACAATTCCCATTTCCTGTTGAAGATAAAATAATATTGATGGTTCCAACTGTAACTTCAGCAGCAGTAGGAATATAAATAACATTTAATGCGGTGGTCGAAGGAATAAAATTCCCTGACCCTCCCGACCACAAACCACCTGTTGCTCCGGATATATTACCGGCTAAAACAATATTTGCATTGTTTGCGCACACCGATTGGTCTATCCCTGCGTTAACAACCGGTGGGGCTGTAAAAGTAAATGAGACCTGATCTCTGACTGAATTACAAATGCCATTATCAGTAGATGATAAGGTTAATGTAAAACCACCATTAGCAATTTCAGTTGCTGAAGGAGTATAAGTTGCTGTGAGTGAACTATTGTTTGGACTAAAGGTTCCTGCCCCCCCTGACCAAATCCCTTTGGTAGCACCACCGTTGATAGTACCATTCAATGTAATCACTGGATTATTTTTACAAACTGTTTGTGCTGTACCAGCATCCACCTGTGGTGATGGAGCAAAATTAACTTTCATATTATCAGTAACAGTAAAGCAAACACTTACAGATGATAGAGTAAGAGTGACAGAACCATTGTTAATATCATTCCCACTGGGAACATATTTTGCATTCAACGTAGTATTATTGGGAACAAATGTTCCAGTTCCATCCGTAGACCAACTACCTCCTGCTGCACCACCCGAAACAGAACCATTGAGTTGTACTGAATCATTTGCACAAACAGTTTGATCAGTACCGGCATCAACAACTATTTTAGCTACATATTCTGAAAAATAACCATAACGGCAACCTGTAGTAGCTCCTCCATAAATAACACCGAGTGCAAATAAATCTGAAGCATTAGAAACCGTAAATGTTGAATCAAGCGGAATTTGAGCAGTAGTATATGATATTCGAGCAGCTGACCATAATCCGTTCGTACCGGGCACAACCTTGAAACTGGAAGGATTAATAGTCGCAGTACCAGATCCAGTTATGCTGAAATCATTAATGGATGCAGTATGAACAAGCAATGTTAAAAAAAATGATTCATTCGTTGAACGAACAAAACTAACTTTATGACTACCGGCACAATTCAACGGAGGTAAAAGTGCTGATCCCATCTCACAACCAAAACCACTGATATGTGTAGCATAGACCGGTTTAGAGGAATGAATATAAATACTATTATTTGTACTCATTGCAAGACTATCAATAACAATTTGGTAAGTTTGTCCGGCAAATAAAACAGTGTCAGGCGTAGATTTTCCTTTATAATAAAGTTTAGTATCATTTTCAGTACCGGTAATAATAACACTTTCACGACCACCGGCATTAAGTTCTCCTTTCACTGCAATGTAATCCGTACCAATAATATCTACCGGAACAATCTGATCGCCAATCAAATCATAACACGTTCCAGAAGGATTTTGATCTGAATCATCTTTATAAGTGATCGCAATGGGTTTATCTGCAATGACCGAAGCACCTGCGGGATGTGTTGTTGGAGAAGAATAATTTGTACCGGACCATCCGCATGAATAGGTTTCACCTTTATTCAGTGTAATCTGAAATGGTGTTAATGCAGCATGCCCACCATCAACCTGAACAGGAGGATAAATTGTCACTTTCGTACTATTTTGTGTAGCTACAATATCAAAAGAAGCAATTGCCAAATCAGTAGGTGTATTGGTAAAAATATGATTATAAAAATTCAGATCCTTATGCATTGGAATATAAAAACTGGTACCTAATGCATTTGCTCCTTTCAAAGCAAAAATTTCGTTATTGTAAAAATTATCAACTTCATAATAAGCTGTTATTGGCGCCGTAGATGTAATTAATAATCCTGTTTGCAATCTTTGATTTGTGGGTCTTGTTTCCAGTTGTGCTTTAAAGGAAGTCAGATCAATTCTTCGTGAGCCAAATGCCGTAAGATTTACGATAATTTTAGCAAAACCGGCATTCGCAGGTTGTGAAATGATAACTGTTGCAGGTTTATTTGAGGCAGAAACAAATAAATATATAGGTTCACCTCCTGGAGGACTATGCCAGTAGGTAACATGAGGGGGCGCAAACCAAAATTCTGTTCCTGTTTGTGAAAAAATATTCAATGAGAAACTTAACGCAACTACTAAAAGTATAATTATTCTATTCATATAAATATGTTATTAATAAATCAATAAATAATTCAGGAATTTTAAGGATGACTCATTTTAAAAGAAAAGGTTGTTCAATATCAAAAAAATAATCTATATTTTTCAAATGTAGAAAATTTACAGGTTCAAAACTAATTTGAATAAGTATATTTTAGATGATAACAAATAATTAATTAAGTTTGCCGTTTAATTCTATCAAACATAGATCATGAAAAAACTCTTTGTATTAATACTCTTATATATCTTCACCTCAAATCTTTACTGCCAGACCAGTGGTAAAATGTTTAAAAAAATGCCTGTAGATACCTTTGTTGTTGACATCTTTACAGATATTTGGAGAAATAAACCGGATGGTTTTAAGAATAAATTAATAAATCCGGGAGTCAATATTTACGCAATGGGACATATTCCGTTTGGTAAAAGCAAATTCAAACTGACTTATGGATTAGGCATTAGTATCGAAAATCTTTATCCTAAACTATTATTAAAAAAAGATTCAAACAATGTCAGTTATTTTTCTCATGTTCCGGATAATATCTCCTACAAAAAAAGCAAATTGAATTTAGTTTATGCTGATATTCCGATTGAATTACATTTCAATTCCGGAAAAGACGGTGAACCAGGTTTTAATTTTACCATTGGAGCTAAAATAGGTATGTTGCTTGATGCCCACACAAAATACAAAGGAACAAATATGACTACTAGCAGCGGTCAAGTAAAAACAAAAGAACGTCCTGTATCAAATCTTGAAAAGATCCGATATGGAATTACTGCGCGTGTTGGTTACGGTAAATTTTATCTTTTCGGGTTTTATTCCATAACCCCTCTTTTCAAAAAGAACAACGGTCCGGATATGTATCCAATTTCTGTTGGTCTTTCATTTATTCCGTAGAATATTTCTTTTCAACAATTGGTCTTTGTTTATGAACGAAAGAAGGTGAGTTATTTTCAATTGTTGGCCATCCTTTTAAATAGGTAATCTTATCTAAACATAAAATTCGTCTAACATTGAGTTTCCCATTGGGTTCTTTGATACGCGGGTATTTTGCATTCATAGCATGATATACAATCCAGTCATCTCCAACTTCATCTGAAATGATTGCATTGTGTCCTGGTGCTAACCACTTCTGATTCCCTTCAAGAATAACGCTGTTATTGGTTCCTGTTTCCCTCCCTTTTGATATAAATGGACCTGTAGCACTTTCGGAACGGGCCACCAATACGGCATAATGCGGATCAGGATCACAACAATTATCACCCGAATAAAATAAATAATAATATTTACCTCTTTTGATTACCCAACTCGCTTCTATCAGCCGATGATAAGGTGTTGTATCAATCGTCATTACTTTCAATGGCGTTGTTCCTTTTTTGAAATGGAGCCTGTCATCAGCTAATTCCTGCACCATGATTGGTTTTGAAGCAGAACCCCAGTAAAGCAATTTTTTCCCTGTTGCAGGATCGTCGAAAGCAAAAGGATCCAGGGCTTCAAAGGTATTACCACACAAAAGTGGTTCATTTGAAGGTACAAATGGACCTTCGGGTTCATCCGCAACAGCAACTCCCAAACACATACCTGATTTATTATCATGTTGAGAAGCAAAATACATAAAATATTTTCCATCAAAAAAATGAACGTCAGGTGCCCATATCTCTTGTTTCTGTTTTGTCCATGATGGTTTTTGGGGCATTGCATCACCTAAATATTTCCAATGAATCAGATCAACCGATCTCGCTAATTGAATATTATTAAATTTAGTACCCGGATAAAAACTCTGGGTAGCATACGCATAATAGCATCCATCTTGTGCTTTAACAATCGCCGGATCAGGAAAAGTAGTATCTAAGACCGGATTGATATAAGTTAATCCTGAAATACTATCCGTAAGATTTTCAATTGCTTTGTTTTTTTTTCTCCCTCTGCAATTCAAGAAGAATACTAGAGATAAACAAATAGCAATAATTAAATATGATTTATTTTTCATTTTATTCTCGTAAAAAATATCACAGTTCTTTCTCCAACATATTTTAGTATATAATCCGATTTAACCGACATTTCGATTCCTTTACCTTTAAATTCATTAACAACAACAAACCGGAATATTCTATTCTTTAACATACCGGGGAATTTACCTTGAGGGGATTCAACTGTAAGCATGTTTTTCTTATCATCCCAGTTGAACTTAATTAGAGAATATATTCCTTTTTCATAATTATATGAATCATTCTCATCTTCATATAGATTAAACTCTCCATCAGCACCCGGATATATTCTAAGTTCAAGAGTGTCTGCAGGTTTTTCGGTTGAATATTGCAACAAGGAACCCATTGGGATGATTGAACCTGCTTTTATAAACAATGGTATAAGATCTATTGGTGTTTCACGAACAATTGTTTGTCCTCCTGTAAAACGGTTTCCAGTCCAGAAGTCAAACCAATCAATGTTTTTGGGTAAATAAACCGAACGAGTACCTAAAATTTTTTCTTTTTTAATTTCATTCAACTGATCGGAAGGTTTTTTCCATGTTAAACTATACTCAGCTCCGCCGGCACCCTGATAAAATTCAATTTTAATATTGTATTTTGTTCCCTTTTCGAGTTTAACTTTAAACGAAAATAAAGTTGGAGGTTGATCCTTCCATTCATTAATTACAAGTTTATTATCAAACCAAAATCTAACGCCATCGTCAGAGGTCGATTGAATTTCATACTCTCCGGTTTCAGGTGCCACAAGTTGTCCTGTCCATCGTATACAATATTCATTCATATTAAGATTACGTGGTGGACTGCCATTCCAGTTAAAATCAAGCACTTCATGCTGTCCGACATACTTACTGTTTTTAAAGTCTCGTCCATCAAAATATTCGCCTGTTAATCCTCCGGATTCTCCTTTATCATTAAATAAAAACTCTTTTTTAATGATCTCGCCGGATTTTTTCGCCTCATAATACATTTGATTTATAACAGGGGCAATAAGCATTGACTTTCCGAACATATATTCATCATTAATATTTCTAACAGCAGGATCCTTACTGAAATCCATTGATAATCCACGCATCATTGTGTAATCTTCATTGGTCACTTTCCAAGATGTTGAATATATATATGGTAACAATCTATATCGTAGATTAATATATTTCACAAGTGCCTCATAACACCAGGTTCCTTTATCACCGAAATGCCAAACTTCACGCGGTGTGCCCGTTCCATGAGAACGGAACATGGGACAGAATGTACCAAACTGGAACCACCGCAAATAAAGTTCTTTAAACGCATCATCATTTACGCCATGCGGGAATTTTCCACCAAAACCGCTCGGAAAAAAACCACCTATATCACTCGTCCAGTAAGGTATACCAGCCATACTGAAATTAAGTCCATTGGCAATCTGTACTTTTAATGTATCCCAGTTGCAGGCCACATCGCCCGACCAAGTAATTGCTCCATAACGCTGCTGTCCTGAGAAACAGGAACGTGTAAGAATAAGAACACGCTTCTGATCGGAAACTTTTCGTTGGTTTTCATAAACTCCTTTTGTCGTCAACAAGGAATAGGGATTAAGAAATCGTGCAATTGGACCAAGAGCAGTATTGCCTGCTTTACGTGTCTCTCTTTCAAACTCGGGTTGATCCCATGATGTATTGAATTCCGGCTCAGTTCCATCCATCCACCATGAATCAATACCAACATCAAATAACCCTTTCTTAATATATTTCCAGTAAATATCACGCGCTTCAGGACTATAGGCATCATATACTTTTTGAGAATAATTGCTTTTGAGTAAAAATCCTTTTTTATCAAGTTCTTTATAAATTTCTGTTTTCGGACCAACCTTTGGCCAAATTGAAATCATCACTTTGGTTTTGTAAAAATTATGTAAAGAGTCAATCATTCCTTTAGGGTCAGGGAATGTAGCAGTATCCCAGATCATGCCGCTCCAGTTATCGTTCTCACCCCAATACTGCCAATCTTGAACAATCACATCCAATGGAATATGTCGTTTGCGGTATTCAGCCACTACATCTATTAATTCTCGTCTGTTTTTATATCGTTCTTTACTTTGTACATATCCAAAAGCCCATTTCGGGAACATAGGCGCTTCACCGGTTAAACTACGATAACCGGAAATCACTTCATCCATATCATCACCTTGAATAAAAAAGTAATTAATTCCATCTGCAACTTCTGATTGAAACCAGGTAGCATCAGAACCATCATGAAATTTTGTCTTAGAATAATTATCCCACAACAGACCATAATTATTCGTAGAAATTAAAAATGGATTTACATCAATTTTATTTGCCTGCACCAATAAAACATCATGATTCCGCCAGTTCATCACACCGTTCTGATATTCACCTAATCCATAAATTGCTTCGTCTTTGGTAAGTTGAAAATTTTGTTTAATCTGAAAAAAATTCTCACCCTGAACATTAACAGGAGCAAGCACTCTGCCATTCTCTTTCAATAAAATATTATCGCTGTTATCATAATATTCTATTTTTAATGTTGCCGCATCAATCACCATTTTCAGCGCATTGGTTGAAAGAATAACTTTGTTGTCTTCGTTTTTAACATTAAATGAAACCCTTGACCAGTCATCCTTTGCCGAAAGACTTGGTAAAATATGCTGTCCATTTCGGGAATAGATGACATGTATTATCTTGGGTGAGCATACATCAATCTGCAGATAAGTCGAATCCGATTTCAATATTATTCCTCTTTCAGTTTTATCTACATTAACTGAATATGATTTTGCTGCAAGAATTAACGCAACGATCAATAAAAAAATCTTACAATTTATTTTCATTTAAACTTAATTTATCCATTAAATCAACAAGTAATTTTTACACAATATTACTAAATTTATATTTAAATAAACAACAAATATAAATAATCAAAATATATAAAAATGATATCCGCAATAATTAATGTATAACGTATTCAGAAAAAATTAATCCATTTTGATCTGGAGTTGAGTGCCTTTGGGAGGTGGTGTTTGATGAGAAAACAATTTCAATTGATTTTTATGAATGCTTTTGTCTTCTTTCAATTGATCAGCATATTGTTCAAGATAATTATTAATGATTAAACGAACAAATTTATTGGGCGAAGTTCTATTCAACTTACAACACTTAAGAAAAAGTTTTTTTTGTTTGGATGACAATTTAAACGTAAATTCAGCATATCTGATTTTGCGTTTCTTTTTTTTCTTAACCGCTTGTTTCATTTAACTGATTATATCAAAACCAATCAGAATAATTCAATTCAAAATTAAGTTATCACATAAAACAAAAATACAGATATTAATTAACTTGTTAACCAAATAATTCACAATTCCATATTTATTTTCCGGCAATAATTTCTTTTATATCATGAATGATTTTTTTTGCCAGATGATCCGCTTTAGCAATTGAATCACTTTCAGAATAAATCCTGATAATTGGCTCTGTATTTGATTTACGAAGGTGTACCCAATCTTTTTCAAATTCAATTTTAACCCCATCAATCGTAATAACAGGTTGTTTTTTATATTTCTCCTGTATTTTTTCCAATATTAGATCTACATTGATTTCAGAAGGTAGCTGTATCTTATTTTTTGAAATAAAGTATTCAGGGAACGTACGTCTTAGGACTGAACACTTTTTACCTGATTTTGCAAGATATGAGAGAAATAGGGCTATTCCGACCAAAGCATCGCGTCCATAATGCAATTCTGGATAAATAATACCTCCATTCCCCTCTCCGCCAATCACCGCATTTTTTTCTTTCATCAAGGTAACTACATTCACCTCGCCCACTGCGGAGGCATGGTATTCTCCACCGGCTTTTTCGGTTACATCCCGTAATGCCCTTGTAGATGAAAGGTTTGAAACGGTATTCCCTTTTTTATTTTGAAGTATATAATCCGAAACAGCCACCAATGTATATTCTTCCCCGAACATTTCCCCTTTATCGGTAATAATGGCGAGACGGTCAACATCAGGATCAACAACAAAACCAACATCCATATTTTTTTTCAACACCAGTTTTGAAATCTCCTCAAGATTTTCAGGCAAAGGTTCAGGATCATGATGAAAAATTCCGGTTGGTTCACAATATAACTTTTCAATCTTTTTAACACCCAGGCATTCAAGAAGCATAGGAATAGCAATACCTCCGGTAGAGTTCACACAATCAATGGCAACTTTAAAATCTGCTTTACGAATGGCATCCACATCAACCAAAGGCAGTTTTAATATTTTATCAATATGTTTCTGAATGGTCGTTTCATCTTTTTGGTATTTGCCTAATTTGGTCACTTCAGCATATTCATAATCACCTTTTTTAACTATGTCTAAAAGCTTAGACGCATCAGCAGCTGAAATGAATTCACCTTTTTGATTCAGGAGTTTCAGTGCATTCCATTGCATGGGGTTATGGCTTGCAGTCAGAATAATACCACCATCAGCTGATAGATCAGTAACAGCCATTTCAACTGTAGGTGTTGTTGATAAACCGGTATCTACAACATCAACCCCCATACCTATCAAGGTCCCAACAATAATATGATTGACCATTTCACCCGAGATACGTGCATCTCTGCCTATGATTATCTTTTGTTTTTTTTGTCCGTTCCCTTCACGAAGTAAAGTTATAAAAGCAGATGTAAATTTAACGATATCCAACGGTGTAAGTCCGTCATCCGGCTTGCCTCCTATTGTACCTCTGAATCCTGAAATTGATTTAATTAATGTCATGGTTAATTTAATTTTTATGCAAAAATAATTTTTTGATGTTATTATTCTGAATTAAATCTGTTTATTTTTTCACTTTTTTATAATTACTATGTTAACAAAAATCATTGTTAGTATTCCCACTTAAATCATTTTAAAGTCGAAACAGCTTAAAATCAAAACCTTACTTAAATCCATAAAATAATAGTTCGTGAAGTTATGAAAGACTAATCAAAATTCGGAATAAATTAGTACATTTGTATTCAAATTCATTTATCGTTTGATTTAGTTATGAATGAAGATTTTGATTCTGTTTTCGACGAAGAAGAATTATCACTGGTAAACCAGTTTGAAGAAATGCAGACCAACAGGTCAAATTATTTCTTTGACGTTGAAGAACTTGAAGTGATCATTGATTATTATCTTGAAAAAGATTTCCTGCTTAAAGCTCAGCAAGTTATTAATTTTGCTTTAAGACTTTATCCTGACTCCTCTGTTTTTTTGATTAAAAAAGCACAACTTTTTTCCATTCTTGATCATCCGGAGAAAGCATTCAGTATTTTATTACAGGTTGAAAAGAATGAACCTTTCAATCCTGAAGTTTATATCACCCGAGCTTCTCTTTATAGTTTAAAAGAACAACATCAGAAAGCTATTGATAATCTTAAAAAAGCTGTAGAATTATCTGAACATGCCGATGATCTTGATGAGCTATATCTCAATATTGCTTTTGAGTATGAAAATCTCAACAATTACAATGACGCCATTAAGTATTTAAAAAAAGCACATATGTTTAATAATAAAAACAAATATGTTCTTTTTGAAATGGCCTATTGTTATGAATCGTGTAACTTACCCGAAGAAAGTATTAAGTGTTTAAAAAAAATTATTGATATTGATCCGTACTCAAAAACAGCTTGGTTTAATCTTGGTGTTGCTTACAGTACTGTCAATCTTTTTGAAAAAGCAATTGAAGCTTATGATTATGCTATAGCCATTGATCATACGTTTTCTTCTGCCTATTTCAATAAAGCCAATGCTTTAGCATCACTTGAGTTATTTAATGATGCCATTGAAACCTACAGGGAGGTATTGCATTTTGAAACACCCGATGCACTTACCTATTTCTATATCGGAGAGTGTTATGAAAAAAATAAAAATTTTGAAACAGCGATAGAAAATTATAAAAAAGCAACTGAAATCAATCCTAATCTTTCCGATGCTTGGTTAGGAATTGGTGTATGTTTAGATCATTGTGATAAAAATCTGGATGCATTAACCTATATCCGTAAAGCCATTGAAATTGAATCAGCAAACGCGGAATATTGGTATGTGCAGGGAGTCATTCAGCATAAATGCAGATTGTATGATGATGCCATTTTTTCGTATAAAAAAGTAATTGAATTAGATGTTAAGAATAAAGATATATGGCTTGATTATTCAGGAATATATAATGAATTGGGTGAATATGAACAAGCTAAAAAAATATTAACTCAGGGAATTGAATTTCAACCTCATAAAGTTGAATTGTATTATAGAATGACGGTTTATCTTTTAAATAGCGGTCAGTTGAAAGAAGCCAATCTTTTTCTCGAAAAAGCATTGCAACTTGACTTTGATTTACACCCTGTATTATTTGACTATCAACCGGAATTAAAAAACAATATGAACATTCTTGATTTGATTGAATTATATCGTCCTTAACTCCTATTCACATATATGAATTTTAATCTTATACATATTCCGGAAAGAACTGAAAAAGTCAGATCAAAAGGCATTACAATGGTTATGGATAAAGGGTTAAGTCTGAACGAAGCTAAGAATCTTGTTTCGGCTTGTGGGCATTTGATTGATTTTGTTAAACTCGGTTTCGGCACCTCAGCCATCAGCAATGATGTTAGAAATAAAATTCAGGTGTATCGTGATGCAAATATAAAAACATATCTCGGTGGTACATTGTTCGAGGCATTCATCATCCGAGATCAATTGGCTGATTACTGTGAACTGATTGAAAAATGGGAACTTGATACGGTTGAGATATCAGATGGGTCCATCCTTATGGATCATGAAAAAAAATGCGATTACATTTCATCCTTTGCAAAAAAATTCACGGTACTTTCGGAAGTCGGGTGCAAAGATGCCAAGGTCAGTCTTGATGATACACAATGGATCCATATGATGAAAAAAGAAATCCAATCAGGTTCAAATTTTGTGATTGCAGAAGCTAGAGAAAGTGGCAATGTAGGCATTTACAATTCTGACGGAGGAGCCAATAATCAATTGATCAGTCATCTCATTCAAGAAATCGAAGCTGAAAAAATTTTATGGGAAGCACCTCACAAACCTCAACAAGTTTGGTTCATCAAGCAATTAGGTGCGAATGTGAATTTAGGTAATATTTCACCCAACGAAGTGATTGCTCTGGAAACTTTGAGATTAGGGTTACGAGGCGATACTTTCTTTGATTTTCTTCCAATTGAACTGAAAAAATTTAAAATTCCTCAAAACATCTGAAAAGCTGAATATGTTTTTAAGTAAACGTTTTTATTTGCTTTGCTGGGGAATTATCATATCTGCGTTTATTTCATGTAATTCAAGCCATGAGGTATCTACAAGTACCTTTATTCAAAAAAGAAAATACCGCAGTGGTTTTTCATTAAGTTTAAAACATTTAAAAAATAATCATGTAAAAAAATTTGTACATGATAAACCTATTGATAAAATGTTGAGTGATACAGATCAACGTGATAACACCCCATTGATTGCATCCATTGATACAAGCCGGATTTATATCCCCGTTGATAAAAAAACTTTATTTTCAAATCAAAACAAAACCATTCTTTCAGTTAAAAAGCAACCGTCACTTCGAGTTCTTGAAAAACACACGAACATTCTATCTGAAAATTCAATTAGCAATAATAAGAAACCGGAATATTACGGAGCCGCAGCTTTCCTTTCCGGAATGTTAACATTAGCTTCTGCAATATCATCTTTTTTGGGACTCGGCTTTTTTGGTACTTTTACCTTTGGAACATTTCTTCCCATTATAATGGGTATCACTACAATTATTCTAAGCAGAATTAGTTTTAATAAATTCAGAAAATTTCCCGGAGAATATAAAGGGAAAGGGTTTACGATCATAGGTTTACTTACGGGATTGATTTTTCTGATCTTTGGATTCATTTTTCTTTTATTAACAATTTTGAGTGTTTCTGGAGGTTGATTTTATTTTTTTATCGAAATATAAATTTACATTTTAAAAAATTATATTTTTGTAACAATACACAATCAGACATGTATTATTTTTTTTAATCATTTATAAAACAGCTGAAATAATGGATAAAAAATTACATATTGACAATCTTGATCGAAAAATTCTGAAAACATTGATGGCTGATGCTCGAACCCCTTTTCTTGAAATAGCTCGTGCAAATGATGTATCAGGTCCAACCATTCATCAACGAATGACAAAACTGGAATCAATCGGTATTATAGATAGTATTAAGTTGATAGTTAGACCTGAAAAAATGGGCTACAGCTTGACTGTGTTCATTGGTGTGTTTCTTGAAAAAGGTAGTCTATATGATCATACCATAAAAATTTTAAAGGAAATCCCTGAAGTGACCGAATGCTATTATACTACAGGAAACTATTCGTTATTTCTGAAACTTCTTTGCAGAAACACCGAACATCTGATGGAGATATTAAATAAGAGAATTCAACCCATTGAAGGAATTGTCCGAACAGAAACGATAATTTCTTTAGAACAGTCTATTAACAGACAGATTGAACCTTAAGCTTTTTTCTTCTTTTCAAATAATTCAGGCAATCTCTTGATATAAGCAATTTCTTTCCACTGAGATCTGACATCAATGGCGGGTTGACCGTAATATGTTTTATTTCCTTCAAGATTTTTAGACACTCCCGAACATGCGAGAATTACAGCACCTTGATGGATAGTAAGTTCTTTTTGAATTGCTACTTGCCCCCACACGATAACATTATCTTCCAAAACTACACAACCGGCAATCAAGGCAGCCGAAGCAATTAAACAATTTTTTCCAACAACAGTATCATGACCAATCTGAATATGATTATCCATTTTGGTTCCTGAACCTATGACAGTATCTCCAGATACACCTTTATCAATAGTACAACATGATCCTATTTCAACTTTATCACCGATAACAACCCTGCCACATGATTCCATTTTGTTATACCCATTACTGCGTTTTTGGAAATAAAATGCATCCGCTCCAAGAACTGTATTTGAATGAATAATCACATCATCACCAATGATACTATGATCATATATGCTAACATTGGCATGTATGATGCAATTTTTCCCTATTTGAACATGATTACCAATAAAAACACCGGGCTGAATGACGGTTCCCTCGCCAATTTGAGCAGTATCACTGATAAATTTTGTTGACGGTTCAAAGGGTCTGAATTTTTTTACTAAAAAAACATAATCACGAAAAGGATCATCAGAAAAAATCAAAGCTTTACCATCAGGACAGTCAACTTCTTTATTTATAAGAATAAATGTAGCCTTTGATTGGAGGGCTTTATTATAATATTTTGGATGATCAACAAAAGTAAGATCTCCATTTTCTACTTTATGTATTTCATTAATACCGCTGACAATTTGAAAAGGGTCTCCCTCAAATTCTGCATGGATAAAAGTTGCAACCTCTTTTAATGTTAACGCAGGATTCAGTTTCATAATTTTTAACTTTTTGCTCTTTCCGAATAATCTCCGGTACGCGTATCAACTTTAATTTTTTCACCATTGTTGATAAACAAAGGAACACGGACAGTTGCACCTGTTTCAACAGTTGCTTCTTTTAAAGCATTGGTTGCTGTATTCCCTTTCTCTCCTGGTTCGGTATATGTAATTACTAATTCCACAAATGGAGGCAACTCGCAGCTGAGAGGACGTTCGGTATCAGCATGAAATAAAATTTCTACTTCCTGACCTTCCTTCATCAGATCCGGAGCGGAAATTAACGCTTTTTCTATAAAAGTTTGTTCAAATGTATCGGTATTCATGAAATGATATGCTTCACCTTCAACATACAGGAATTGATATTTTCTCCGTTCAATACGAATCGTATTTATCTTAACACCGGAATTAAACGTATTCGGAATAACTCTTCCTGTAGTTAAACTTTTAAGTTTGGTACGAACAAATGCGCCGCCCTTACCGGGTTTCACGTGCTGAAATTCGATGATCTGATATAAATCATTATTAAATTCAATGCAAAGTCCATTTCTGATATCAGCTGTAGTTGCCATAAAAAAATTAAATAAATTATTTTAAATATATAATTAAGACTGCAAAATTAAGTTATTTATTCAAATAAAAAAAGCCATCCTTTTAGATAGCTTTTTATAATCGTATTTAAACTTTTAATAATTCCCATTACCTGAAAAACCTTTCATGATACCACGGCTGGAATTGGAAATGAATTGGAGTACCTCATCCCGTTCGGGAGTTGCAGGCATTTCAGCTTCAATAAATGCAATAGCTTGAGATACATTATATTTTTTTAAATAAATTATTCTGTAGATATCTTGAATCTCTTCAATTTTTTCGGTTGAGTAACCACGTCGTCTCAATCCGATCGAGTTAATGCCTACGTATGATAGAGGTTCACGAGCCGCTTTGGTATAGGGAGGAACATCTTTTCTGACCAATGATCCACCCGAGATCATTGAATGTGCTCCGATATTAACAAACTGATGTACTGCGCTGAGTCCGCCAATAATGGCATAATCATCAATGCGGATATGTCCGGCTAAAGTGGTTGCATTAGCTAAAATACAATTGTTTCCAACAATGCAATCATGTGCAATATGAACGTATGCCATCAATAAACAATTGTTTCCAACCACAGTTTCATAACTTGCTTTAGTCCCTCTATTAATAGTAACAGATTCTCTGATGGTTGTATTATCCCCAATAATAACAACAGTATCTTCACCTTTGTATTTCAGATCCTGTGGGATAGCTGAAATAACTGAGCCAGGAAAAATCTTACAATTCTTACCTATGCGAGCACCTTCCATAATAGTTACGTTCGGCCCAATCCAAGTCCCTTCACCAATTTCAACATTCTTATTAATTGTAACAAATGGTTCAATGACAACATTGTTGGCTATTATTGCCTGAGGATGAACAAATGCTAATGGTTGATTCATTTTTTATCTTTTTTAATTATCTGAGCTAACATTTCAGCTTCCATAACTATTTTATTCCCCACATAAGCGGTCCCCTGCATATGGCAGATACCTCGGCGAATAGGTGTTATCAGTTTCAGGTCAAAGACCAAAGTATCACCAGGAACAACCTTTTGAGTAAACCGGGCATGATTGACACGGAGAAATAAAGTAAGATAATTTTCAGGATCAGGAACCGTATTCAATGCGAATATCCCTCCCGTTTGCGCCATGGCTTCAATTTGCAGAACACCCGGCATAATTGGTTCTTCGGGAAAGTGTCCGACAAAAAATGATTCATTCATAGTCACATTCTTGACACCCACTACTTTGGTTTCAGATATTTCAAGAATTTTATCTATCAGAAGAAACGGAGGACGATGCGGAAGCATTTTTTTGATTTGATTGATATCAAAAACTGGTGGAGCGTTCAAATTGAACATAGGAACTGATTCTTGTTTTTTAGGTTTATCAAAATGCTGTCTGATCATTTTGGCAAACTTCACATTTGAAAAATGACCCGGTCGATTAGCAATGATTTGACCTTTAATTGATTTACCTAACAATGCTAAATCACCAACAACATCAAGCAGTTTATGACGTGCAGGTTCATTGGAAAAATACAATTCTATATTATTTAAAATACCTTCTTTTAAAACTTCAATTTTAGGTCTTTTAAAAATTGCACCCAAACGATTCAGTTCTTCATTAGAGATTACTCTGTTTACAAATACTATGGCATTACTGATATCACCGCCTTTGATCAAATTATTATCAACCAGATATTCTAATTCATGTAAAAAAACAAAGGTTCTGCAGGGAGCAATCTCTTTCACAAAATCTTCCATTTTCTTCAACGTAGCATTTTGAGTACCAAGCACGTTGGTTTCATAATCAATCATGGTAGAAACCTTGAATTCATTGGAAGGAATTGCTATCAATTCAACTTTTTTTACAGGATCAGAATAAATAATATTTGAATCAATTTCTAAATATTCTTTAACTGCATTCTGTTCAATGATACCTACTGATAAGAGCGCTTCCACATAAGGTCTTGCGCTTCCATCCAGAATAGGTGTTTCAGAGCAATCAATCTCAATTAAAATATTATCAATTCCCAAACCGGCAACAGCAGCTAACGTATGTTCCACCGTTCGTATCCGAACGCCATTCTGTTCAATGCTAGTACCTCGAGAAGTATCAACCACATTATTAATATCTGCTTCTACAACAGGATGTCCTTCAAGATCGACTCGAATGAACTTATACCCATGATTAACAGGAGCTGGTTTAAACGTAAGTGAAACATTCTTACCCGTATGTAAACCCGCACCAGTTACGGTAACAGAAGATTTTATTGTTTTTTGTTTTTCAGACATACTTTTTATTTCTGTCTGCAAAAATAACAATTAAAAAAACAAAAAAACAAAACTCTATAAAATTAAAAAGGGCAGACAATAAAACAGATGATTATTTTAATTTCTTTATTGTTTCTTTCAATTCTTCAATTTCCTGAACTAATTTTGAAAGATTACGGAAATGAACATATGATTTTTGATATTTCATCACTTCAAAAGCAGGGGATCCTTGTACGATTGTACCCGATTGAGTTATGCTTGATCCAACTCCCGACTGTGCAGCAATTTTAACATTGTCAGCAATGGTAAGATGTCCGATTATTCCAACCTGTCCGCCAATCATGCAGTTTCTGCCAATCTTCGTTGAACCGGAAACACCGGATTGAGCAGCTATTACAGTATTTTCTCCGATTTCAACATTATGAGCAATCTGAATTAAATTATCTAATTTCACTCCTGTCCGAATAATTGTTGAACCTAATGTTGCACGGTCTATCGTAGTATTGGCACCTATTTCTACATTGTCTTCGATAACGACATTACCAATCTGAGCAACTTTTTTATAATTGCAATCCTGTTGCGGTGCAAATCCAAAACCATCACCACCAATAATAACGCCTGAATGAATATTACAATTCTTTCCCACCTCACAATCGGAATATATTTTTACACCTGAAAAAACAGTAGAATTTTCATCAATTTTTACATTATCTCCAATGTAACAAAGTGGATAAATTTTAACATTATCCCCTAAACAAACATTTTCACCAATGTATGCAAATTCACCTATATAAATATTCTTGCCCAATTTGGCTGAAGGTGAAACAAACACCTGAGAAGAAATTCCTTTCTTATCCAATCTGATCTGATTATATTTTTCAAGTAATTTAGCAAAAGCTGAATACGCATCCTTCACTCGTATCAACGTACATTTTACAGGATTATCCGGAATGAAATCTTCATTGATGATGACAATGGAAGCTTCAGTTGTATATAAATAATTAGTATATAAAGGATTGGCCAAAAATGAAAGAGTTCCTTTTTTCCCTTCTTCTATTTTTGATAAACTTGCAATTTTAACATGCTCATCTCCATCAACTCTTCCGTTGAGAATTTCTGCAATTTGTTTCGCTGAAAACTCCATTTCGTCTTTCCTCTGATTTAAAAAAGTCCATAAAAATATATATTTTATCTCAAACACAAAAAAATATTAAAAAAATGTTAATAAAATATTAAAATGAGTTTTATAAAATATTATATCGATAACTTTGAATCTATTGGTTTTTAAGTGGAAGTTGTTTAAAGTTGACGTAATAAAATTGTGCAAAATGCCAGTAAATGCAGTG
>CAYVNP010000018.1:0-36099 GCA_964452905.1 uncultured Bacteroidales bacterium
TGACGGAATAACCAATAGCTTTAATTAATGGGGTATTCTTGATCAAATTGATATACCTATTCAAGTATTCATAGAAGCGAGCTACGGAATATCCGATCAATACATCCGACAAGGCATTGGTCATTGGTGAGGAAAGCAAATGGAAATTGTTATCCGGTATGTAGAGTTGAACTTCAACTCTGCCGCTTGCAGACAATGTTGCACTGTTATCTTTCAGTACGATCTGTCCGATAGCGGATGGGCTGGTGGCTACGGTTGTCACTGTTCCATTCACTGTGAGAGTTTTACCGGATGCTACAACAACGCTACCGATAACATTCAAACTTTTACAGGTAGCATTGGCTGCTACGGTTACTGAATGTCCTGGGGCTATCTGTACATCATCAGTCGTACCGGGTACCATTCCACCTACCCAGGTTGAGCCAGTGCCCCAGTTGCCTGTATTTGCACTGGTTACGGTTGCTGCTGGTAAAATAGTAACGACTACTTCGTCTGTATTAGAACAACTATTTCCATCTGTACCCGTAACAGTATAGGTTTGAGTAGCATCAGGTGTTACAGTTATCGGGTTAGTCATTTCTGTAGTACTCCATGAATAACTAACACCACCTGTTGCTGTTAGTGTTGCGCTGTTGCCTAAACGAATGGACTGGTCTGTGCCTGAACTGATGGATGGTAAGGCATTAACAGAAACCACAGCTTGATTAGTATTGGAACATGAATTATCATCGGTACCGGTAACAGTATATGTGGTTGACTCTGTCGGACTGACTGTCTTGGACGATCCGCTGCCCAATCCATGACTCCATGCATATGTACTTGCTCCACCGGCTGTAATGTTTTGGGATGCTCCATTACAGATTATTCCACCACCAGCAGTGACTGAAGGTAATGGATTGACTGTCTTAACAACATTTGATGAATTTGAACATCCATTTGCATCCGTAACAGTAACGGTATAAGTCGAAGTTATCGTTGGAGATGATGTTGGATTGGCTGAAGCAGATGAAAATCCGGCAGGATTTGAACCCCAACTATATGTATATGGCCCTGTTAATCCTGATGCAGTCGGACTGCCACCAAGATTTATAACTGAACCTGAACAACTTGTCGTAGGATTACCTGCATCAACAGTTATCGGATTGCCAGAAGTAGTAATCTCATAAGCACCAATAGTTGGAGTAGAACCATTGCGTGTTGTTCCATAAATATCGGTGCTTACACCTGAAATAGATGAACCTGCATTATTAGCCGGTGAACACCAAGCAAGATTAAGATTTGCATTTGCAGGTTCAATATAACGAGGATTACCTGCTATACTATGACAATCATACCCTTTAACAGTACACAATGGAGAAGATGCTCCAACAGCTGTATAGGCAGTGCCATATTCATAAACAAGATTGGTCAGTCCGACAATAGAATAATATAAATTATTATCCTGAGTAGTAGCATTGGAACCGCTATTGCTATTATATAAAGCATAACCGCCGGTATTGTTGATGGCAAAGATGTTGTTCCTTATATCCCATCCGCTCAACATACTTGCATTAATACCATATTTTCTAGAATATATAGAATTAAAATAGCATTTTTCAGATGTTCCATTACTAACTAGTATTCCACTTTCAAAACCGGATATATAATTATTTTTAATTGTAATACCTGTAGGCCCGTTATAAATTCCAATACCAACGAGACCGGTAGCATCCGCAATAATTTTATTATTACTGATTGTGCTGTTGTTTCCATTGCTTCCAGGTTGAATATAAATACCCTGTGATGAACCTGAATTTGCGTTATTTTTAATATTAATTGTACATCCTGTTATATTACAGTTTGAACTATTCGAATTTAATTGAATGGCATATACACTCCTGTTATAAAACAGACAATTTGAAATTGTAGCGTTAGGTCCATCAACAGAAATACAACATTGATTCGGAGATTGATTAACAAATTCACAATTAACAATTTGAATATTATCATTACCGGTGTTTTCTTCAATTTTAAACATAATTGATCCGCCGGTAGTACTTGATTGATAAAATTTCATATTACGAAAGGTTACATTTGTTGTGCTGTTTTGAACATAAAATAAAGTAGCACTACTTGCATTTGTAAAAATAGTTTTACTTGTATCAACGCCAATAAAAACAACCTGTCCGGAAGAAGAACCATTTACACGGGAAGAGTTAAACATTTGCGAACTAACAATATATGTTCCTGCATCAATAAATACTGAATCTTTTGCACCAAGTACATAAGTACTTAAAACACTTGCTAAAGTTAATTTGGGTGTACTTTTAGTTTGGCCGTTGTTGCCATCACTTCCAGTAGCCGAACAAAAGACATCACCGGTAGTAGATGCATCATTTACATAATATTTTTTAGGGGTAAGAATGGTAACTGATGTTGTTCCGCTATTGGAGCAACCACCACCATCCGTGATAGTAACTGAATAAGTACCTGCATCTGCTGATTGAACATTTGTTCTTGAAGGATTCTGTGCTGTGCTGGAAAAACTATTTGGTCCTGCCCATAAATAACTGCTGGCAGAAGAACAGGTCAGATTCAATGTTCCACCTGTAATCCGGGGGCTGTTGCTTCCTACAGACGGAGCAGTGGGGTTAACAGCAATACTCTGGTCTGTCGGGCTTAAAGCACTGCAGCCATTATTGGTATAGTTGATCGTAACATGTCCTGTTCCCGCTGTATTCCATGTAACCGTAGCAGTGTTGTTTCCAGTACCACCACCGCTGGTGATAGTTCCACCGGTAACACTCCAAAGATAATTTGTCATTCCTGACTGTGTAGAGTAAACATTACCTGTGGAATTCAGACATACGGGAGTGGGTGCAGCAGTAAATGTTGGTGCTGGCCTGTCATTAACTGTAACATTTACAGTTGATGTGGCTGTACCGGTACATCCTGTAAGTGTAGCAGACACGGTATAAACACCCGAATAAGCGCTTGTTGTTGCTGTGAAGCTTGGATTTTGCGTACCATTGGTAAAACCATTCGGACCTGCCCAACTAAATGAATTACAATTACCGCTTGCAGAAAGATTAATATTATTTCCTGTACAAACAGGAGAGTTGCTTGATGCAGATACTGTTGGTGAAGATGTAACATTTACGGCAATCTGATTCGTTGCTGTTTGACCGCTTGCTACATAACTGACAGTATAAGTTGTGTTAAGTATTGGTGCAACATTCACTGTTGCAACATTCCCTGAACCATTGCTCCATGTATAAGTGCCACCGGTCGGATTACTGCCTTCTGCAGTTAATGTTGTACTGCTGCCATTACAAATGATAACAGGGCTTGGTGTAGCAGAACCGTTCAGTGTTACAATAGGAGGTGTAGCGACTATTTCATAAGCGCCTATGGTCGGATTGGAGCCATCTCTTGGATTACCATATATATCAGTAGTAATACCTGTAATAGGTGTTCCCTTAGCTTTTGCCGGTGATGAACTTGTTAGATCTAAATTACCACTGGTATGTGACGGGCTAACAAATAAAGGGTTCGAATTTAAACCGGCGCATTCAAAAAAAGGAGTACTTGTGCAAAGTGTTGTCCCCGGCCCAACTGCAGAATATGCATTTATAAGTTTTGCCCCATTCGGCGAGTAATATAAATTATAATTTAAAGTTGTTGGAGCTGTTGAATTATAATAAAGATCATAATATGATGAGGTCCCTGTTGACTCAAAAATATTGTTCCTGATATCCCATCCACTTAAACTGGTTCCATTTATTGGATTACGTACTGCATATACTGAATTAAAATAAAATTTATTATTTATATTTGCGCTCCCACTTAAGAATACACCATACAAAAAACCAGATATGTAATTATTTTGCAAAGTACAACTTGATTGACCATTAAAGAGTCCGATAGCATTCCCGCATGTTCCATTTCCAATAAATGTATTACCACTAATTGTAATGTTTGAGCTTGGATTACCCTGCAAATAAATAGCATTTCCATTTGCATTCGTACATTTCTGATTAAAGGTACTTCCGGTAATTGTAGAATAGGCTGCCATATTTAGAGAAGAATTTGTAGTTATTCCATATGTTTGATTAGAAGCAACTCCATTACTATTAAATGTACAATTGTTTATTGTAGTATATTGTCCACACATTAGCATACAAGAAGTACCACCCTGAGTCGATGCATTCGTAAATGAACAATTAAGAAAACTTACATGGTTGTAAGAAGCACTGTTTATTTGAGTCATTGGATTTCCTGCTGTTGTTAATGATTGGTTAAATGCGACACCGCTAACATTCACATAGGATGCACTTATAGTAAGCAAAACGATATTATTAGATGTAGTAATAATAGTGGACCCCGAACCTGCACCTTGATAAACAATCGGATTTCCTGATGTACCGGATTTGCCCCAAGTAAGACCTGTAGTAATGGTATATGTTCCGGCAGTAATATTTACAATATCCCCACCCACTAAATTCCACCCTGCAACTGAAGATATAGGTGCGGGCGCACCAGAAGATAATCCATTGCCTGTACCTGTTGGCGAAACCCAATAGGGTGTAGCTTGGACTTGAATTATTAAATAAAAACAGAATACTAAAAGAAAAACAATTTGTTTTAATTGTTTCATCTTAAAAAAAATATTTTTTTTCATAACAATTAAGATTAAAATTAATAATAACAGGAATTTTTATACTAGTTATAGTCGGAATTACTTAAAGATAGAAAAAATAATGAACTAAAGATAATTTTTTTTTGTTGTTAAGTCAATATTTTATTAATAATTTATTTTTCAAAGGACTAATTATATTCTAATTTAACAACAAATACAAAATTTATTTCCTATTTGTTTGTATTTAATCAAAAAAATCGGACATATATAGTCATGTTAATTAATATAATTTTAAAATAAAAATAGTCAATATGACAATAAATTAAATTAATACACATATTAAAATTAAATTAATATGTGTATTTTATGGGATAATTATCTTACGACGAATAACATTATTTTCAACTTTTATATTCAACAAATAAATTCCTGAATTAACATTGTTTCCTACATTAAATAATACCTGTTGAGAATTATCATATGTTTGTGAACGGATAAGATGTCCGGTCATATCAAAAAGTTCTACCGACATATTTCTAAATTCAATCCCGTTACTTGTAATTGTAAGTTGACGGCTGTCAGTAACTGGATTAGGCATTACGGTAATATTATTATTTAATGTAATCTCATTTAGTTTCGTTAAACTGGTATCACAAATTTCAATCCAGTTCAAATTAAATCCTGCCGAAACGGCAAACAATTTCAATTGATGTTTTCCTTTTGGTAAATTTATTTGAGATGTAGTTGTCTGCCAGTTTTGCCAGCCACCCGTTGCAGGTGTTTGAATTGTTGTCAACAACGTATTATCAGAGTAAATACTCAATGCTGCTGCTGCATTGCCGGAAAATCTGATTTTGATATCATATAAATTACTATCCGGAACGATCACATTGTACGATAACCAATCATTTGCATCAATATACCCGACATTAAATGTTCCTGAAACATCTTGAGTTGTTTCAAACCGTATACCGTACATTGTTGAATAATTTTCTGCTTCAATATGGGCTGGAATTGTATAATAAAAACTTGTATCATGTGTAGGCATATTAACATATATTTTTCCTAACTCCGACAGTTGACCGGAAGCAGAATTGAACAAAGAAATATTACCAGAATTTGCACGTCCTGTAAACCATGCATAACGAAAAACATCGGGATCATTTTCCAAAATATCTACTGCCTGAAATAAATAATCTACCTGCGTTTGTAGAGTTGGATTATTTTCCAGACATGAAAATTCTGTCACCCAAATTGGTTTTTTATATTTTCTGAATCTGTTAAGATAAGATTTAAGAGCGCTGCCCGAACATGCATACCAATGAATGGCAATATAATCAACTTTGCAATTAGAGCAGGCAGTAAAAAAATCATCAAGATATTTTACCGGATCGGTGTAGGTCACACCATTTTCCGAAACACAATCGCCACAATAGTTCACAGCAGGACTAACCAGTTTCAATCCGAAATCATTGGCAATGGATTCAAGATTAGTCCATGCCGCTGCTGCCTGTGTAGGTGTCATTTTTGCCTGACTGTTAAAATTGGGTTCATTGTATCCCAGTAAATATTTAATGGATGTGTCTTTTGCAAGATAAGCTCTTATCATGTTAAGGTTCGTACCCCCACCCCACGCCATCGGAACATATTCAACAGAGTAATTTTTATACGTATTTATCACTCCTGTTTCCGGCTGAACAAACCAATTATACCACCAGGTAATTCCTTTGGAAATAGTCAGCATATCAGCATCGGAATGACTTCCATAAGCTATTCCCCTTTTGATACTCTTAGGTTGAGCAGAAACAAGAAAAGTTAAAGAAACCAAAGAAATTATAATCCCTAATCTAATCATTTTTTTTGTCATACTAAAATTTAACTGTTTAAATGTGAAAAATACAAATATAAAAATCTACTGAAATTATGGAATAAGATTTAATGTGATGATAGAATGAGCAAGACTAACAGCCTTAATGGTTCTTCCTTTCAGCCATACGTTGAAAGTCAGTTCTTTGTCAGAATCATTCATAACAACTACAGCAATTTTTCCATCGGGATTACAAAATGCAGTAGTTAGTAAATCATCACACGTTGAAGAACAAATAATCCGTTTGGCACCCGGACGAATAAATTTTGAAAAATGTCCCATATAAAAAAATGAATTCATATAATGCACTTCGCCTGTGCGTGTGTCGGCAATGACAGGAGCATAACAATAATTACCCACATGGTTTGGACCTCCTTTTTCATCAAGGATCAAGTTCCAGTCAGTCCAGCCGACAGCCCAATTATTCAGATCATGAATAATAGATTTACCATATGTTTCACCCCAATGCCATTCATTAATTTTTGTCAAATCAAAAGGATAAACACAACCTTCGGTAAATAATAACTTTTTATCAGGATACGCATCGTGAACCAGACGAATATTATCAAAACAATCGCTCATATACCAGTGAAAACCTGCACCCCAAATATATTTTGATGCCTCAGGATCGTCAAACGCCGGCTTGACTCTGTTATAGATTACATCCCGGTTATGATCCCAAACCATCAGTTTAATATCTTTCATATCAGCTCCATGCAGGGCAGGACCTAAATAAGTTTTAACAAAATCTTTTTCCTCTTCTGCTGAATAGATGCAAGACTCCCATGTTTGGACTGCCAAAGGCTCATTCTGAACAGTTAATCCCCAGATTGGGATTCCTGCTTTTTTATATTCCTGAATAAAACGTATGTAATAATTTGCCCATGCCTGATAATATTTAGGAAGCAATTTACCACCATGCAACATATCCTTATTCGTCTTCATCCATGCAGGCGGACTCCAGGGAGATGCAAAAATTTTAATATTATTATTCGCTTTTTTTAATGCTGTTTGAATGAAAGGAATCCTGAATTTTTTATCATGATTGATTGAAAATTTATTCAGCGAAGTATCTGCTGATTCCACGTAAGCATAGCTCTCACTGGAAAAATCACAACTATTGATGTGTGTACGTCCCAGCGAATATCCAATCCCTTCATCAAGAGAAAAATATTTATTTATTATATTCTCTTGTTCTTTTACAGGAAGTTTATAAAATGTTTCTGCAGATGCATCTGTGAAAGCGCCGCCAAATCCTTCAATAGTCTGAAATTGTTTATCCGGGTCAAGAATGACAGAAACAATTTTTTCATTGGGTTGTACTGACGTTGTATCAAATGTTAACACCTCTTTTTTTGTCAACCGGTCTGTTGTTTTTTCAGCCGTTAAATAAACTTCGGCTTTTTTAATTGAACAACTGCCGGATTTATTTTCTTCCATACCTTCATCATTCTTAGGATTACTGCATGACGAGAAAAAGAATATCAATGCAGATAAAGTGTACCAGATTGTTTTCATATTTTATTTTTTAGTTATTTAGAGTTTATTATTTATAGAATAAGCTATTTTAAGATTAAAAAAATATTACGACCCAACTACAAGATATTGAACGCTGATGACGCTGACTATTATGATTCAATATGATTCTTTCGGTTTGAAAAAATGAATGTTTATAATAATCAGCGTTTATCATATTCATCTGCGGTATCAGCGTTCTATTATATTTTATTTTTCTAAGTAATTACAAAAATCTTTTTCAGTATATTATCGGTTATCTTCAATCTTTTTAAAATAAAAATAATTCAGATTAAATCCGCCGTTTTGGGCAAAAAACCTGAATGTATGAAGTCCTTCGGTCAATTGAACTGTTGTTTTCAATGTTTTCCATTTCTGCCATCCTTCGGTAGCTGTCTTAATTTCAATAGTTGAAAGAGACTGATTTGTTGAAACATCTTGCAATTCAATAATTCCACCTACTTCATGACAGGAATATCGAACATTTAACTCATACATTCCACTATTTTCAACTTTAACTCTGTAATCCATGTAGTCGTCTGTATCAATAAATCCAACATTTTTCCCTTTATCCAGATCTCGGCAATCTTCAACGCTGATTCCTTTCATATCGGAAAAATTTTCTGCTTCAATATTCCCCGGAATTGAATATCGTTTTTGAACATTATTTGTAATTTTTTTATTGGTAAAAGGAATTAATCTGCCATCGTCAGTTGATGTTACAGATGAACCGGTATAATTAACAAAAACCTTATCCTCAATGATAACCGGCTTTTCCGGTGTCATGAGCAATTGCTGATTTTGCATTTCAATTTTTTTAATATTTATTGGCTCCCCATTGATCACTAAATGAAATTCAGTTGGTTCAATTTTTAAATTTTTATTTAATTCTTTATTCAAAATAAGATTAATTTTATATTCATCTTCAGCCACAGCAGACAAGATAACGGGTGCAGCGCCGAGAACCATATTGAAAATTGAAGCTCTGCTGATACTATTTAGTTTCATTGAATCTTCGGTCAAAATCATTCCATCGTGATAAGTTAAATATATACCGGTATCTTTTTTATCAATGAAAGAGTAGAGACTAAATAATAATGACTTCTTTGAATCATCCAAAAATTTTATCTGATTGATCTTAACTTCTTCACCATTATTTCGAATGATATTAAATCCTTTCATCATATCAGTTTGATTGGAAAGCTTTTCAGAAAAATTCAACACAACCGATTTTCCGTCATCTGTTGTAAACGCCTTTACTAAATTTGGCTCATAATATCCTTTATACACCCTGACATAATCTAATTCGAGAGACTGGGGAAGAATATTATCTTCAATTATTTTCCCAGAAAAATCACTTCCTACACCAACACTTAAAATAATATAAAATGCTTCATTGAATGGGAACCGCTTATCAATTGATTTGGTCAGATCAATTGTGTTGTAAATGGAATCATCTAAAAACCATGATAATGATTTTTCATTCCAGATAATTCCATATCTGTGATATTCAGTAATCAATGAATGGGTTTCGGGGATCATTATTTTTTTCCCGGAGAATTGATGTGAATCCCATTTTTCGTAATGTACTGTTCCGTAATTCGTGTATGGCCCATCCCCATTAGTTTCCATAATATCTATCTCGCCGCTTTTAGGCCATCCGCCATATTTGTCAAATTGAGGCATCATCCAGAACGCACTGCCGATGCCCTTTCCGCCCGGTATTTTCAAACGAGCTTCAATCTTTCCATATTTTGCATAAAATTTATTTTTCGAATTGATGCGTCCTGAGGTATAATGGAATCCTTCCAGATTTTCTTTATGAATACGAATTTTTAATGAGCTGTCACTCTCTTCAATATTTTTTTTCCTTCCGGTGCTATAGTCAATCTGACCACATCCCCATCCACCTTGTCCATTCCCGGTTTCAATATTCCATATTTTTTTATCCAGTTTATTATCGTTGAATTCATCCGACCATTGCAGTACCCATTTCTGACTATATCCTAAAGTTCCAAGAACAATTAAAAAAAGAGTTAAGCTTTGTTTCATTCTTTATTCAAGTATTAAAAATTTCTTATCTGAAAACGTATTACTGATCTGTAAAGTAATAAAATAAATTGCATTTGATAATCCGGTATTTGGTAAGATGACATGTGATAGTTCACTCTGTGTTACATCCACTTTTGAATATAATAGTCTCCCATCCAAACCAATTAATTTAAGCAGATATTTTTCATTGCTTTGTGATTTAAAAATCACATTAACACCATTATTATTGCCCGAAACGGAAATAATTTCCGGATTACTAATTTCTGATTCTTCACAATTATCTATCAAATATACACTATTACTATAAGAAAAATGCCCATTGTAATCTGTTTGTTTTAATCTGTAATATAAATTTCCACTCATGGATGCATCATCGTTGAATGTATATTTATTTAACCTTTTACTATTCCCGGCTCCTGTAACATATGCAATGGATTCAAAATCTTTACCATTCCTACTGCGTTCAATTGTAAAATAATTATTGTTTGTTTCGGAAGCAGTTGTCCATGTCAATAAAACTGAACCATTTTTACACATTGCATTGAATGAAATCAATTCAATAGGCAGAACAGAACCTGTTTCATCTGCACCGATATCATACGCAGCGCTAAGAAACGGGCGGGGACCCAAATCAATATCATCCGGAACACTGGCAAGCGTTACACCTTTATCAATAGCAGGAGAACTGGAGGTCAGATGCAAATTATTGCCTGTTTGGTTTGTAAATAAAGGATCTCCTGAATAACTATTTACATCATTGCTAAATTGATTTTTCCAATTGCTTAAAGCAGGATAATCTATTCCACATTTCCGCCCGCATTTTGCTGACCCTGTAAAATGATAATAATTATAATTCATAACCGATGGAGAAGTGCATGTGGCAATATTGATGCAATAATTAGCAGCACCTCCGCCATACACATAAAAAATATTATTCTGTATATCCATCAGGTTCAGTGTGCCGCTCATGCAATAATTCTTGCAGTAGAATGAATTATTATACACTTTGGTTCCCTGACAATCCTGTGGCTGATTGATCCCAGTCTGAAAATTGGTAATAAAATTATTTGCTATAAAATTATTGTTATTTGGATTCTGTTCAAAGGTAATTCCATAACTCGGTTCTGAGCCATTCACTCCTAAAATTTTATTTTTGGTGATGGTATTATTGTTATGCGGATTTGTTTGAAAATATATTCCCGATCCGGAAACGTTGGTCTGTGTGATTGTGTTACCGGAAACCGTATTGTTAGTGCTTGATGTTGCAAAAAAGATTGCACCATTATTAAAATTGACTGAAATATTACAATTTAGAATTTTGATCGTATTCGAATTAGTCCAGTAAAACGCACAATTGGTAGTTGTGATAGAAAAATTTTGAAAAGTAATGAAGTTATTACTGGATGTATTTGAGAACATCCCGTAACTGCCTGCGTTGGTAGTAATAAGTGTTTTTGAAGCTCCTGCACCGTTAACTACCAATTGACTTGAAACAGTACCTTTATCATCTCCCGTAAAATTAACCTGAGCCCAGTTGTAAGTACCATTATCAATATAAATAGTATCACCACCTGATACAGTGCGGTCAGAAAGTAAGAAACTCAAAGTAAGATAAGGATTCCCTCGTCCACCTCTTCGTGTAGCATCCACTCCAACGGCTGTGCACCATGTATCACCTGCAAAAACATTATCGTTTACATATAAAGCCCAATTAGCCACCTCCATGGCTCCAATAGTAGGTATCGTTCTTCGGGTCGTATAATAAATATCGGTAGTAATACCTGAAACAGCATTCCCAACACCAGCTGCAGGAGAACTGTTGGTAATATCAAGATTTCCTGCACCAGGGTTGACAAAAAGAGGATTACCAGTCACAGCATTGTTTTCATAACCTGTTGCAGAATAAAACGCAGAAGTTGTAGCATATGTACTTGCTCCCCATCTGATCATATTCACTCCTGTATGTGGATAATAAAGATTATAATTCAGTGAAGTTGGATATGAAGTTGCATTCGGATACCATATTTCATACCCACCACTGGTTGTTACTTCAAAAATATTATTCGTAATATTCCATCCACTTAAAGAATTGGTTGCATTGCCCCATATAGCATAATTCCTTGCATATATAGAATTAAAATACAAATTATTTTTTGTTCCATTTCCCGACCAGATACCTGTATAAAAACCAGCAATATAATTATTTTTCATTGTAACATTTGCAACTCCTCCATCAAAATAAATACCGTATTTTGCGGTTGCATCACCGATAATCTTATTATTGTTGATGGTATTAATAATTGTGTTTGAATAGCTATAATTCAAGAGAATACCATAGCTGGAGGAAGGCTGGTTATTATTTTTTACATTAATCACACATTTTTCAATGGTTACACATGGAGCCACGGTAGGGTTATGATTTAGCGTTTGCGAGATAGCATATAAACTGCGGTTATTAAATGTGCAGTTACTGATTATAGTATTCAGCCCGCTGGTAAGAATGCTACCCTGAGCAGTTGCCAGATTGTTAAATTCACAATTTATTATTTCTATATATGTGTTCGCACCACCCTCAACTCTTAGCAAAGGTTGTCCATTTGCCTGTGCGGGCTGGTAGAATTGAATATCCCTAAAAGTTAAATAAGATGTACTTTCCTGCACATAAAAAATATTTTTATCTGTGGCTGCAGGTTGAAAAATTGTTTTACTGGTATCAGCACCCTGATATACAATCTGTCCTGACAATGATCCTTGATCAGCAGATGTAAACATTTGCTGACTTACCGAATATGTACCCGCATCGATAAAAACAGTATCGTTTGCAGTAAGAACATTATTAGCTAGTAAATACCCCACAGTAAGATAAGGATTATTCTTTCCTCCCCTGCCTGCAGCATCAGCTCCAGTTGCAGTGCACCATTTTTCACCACTCATCACTCCGTCATTGACATAATATTTATTCCCTGTTACAGGGACAATCTCAAAAGCACCGATTTCAGGGGGTATTCGACGGGTTGTTCCAATAATATCAACCGTTACTAATCCTGTTATACCTTTCCCTTCAGCAGGTGACCCTGCAGAAATACTCAGATCACCTGTAGCCCCTGACGTATAATTCGGATTACCGGTAACTGAATTCCCATCATGGGTCCAGTTGTAGTTTATCCAAGCTGCAAGAGTTGATTGACCGATTCCATTTGACCAACCACATGATGCACCGGGATAATAATACAGATTAAAATCAAGGGACGGGGTTGAATTATCTGCAATAAAAACACAATAATCTGAAGCTGTTCCGTGTGTTACATAAAAATTATTGTTTTTAATAGTCCAACCGGTACCTCCGCCAGTTAACCCGTAAAAACAATATGCCTTAGTATAAAACGAATTATTATACATGGTACAGGATGTAAGTGATCCAGCAACATATACACCTGAATAAGTATTCACAAAATAATTGTTGCTGATATCAATGTAAGTTGTACCAGATTGTGCAATCGAAATACAACGTCTTGCTTCTCCGCTTGTACTGATGATCTTGTTTCTCGTAATAGAAGTATAATTTTGCGGATTTTGTTCCAGTGCAATCCCAAGGGATGTAGCAATACCGGCTATTCCACCGCTGATATTGATCGTATTTTGAGTTATGGTTGTATATTCCGTCTTATTATATAAAGTAATTGCCATGATTGCTCCTGCTCCATCTGCAATAGCATTGATAACGCAATTGGAGATCGTGCAATAGTCATTTTGAGCAAAATAAAAAATATTCTGACCGGCAACACCAGTCAATTTCATACCATCAAACGTAATGTAGTTCTTACCATCACTATTATTGGCAAAATTGAATAAAATGCCCGAACTACAGGTAATATCAGTAACATACGTTCCTGCACTTCCTGCCCCCTGAATAGTAAGTACATTTGCACCTGTACCCGTTCCATAATCATTCTGAGCCATCCAATTAATACTTGCCCATGAATACGTTCCATTATCTATCCGAACAATATCTCCTCCGGTTAAAATAAATGAACTTAATACATTTGCTAAGGTCAGTTTGGGTGTAGATGCAGACGTTCCATTGTTTGCATCATTTCCGATTGCCGTGCACCACTTATCACCTGTTATACTTGCATCATTGACATAATAGATCGTAGCATTCAATGAATCATTACATAAAAACAAAAGCACGAATGAAAATAATCTAATACAGTAATTTTCTCCTATCCTTCTTAAAATCGTTTGAGCAATAAAAACCCTTACATACTTTAATATGTTAATAAAATAATAATATATTAATCTACATATATGCATTCTGTAATGTTCTATTTAACTCATTTACTTTTTTTTATTTGATGTCTTCAATTCTGATTTTTAAATAATAGTCACTATAACTACAAATATATGAAATTCAATATGTAAAAGCAATTCTGACAACAACAGATTATCCACTAAATGAAAGAATAAACTTACCTGAACAAATAAAAGTAAACTTGTAGATTTTAAATTTTCATATAAGTATCCCTGAAAAATTTCCGAAAGATCTATCGTATCAATGTGATCAACCCTTGTTCTTTCACCGGTTCGTTTGACGTGTTTATTCCGTTGAAGATAAACACATAATTTCCTTCCGGCTGATCTACCCCTTTGTATTTCCCATCCCAACCTACTGACTGTGATTCAGAAGTAAAGATTAATAGTCCCCACTGATCATAAATTTCCAATAACATACTTTTAAGCTCCCCATAAACCATCAGGATATCATTATTCCCGTCTCCGTTCGGCGTAAATGCCGATGGAATCCAGATATGCTGGCGCGGATGAATGATCACATAATTCTTTTTGGTAATGGTATCAAGACAATTCTTTGCGCTTGAAATGATCAATGAAACGGAATATAAACCGGTATCCGTGTAAATATGTTGTGTGGTCATTTGTCCGGCATTGTAAAGTCCGTCGCCAAACCTCCAGATGGTTGAATTCACATTAACGGCATTTAATATCGTGAAACTTATCTGGACACCGGTTGTTGTTTCAGCCGGGTCGGCAATGAAATCGGCAGATGGTATCGGATTGACCGTAACCACTGTTTGTCCGGATGCAGTGCATTGATCGCTGTTGGTGATGGTCAATGAATAGGTTGTTTGTATGGTCGGATTTACTTTTATGGTTGGCAAGGTATCATTTGTACTCCATCGGTATTTCCCCTGTCCCTGCACGGCTTGTAGCAGTTGCGATTGTCCCAGACAAATATCCTGATCAGGTACGGTTGCATTGGGGATGGAATGAAATTTAATATTGACCTCATCGGCAGATGAAGGGCAAGGACTGTTTGCGGTTGTCCATCGTAAGGTGTAGAGCATATCCTGTACTCCATTAAAAGCAGATGTTGAAGAGTTCGGATCACCCAACGTTCCTCCTGTTCCATTGACAATGCTCCATGAACCGGTGCCTACCGCAGGACTATTGGCTGAAAGTGTTGTTGAGGTTTGTCCGCACATAGTTGCATTGACCTGATCATTCCCGGCATCGGCTGTTGTTGGTACATCTTTAAATTCGATCGTCACATCGCTGTTCGTAGGTGAACAAGGCGAAACAGTGATTGTCCATTTGAGTATATAAGTACCATACGCATCAGCAACAAATGAAGAAGCATTACTTGCTGCATTTGAGAATGTGCCTGTACCGCCAGAGACAATGCTCCATGCGCCTGTGCCTGGTGATGGTGAGTTCCCTGACAAGGTTACGTTTTTACCGCACACGGTCTGGTCTTGTCCTGCATCAGCATTTATAATTGATTGTTTGAATTCAATATTCACATCAGAGGTAGTGGCTGTACACGGTGGGTTGGAGATAGTCCAGCGTAATTTATAGCTTCCTAAAGCATCAGGTGTAAACGAAGATGTATTGCTTGCCTCATCCGAGAATGTGCCTGTACCACCTGATACGATTGTCCATGCGCCTGTGCCACTTGTGGGTGTATTCCCTGCCAATGTGAAGTTTGTTCCGCAAACAATTTGATCACTTCCTGCAGCGGCTGTGGTAGGTACATCTTTAAATTCAACCGTTACATTGCTACTCGTAGGTGAACAAGGCGAAACAGTGATGGTCCATTTGAGTATATATGTTCCGAACGCATCGGCAACAAATGAAGAAGCATTGTTCGCTGCATCTGTGAATGTTCCTGTACCACCGGAAACAATGCTCCATGCCCCTGTGCCGGGTGAAGGAAGGTTTCCAGCAAGGGTAACATTTTTACCGCACAAGGTCTGATTCTGTCCTGCATCAGCAGTCACGGTGGATTGTTTGAATTCAATATTAACATCGGCTGCAGTGGCTGTACAGGGGGGATTGGAGATCGTCCATCGTAATTTATACGTTCCTAACGCATCGGGGGTAAACGTGGATGTATTGCTTGCAGCATCGGTAAATGTGCCTGTACCGCCCGAAACGATTGTCCATGCGCCTGTGCCACTTGTGGGTGCACTCCCTGCTAAGGTATAGTTTGTTCCGCACACAATTTGATCTGAACCAGCATCGGCAGCAGTGGGTGTTTGTTTGAATTCAACCGTCACATCGCTGGTGGTAGCTGTACATGGGGGATTGGAGATAGTCCAACGCAAGGTATAGATACCATACGTATCGGCAGTAAACGACGAAGCATTGTCAGTAGCATTTGAAAATGTTCCTGTACCGCCAGAAACAATACTCCAAGCCCCTGTGCCGGGTGAAGGAAGGTTCCCTGACAGAGTAGCATTTTTTCCGCACACAGTCTGTGCTGGTCCTGCATCGGCGATGGTGGGCGGTTTAATAAAATCAATGGTCACATCGCTGGTAGTGGTTGCACACGGCGTGTTGGTGATGGTCCAGCGTAATTTATAGGTTCCTGAAGCATCAGGGGTAAAAATTGATGTGTTGCTTGCAGCATCTGAAAATGTGCCTGTACCACCTGAAACAATGCTCCATGCGCCTGTGCCCGGTGCAGGGGCATTGCCTGCAAGGGTTACATTGACGGCACATAGGTTTTGATCGCTGCCGGCATTGGCTGTAACTTTATTGATAACAGAAACAACCACCGTATCTTTAGCAGAACACGTGGTGGAACTATTGGTAACAGTGACGGAATAAGTAATCGTAATCAACGGATTAACATTATTCACATCTGTTAGAATTGAGTTATTCCATGAATACGTATCACCACCTGTGGCTGTAAGTATGGTTGATGTACCGGAGCAAATGGAAATATTGCTTCCTGCATCGGCAGCAGGGTTGGCTGGTGTATTCAATGAAACTGTATTTGTTTGAACTTTACATGTTATTGCATCAACAGGGTCGGTGATGACTACATAATAACTCCCACCTTGCGTAGCTGTGTAAGTATTCACTGATGATGCTGTCTGCACAGAAATTCCATTCCTGAAAAATTCATATTCAAACGAAGCTGCACCGGGATTTGAAACAGTAGCAGTAAGCACTTTGCTGATGCTTATTCCGCCACAATAATTATACGGTCCGGTTGGAGATAGTGTCGGATTAGCAGGATTTACACATGTTACAGGACATTTTTCGATCACGCGCACAGGCATCGGATCACAATCAGTACCAACAGAAATGTTCCAATCGTAAAAGCCCGGAGACAGTTTTGTAAGCCCACCATCAGGACCGGTGAACACGATCTGCCCGTCATCTTTAGGAAAAGTGATGCAGGTTGTTGATGCACCCCATACTCTGACTCTTCCTTTAATATCACCGGAACCCAACGCTTTTAAAGCATACTGATGCCCTGATACAACCGGTAAATTAACAAACACTTTAAATGTATCCTGCTGTACTGTTTTTTTAGTAATGATTGGGACAGATTTAGTAATGACAGAATTATCCGTTCTGTCTGTTAATGTCAAATCCATTGTTTTACCTGCCCAACCTGCAGCACCTGGTTGATTACCGGTATTACTTTGCAAATCAAATTCAATAGCATTAATTGTAAAATTAGCTTTAGCAGTGAATAACATTGTATTTTTCATTGGTTCAATATTATTTGCAGGACCACCGTTACAATTACCATCCGGTGGTTTAGAATAGAAAACGGTTTTAACAAATGTGGTGGTATCTTTAACATAAAAAGTTTTATTTCCTCCTGTTAATCCGGTTGCAATATAAGTATTGCCGGCACCCACTTTATTTCCATTTTTCGGTGCATCATACCAGCCAAAACTGCCTGAGCCAGTAACAGAAAGGGATGCCGTGGTTTCTCCGTTGGCAAAGCAATATGTGGTATCATGCGGTATCGGAGCTGTAGTTGTAATATTGACCGAATCACTGGCATTGCAGTTATTCCCGACCAGATCGGTAACTACGACCTTGAATTTGCCGGGAGTGGAAACGAATAAGTCGGTTCCTTTTTCTCCTGCAAGTACCTTGTTATCTTTTAACCATGCAATACCTAAACCAGTCGTATTTGCAATTTTTGTGGTTAATATTGTTGAAGCGGGTGAACATAAATTAACATCCGAGCCCAGATCAACTTTTAAATTGGATATCACAGAAACAGTATCTTTATTGATACAGCCGGCTGAATCAACACAAACGGTGTATTGTCCGGTGGTGGTGATGGAAGATAGAATGCTTGGTTTGTAAATATTGGTATCAATCTTTGTCCCGTTATAAAACCAGGTAAATAAAATATCAGACTGTTCGGGCACTTGAGTATTTAAATCCACCTTCCCTGCATGATCGCATAAAGATAATTGCGCAGGCATCTGTGATTTTGAACCAGCATTCACATTCTGGCAGGTATTGATAAATGAGATATCATCCAGCGCATAGTCATTACCCCATACCCATTGATTTGCAAGTTGTAAAGAATCAACCACACGAATGGTTGCGCCTGTATTGGTTCCAGTATACCAGGTTTCATAGATCTGTTTCCAAATACCCGGAGCAGGCGCTTCATACTGTGGACCTAAAGGTGTCCATGCAGCATCATTATCTCCTTTGACTTGAAATTGTAGTTTTGCAAAGTTTTGTATATATAACGAAGTGATCCAGGCTGAAAAATAATATGTCTGGTTAGTAAAAACAGATACATGTTGTTGCCAGCAAACACCCGGTATCCAGGGACCATCAACCATCAACATCATTCCTGTCCCATCTTTCTTGGTATGATCATATACCTGAACAGGATTATTTCCGTTGAAATCCTTTGCATTGGTCCAGACAGTATACTGAGCCGGGTTGGAATAACCTCCTCTTATATCATACCGTGCAAGAACACCGAACGTAGAACTACCATCATCCCCTGTTTCAAAATTCCCATTTTTAATAGCTTCCACTCCGGACATTGAGCATTGAGAATAAAGAGCAGACAATCCGATGAGTTGAATAATTCCAATTATTATTATTTTTCTCAAGAAGTTCATTATATTTAATATGAATTTAGATTTTATTTAAAATAAAAAATAACGGACAATTTTACTTCATTAAAAGTATAAAAAAAAAGTATCAGAATTACACGAATGTAAATCTGATACTTTTCTCAAAATTTATTTTGGTACCCCTATGTGCTAATGAAATTACAAATAACTGATTGTCAGGCTGAGCCTGTCGAAGCCACATTTCGACAACCTGCCTGCCAGCAGGCAGGAGCTCAATGTGACATTAAATTTCAGATGATTATGTTTCTAATAGCACAACTGGTTAAATTACTTATTTACAATCATTTTTTGAGTTGCAACAGATTTATTATTAGATATCATGGTGTAAAAATAAACACCATTCTGCAAAGAAGATGCATTATATTTAACTTCATATGTACCGGTTGTTTTATTTTCATTCACCAATGAAGTAACTTCTTTTCCTAATACATCAAAAATTTTAATTGAAACAAAACCATTGTCAACAACTGAATATTGAATGGTAGTTGAATTGGTAACAGGATTGGGATAATTGGAGAAAATTACTTTTTGTCCAGTCAATTCAGTAAAACCAAGTGTTGATTCATTTGCAGGAGTTGTACCACCTATTTGAAGATAGTCAAATACAACAGTACCGGTTAAAGAGTGCGTAATCTTATTTACATTATCGGGAAAACTTGCAAAACCATTATTGATCGCTATGTTCAATCGTTGTATTTTGGTATTATCACACGTTCCGTTTGGTTGACCTGCATTTCCCCATTGGTCAGTCCAGCTGGAAATAGAATAGGCAAGCAAAGTCCATTTTTTCTTGCTTAAAATCATCGCATTAACAGCTTGTACACCATCATTCGATGCAGTTTTACCATTCAGATCACTCACGGTGATACCTAATTTAGCAATCGTATCGAAAGAATCATCAGTTAATTTAGCTCTGACATAAATTTTATCTGCATTGGTCATAGAAACAGTTGTATGGTTATTATTAAAATAAACAGCTACACCATCCCATTCATCATGACCGGCAGAAGTGATTTTCAAAACAGAATTACCATTATCAGACGCTAAGGTAAAAGGACCTTCAGCTTGAATAAAATTAAAACCGCCTGAATTAAAATGATTTTTAAACTGATTGGTATCCAATGCACCTGAATTAAAATGATTGGTGTACAATTGCGCTGACACATTAATGGCTAAGCCAATCAGCAAGAGAGAGAATAAATTTTTTTTCATGGTTGTAAGATTTAAATTAATAATTAGATTTAGTTAATAGTATTCATTGATTCACAATTTAATATTTTTTTATTCATCTTCTTTAATCCAGTGTATTTTCGATAATCATAATCCTGCTCTTTTGAGGACTATATGTAAAAAATAATACTTTTTTTTACAAATATAAAACAAATAGTCAACTTAACAATAACTATAAAATTTATTTATTCTGATATTTTTCAACACACAATTAATACATACTGCTGAAAATTAATGCCAATAAAAAAGGGATTGTGATAATTATTGATATTACTAACGGTTTCCAAATTTTCTTCTTTTCATATTTCTCATCGTCGGGAAAATATTTTTTAAAAAAATATTCCGCCAAAATAATTCCACCGATCATATTACACAAAAATGTCAAAGAAGTGATTGGTTTCTCCGGCAGATTTGCTATAACAATTGTTATGATTGAATAACCTATTGACAGGAACAATATCTGAATTGCCTCCTTCTTTTTTCCGATATCCCTCAGGTTTTGCATCAACAGAACGCCACCAAAAATAGTTGTAAAAAAAACTGAAAAACCCACAATAGTTTTTTTGGAATAAATTTTAGGAAAGGAATCAATGTCAATTAAATTATTTTCATCAAGCGGTTTATTTAAATTTTCCATTTAATTTTTTTTGACAAATATATAGAAACTGTTTAAATTTTATTATAATAAAAGTATATGTGTTTCACTCATAACATATTCATTCACATTACACCTTCAATTGTCATCCTGAGCCTGCCTGCCCGCCAACTGGCGTGGTCGAAGGATAGACAATTGAAGATAATTAAATGTCGTTCATACTTCGTCATAGTTCGACAAGCTCACTATGACTATCAGTATATAAACTTTTAAATGAATTTTAAACAGTTTCATATAATACCAATTCTTATTATATAATATGCCATTGGCAATTTTATAATTTAGAATGGTTAATGCCGATCTACAATATGTTAAGTCCAATTTATTGGACTTTTACTTATTGAGTATCGGTATAATATACAATTATGTCCTGTTGGTAAATTTTCTTCCAAAAAAAAGTCGCTGAATTAAATCCAGCGACTTTTAAAAACTTTATAAAATTCAGATTAGTTCTTAATGATCTTCTTAACAATTGTTTTGTCTGATATTTTTATTTTAACAAAATAGATACCTGTTGAACATGAAGACAGATCAACTTGTTCAATGGTATTATTTACATTTTTATTTAAAATACGCTGACCGATCATATTCAGAATTTCAAGGTTATACGTTTTATTCTGATTATCCATTTCAATGGTGATCTTATCATTTGTCGGGTTCGGATAAATGTTCATGCTCATCTGTTCCACATCCTGAATAGATTCATGTAATTCAAAACCATCTACATTGGAAACTGAATAGGTTGCACCTTTGAAATCAACAGGGAATACACCTTTAGATCCGGTTGGGTTACAGGGAGTACCCGGCTTAACAGCAGCAACAACATATAAAAGCTGACCGGTTAAATTAGTTGGATCTGTATAGGAATACAAGGTATTTTGAATAGAATCAATCAATACCATATTCTTTTTTGTTGTTCCCCTGAAAATATAATACATATAAAAATTAAAACCTTCATAACTGTCCAGCCAAATGAGTTGGTACCCGCTACCCATAGCATTTTTGGAAACACTTAAATGCAAGGTGCGATGATGTGTACTCAATGCCGTTTCATTACCACATGTATCAATAGCGGATAATTTATAACGGTCGGAATGGCTGCTGGGCACAGAATTATTATCGGTGTACGTACTCATTTTATCATAAGCCACATTCCCTATTAAATTATATTTACCGGCAATCGTGCTTTCTTTGTAAATATTATAGGATCTGATTTCTTTCGTAACCGGCTTATCCCAAATAATTTTATTTTTATTGGATGAATCAACAGACACCATACATATGTAAGGAATGTTGATGATGGAATAATTAGCATTATAAGGATCAGATGCAATTTTACAATTATTATTATCTGTTACCGTAACTATATATTCCTGACTTTTCTTGATATAAATAAAAGCGGTCGTTTTACCTGTTGACCATGAATATTTAGTAAAAGCAGGTGCTACGGATAATTTCATACTGTCCTTTGAACACGTATTTATAATCCCGGAAGAATAAATAATTGGTTTTTGTACAGAATAGGTCATCAATGTATAAGGTGTTGAGACACGGTTGTATATGCCATTGATTGCTTTCACTTTATAATCGCCAGCCAGTTTAGCATATATTACTGTATCTATTACTGAAAGTATATTGTTATTCCAAGTCCATTGGTAAGTGTAGCCCTTTCGTTTTTGAGTTGAAAGTTTAATGCTGTCATTGCCGCAAATAGTTCCTGTGGTTCCTTGAGAAATTACAGGTATAAAACATGTATCCTGCGTTCCACCTGCACAGGTGATATAATCCACTTCGGTGTGTGAGGATGTAAAGCCACTGCTCTTTTCTTCAGCTGTTAGCGTAATGGTATAGTCGCCGTTAAAAGCAAAAGTATGCATGACATAGCTTTCAGTAGTAGTGGTTGCAGTTGAACCGTCCCCAAAGTTCCAGGTAAATTTAAATTTAGATTTGTTGGGAGTACCATTGGTAATTTTCACAGTGAACGGTACAGTTGTAAGTAATGTGTTTGAAGCTGTAAAGCCGACACTGAAATCAAATGTTAATTCTGAAGTCCAGATACCATTATCCAGAGTACCTAAAAAAACTTTATTGCCAACCACCTGAATACTATTAACGACTATCCCTCTTTGAAATTCACTTATATTATGAGTTATCACCCAGGTTGATCCGGCATCAGTGCTTTTGTATAAACCGGTATTGGTTGCCAACAGCCAGATATTATTACCAACGTATTTTATACAGTTTGCTTTATACCCTGAAGGAAGCCCGGTTGTAAAGATTTCTGACCATCCGTTTGTAGTCATATTAAATAAGTAAAGTTTTTCTACTTCCATGAAATTTCGATCAACAGCAACAAACAAAGCTTTATTATTTGCAGCATCAAAATCCATCATGGCTTCTCCTTTATCTCCATGTGCACCTTTAATTCTTTTAATTACAAGACTGTTGTTGAACAATCCGTTGTCTATTGTTGTTATTGTTGAAAAATCATTTAGGCGCGACACATCTGTAAAATTATTATATTGGTCATTTGGTGCCGGAAAAATAAATGAACATTGTTTGGTTCCTTTTATATATACATAATTTGTTTTATCCTGTTGCTGAGGTTCACTCCAAGTTTTACCAAAATCAAAGGAAACAATAGCAGTGTATTCATTTGTGCTTTTTTTTGCACAATAAATGTACAGTGCTGAATCCGCTTTCCCTGCAAACCAGAAGTCATCATTTTGATCCCATGGAGACGGAATAAAACATGGAACCCATGTTTTACCATTATCAGCAGATTTATACAGTTTGCTTATTTCAGCAAAAGGATCCGTATAGCAAAAAGCAAACAATGTATCTTTAACGACCGTGATCTCTCTAACAAAATAAGCTATACCCCCAAAACCCGGAATACCATTATTGACAGAACTCCAGTTTATTCCTTTATCATTTGACAAGGTTATACCTTTGGTTTCCCTTGAAAATAAAACTGTATTCCCTGATTTAACTAAATTTGAAGCAGAAGTGGCTATAAACTGGTTATCCGTTGAAGTCCATGTATTTCCACCATCAGAAGAAACTACTATACGATCGTCCAAAGCATTGCCGATAAAACCATTGGCAGACACTTCAATGATGTTACCGATCATTGGTAATATTAAACCTGTATTTGTAAGTTCAGTGAATGAATTACCCTGATCAGTTGACCTGTATAATATCATCCCAATGGTTGGGGACATAGCATTAACAAAAACGGTATGGTCAGTTACTGAGAAATCAACAATCTGAAAACCGGCAGGAACTTTTCCTGCAGTTATATTTTTCCATGTTTTTGCATTAAAATCATATTTTAAAATACCTGCATCTTCTCTGTAAAAAATATTCCCTAAAGCATCTCCTTCAATATTATCGCTATTATCAGAAAATCCAGGTTTGCTAAGTCCGTTATATGATACGGTATCAATTCTACTTCCATCTTTTGTGTAAAACAATGTATCATTAAATACAATAAATAATTTATCCGAATTAGATGAAAATAAATTACTGTTTCCTCCTTGCCAATTTCCATCCCATAATTTTGCTCTCATATTCCAGTTTATGCCATCTTTAGAGGAATATAAATGTCCACCGGTATTATCTCCTGCCATTACATAAATACTGTCTGAAAACATTGCCATATCATTAGGCCAGAAATTACTGAAAGTTAAAGCAGTCCAGTTAGCCCCATTGTCAGAACTCTTGTAAATACTTGTCTGATAGGAATTATCCGGCATTGCATAAAAAACATTACCAATACTGATTATTTTCCGGCAACTGGTTGAATAGGGATCAAAATTCTGTGTAGCATTCGTCCATGTAAGCCCTTCATTGGTCGTTTTAAAAATTCCTCCATCTGTGGCTACTAAAATGCAGGAAGCGTTCTTGGCAAAACCGTTAATTCCTCCGCCATACATGGAAGAATGATTGATCTGACTGATCTGACTTTGCACCCCGGTACAAAGAATAATTCCGATAATGAATAAATAAATCTTTTTCATACTATTTAATTTTTATCAAATTTAAATAAACTTAATAGCTTATCCTAATTATATCTAATAATATCCATGTATCAATTTGAAATAATTATTAATTTATCTGATAATTTTAAAACATAATATGAACAAGATCATATTTTTAGTTTTAGCTCCTCCTATCATATATTTAGTAATTTCCGGATGGAGTCCTTGCATTTCTAAAGAATTAATTGTTTCTCTGATTGAAATCCCCTTATGAGAGTTAGTATCTGAACACCTTGAATCACAAACAAACAGGATCATTGTCTGCTCTTGTTTTTAAAATTGTTTCCAATCAATACACTTTTTGGAGCATTAATTTCCGGATTAGTTCAACTACTTTAAAAAAAACTTTTTTCTTTATTTTGCCGGGTATGAAAAAAGACAGCACTAACATTGTGATGAGTCTTAGTAAAATGTATCCTCAAACTGAAAACAACTATTTTTTCACCACTATTCCTGAGTTTGGGAATATATATGATTAATTTATTCATATTCTATAATGAAAAAATTTACCTTTACAGAAAATAATCATGGAATGAAAAAATATATATTACAAAAAATAACATTTATTTTTCTTTCATTTTTAATTGAATTTTCTTTTGCACAAAAGCCGGCGATCAAAGTTGTCCTCATGGGCGGACAGTCGAACATGGTAGGATATGCTGAACCTGAAACGCTCCCTGCAGACTATATGGCTGAGTTTCCGCAGGTGACAGTTAAAAGCAGCGGTGATCCGGCCATACAATTCAATTGGACCAATCTCAGATCCAATATGGGTTTTGCAGGCAGATTCGGTCCTGAAGTATCGCTGGGCAGAGATGTTTACTCATTTTCCGGTAATCAAAAAACAGCGTTGATCAAATGGGCGTGGGACGGACAACTTATGAACGTTCAATTCCGACCCCCTTCGTCAGGTGGAACGGTCGGTTCATGTTTTACGGCTACAGTTAATGAGATGACTGCCGCTATCAATGAATTGAAAGCCAATTATACAGTTGAAGTCATTGGTTATTGCTGGATGCAGGGTGAAGCAGATGCCATGGATCTGACCTGTTCAAATGCTTATGAAGTCAACCTGACCAATTACATCAATGATCTGCGCACTGCATTGAATCTGCCTGATCTGCCTTTTGTAATCGGCATGATCGATGTACAACCTGATGTGCCCTATTGTTCCAAGATCCGACAGGCAGAAATGAATGTAGCAATGAAAGTACCTTATGTTACTATCTTTGACACACAAGGATTTCAAACGAACGGCCTATATTTTCAGGGAACAGGGATGATCGAATTAGGACACCGTTTTGCTCAGGCATTATACGGTGTTGCACCTCCAATCGTTTCCAATTGGGATTTTAAATCTACCAATGAAGGTTGGAATCTAACTAATCATTTATCCGGCACCAGTAATTACAGTATTTTATCTCTGCACATTACCGGTTGTGATCCTATGATGGTTTCACCAATGGGTTTGAATCTGAATGCTGATTTATATAAATATATACTCTTGAACATTAAAAATCCCACACCAGGTCAAGCCATTCAAATTTCATGGACAACAGATGATGATCCTGTTTTTGATCAAGCTAAATCCATTACTCAACCAATCAGTTCCAATGACGGAACATTTCAGGAATATATTATACATTTAAACAGCAATGCCTTATGGACAGGCACTATCAGCCAGATACGCTTTCAACCGTCAACAGATCAGTGTTCAGACAGTTTCTTTGTTGATCGTATTGCAGTTGTTAAAGGGCTTGGCAAAGGACTGACCGGAAATTATTTTCAGGATAATTATAATTTTAATATTACAAACAATACATGGACTAATTGTAACTCTCTTGAAACAGCTGCATGGTGCCCTCCTGTTAATTCAACTAATTGGTTCACCAATTTAATTACATCGAGGGTTGATGCAACCATCAATATTCCTAAAGGTAGTCTGAATTTATACTTGAACAGTATCAACGGACTGAACAGTACCAGACCAGTATCCGTGAGATGGAACGGTGATATTGAATTTCCTGTTGCAGGCACTTATACATTTTATCTCTCCGGCGCTGATGGACTTCGACTGAATGTAAATAATTCTAATCTTATTGGAACATTTTTAAATTCCGGTGGATCAACTGACCCGGCTTGGATCGTTCGTCCTTTTTTACAAATGAATACTCCATATCTCCCTTTATCAGCCACCTTCGATGTTTCTTCCGGACAGGTTGGAAAAAAATTTCCAATCACAGTTGAATATTATTCAGTTGGTGTTACACGATGGAGTTTACTTGACGACAGAGGCATTCAGCTTGAATGGGAAAATACATCCGCTGGCATTTCAAAAGAAATTATTCATCCATCACAATTATTTCCTTCGGACATATCCGGATTCGTTGAACTAAAAAAGACAGATCAAAACTTGATCACAATTTATCCAAATCCAACGGATGGTGAAAAAATATTTATTCATTCGGAAAATAATTCATTATTTGTAAACAGGTTTATTGAAATCCGAAATATGCAGGGACAAATCTGCACTACTACTCAATTATCCGGTAATACGGATGAAATGATTCCTTTGACTAATTTATCAAAAGGAATCTATTTTGTGAAATATACGGATGACAAATTTTCAATCACAAAAAAACTAATTGTAAAATAAAATTTTTATTTAACACCCATCAAAAATTATTTTAAGATATTTATTTTTCGTAATATATTAATAAAAAAAACATATGAAAAGAAGAATATTGATTTGTATAATTTGGTTTTGTTCACTGAACTATCTATCCTCACAAACTTTGCAGCCGGTGAAGATGTGGCAGGAACCGCTGATATTACCGACCTATTCAGTTAATCCTCCTGATCCAAATCCAATGTTTTATAAACCTGCCTCCTATCAGGGTGCACGCCGATTCATTTATCCGTATGCGTTGATGGACAATCTTTCCTGTGTTAAAACAAACAAAACCTATAATGCCATATATCTCGAAAATGAATATATTAAAATTTGTATTCTTCCTGAGATCGGGGGTAAACTGTTTTATGCAACTGATAAAACCAACGGATATGATTTCATTTATCATCAGCACGTGATCAAACCCGCTAACATCGGCATGTTTGGCGCATGGATATCCGGTGGTATCGAATGGTGCGTATTTCACCATCATCGTCCGTCTACCTTCATGCCTGTGGATTGCGTCCTGAAGGATAATCCGGATGGGAGTAAAACCGTTTGGTTGGGCGAGATTGAACCCAGACAACGAATGAAATGGATCGTAGGTATTACACTGTATCCGGGCAAATCCTACATTGAAGCAGAACTGAAATTCATCAACCGGACTGCCCTCCCACACTCCATGCTTTACTTTGCAAATGCAGCCACATCAAGCAATACAGATTATCAGATCATCTTTCCGCCCAGCACCGATTATGCAACGTTCCATCACAAAAACAGTTTTGCACACTGGCCATTTTCAAAAGAAATTTATAATGGAGTGGATTACACCAAAGGAGTGGATATCAGTTGGTGGAAGAACCATCCCGATCCAATATCTTTTTTTGTTTTTAATTTAAAAGAAGATTTTCTCGGCGGATATGATCACGCTAAAAAAGCCGGCACCCTGCACTGGGCTGATCATCACTTTGTAAGCGGAGCCAAGTTCTGGCAGTTCGGTCCGGGCAACGAAGGTCAGATGTGGGATAAAGTTTTAACCGATACAGATGGACCGTATGTTGAACTGATGTCCGGTGCATTCTCGGACAATCAGCCCGACTACAGTTGTATTAAACCTTACGAAACCCGAACAATTAAACAATATTGGTTTCCATTAAGAGATATAGGAATTATTAAAAATGTAAACAAACAAGCAAGCGTAAACCTTGATGTTAAAGGTGATACTGTCGTTTTTGGATTGAATACCACTGAACGATTTGATAACGCAACCGTAGTTATCAAAGAAAATGAATCTATCCTATTTAAAGAAAATATATTTATTGATCCGGCACATCCATATAAAAAAGAAAAAAAATTAAACCATGCTGTCAACTTTGAAAATTTATCTATTACATTATTTTCTTCTTCAAACAAAGAGATCATCACCTATAAACCAATTCAAAAAAAATACAATCCTGCACTCCCTGAAATTGTGAGTTCCCCGCCGAAACCATCCGAAATTAAAACCATCGAGGAGCTTTATCTGACCGGATTACGCATTGAACAATTCCATAATCAAAAAGATCCGGAACTATATTACAATGAAGCATTGAAACGTGATTCCTGCGATTCACGTGTGAATACGGCAATGGGTATCCGCTGCTTCAAACGGGCTGACTATGAAAAAGCAGCAAGATACCTGCGAACAGCCATCGTCCGCATATCTAAAAATTATACACGTCCGCGAAATTGTGAAGCATATTACCAACATGGCTTAACACTTAAAGCATTAGGAAAATATGATGATGCATACGATACACTTTATCGCGCTACCTGGGATGATGCTTTTTATTCCTCTGGTTTTAAGCAGTTGGCTGAGATTTCCTGTATTCGCCATGATTTCGCAACTGCTCTCGAACAAATTGATCAGTCATTGCAAAAAAATGAAAACAATACTACACTGTTAGATCTCAAATGCAGCATTCTGCGGAAACTGAATAAATTGAAAGAAGCAGAAATTCTTTCACGGAAAGTTTTAACGATCGATCCGTTGGATTTCCACGCTGCCAACGAATTGTATCTTGTACAAACTATTTCCGGCAAAAAAGCCGACGCTGATAAAACATTATTTGAACTCACAACCACGATGCGTGATCTGCCTGAATCTTATCTTGAACTGGCAGGAGATTATATGAATTGCGGAATGCATGTAGATGCTTTAAATATATTACGGAGAGCGATTGACATGAAAAAAAACGGATTGAGCACCTATCCGATGATTCACTATTATATCGGATATATTTATGAAAAACTGAATGATACGCAAAAATCCGAATTTTATAATTCCGCTTCCAGACAACCTATTGCATTATGTTTTCCTTTCCGTTTGGAATCAATCGATGTGCTGAATGCAGCCATTCAGTTCAATGATCAGGATGCACATGCACATTACCTGCTTGGAAATAATCTGTATGACTGGCAACCCGAAAAAGCCATACAGGAATGGGAAAAAGCTACATCCATTGATAAAACATTAGCCGTTGGGTTCAGAAATCTGGGGTGGGGATATGATCAAACAAATAAAAATAATGATCAAGCAATAACTGCCTATGAAAAAGCTATTTCTCTTGATACTAATGATGCCATTTATTTTTATGAACTGGATAAACTTTATGAAAAAAAAGGGATTGATATAAATAAGAGATTGACTATGCTTGATAACAATCTGCAAACCGTGATTAAACGGATGGATTCATATATCACCTATATCAAAGTGCTGGTGCAGGCAGGACAATATGATAGAGCAATTGAACATCTTACGTCACATACCTTTTATAATGCTGAAGGCAGCAATATGCTGCATGAAATAAATGTTGATGCACATTTACTGCGTGGTTATGATTTTATCCTTGAGAAAAAATATAATGAAGCATTAAACGATTTTATAGCTGCCGATACCTATCCCGAAAACCAGCAAATAGGCAGAAATACTAAGTTTCATCGAAATCCACAAATATTTTATTTTACCGCAACTGCTTATGAAGCGCTTGGTAAAACAGATGAAGCAAAGAAGTATTATGAAAAATCCGTTTCATCGGATAGTAAAGAATCCCATTTTATTTTCTATCAGGGGTTGGCTTATATGAAACTTCATGAACAAACCAAAGCAGATTCAATCTTCACCAAACTCATAAAAATTGGGGAAGAAAAACTTAAATCATTTGAAACGGAAGACTACTTCAGTTCTTTTGGTGAAATGCAGGAAAACAAAACACAATTAGCTCCTGCACATTTCATGATGGCTCTGGGCTATCTCGGTAAAGGTCAGAAAACACAGGCAAAACAAGAATTTGAAAAAGCAAAGCAACTAAATGTAAATTTATTTTGGGCTGATCATTTTCTAAAGCAATTGAACTAATTGATTTATCCAATTAGTTCATTCTCATTTTGTAATAGTCCAAACATAATTGAAATTCCCCAATAGAATAGACTTTACTGTAACTCTATAGGTATTAAATACGAAACAAATTAAATGTTTAAATAAACAAATATCTTCTCAATCTCGTTTGTCTTTGAAAATATTTTGCGGGAAATATCCTTAGTTAGACTAAGCTCCTGAATAATATCCGATGAACCGTCCTGATAAAATATATTTATCTTTTTTTCATCTGATAAAATATATTTAAATGGGATCTGACAGAACGTAATCCCCAACGTGCCGGTTTCAAGGTCAATAAGGTTTTGTTTTCCATTCAGATCAATATACATGAACTTATCAGGTTTGGAAAGAAATTCATTTTTCCTTAAAAGGATTGGAATAATATTTATTTTACCATCCTTTATCACAATACCTAATTCATACATTCTGGTCAGAATATCTTCTTTCACCTGTCCGGTCATTCCGGGTTGTTGTGCGCCCAAATGACCGGGTGTGTGCGAATAAGGATCTATTGGGAATGCGCCATATTCCTGAGGTGTTTTGGTAAATCCAACACCATCACGCAACACATGGTAATGTTCAATCAGCACAGATAAAATTTTCGAATGACCATTTTTTTCATAGGTCTGGAAACAGGATTCAACAACGGCAAGTAATAATTTGGATACCATATGCCAGTAAATACATCCCAACCCTTCGTATTTATAAAATGTACCTGAACGTCCGGTGAAATATTTATGTTGGAAAACGTTTTCATAGATGTCAATGATCATTTGTCTTTCCTGAATAACCAGCGTCTTCCATTTTTTATTATTTTCCAGTTCGTCTAAAACGGTCTTTAGTTGACTTACATTATTAAAAGACGGATTGAAATGAATAATGCCATTTACATCTTTTTCCACCAGTCGTTTATTTCCGGATGAAACTAACTTTTTAATTAATTCCGAAGTATTACAAATCGTTTCAGGAATGTTATTTTTTTCTTTAAACAATTTGAGTTGCCTGTCAGGATAAAGCATATAACTATTCTGATCTTCCCTGTACATTGCGCTTTGTTTAAGAGCTTCAAGCACTTCAACCGATTCTTCGGACGACAAATATCCTGAACTTAAAACGGCAACCTGTCCTTCGAGCATTTCATATAATTTTGCTATTGAAATCTCTTCGTTATTTTTCAATGTCATTAAATTATATGTATGATAAAGCTGATCTGTCCGCTTATTCACGCGTATTGTCTGTTCGATGAACTCAAGAGAGATTTCCGTAAATCGAATTATATCTGAAATATTAACATTCGTTTTATTTTCCGAAAAACCATTGGCATATATTTTCGCTCTATAAACAGAACCTGCCTCACCCAATTCATCCAAAACTATTTTCCGTTGCTGATCAGTAAATCCGGTTGAAAGAAGATGTTTGTGCCGATACAATGAACTACAAATGTCAGTTAATAACGTTGCAACTTCTTCTGAAACAGGAATTGAAGTTTCACTGACCGAATTAAATAAAGTCAAACAAAAGGACTGGAATCTTCTTAAATAATACAATGTCACCAACGAAACCCCATATCCCACAAGAGCATTGTTTGCATCATTCCATTCAGGGCGTTGGGTATTCATCCATATACCGCCTTCAGGGATAAAACCGGTTAGCTTGGATAACAAAGGAACTAATAGTTTCTCCGTCAAATTAACTTTATATACGGAACCGTTTTTAGTCAATACCAGTTTTCCGTCAGAGCCAATCTTTTTAACTCTTTTATGGATTAAGTTTTCCTGTTTATCATCAAAGTCAATTGTATGATGCGGGTCAGCAAGTTGATCGGGATAAGGTTTAATTCGATAAGGTACATTAGCATAAGCAAACAAATCCTTCAATAAAAACTGTTGTAAAACATTGGGATGAAAATTTGCCGAATGTTCTAAAAATTTAAGCAAATAAATAATCTGATGATCACCCCAGTAGCCGATGAAAGACCACGGATCATGCGGATCATGCACTTCCCAGTCAATCCCATTGCGGGTCAGACGATACGGATTGTAGCCATCAGCCGTAGACGCATTAACAAACTTACAAATAATACTTTCAATAAATTCAGGAAATGAAACGCATAATGCTTCCCAGTTTTGAAATATATCACGCCAGTTCCCCTGATAGGACAATAGTTTCTTATTCTCTTCATCTTTGATCTCAATGGAAAAATAATTCCACGGACGACTTGGATCACCATGTCGTCTGCTGAATGTTAAGGGCAGATATTCATACGTTAATCTCAACAGATCGGCATCATCCAGAGTTGAAACTGTTTTCAGCAATTCAGGATAATTAATATATTCCGGCAAGCTTGATATGAACGTTTTATATTTCTTTGCAGAAATCTTATTTATTATTTTAAGAAACGAATAATAATCCGTTTTGCTGATTTTGTAATTATCATCAAAGATTCCGCCACGCATTACATTGAACATGACATTGGAAAAATGTCTCGATGACGTGAGCAACTCCTCTGTTTTCTGTAATCCGTCTGCATTGCCAACTATCCGGATCAACTGCTGGGTACCTTGTTCAATATCGTCATTTACGATTTTCCGTAAATTTTTATTCCCTTTCAATAAATTTTCCAATGCAGCAATTTCAGATGGACCTTGATCAATATCAGCGATGATATTCCATTCCTTTTGTTCGTTGGCATTCAAACTAAAATAACCGTTGACAAAATAAGCGCCGCGTGTTGCACGAACATCCTTTTCCTGACTCAATACTTCACCTTTGCGAAATGAATTCAATTGATGGATGCTTAATAATATTTTAGCATGTTCCAATCCTTCAGCCCATACAGAAGTAGCTTTAAGAGCTTCGCTGGGTTCAGGTTTATCAACAGGAACAGAACTGAGCGTGTACAAACCTATACCGGAATCAACTAATAATTCATTTTTTTTATAGGCATCAACCAATGTACTCATTTGTATCTGCATCTGGCTTTGAACACCATACGGAAGAATATTTTGTATCCCGTCTACTACATTGACTTCAACGGAACTATCATTCTGATTTATTAGAACTGCATTTTTTACAAAACCAAATTTTTCACTGTTACACCAAGTAATTCTAAAAGTCAAGGATAAATCTTCATTGATTTCTTCGAAAATAAGTTTATTCCCATAAATATTTTTATAAATATTTTTTTGGATGGAATACACTCCGGAGTAGGCAGACGCAAAGGGTTCCCAAAGATATTGAGTGGTAGATTTTTTTATAAGAAATAGTGTTTTATTTCCTGACAGATCATGTGCATCATGTATTTTATCATCCGTATAATAAGGAAATAATGCATGATCCCTGTTTTTTCTTCCGGCAGTCATTCCTCCGGTGGTGGAAATAAACATCCAGTGATCTGTATTGCTGACAACGCTGACAAAGAAGGGAGGCATCAAATCATAATTGCATATTTTATAAAACAACTCATTATTCAATTCCATGAATAATCCGGTGATTTTACCCTTATTCACTTTCCATTCAGTATTCCCGAGAAAAACAGGATTCTCTCCCATATGCAATTTATATTACTATTTTAACAAAACAAAATACAATCGTGTTGCTTTTGATAAAAATGATCCATTGACAGATAATGATATTTAGCTATTTCCCATATTTCAACACATCATCACTATCATCTGAAGAATTGGTATTATAGGTTTTCAACCTAAATGTTTCCGTTTGTTTAGATGATGGATTAGCCGGTTTAACTTTAAAAGGTATATTAGCATATGCAATATGATTATTCCCATCAAACACTTCAACAAATAGTCTATATTCACCTTCTTTCTTAGGCGCTTTGATAGTCACAATATTATTATCCGATTTTTTAATACATCCCGGTACTTCAGGTGGAGCAGCTTCAGCATCACCGCCTGATTGCCTGTCGGTACTTTCTTCAATTATTTTCCAGATAATTTTCAATTTATCATGATCAAAATCAGAAGCATATACTCTTGCTTTATAGAGTTCATTGGCATTTAGATAAATATTTTGAATCGCTGTTTTATTATCAAGAAAAACAGAATCCAGTGTAGGAGCTCTGTTGACAGGCCATTTACCAGTCCATAAAAACTTCATCCCATCTAACACTTCTGATTCTTCACCTTTTTTAGTAAATAAACCATACCAGGTTGAAGTCGTTTCCTGCTTGAAACCCCAATGAAAAACATAAGCACCTAAACAATTATCCGGATGATCAAGAACCCCTTTTTGATAACGTTCCTTATAAACTCGAGCTTTTTCTTTGCTGGTTTCTTCAATCGGCTGATTCCATTCGGTTTTTGCACACTCCCATTGTCCAGTTGGACCGAACTCAGTGACTATAAAAGGTCCTTTCCACCCTGATTTATTAATTTTATCCGGAACACTGGGAAGATCAGCATATGTATTGACTCCATAAATATCAAGGTCCGGAATTTTTTTAAGAAACTCATCCATGACTTCCTGATGAAAACCGGCAGTAACTACCACTGTAGGATGATTGGGATCAACTTTATGAATCATTTTGCAAATATCCTCAACTGCATCCCACACCTTTGTATTATGATATTGAAGATC
>CAYVNP010000018.1:36109-67699 GCA_964452905.1 uncultured Bacteroidales bacterium
ATTTCATTCCCAACGCCCCATACCAAAAGAGCCGGATGATCTTTATATTTTTTAACTGCTTCGGTAAATGCTTCCAATTGCCTTTTAACAGCTACGTCGTCATCATAATCAAACCCATGACGTTCGTGTTGTACCCACATACCGAGCATAACAGTAATGCCGTATTTTTGTGCTTCATCCAAAATTTCTTTAGCATTTTCAAGCCCCCATGTTCTGACAGAATTTCCACCATAGGTTGAAATCCGTTCCATGAATGAATTACCTCCGGCACCTTTAATAAAATATGGCTGTCCCCCACGATACAATTGCCATTTTCCGTTTTCAAATTTAACTTCAACTTTTATGGGGACATTATTCTGCCCAAGCATCGATTGTATCTGAAAAAACAGTAAGATAAAAAACAATAAATATTTCATTTTATTATATATTAATTATAGACTCCTTCATCTGTATATGTTCACTTATCGCTTATCTATTACCAAAAAATGTACAACTAAAAAATAAGTTAAAAATTTATTTTTTTACTAAAAGGGTTTCAATTTCTTCGAGCGTTTTCCCTTTTGTTTCAGGGAAATATTTAATGATCAACAAAATACATACGATCATAAAACCTGCAAATATAAAATAGGTAGCGCTTGATCCGAGATATTCCAATTCAGCAGGAAAAATAGTTGCCACCACAAAACTGGTTATTCCATTTAAAGTTCCGGCAACAGATATACCAAGTCCACGGAGATTACCCGGGAAAATTTCAGATAATAATGTCCACGTGATAGGACCTAAGGATATAGCAAAACCTATTACAAATCCAATGATTGAAATCAACACTAACATTGAATTGATTGAAATACTATTTTCAAGAATCCGGTCTTTATAAGAAGAATACTTTACTGCAGCAATTGCACCGGACGTATTATCAATATCATTATCAAACTGTTTCATTTTAAGCAGAATCAAAGAATGATAAGCTGATGATTGAATCGTATCATTTTTCAAAATAACTTTCTCCGTTTCAACCTTCACTGCTTTGTTAATGGCAAATTTCAGATAATTAAAAAACTTCACTTCCTGATCAAAAGGTTTGTTTGCAATATCAGTAAGAATTGCATTCAGTTTGTTCGCCTCCTCTTTAGCGCTGAGTATCTCAGGTAAATTTAAATTAACAACAGCAACCATTTTTCCGCCCTTAATAAGTTTGGCATTCACCGAATCATATTCAATTTTTTCAATATTATAATTTTTTGAATCTATTTTTTTTGCTTGTTCTTTAATGGCATCTTCTGTAATAGAACTGCAAATAGCTTTTATTGCTGATGGTTTTAATTCATATTTTGCATTTTTAAATGAGAAAGCAGAAATAAGAAGAGAAACAATAATGATGGATACACCAATAAGTAATAATGGTTTTCGTCCCAACCGGTCAATCAGAAACATGGCAACCAAAGTCATCACCACATTGGTGACGCCAACTAATGTCGCTTGAATAAGTGAACTGGCAGCGCTTCCGCCGGCTAACTTAAATATCTTGGGAAGGAAGAAGAAAATGGCATTGATCCCGGATAATTGCTGAAACAAAGCAATGCTTATCCCAATCAATAAAACAAGCCACATTTTTTTATTGAATAATTCACTCCATGAACTTTTTTCTTTCTTGTCAGTTCCTGAATTTAAACTTGATTTTATTTGTTTAAATTCATTTTCAGCATATTCATCACCGCCGATTCGTTTCATATTCTTTTTTGCATCATCTTCTTTTCCTCTCTGGATAAGCCATCTGGGACTTTCAGGAATAAAAAATAAAAGGATAAAATATACGACAGCAGGAACAAATCCAATTCCCAACATCCATCTCCATGTGAGGTCAGGATCAGGAATCATTTTAAGTATTCCGAAATTAATAAAATAATTTGCAGAGATACCAATTACAATATTCAACTGATTAAAAGAAACAAGGAAACCACGTTGATTCGAAGGTGCGATTTCAGCAATAAAAAGGGGAGCAACAAGCAGAGAAATGCCTAACCCTAAACCGCCGATAAAACGGGTGATCAGAAAAAACACAAACGTATTGGATAGTCCACTGCCGATGGTACAAAAGCTGAATAAAACCGCAGCCAGCATCAATGACACTTTCCGTCCTAATTTATCACTGATTGATCCGGCAAAAAAATTTCCGATAAATGTTCCAAACATACATACACTGACTGAAAACCCTAACCCGAAGGAACCTTCAGGAAGTTCAAAGAATGTTTTGTAAAAATCTTGAGCTCCTGAGATCGAAAAGGAGAAACCTAACAATAGTCCACCAATTGAGATAATCAACGATATGATGATCGGATAGAATTTATTTTGCTTCATATCTAAATGTATTTTTTTAAAATAAAATGCACAGAAAAAATATAAATCTTTTATTTTTTGTATTCAACTATTTCCATGTCATCCAGATAAATATGTCCTTTGACTTCAACCTGAATGATCAGCTGTTTAATATTGGACATGTCACACTTCTCTCTGTCAATTTTAAATTCACTAAATGGAATGGTAACTTTATTCCAGTTCTCATCCAATACTTTATTCTCAAGATAATTGAAATCTTTGAAAACAGTCACACATGCTTTACCGCTATAGTCTTCCAAAATAAAAACCATAACCAGATTTTTCATTTTGCCGGTTGCAGTTCGAATATAAAACTGGATGGCTGCTTTATTTTCAACCAATGCAACATCTTTTCCCGACCACTGTTCCCAGCCGATTCCAAAACCAACCCATGTCTGATAAGAAATGGATTTATCCCAAGCAAGGTCAAGAGAAGCTTTACCGCTGTGAACAATGGTATTTGATAGTTTGAAATCATACAAATCTGTTTTACCTAAACCCCACACTTCGTCACCGGCACCATCTTTAAAAATATCAAGAGCATAAAATCCATTTATGTTTTTTTGTTCCTTTTCTTCGCCTTCATACAAGGATGCTTTTTTAAAATACACAGGTCCTCTATTGATTACAACCTCATCCAGTTTAATTGAACTTTTTTCCAACATTATATTCAAGGATAGTTTTTCTTTTTCGGATAATACCTGTTCTTTAAGAATTATAGTTGTATAACCCAAATAACTAACCTGAACAGTGTATTTTCCGGCAGGCACATTTCTGATCTGAAATTGTCCGTTGGCATCTGTTTTAGAACCAAGCTGAGGTGATTTTGTATTCACTAAAATAATATTTGCTCCTTCCAGCGGATGACGGGTCAATTTATCGATCACAGTGCCGGTAATAAGATGTTCCGCATTCTGGGAAAAAACACCCCATGAAATCAGCATCAAAATAATTAGAATATGTATTTTAATTTTATTCATATATAAATGACCATCAGTTCAAAATAATTTATTTTATCGGGGAAATACCATTATTGATAAACTCCGTTTTGGGTAATTACAAGATTATCGAGATTCATTGAAATGGGTTTCAATAATGTATTCTTTCCTTTTTCAAAAAGTAAAATAATATCTATTTCTTTGATGTCGCTGAAATCAGTCATAGTAGCGTTTGTACTTGTAGCAAACGCATCCAACGGAATACTGATGAATTTCCATCCTGTCCAGGTTAAATTTATCTGATATTGATAAACCAACCCTGAACTCTTAGAATTTAACTGAATCAAAGCAAATGATTTTGGCTCTATATTCGGATTTCCGTAAAGATTGAGATTAAAATATGTATTGGCAATATTTTTGGAATCCATATTAAATATTGAATCAAATGTTGTATGTCCATATTTGGCGGCTTTCATTCTTAATCCCCCGAGATACCAGTCCCACGTAACGTTTACGCTGTTCACCAAAGAAAAATAATAATTGATATTCTGTACAGATGTATCTTTTTTAATGGATGTAACAGCCCACGTTTCTTTTCCTGCTTCCAGCTTAGTGTTCAATACACCGCCATCTTCAAAATCAGTCAGGATATATTCACGGTATGCAGTTGATTTTGTATTTGCCTGTAATTTGGGACCCTCATACGTATTTTCCTTCTTACATCCGAAAAAAGATGTAAATAAAATAAATACAATAACAAGAGCACCAATATGTCTGCTAACTCCTATGATCATGGTTTATATGGTTTAAAATTAGTAAAGACCAATTGATCTACACCGCAAACGGCTTTCCCTTTTTTCGGATTTGCCAGTAACATGATACGAACGCCCAGAATATTTGCCGGTTGAGAAATCTGATTGCCACCGAAATTCTTTGTTTGTCCTTCAGGAGGCGTAAACACGATAGGAATGGAATCATACCTGATAGAGATTGATTTCCATCCTATCCAGTTCAACGGAATATTATATGTATATTTATCATCTACCCCTTCGGTATATTTATTATCTCCGTTATCATCTTCATAAAACCAGAATTCGAGTCTTGACTCCTTGTTGATATTCACTGTATCGGAATAAACGAATGTATTAAAATAGACCTGACTGGCTACATTGATCAGGTTAGGATAATAATTTGATTTATACAATGCATTTGCCGGAATCTCGTTGTAAGCGATCAGCCAGTCCCAAGTGACTGTTCCACTGATTGCTAAAAAATCATCGTTGAATGGTGAGGAAACATCATATCCGGTTATTGTGTCAGTTCCTTTGAGATATGTATACTTTTTAAATATATCCATGGTAGCGCCTGCCTGTACCCACTTGGGACGCCAGGTTGGTTGCATGAATCCACCATTAAAATCATTGATCAAAGTTCCTGTATTGTTCTGTAATTTAACAGATAAAATATTAAATATCACCTCCATTGAAATACTTTGTCCTTCAACCGTAAGTGTAGCATAAGTTTGACTCGGACTAAATATAGGCAAAACCGACGTGGAGCCATCCCATGTTGCGTTGGTTGAATTAATTTCATTGCTCTTGCCGGTAATATAATAATGATTACCTGTTTGATGAATATCTATTTTCCAATTGACAATTTTCTTGAATTTGGCAGTAAAATATACTTTGTCACCTGCGGCAAAATCGATATCACTTTTATTGATTTTCAACGAATCAATAATGCCAAACTCCCCGCCCAGCAACTGTTCTAATAATGGACCATCCACCGTATTGTCTTTTTTACAGGAATAAAAAGCCAGTCCAAAAGCAGTGACCATAAGGAAAATCAGAATAATATGTTTTGATGAATATCTATTCATTTATATTTTGAGTTAATTATATATAAAATAAAAACAACTATTAAAATTTCATGGAATATAAAATAATGACCTGATTTATATTATAATTGTTTGCATTCGTTTTATTGTCTTTATAATCAAAATTAAGATATTGTAAAGTCAGATAAGACTGTTCTGAAAAACGATAACGTATACCTCCGCCCAATAAAATCTCTTTACAATCCATAGTCACCGGAGTAAAATCATTGATGCGGTTCATGTTATCGCGTACAGGAAGAAATTCATTCCCATTTGCATTTAATAGTTTAGCTCCCAACAACAGATCAAATTTCTTTGCAAATTCATATTGTAGTCCCACATCAATTAGGTTGGCTTTCAAATCAACTTTGGAAATTGTATCTCCTTTTCTGGTTGTGTTTTCCATTTTGATCCCTGCAGTGATTTTAAAAATCTTTTCTTTATCGAAAAATTTATTTACATTAATATCCATCCCTGCGCAGATAGATGTAAAATGTCTCAATTCATTTGTTCCTTGACCTCTGATCTCTTCCAACATATTTACATCAGCAAAAAGATTTATTTTTTTATCCGGTTGTCCGTAATTGAGTTTAATATTTACACCCTGACGGTTAGGTGTTGCAAGTCCATAGGGCATTGTATTTTCATACTTCGGATTATACTGCATCATAATATTGGTAATGGTAGATGCGTATAGATTTTCATCTTTGGTAATATCAAAAAGTGATATCGGTCTGTTGATCTGAGCATTGGTATATTGAGTAAAAGTCAGCGGATTGTTCATGAAGTTCATTCTTTTAGACTGTGCACCAGCACTTCTGAAATCAGCACCCACCTGACGATAGGACAATTTTAATGTTAATCCGGAAGGAACCCATTCAATGGCTGCGCCGATATCCATAAAATTATCTTTCAGTTTTGGATACGTAGAATCATTCCTCATATTCACCGTTGATGCACCCAATTCTCCGAGTAGTTTATATTTTAATTTTTCGTTTCCAAGATTAATATTGAAATCAATCGTATTAACAGGATTATGAAATTCAGTACCCGTTTTTTTAGTCGGTTGCATTTCAAAAAAATTGGCATAATGATACGTCAGGTCAAAAAATTTACTTTGAACTAATGTGATCTTTGCTCCGCTGTAAAGTGTTTCAGGTCGAGTAAGAATAACAGCTGAATTGTTACGGGCAATATATCCATCCACTAAAACTTCTTTGATCAGACTTTTAAAAGTAAATCCAAAATCAACATGTCCGCCTTGTAAGTGCCAATAATCCTTTTGATGAAAATTATCATAATATACCCAATCTTTATACATATGAAAAATATCTGCTTCATTGTAACTGTCTTCACGAATAGGATTGTAAGTGGTATAAGGGGAATTTTTCACATAGATATCACCAAGCCGGTAACGGATCACATTAGCAATGATGCCTCTTAAATACAATTGTCTGAAACTAAGCGTCAGTCCGCTTCCCCAGAAGCCTCCGAATTTATTTTCTATTCGTGCCAGAGCAACGATCTCATTTGTTTTATTTGGTGTAATGTTAAAATTCAGGTCCAATGTATTTACGCCATTGTTCACTTTAGAGCCGGTAATGCTGTCATTCTTCATGACGTTACCCGAAATAGTACTGGTATTGATATAAGATCTACCTACTCCGTTAAATTTTACTTTACTCGACTGGGCAAATGTATTAACCCCATAACCCAGAATAAGTGTCAGCAAAAGCCAATTGTTTATTATTTTTTTCATTCGAAATATATTTAGAAAAATAATTTTAATTCAATACATGTTTCAAAACCTCTGAATTTATCCAGAGCAAAATTTTTATCAGTATATTTAAACCAACGTTCGCGAATATATAATCCCATATTCTTTGCTATAATAATATCCAGACCGGCTCCAACGCCAATACCAATCTGATTACGTGGTTTCAGGGATTCCGTATATGCAAGTTTATCGGCAGGTTTAACTACTACGCTGTCCAATAATGATTGTTTATCAATATCCGTTTTGCTATTCCCTTTGATGGTTTCATAACCGAAGTAACCGGTAAACATAACATTGTTAAACAACTGATAATACATTTCCAATTCATGATAACCGATGCGGATCCATGCATCATCATTGAATTTAGGTATTATGGCCAACTGGTTTTGACAAGATTTATATGACCCATTGTAAAAGACAAACAATGTTTTACCAAAAAGCTGATGTTTGTATTTCAACTGGAGTTCTATGTTATTAAAATGTTTTAACTTGATCGTATCGTTGATATTAACGATTTCATAAATACCGCGGAATTGACCATAGGTTCTGTCGTAAGGACCAAATACATTTCCTTTCCACCAATCCCAGCCGGTCACCACACGATTCATGATCAAACTGTTTATCCTGTGAACATATGAAATTTTATTATATATATTCTCTAATTCCTGAGAAATACCCAAACCAAAACGGATCTTTAATTTTTTAAACGATTTATCAAGCATTAAATGACCGCCTGTCCTATTATTTGTAAGGTCTTCCATATCAGTCATCGGGCTGGTAAAAGGATTGTTCGATACTTGTCCTGCCTGAGTGCCTGAAGTAGAATGAGCTAAGCCAGTTTCTTTAATGGTTGTATTTGAAAATCCTGCATTTTCATTTACAAAATATTTTCCAATACGATAGTACTGAACATCCATTGAAACAGGAATGACTTCTTTGGGAATCAGGAATCTCAGTTTTAACCCTTCGCTCCATTTCTTAGGATATTGTGGACTATGATAACTCCCTACACCAACTTCTCCTTTGAAAATAATTTTTCCAATTATTTTATTATAAGCAATGGTATGAATGCTATATCCAACAGATTTGCCATTCACGCTGTCTGACAGCATTTCTTTTGTGAATGTATTGTAGGAAATAAATTCATCTGTAGAAATTTTTTTCCCTAATTGTCCGCCATAGGCATTATTCGGGATGTTGGAAAGATAGCCACCGTTCTGGCTTGTTTTTCCATATAAAATCTTTGCATATAATCCGAGGGGTAAACTATTGGATTCAACGATGATCCCTTGAAATTCGCGTTTTCCCCAGCGGGCATCTTTATTAATGGTTCCTTTGTCATAATACATTTCATATTTTTCGGATGATTCACCTAAAGGTTCCCAGGGCGTACGTTCAAATATACTGTACCTGTCCACTTTGCTGATTGACCCCAAAGTCATTTCCGAAATTTCATACCAATTCAATCCACCCATCCGCACAGTAAAATTTCCAAAACCTGTATTTATGGAGCCGGAAAAACCAACGGTAAAATGCGGTGTTAGTACACCATAATGCCCTGAGCCGGTAAAAAAGTTTGTAAAATGCAGATCTGTTGAAAAGGATGTATTTTTGGTTGGTCTGCCGCCAAGGTTAATTAATACAAGGGGTTCACCATAACCTTCATCACCGACAAAAATATGTCTGCCTTCAACACCATTATAATAAGGTTGCGGGATACTCCTGTAATACGTTAAGAATCTCAGGTAACCACCAACACTTAAATTAGTTAAAAAATCAGGTCTTTTAAGGGATGTTAAAAAACCATTATCTCCTGCATACGATAACTTCAATAATCGATTATCCAATGAAATTCTGTCAATTTGTGTTTCCTTGATTAAGGAATCCTTCTTGCTAACGTCACTGCCTGATGGCTGAGCTTTCAGGGATATGCAGAGATTAATAATAAGAAAAAGGAGTATAAAATATTTCACAGATTTGTATTTTAATTTTTGACAAATATAATAATAATAGTCAAAAATACAATATCTAATTAATTTTTTTTAAATTAACTAAAAAAGATTTAATAATTACAAATCTAAATAAAAAAGAAGTATAAATCAATTGAAAAAAATTCGTTTGATATACGTATGTTGTCCTGAAGATATTTTCACCAGATACGTTCCTTGAATACTGATGCCGGTGTTCACCGTGAGAATTGTATTGATTTCCTTTCGTTCGGATATTAACTGATGAAAAATTAATTCACCTGTTAATGTATAAACAGTAATGATTATTTCTCCGGGAAAATTTTCAACACCTTTAATATGAATACATCCGTCAGAACTTGGATTTGGAAATAATTCAATTTCATCGGGTTTAATCTCATTTATTTTCTGAGCAGAATCACATGTTGAATAATTGACTATACAAAACAGTTTAGAAGAAGAATTGATCCAGAAATCGGTTTGAATCTCTGCTTTCCAGAGAGAGAGGATGCTATCGTTTGCCTGCACTCTGGAATCCCCCCATCCTTGTCCAGCCCACATGGACTGGCTATCCCAGTTTACATTGATATAGGCCACTGCTTTGATGACATCCTGATTTGCATGAATGAAATTAAAAAATGGCTTGAACCAATTGTTCCAGCAGGTAGCTGAAGATTGGGAACTTACATTGAATCCGCGTGGTGTTGCTTCGGCGATCATCAGTGGTTTATGATGTGTCCGGGCTGAATCGGGCATTCTGACTCCGTTACAATTGCTGCTAAAATGGGAATAGGCAAACCAATCCACATAATCATCACCCGGATACCATTGCATTTGATCACCATAATCATAGCCACATGCCTGCCATACATATGCACAATTGTTTACCTGTAAAGAACGAAAATGATCTACAATATGTCTGAATGAAATCTTATATTTTACTTTATCATAATTATTCCATGGACCGTCAAATTCATAACCGATACGAAGAAAAACAGGGCGATCAGTACTTTTAATCCAATTTCCCAATTCATTGATTTGATTATCGAATGAACCATTATTTATATTATCCAATTGGTTAACCATGTATAATCCTATAACTAAAATTGTACTGTCAAATATTGGATTTGCAATGATGCATTGACCGCACACATCACCAGCACCATAGTTAACCAGTGTCTTTAAGCCCTGAAGATTATTCAGTGATGTATACGTGGTTATTCCTGCAGGTGTGATTTTTATATGATCAAGGTACCCATTATTATTAGGAGAATCAAAACTACCTACAGCACCTAAATCCTGACCAATGATTAAAAGTGTTTTCCCGTTGGAAGGTAGAAATTTGGGCTGAGAAAAAAGATTACATACAGAAAAAATACATGCAACAAAAAGGGAGATCGAATGATTAAAACTACATTTCAAACAGTGTTCCATTCTTCAATAATTGATCATACCGTTTTTTATCAAACTGATAAAGCACAGCATGGCGGTGGTTAACGCCTCCTTGTTTTTCATCCAGTTTTTGGAGGACATTCATATTCAGAATTTTTCTTCTGAAATTAGGTTTATCGAATTTCACATCCCAGATTGCTTCATATAATTCCTGAAGTTGAAATAACGTAAATTTTTTGGGGAGTAATTCAAAACCGATTGGTTCATATTTAATTTTCCGTTTTAGTCCATTCAATGCCTCTTTTACCAATCGGTTATGATCGTAAATCAATTTAGGTACTTTTTTAATATTAAACCATCGGGTGTCAACGGCATCAGCACCGGGTCTGAGAATGAATTTCCCTGGTTGTACAAGCGCTTTGTAGACAATGGTCACAGTTCGACCGTATGGGCCACCGGGGCATCGGTCAACTTCACCAAAAGCGTGGAGTTGCTCCATGAATATTTTTTTCACTCCGGTAAAGTCATATAAAATTCTTTTAGATGCTTCATCAATGTCTTCATCATATCTCACCATACCACCGGGTAATGCCCATTGACCCATGAATGGTTCTACGCGACGTTTATATAACAACACTTCCAACTCACCTGTCTCGAACCCGAAAATCACACAGTCCACAGACAACGCATTAATAATATTTTTTACATTATATTTTGCCATACCTCAAAAATTATATACTAAAAATATAATTATATCTAATTCATTATTTTTGCAAAAATACAAAAGTTATATTCAAATTTACTTTTACATTTTTTATTTCACTACTTCAACCCAACCGTGTTTGGTGATATTCCTTTCTTTATTATAAGCTATATAATAATAAACTCCTTCGCTGCATCCGTCAGCAGCCCACATATTCGTATTATTATCATATTTATTATTTTCATAGACCTTTCGTCCCCATCGATTATAAATGGTGACTTGCCAATCGCCGTAATCAATTCCTTTGATATACAAGTAATCATTCACGCCATCATTGTTCGGTGTGAAAACATTAGGAACTGTAATAGTATCCGATGGAACAACTTTTATATTTTTCGTTGCAGTATCTTTACAACCATCAGCATTTTCAACCATCAGCATAACTGTGAACTGACCCTGATCATTGTACACATGCGACACATTGGCTCCTTCCATCAGCGCAGAATTATCACCGGGAATCCAACTCCATTTTCGAATAACTGACTTATTGAACAATGAAGCATCATGAAAATTTACGGTTGTAATTCTTTGTAAAACGATATCAGGATCATAATTAAATTCCGCTTGAGGTTTTTCATTTACAGTTATCACTGCCGAACTTGTATTGGTGCAATTTTGATTATCCGTTCCTGTAACGATATACGTAGCAGTAGTAACAGGATTAACTTTAACGGTAGAACCGTTTCCTATATTATTTGACCAACTATAATTAGTTGCTCCACCTGCTGTTAAATTAAACGATTCTCCGCTGCAAATGGTTCCACCACCTGCAACCACTTGAGGCAATTGATTCACCGTTACGACTGCTGTCGCAGTATTTGTACAGCCATTCATGTCTGTTCCGGTTACAAAATATGTTGTCGTTATGCCTGGATTTACAGTGTTTGACGATCCACCGAAAAGTCCGTTACTCCAAGTATATGTATTTGCTCCTCCTGCTGTTATTGTAATGGGTGTTCCGATACAAAGCGTTCCTCCGCTCAAAGTAACTGTTGGTAAAGGATTGACTACAATTACAACTGAAGATGTATTTGAATTAGCAGCATCCCCATCTTCTGTTGCTGTAACGGTATAGGTTACATTAGAAATAGGACTAACTTTAAATGATCCATCACCGCTCAATGTTACTAATGGGTCACTCCATTTTAACGAATACGGTTTTAAACTAAGCACTTTTAATGTGACAACAGCAGTATCTCCAAGGCAAATAGGATTGGGAGAAGCAGAAAGTACAGGGGTTAATTTACAATCATCCGTAACTGACACCACAACATAATTTGAAGCAGAGCATTTATTATTATCAGAAACAATTACTGTATAAGTAGTAGTAATAGTCGGAGCAACAGTAATCTGGGCTACTTTCTCACCTGTTGTCCACGAATAATTTATGCTCCCGCTTGCAATAAGTGTTGTATTTTTTCCTTTACAAATGAATACATCATTTCCTGCGTCAGCTTTAAGAGAATCAGGAGAATTAACATGAGCAGTAACTTGTGTTGAGCAACCGGTGGAATCAGAAACAGTTACGGTATAGGTACCTGCCTGTAATCCTGTAATGATAGGTGTTGTTTTATCATTACTCCACAAATAGGTAAATGGTTTAGTTCCTGAACTTGGCGTAGCAACTAACACACCGTTTTTATCACCATAACATTTTAGTATGGTATCTTTAACTGTAGCCGAAATCCCAGAAGCAATGGCTTTGATGGGTGTACGTGCACAACTGGCAGCAGGTGAACCGGATTGTATTTTCCAGTTAAATAATCCGGGATACATAGTGCCAGAGCCCATTGGTGTTGAACTTGTAAAAGTAATCTCTGCATCTTTTGTTATTGGATACGAAGGACATAAATTCCAATAATAGAGAGAAATTTGATCCCCGCTTGCACTATAACTCATTGAATATTTGTGTCCATTGATTACTGAAAAATTACAAGGAACGGTTGTTGTATGATAACTGGAAGGCGACACACAATTGTTAGGAAAGTTCACTGTTTTAACTGTTTTGTTCGTTGTAACATCAAACAATGTTAACTTCACTAGCGGATTTGTACAGAGCGTTAAATCTTTTACTTCAAAATCAATTGAAATAATCTGAAAATCTTTATTAGCTGTAAAATAAATTGTTCCCGGTCCTTCTCCTTTATTTGTATTTTTTGTTGAGGCCGGGTCAGACGTATTTAAATAACCTACACTTTTATTCACCACAGCGGTGTTATCTTCGTTTTCTACATAATATATTTTATCTGAAGATAAAGGAGGTGTTGTAAATGTAGCACCTGTCTTGAGCAAGGTTCCATTGGTTGGAAGATCATACCATTTATATGTTCCTCCATTGTCAATAACACTTAACGTTACCGGAGCCGTTGGACAAAAAGAAACATCGGTACCTTTAGGTATTTCAGGATAAGTGGAGATTATGGCTTTTCCGCTAACGACTCCATTGCAGATTGAAGCATCTTTAAGAGATATCGGTTCATAAACCCCAACCCCATCATTAAAAGTATATGGGGATGAATTAATTCCGGTCACTGCAGGCAATTTCACCCCATTCTTTGAATACTCTAAAGTCCATGGAGGCGTGCCGGTTAATGCGACAGAAATTGGAGATGTACCGGCTGTTTCATCACAAATAACGGCTGTACCCGACAAGAGCGCTGTAGGTCCTTTGGTGGATACATTGATTGAAACTGAACTTGGACACATATACCCTGATTGATCCTGAATAACATTTAATTTATACAAACCGGGTTTGGTAACATTAATTGTTGGAGTTGTATCGCCGGTTGACCAGTTATATTTCACGTAGGTACCGCTTACACCTAATGTCAGGTTGTTCGTGCACAACACACTATCTGTATTGGGTTTGACAGAAAACTTTGCACAACAGGAATTTGCCTGACAATTCCAGTTGGCGAGTTTTTTCTCAGGGCACACCCATTGTTCATTGGCACTCCCTCCCGTAGATCCAACAAAACCCCAGTAAACAGTACTATTCCCTCCAAAAACTGTATTCACAAAATCTTCCGAATAGCTGAGAATTTTAAAAGGTCCTTGTGAAAGTGAATTCATATTCATTGCTCCTTGTGTAAGAGTCATTGTATGAGTGGTAACATCCCAGTCAATGCAAAAAGGATATTGAATACAGTCCTCCACATTACCGTCCATTCCATGCAGGGGGTCTTTCCCGATAGCAATCATAGGGGTTTTTCTCCCACTTGGATATATGTTACCATTCACCATGATATCTGAGTGATCCCACTTCATGCCGGTATCGGCAGCATTGGGAAATCCATCCAGATTTTGCCATGTGTCAAACTCAATCCCCACCGAAGGTTTTACATCAAAAAACCCCATATTTCCACCTAAACCGCCTAAAGTACTCAACCCTCTTGAATCATTTTGCAGAACAAAAACCAACCCGTCGGCTCCCAATGAATCATTACAACCAAAAAATAATTCAAAACAAAATGAAAATGATTTGGATAAATCAACTTTTGTTTTACTCCACACTCCCGATCCTTTGGTAAAATCTGTAGCTGAATTAGTTATACGAACGCATCCATTCGCGTCTACAAAACCAGCTCCACCATCTGAACGAATAATATTAACACTGTTTCGATCCCAAGACAGTTGAGTTTGTGCTTGGAGTGATGATATATAAAGAAAAATTATAACAATTAATAATATATATTTATAAATCCTGACAGATTTTACACTCATACTATTTTTCATTTTATAAATTAAATTGGATTATCAAATAAAAATTTCAAAATATTTAATTAATTAAAATTGAATTGAACGAAGAAAGTAAATTCAAAACAAAGATATTGTTATTTTGACAATTAGCAAATAAAAAAATATTTTTTTATTTTTCAAAATGCTGTTTAGTTTATGTTTATTGAATTATTTAAGGGTTAAAAAAATAGTAATGATAAAAAACAGCTCGAAAAATATTTTATGTTTAAAACTTTTTTTTCAAAAAAAATTGCAGATTAAAATACTTATTGTATATTTGACTATAATTTTAAAAAATCATATTTAAGCAATTTAAATATGAATATTAAAAATTAAGAATACGCTGATGAAATTTTATAATAAACTCAACTATTAATTAACTTTTTAAAACATGAAAAAAAATTATTTACTTGGTCTTATTTTTTTTGCATCTGTTGGTTATGCCCAAAACTATATACAATCAAAAGGGGGCACAACCTATTGTATGCCCAAATTCTCATGGGATGGGGCAGATAATTTCAAAATTGACAGCGTAACGTTCAGCAACCTGATTGGAACCAAGGTTGGCAGTGGATTTGATTATCCTGCTGAATCGGCAATGACCGTTACCCCACCTGCAAAACCTCAATCCTACACTGTTTTATATACAAAAGACACAGCCAAAGTGGAAGCTGGGCAAACCTATGTCCTTGCCGTCTCCCGAGCAGACAATCCCCCCCCTATGATCAGGTACGCTTGGTTTGACTGGAATCAAAATGGAAGTTTTGCAGATGCCGGTGAAGAATATGCAGTTGCTAATCAAACAAATCAATTGGTTGATAAAACAGCTAAAGCAAACATTTTAATCCCTGCTAATGCAAATGGATTAGTTCGTATGCGTATCCGAATGTTATATGACGGTGTGGGTGGCGGACTTGCCGGTAAATCCTGCGACAGCATCCATTTTGCCGGTGGCGGATGCGGTGAAACCGAAGATTATTTAGTGAAGGTTAATAATGCAGCAGTTCAAATTAACGAATTGATTTCATCAACAGTTATTTCCATTTATCCCAACCCGACCAATGGAATCAGTACAATACAACTGGAACCCGGTTCGGTTAATCGTATCCTTGAAATTTATTCTGTTTCAGGAATGCTTGTTAAATCACATACATTAGAAAAAAACCAAACACATGTAACAATTGATATGACTGATCTTAGTAATGGTGTTTACATCTTGTCTGTTCAAAATAATTTCAGCTTAACTAAATTTAAATTTATTAAATATTAAATCCAATTAAACACTTACCATTTTTTTGAATATATTTTTGTGAAGACTGACGAATTGATTGTGATTGATTAAGGAAGATATCTTTTTACTTTAATGTTTTGTGTGGGTTGCTTGAATTTTAAAAATCTACAATGCCTGGCATCCGATATATATTATTTATCATTGTTTTTGTAATGGGATTAAATTCATTACGGGCAGCTACTTATTATGTAAATGATGCAACTACAATAGGAGAGCCTGGGGCATGGTGTACTGCAATAGGTGCTAATGGTGCAGGGAGAGGCGGGACAACAAATCCTTTTCTAACATTAGCCGGTTGTCTACAATTTATAACCACATTGACCGCTAATGATACTATCAGAATAGATTATGGCACATATTCATGGGCGGGTATTAGCTGGTATTTAAGAAACCGCTATGGTACTGCAGCTGGTCAGCTTACTATTCAAGGACATGGATCAACAGGAACCAATCTAACAGATATTACTTGCAGTTCAGGTATATTGTTTAATTTTCCTTGGCAGACATCCACTAAAAATCAATATATTACATTTCAGGATATGAAATTAACCAGTGCAGCAGCGAATAAAGTTTTTTATTTTGATAAAAGCAATTATAATATAGTTAAAAACTGCATTATCAATATAAATGGTGCAGGCATGGGAATTCATATTGACAGTAGCGCCAGCAATATTACTATATCCGGAAATACGATTACATCTACAGGGTCAACTGTAACTTATGGAATATTTTTCGATCATTCAACTTCATTAGGGAATATTACAATCACTCAAAATAAAATTTACCCTGCTGGAGGAACAACAACTGGAACAGGAATATCTTGGACATTGGGTAGTTCCGGCATTTTAACAGTTACCAATAATTATATTTCAAATTTCAAATATGGAATTACAGGTCAACAGGCTGTTGGAGCCGGTTCAGTCATTAATAACAATTCATTTTATTGTCAGCAGAGATGCTTGGATTTAACTGCTGCATCTAACTTAACTATTAAAAATAATATTTTTTATGTTTATGGTGGTGTTGCAACTTATTATTGTGTTTATATGTCGGATGCATCTTCTCCTCCATTAGATTATAATTTATATTATTATACCGGTCTTTCAAAGTGTGCTTACAGAAATACAATACCGTATGCTGCTTTAACAAACTGGAAAAATGTTTACAGCAGCAATGATAATAATAGTCCTACTGCAGCTAATCCAAATTACACCTCCCCAACAACAGGCAATTTATCTATTGTTACCGGCTCACCTGCTGAGAACAAAGGGACATCAAGCGGGACACCCACCATTGATATTTTCGGGTCAACACGCAGCAGCCCACCCGAAATCGGTGCCTTTGAGATTATGCCCGTCTTACTTGTAGATGCCGGCAATGCCCAAAGTACTTGTTTAAATGGAACCAACATTACAACAGGTGGCAGTCCAACTGCTACAGGAGGTTCTGGTACCTATACATCATATATGTGGTCATCAAGTGCCGGAGCTCCTGCTGTATCAGGCAATATCGCCAATCCGATCATTTCACCCACTGCTACCGGTATTTATACATATACGGTTACCGTTACTGACAATACTTCGGCTACAGCCAGTGATAATGTGGTGATTACGATCAATGCTCTTCCACTTGCTGATGCCGGTTCAAATGTAACAGGTTGTAATCAAGGCAGTAAAACATTAACTGCCACAGGGGGAGGAACCTATTTGTGGAATACATTAGAAACGACAGCCACTATCAATGTAGCTCCTGCGGTTACTACAACTTATACAGTCATTGTTACAAATACAAACAATTGTTCTGCCAGTGATTTTGTAGTGGTTACAATAGTGTCTCCTCCAACAGCAAGCGCAGGCAGTCCGCAATCCATTTGTTCAGGAGCGCCATTTACTTTAGGCGGCAGCCCGACTGCCACAGGAGGAACAACTCCTTATACCTATGCTTGGTTGTCAAACCCGGCAGGTTTCGCTTCTACCGACGAAAATCCTTCCACTTCTTTAACAACAACTACAACTTATACCTTGACTGTTACGGATAAAAACGGATGTACGGCTTCATCAAATGTAGTTAAAACCTTAACTAACATTGCTGCTGCCCCAACTGTAGGCAGCAACAGTCCATTAACCTTAGGAGCCACATTGAACCTGACCTGCTCATCAGCGAGCAGTTGGATTTGGGCAGGACCCAATAGTTTTTCCAGCATATTACAAAATCCTTCCGTTACCAATGTTCAACCGGTTAATGCCGGCGCTTACACGGTAACCATTACCGATGCATATGGATGTATTAATTCAGGAACAGTCAATGTACTTATAGGATCAGGAAATATATATTATGTAAATGATAATTCAACGTCAGGTGATACCTGGTGTACGGCTGTCGGAAATGATGCGAACAATGGCACTTCTCCAAGTACTCCTAAACTGACTCTACAGTCAGTCTTGACTGATTACACCCTTACAGCCGATGATTATGTTTTAATTGACAAGGGGATTTATTCATGGGCACAAATAACATTCAATGGAACTGATCATGGTACTTCAAGCGGACAACTCATAATACAAGGTGCAGGAGCTGCTAAGACAGTCATCACCGGCACCGGTGCAGATGTTTTTAATTGCCAGGGACCTAATGGAAGTTATATTACATTTAAAGATATGACTTGTAATGCGTCTGCATCCGGCAATGATGCCTTTTACCTTGGTGCTTCGGGTGGTTCGTGCACAAATATCCAGATATTGAATTGTACTATTTCTTCCAGCAGAACGAATGTAATTTATTTATTCAACAATGTATCCTACTTAACATTATCAGGTAATACAATCAATTTTACGGGAAGTAACGCTGCCATTAATTTTTATCAACCGGAAGCCGGAAATAATATTACCATCACCTATAATAAAATTAATGGAGTAAATGGTTCTGAACCAAACTCTGCCATATATGCTTCATCTTATTTTCCTTCATGCACTATCAAAAACAACTTCATTTCTTACTTTGTTAATGGATTTAATATGGTACATACAGGAGGGACAACAAACATGTATAACAATTCTTTTTATTGCAAGACAGCTTGTTTATCAAATGCAACTTCCGGAGGTGAATGTTGTTATTCGGGAAGTATTAAGAATAATATTTTTTATGTTTATGGTTCAAGTGGCGGGGGCTTTTGTATAGACTTTGGTTCTCAGACTACTAATACCCCCCTCTGTGATTACAATTTATATTATTATCCCAATGGAAATTATTGTGCTCAAAGGGGTGTTTTAACTTTACCCACCATTTATGCAACCCTTACTAATTGGAAGAATGTAGGTGGTTATTCTCATGACGGAGCTTCATTAACCGGCGATCCTAATTTTATCAGTGCAACGACGTTTGATCTTCATCTGAATGCCGGTTCCCCTGCTATTGATAAAGGAGTCACTCTTGCCGCTGTTCCGGATGATATCGATTATGGTCCTCGCCCATTCCTTAGCGCTGCCTATGATATGGGCGCCGATGAAGTAGGATCCGTACTTCCTGTTGAACTAGTTTCTTCTTCTGCTTTCTGTAAACAAGGAACTGTTCACATTTGTTGGACCACAGCATCGGAAACAGATAATGATTATTTTGAAATAGAAAAAAGCAACAATGGATTTGATTTTATTTCAGTAGCTCAAATTAAAGGCGCAGGTAATAGTCATCATTTCATTAATTACATATACAATGATCCTGTATTAAATTCCGAAGAATATTATTATCGCCTTAAACAAATTGATTTCAATGGCAAACAACATCAATTGAATGTATTTCATCCTGTCTGCAATGACCAATCTGAAAACACCTATAAAATTTATTATTCCGAAAAAAATTTATATTTGTCTGTTTATGGTTCTGAAACGGAAAATTTATCCATTCATGTATATGATATGACCGGACGGATGGTAATCAATGAATATAAATCATTCAATGAAAATTCTATGAACTTTAGAATACCTACCGAGCGATTCAGTCCCGGGTTTTATCTGCTCCACGTTTTATCTGAAAGATCAACATTTAAACAAAAAATATATATTTATTAATACGTAACACAACACACTATGATGCAAAATGCAATTAAAAAGTATCTTAAAATTTATTTCCTTTTGCCGTTCCTGTATCTCACATTGAATTCCTTTTCTCAGGGTAATTGGATCCAGATCTGGTCCGATGAATTTGACTATACCGGATTACCTGACACAAAAAAATGGAGCTATGAAACCGGATGTGCTCTATACAACAATGAACTGCAAAACTATACTGCCTCCCGTTTAGAGAACGCACGCGTTGAGAGTGGCAATCTGGTGATTGAAGCCAGAAAGGAAGCCAGCGGCGGTTGCAATTATTCATCTGCCCGATTAATTACGAAATTCAAAGGAGATTGGTTGTATGGTCGAATAGAAGTAAAAGCCAAATTACCCACAGGCAAAGGCATGTGGCCTGCCATCTGGATGATGCCCACAGATGCTGCTTACGGCGGATGGCCCAACAGCGGTGAAATTGACATCATGGAAAATGTAGGTTATGAACCAAACAGGATCTTTCATACCATCCATACCCAGTCATACAATTCAACCATTGGTACTGCTAAAAGTGCAAATGAAACTGTTATCACACCTTATTCCGTTTATCATGTTTATGCCATGGAATGGTTTGCTGACCACATTGATTTTTTTGTGGATGATGTAAAAGAATTTACATTCACCAAAGAAGCCAGTAACTCCAAAGTCTGGCCCTTTGACAAACGTTTCTTTTTAATCCTTAACATTGCGTTTGGCGGCACGTGGGGCGGATCACAAGGAATTGACAATTCCATTTTCCCGCAAAAAATGTATGTTGATTATGTGCGTGTGTATGAATGGCAGGCTTCTCCCGGACCTTATACGGTTACTCTTACAACCGATGGCAATGGGTCAGTTACCTCCGACCCGCAACAGGTAACTTATCCATCTGCTACTCCACTGAAAATAACCGCTATACCCAATGAAGGATATCGTTTTGCTAACTGGACCATACAGGAAACAGGTGTTTCCAACAATACCGACAATCCTTTAAACATCACTGTTTATAAGGATCTTCACATAAAAGCCAATTTTGTTTCTACCTGTGAACGGGTGCTGAATGGCAACTTTTCTTCCGGATTGGATAATTGGATGATGGTAACAAATGATGGAAGTCAGGCAGCTACTTCGGTCGCTAATGGAGAATTAAAAATTCAAATGACCAACAAAGGCGTCTATACATGGAGCATTCAAAGCTTGCAAACAAACCTGCGGATTGAAAAAGGAAATTTGTATAGAGTAAGTTTTGATGCATATTCAAGTGCCAACAGAAATATTGAGGTTTTTGCCGGTTTGAATAAAAATCCATGGACAAATTATCTGCTCAAAGCTGCTTCGCTTACTACACAGAAACAAACATTTACCTATGATTTCACCATGACCTATAACACAGATACCATCGCCCGAATCGGGTTTAATTTTGGTCAGGCGGTTTCAACTATTTTTATTGATAATGTTAGTTTGTGCAATTTGACTATTCTTTCTGCAAATGAAATGAAAAACAATAAACATCCAGCGTTCAGTGTTCAACAAAATAATTCTGAAAAAATGATCAAACTGAATTATTCTATTTTATCTGATGAAAGGGTGACTATTTCAATGTATGATCTTACCGGAAAAATAATTTATACACTGAATAAAGGGAAACTGACCACAGGTGACTATTCAGACGAAATAAATTACAGCAAGTTAAATATTTCATCAGGATTGTATGTAATAAAATTATCTACCCAACAGGAAAATAATATTCAAAAAATCTTTATACAATAATCATTTAATTAAACTAATTAAAATAATCATATTAAAACTTCATTTATATGACAAAACCTATCAAAAAAACAACTTCAATTTTCTTTTTTGCTTTTTTTATTTCAGTTGCAATCCATTTTCCATCTTATGGTCAGTTATGCCCTAAATCTGCAGGAACTGAAGCTGTAGTGAACGGTGATTTTGAAAACGGAAATGATGGAACATCAACTTTCGGCACCCATAAAAATTTTGAAGGTGCAGGATTGCCTTATTCAGGTCAGGAATATTATTATATAGGGTATAGTTCCCTAACTTTTAATTATGGATTTCCAAAAGCTGTTTATCCTCATCATGGTACCAAAATGCTTATGCTGGATGCTGCCAATCTGGTGGATGCTGTATGCTGGGAACAAACAATAACCGTACTTTCAGGGCAGACCTATTATTTTTCGGCATGGCTCACTTCATTATCCGCTGGAGAACGTTGCCAGTTGCAGTTTCAGATCAAAGGGAATAATGATCCTGCCTGGACACCATTAGGTCCAAGTCAGACGGCACCCGCAGTTGGTGTGTGGGAACAAGTGTATGAAACATGGAATGCAGGCACGAATACTTCTGCCACCATCCGCTTAAGTGATTACAATCCTTTGCATTTTGGCGCCGGCGGTAATGATTTTGCCGTAGATGAAATTTCATTTATTAATAGTTGTGCCAATGTTGTTGCAGGTCCCAAAGCTAATTTCGGCAGTGATTCTCTTTCCCTTTGCAGTGGTGGTGGAATGATCAGCTTAAATTCAAATTTACAGGATGTAGCACCCACGAAATTTACCTGGTTTAAAGAGAATGTTCAATTATCCAACACAACCAATATTCTATCAAACATTACACAAACAGGAATATATACTGTTTGTGTTGATTCGTTAACGTGTGTCAATCAAACACAAGTGAAAGTGGTTGCAAATTATTTTGTTGATCTTGGTCCTGATTTAAATTTATGCAGCCCGCCTACAACAATATTAAGTACAGGAATCTCTTCTCCCGCAAATTTTCAAATCACCTGGAAAAAAAATGGTGTTGATATCCCCGGTGAAACCGGAACAACACTAAGAGTTACACAAGCCGGTAAGTACAAGGTGGTCGTCGTTGATAAGGTAGCAGGACTATGTAATGGAACGGATAGCATTATCATAACATCGAGTATGCCTATTCCGCAGGATGCTACCTTCTGTCCTCCTGCTACAACTGCAACATTGTCTATCAGCGGAAGCGGAAAGTATAAATGGTGGGATGCAGCTACAGGCGGAAATGCAGTGGGCAAAGGAAGTTCATTTCTGGCAACCGGTCTTTCAGATACAAAAACTTTTTATGTTCAGGATACCACAGAGATACAATTTAAAGCTGGTTTATTAAATGATAATACATGGGCCGGCAGCGATAAAACCGTTAACAATTTTCCTACTCAGAATTTTATTTCATTTACAGCTAAAGAAAATTCCACACTGGATACTATAGCTGTGAAGGTTTATTTTGTACAGAATACAGGTTCATATAATTTTCGGATAAATTTTGTTGATAAAACGACCGGAACTGATTATACGAAAGATTCTAAAATGATGCCAGCGCAACCCTTAGGAGAAAGATATATTGATGTAACTCTCGGATATTCATTGATTGCTGGTCATCAATACCAGATCAGTATTTTTCCACTTGTAGGGATCAACCCGGGTACCGGCACATTACGATATAATGGAGGCGGATTTATTACATATCCTAATAATTCTCCTCTAATAACTTTAGACGGTTCTCAGGCGCCAACTGTTTATCCGGGTCTGTTCAACTGGCGTTTGCATACTTTACCTTTATGTGACAGGATGCCTGTAAGAGCAATAAAAAAATGCGCAGTGGTTTGTACACCCCCTGCAACTCCGGCGCTTTCACCTGCCGGACCCTTTAATTTTTGCACAGGAACAAGCATAAGCAAAACACTCACTGCTACTGTTTCAAATTCCGGCTCTGCTTCGTTTCAATATGAATTCTTTAGGAATGGTATTTCCGTGCAGGCAGCATCATCCTTGAATACTTACACAGCAACACAAAACGGAAATTACTATGTGGTGATCACAGACCCTGTTGATCCAACGACATGTAAAGCTCAAACAAATACTGTTTTATTGAATACAGTAACCAATCCAACTGCATCTGCCGGAAGTGATATTGAAATATGTGCCGGAACATCAACAGAACTTACGGCATCAGGTGGCGATACTTATTCATGGAGTAATTCAGTGTTGACTGCTCAAAATACGGTAAAACCAACTGAAACTACTATGTATACGGTTACTGTTACAAATAGCAGTACATCCTGTACTGATAAAAGTGATGTTATTGTTTCTGTAATACCTGATATTAAAGCCAATGCCGGCAGTGATCAAAACCTGTGTGCCGTAGATGTAACTCTTGCAGGCAATGACCCGACACCCGGCACAGGTGCATGGAGCATCGTTACTGGCGGTACAGGCACTTTTTCAGATGCTGCAAGCAACACTTCAACTTTTACTCCTGATGCTTCAGGAACCTATAAATTACGCTGGACCATCACCAATCCGCCGTGTGCAACCAACAGCAGCGACGTAACCATTGATTTTAAAAAACCACCCACCATCGCCGATGCAGGACCGGCACAGACTGTGTGCGGAAAAAATGCAACACTGGCAGGCAACCTTCCTTCTCCAGGTACAGGCGCATGGAGCATTGTTTCAGGCGGTACAGGTACCTTTTCAAATGCTTCAGACAATGCATCCTCCTTTACTGCGGATGCTTACGGTATTTATACGTTACGTTGGACTATCTCCAACCCACCGTGTACAGCCACCACCAGCGATGTGACGGTTGAATTCAAACAAACACCCACTGCTGCCAATGCCGGTTCAGATCAGATTGTGTGCGGAACAAACTATACCTTAGCAGGCAATGCAGCCACAAGTGGCGCAGGCGCATGGAGTATTGTTTCTGGAGGTACAGGAACATTTACCGATGTGGCAAGCAACACATCCACGTTTACACCCGATGCGTTAGGAACGTATAAATTACGCTGGACGATCTCCAATCCCCCCTGTACAGCCACTGCAGCCGATGTTAATATTGAATTCAAACAATCCACCGTGACTGCTGATGCAGGACAGAATCAGACCTTGTGCGGTAAAAATGTTACCCTTGCTGGAAACCTTCCTTCACCCGGCACAGGGGCATGGAGCATTGTTTCCGGTGGTACAGGAACATTCACAGATGCAGCGAACAATGCTTCTTCATTTGTTGCCGATGCGTTCGGAACATATATACTCAAATGGACCATCACTGTTTCGCCTTGTTCACCTACGAGTAGCAATGTAACGGTTGAATTTAAAGATGTACCTACCACAGCCGCTGCAGGAAGTGATCAAATTGTTTGCGGAACAAACTTCACATTGGCAGGGAATACACCCACAAGTGGCACAGGCGCATGGACAATCGTATCAGGTGGTACAGGCACATTCTCGGATGAGGCAAGCAATACATCTTCGTTTACACCTGATGCTTTAGGAAGCTATAAATTACGCTGGACTATCTCCAACCCACCGTGTACAGCCACTACCTCTGATGTGAATATTGAATTCAAACAATCAATTATAAATGCTGATGCAGGACAAGACCAGACCGTGTGCGGTAAAAACGTAACCTTGTCAGGGAACTCACCATCACCAGGCACAGGCGCATGGAGCATTGTCTCTGGCGGTACAGGCACATTCTCAAATGCAGCAAGTAATGCTTCTTCATTTGTTGCTGATGCGTTCGGTACTTATATTCTCAAATGGACAATCACTGTTTCGCCTTGTTCACCCACCAGCAGCGATGTGACCGTTGAATTTAAAGATGTTCCAACCACAGCCGATGCAGGGAATGATCAGGTCAATGCAGCTATGTGCGGACAGACCTCAACAACGCTTTCAGCTAATAGTCCTGCGGTAGGCACCGGTGCATGGAGCATTGTCAATGGAACAGGAGGAACGTTGGGTGATCCGAACTTTTCAACATCTGCATTTAATGGAGTACAGGATATGCTCTACACCTTACGATGGACAACCTCTAACAGTCCTTGTCCTGCATCTGCCGATGAGGTCAATATTAAATTTCATTCCATCCCCAATGCAACCGTACCTGATCAGGATATTTGTCTGGGACAATCGCAACTGCTACAAGCCGTGCAGGGACAGGGGAAATACCGATGGAGTACAAATGATACCTTGCCAACCATAAAAGTAAATCCGACCATACAAACAACCTATTCATTGACCATCACCAACAGCGATCAATGCACTGCATCCGGACAAACAGTGGTTACGGTCAATCCGATACCATCTGCCGATTTCATTGCCGACCCGGCTGAAACAACAACCGGTGTCCAGATAAGTTTCACGATATTAAATGCCGTTAATGTGAATTCAACCATCTGGAGGTTTGGCGACGGACTTTACAATGCCGGACAAATGACCACACAACATATTTATACGGATACCGGATTATATTCCGTTTCATTGATCATTTCAAGCGCAAAGAATTGTCTGGATACCATTACAAAAAAGAATTATGTGATCATTCATAAACGTCAGTTTATCTGGATACCTTCTGCATTTACACCCAATGGCGATGGGAATAATGATCTGCTTTCCGTAATGGGTGAAATCAAAAGCATGCATCTGGATGTTTATAATCAATGGGGACTATTGATTTTTTCTTCCGAATCACAGACTGTGAGTTGGGATGGAAAATACAAAGGGGTGGAACAACCCGAAGGAAATTATGTGTTTATCTTCAATGGGATCAACACGTCCAATGAAACGGTGAAAGAACAAGGATTGATTACGTTGATACGATAAAGCATTCAATAGATAATATACCGAATATGATTTTTGTAATTATATATTTCAATAGAACGCTGATGACGCAGATAAATAGGATAAACGCTGAAGATTTTAAATATTCTGTTATTGCTGAAAAAATTTAATATGATGACAAAGAAATTGATTTGAAATTATACTTATGAAAAACTAGAATTTAAATACTACGTTTTGAAACTTGAAAAATCATAATGAATCATAATAATCAGCGTCATCAGCGTTCTATTTCTGGTAGTTTGGTAGTGTTAATATTCTTAAATATAAAATAGTTTATCCGAGATATAAACTCTCATGAAAATAAATATTTAAATTAATAAATTGCATATACTTATTGTTGTTTTAACCATTTATAATAAAAAATTCAAACGATTTAAATGAAAATAAACCGTTATGTTATTAAAACATCTATCGTTGATTGTCAGACTGAGCCAGTCATATTTCGACAAGCGTTCGACTGAGCTCACGCCGAAGTCTCAATATGACAATACGAATCAATTACTTGCAATTTCAATAGCATATGGGTTAAAAATAATTAATTGACAAATATCATAAAATGATTTAACACTGCATGAAACAAGACTATATTATATATTATTCAGGTGTTTTGAATGATGAAATAAATTCACTTATTGTACATTTGACTATAATTTTTTAAAAAACTTTAAAAAATATTTTTTTATATCAAAAAACTTTGTAATTTAGAATTTTATTTCCCTAAACATATACTAATTTTATTAATAACTAAAATCAAAAATCTATGAAAAAAATTACTCTTTCCTGGATGAAACAGTTGGTACGCTTCGTATTGCCTGTTATTTTTCTGTTACTGTCAACAGGTCAATTGAAGGCATTGACAAATTATTGTGCTACAACAATTACTGCTACGGATGGTATTACTACTCTTAAGTTTACCTGCAAATCACTTGGTGGAACTTCTTATCAATATAAATTGGAAAGTACTATTGCAATGACTAGTGTAAGTAATGCAAATATTTATTGTAACCCTGGTGGTTATAATATTGGTGCATGTTTAACATTTAGTCCTGATAAAAAAACTTTAAGTTGTACTTTTACTTCTGCTTCTGCACCTACGGTTTATGTAGCAACTATTTTTATAATGATGCCTGGAGAAAAACGATTTGATCCTCCTAGAGATATTAATTGGGCTGCAACTTGTGCCGCAACTGCGCCTGCACTAACTACAACCGCAGCAACAGGTGTTGGTAATGGTGTTGGCACTATGAATGGCAATATATCATCAAATGGTGGTGCAGCTTTAACGGACTATGGCTTTTATTGGAGTACATCTAATAATTTTACGCCACCTGGTGCTGGAACAAAAGTGCAAAAAGGAACTACCGATTATACTGGTAATATAACCCATGGGCTCACCGGTTTAACCAATGGTACGCCGATATATTATAAGGCGTATGCCACTAACTCGGTTGGATCAACTTATGGTACACAACAAACATTTACACCTTTTGTTTCATGTTCATTCTCAGCACCTGCAATTAGTAATCAAACAATTGCCAATCCTGTCAAATTAAAAATTAATTGTAGTGGTGCTGCACAAGGATCTTGGCTAGCTGGGACACCTTATAAGGTTAGTGGAAGTGATGGAGGCCCAGGCGGAACGGGTATTACTATGACAGGATTACTTGACCCAGCGCCTGCACTTGTTTATTCTACTTTAACTTGGGGTGCTGCGAATGCATATACAATACCTACATCTGCCGGATTAAGCAATAGCACTAATTATTTTATTCGTTTTCATTTTATTGAAGACTATTTTACTTCCGCAGGCAAAAGGATATTTTATTGGAATATTAATGGTGTTCGGGCTTTTCCTAACCTTGATATTTGGTCGCAAGTTGGTTTTAAGGCTGGTATAATACGTGAAACAGTTGCAACAACAACTGCTACAGGCACTTTAGTAATGGCAGGCGTTGGAGTAACTGATAATCCTACTATTAGTGGAATAGAGGTGTTAAATTATACAACTATTACAGCAACAGGTGGAGCAAGTTATATATGGAGCACTGGTGAAACGACTGCAGCTATTAACGCAGCACCACAAGCTACAAGAAACTATTCTGTTACAATAACAGATGGAAGTGGCTGTACCGATACCAAAGTAGTTACAATTACTATTGGTGCAATACCTACAGCTAATGCAGGTAGTGCTAAATCTGTATGTTCCAATGAACCTTTCACATTAGGAGCAACTCCTGTAGCAACTGGAGGAACAACACCTTATACCTATTCATGGTCTTCCAATCCTGGTGGATTTAGTTCTACTTCAGCGAATCCTACTGCATCACTTACTACTACCACTACATATACTGTCACTGTTACAGATGCATCAGCATCTACTGCTACATCGAGCGTAGTAATCACAAAAACAACTACATCTACTGCACCAACCGTAGGCAGTAATAGTCCTGTACTCCAAGGTGGCACATTAAATCTCACCTGTACTGCTGCAACCAGCTATAACTGGGCAGGACCGAATAGCTTTGCACCCGGTAATGTACAAAACCCATCCAGAACAAATGTACAAACAGCCGATGCGGGAACTTATACTGTTACTGTCACCAATGCTTATGGTTGTACGAACACAGGTACTGTGTCTGTCACTGTGTTAACACCTCAGGTGTATTATGTTAATGATGCTTCTACAACCGGTGATACTTGGTGTACAGCTGTTGGAAATAATTCAAACGACGGCAAATCAAAGAGTACCCCCAAGCTGACTTTGCAAAATGTTTTAGACTCTTATGTTCTTACCACGAAAGATACCGTTAAGATTGATAATGGGACTTATTCTTGGACACAAGTAACTTTTAATGGTGACATGGGTGCAGCTACCGGAAATCTTGTTATCATGGGTGCAGGTTCTTCAAAAACTCTTATAACAAGCACTTCAGGTTATGTTTTTTATCCTTTCCAGACAGGTGGAAATTATATCACCTTTAGAGATATGAAAATCACAGCTCCTGCTGGTCAATATGCTTTTCAACTTTATCAAACGAGTTATGATCAAATATTGAATTGCGATATTACCTCAAGCGGAGCAGCTACTGCAACAATCTATTTATTTAACAGTACGAACAACTGCTTGATTTCGGGCAATACGATCACAAATACGAATTCTGCTGTTGGTTCTGCCGCAATTGGTTCAAATCAGGCTGAAGCCGGTGGCAATATTACTATTACTCAAAATAGAATTTTAGGTGTCAATGGCGCTGAAGCAACGTATGGCATCAATATTACGCCATATATTCCAAATTTAACAATCACCAACAACTACATTGCAAACTTTGTTAATGGAATTTATTTTAGTTCGGCAGGTGGAACAGCCACAATTAATAACAATTCCATTTACTGTAAAACGACCGGTTTATTAGCTACTACTTGCTGTGGAACAATGACATTAAAAAATAATATATTCTCTGTATATGGTGCCAGCAGTTATTGTTTAGATTTTGGTGCTGCAAATACGGCCTATACGATCGATTATAATTTGTATTATTCCCCAAGTGGAAATTGCGCTCGTAATGCAAATACTACTTATCCTGCTCTTTCTAACTGGAAAAATGCCGGCTATACTCATGACGGCTCATCAAAAAGTGGTAATCCGTTGTATAACAGCCCAACCACCGGAGACCTCAGTCTTGCAGCATGTTCACCGGCTTCAAACAGTGGAGTAGCAGGACTTGTTACAGTGGATATTACTAACACGAACAGAAGTACTCCTCAGGATATGGGTGCCATTGAAATTACAGCTACCCCACCTTCAGCTAATGCACAGTCATCAGCTGCCAGCGCTTGTTATAACGCTTCCGTTAATTTGAGTGCAAATGCAAGTGGTGGAACAACACCTTATACGTACGCATGGTCAACGGGTGCTTCACCAACTAACAACGCTACACCATCAGCAACTATTCTAGATAATACAACTTATACTGTTACTGTAACTGACAGTAAAGGATGTTCAGCTTCCAGTTCAGTTGCTGTCAGCGTAATTGCCCCACCATCACCATCAGTAACTTCGAATTCACCTGTTTGTGCCGGAACCACCTTGTCATTGAGTAGTGGTATTGCCGGTATGACTACCTACAATTGGGCGGGACCAAATTCATTTTCACCGGGCAATGTTGAAAATCCATCCCGAACAAATGTTACGACAGCAATGTCAGGAACCTATACTGTAACAGTAACTAATGGTATTGGTTGCAGTAATACTTCCAGTGTTGAAGTTGTTGTAAATTCTTTACCATCTGCAAGCGCAGGGGATGATCAAACAATACGTTTAGGCAATAGTGCAATACTGGAAGCATCAGGTGGAACCAGCTATTCATGGAGTACTACTCAAAATATTAACCCGATTACTGTTACTCCTGAAGTTACTCAATTCTATTCCGTTACTGTGACAGATGCCAACAATTGTTCAAACTCCATTGATGTTATTGTAAATGTTCTTGATGCAGGCAGCATTGTCAGTGCTTCTTCAGGAAACTGGGGTGACGGCTCAACATGGGTGGATGGGTTAGTACCGGGAACCTACGATGATGTTGAAATCGCAGCAGGACATTCAGTAACTGCAGCAGCAAATGCTACCTGTAAAAGTTTGAATGTCATCGGTAGTATTGTTGTCGCATCAGGCAAAACACTGACAGTGAATGGCACAGTGACAACCGTAGC